>NZ_JAMZGF010000001.1 GCF_024158915.1 Chryseobacterium sp. S0630 | reverse complement strand
CTTTGCGAGCATTGCGTTAAAACAATAGAAGCAGAGAAATACCTTCCCCAACCTTGTCAAGGTTATTTAAAATCTTAAGATTTTAATGAAGAGTACGCGCTCAGGTCAAATTTCAGAATATCTCCTACTCTTTTGAATTCCTCATCTATAGTAGCATTTACGGTAATTCTTTCGTTAGAAAGAGGATGATTGAAAATCAGCTGGTGTGCATGAAGCGTCATTTTGCTGATCTCAAATGTTTGAAGCCACAGTTTATTTTGTTTATTGCATCCGTGTTTCCGGCAACCTAAAATAGGATGCAGAATATGTTTAAAATGTTTTCTCAACTGATGGAATCTTCCGGTTTCAGGAATTGCTTCTACCAAAGAATATCTCGAAGTCTGGTGCTTTAGAAAAGGTAAATCTATTTCTGAAGTCTGCAAACGTCGATAGTTTGTAACGGCGTTTTGTTTAACTTCATTTTCATTAACTAAATCATAATCAATGGTTTCTTCTTCTTTTGTCCAGCCCCGAAGAATGGCCAGATATTTCTTCTCCACTTCTCGTGATGCAAACTGTTCACTCATGATTCTAAGAGTATCTTTATCTAGGGTAAACAGCAGAACACCCGAAGTTTTTCGGTCTAAACGGTGTACAGGATACACTTTTTGTCCAATCTGCTTCTTCAATTCCTGAATAGCGTAGGTATCGGCTTCTCCCGCATAGAAAGATTTATGAACCAGTAATCCGCTGGGCTTGTTAATGGCTATAATATGTTCGTCACGATAAAGAATTTCTAACATGGTGCAAAAGTAAAGATTTTCGACTGATATTATATGCTGCTATCTTGGTAAACCTAACAGGTTTTGAAAACCTGTTAGGTTTAGACATTCCTTTATCAATAGCCCCGATCTAAGAGAAAATCCCGCAGTGAGGCGGCGGCGCGAAGCAGAGCCGCCGAGCGAGGAATTGCAACGGAGAGCGGGTTCCCGGCTCCTTAAAAATTAAATTGTAAATATTTGCCTGTTTATTAACGGCTTTTTTTATTGAAACTCATGATTTTGATTCCAAATTCATATTTTTGCATTTCAGACGTTAAAAAAATTATGGCAAAGCAAGAAGATGTTTTCAAGAAAGTGATTTCTCACGCTAAAGAATATGGTTTTATTTTCCCATCGAGTGAGATCTATGATGGTTTATCCGCTGTTTATGATTATGGACAGAACGGTGCCGAACTAAAAAATAATATCAAACAATATTGGTGGAAAGCTATGGTACAGCTTAACGAAAATATTGTCGGCATTGATTCGGCGATCCTTATGCACCCAACCACATGGAAGGCATCAGGCCACGTAGACGCTTTCAACGATCCATTGATTGACAATAAAGATTCTAAGAAACGTTTCAGAGCAGACGTTTTGGTGGAAGATTATTGTGCTAAAATTGAAGATAAAGAGAATAAAGAAATCGAAAAGGCAGCGAAAAGATTCGGGGATGCTTTCGATAAAGATCAGTTTGTGGCTACGAATCCAAAAATTCTGGAATACAGAGCCAAAAGAGAGGCTATTCTTTCAAGGCTGGCAAAGTCTCTGGAAAATGAAGATCTTGCTGATGTAAAAGCTTTGATTGAAGAGCTTGAAATTGCAGATCCTGATACAGGTTCTAAAAACTGGACGGAGGTAAGACAATTCAACCTGATGTTCGGAACAAAACTGGGAGCTTCTGCTGACAGTGCAATGGATCTTTATTTGAGACCGGAAACGGCTCAGGGTATCTTTGTGAACTTCCTGAATGTACAGAAAACTTCACGTCATAAACTTCCTTTCGGTATTGCTCAGATTGGTAAGGCTTTCAGAAATGAGATTGTTGCAAGACAGTTTATCTTCAGAATGCGTGAATTTGAACAGATGGAAATGCAGTTCTTCGTTGCTCCGGGAACAGAACTTGAATTCTACGAGCAGTGGAAGCAAAAACGTCTGAACTGGCACAGAGCTTTAGGTTTGGGTAATGAGAACTACAGATTCCACGATCACGAAAAGCTTGCTCACTATGCAAATGCTGCGGCTGATATTGAGTTTAACTTCCCATTCGGATTTAAAGAACTGGAAGGTATTCACTCAAGAACGGATTTCGACTTAAAAGCGCATGAAGAATTCTCAGGAAGAAAACTTCAGTTCTTTGATCCTGAAAGAAACGAAAACTATGTTCCTTATGTAGTGGAAACTTCTGTAGGTTTAGACAGATTATTCCTTTCAATCTTCTCTCATTGTTTAAGAGACGAAACGTTAGAAGACGGTTCAGAAAGAACAGTTTTATCGTTACCACCAGCATTAGCACCAATTAAAGCAGCTATTCTTCCATTGATGAAGAGAGATGGTTTAGCAGAATATGCAGAAAAGATCTTCAATGATCTGAAATATGATTTCAACTTATTCTACGAGGAGAAAGATGCCATCGGAAAACGTTACAGAAGACAGGATGCCATTGGTACTCCATACTGTATCACTGTAGATCATGACTCTTTAGTTGATCACACGGTAACCATCAGAGACAGAGATACGATGCAGCAGGAAAGAGTTCCTGTTTCAGAGTTGAGAAGAATCATTGATGAGAAAACGAACTTCAGAAATTTACTTTCTCAATTATAGTTTAAAAGCCCTGGTTTCAGGGCTTTTTTATTTTTCGCACATTCCGGATCAACCTACCATAAAAATGATTATTTTTAGCGGACTAA
Source organism: Chryseobacterium sp. S0630 (assembly GCF_024158915.1). Classification (GTDB taxonomy): domain Bacteria; phylum Bacteroidota; class Bacteroidia; order Flavobacteriales; family Weeksellaceae; genus Chryseobacterium. Next base: position 206,364 of record NZ_JAMZGF010000001.1, on the reverse strand, counting down.
AAACTAAACTAATAATAACCATGAAAAAACTGATGTTTTCATCACTTGCTGTGGTATTGCTCTCAAGTTGTGTGTCTAATGATAATCCGGCCGACCACAGAGACAACAGCAATAATTCTCAGAACAATAATAACGGTCCTTTTCACCTCTTAAAAAAAGCAACAGACGTCAATCCGGGAGGTCAGCCCTATGTGGTGGAATTTAAGTATAACGGTGATAAGCTTGTAGAAACTTATAATGCGCCGGATGATGATAGAGTTGTTTATACTTACAGTGGAGATTATATTGCTAAAACAGAAGAGTTCATTGGTGGCGCTCTGGTTCTGATGAGAGAATTCACCTATTCTAATGGAAGACTTTCAACGGAAAAGATAACTGATAAAGAACAGGGAACGCTTACCTATACCAAAATCTATCAGTATCTCAGTGATACCCATGTTCAGTTTGATGAATATAAAAGCGGAACTTATAATCCTGCGACAGGAACATATTCCAATCTTGTATTTGCACAGGTGGATGTTAATTTAACCAATGCCGGAAATGTGGCTTCAGCCAAATATACTTATAACGGAGTTACCTACAATATCACCAATACTTATGACACCTTCAATAGTCCGATGAAAGGTATAAAAGGTTTTGTTAAGATCAATTTATTTGACGTGAGTGACGGACAAATAGGTTATAATAATTTATTGAATCAAACGGAGAGTTATTCTGGTTCATCCAATGGAACGAACAAAATCACTGCAGTTTACACGCTTAACGGAGATAACTATCCTACCAAAGCTGTTACTACATATGACAGTTCTGGTTATGGAACAAGTACTCATAACTGGCTTTACGAGTACTATTAATAATTATTTTGCATTTTTAGATAGTAAGCTCTGGAATTATTTTCAGGGCTTTTTATTTTTCGCAACATATAGGTTAATTTATTATTTTTATCCTTCAAATTTTAACCATGAAAAAAATAACGCTGATAATGTTTGGGCTCATCCAGACATTTGCATTTTCTCAAACTCAGGACCTCACAACTCTCGCTGCAGGTGATCACGTGGGAATGAATGCTCTATTTGATGATAAAGACAATCTTTACGGCTACGTTTCTCTATATTCTTACGGAAAATCCGGTGATAAAACCAAAAAGTTTGAATATGTTATCCTGGACAAAAACCTCAACCCTGTTGCCAATAAAGAATTTGAAGGAGATATCACGGCTGCCTCTTATTTGGGATATGTTGATTTTAAAGGTCAGATTATCTTAAAGCCTTCCATGATGGATTATTCTCTTGTGAAAAGCAAAGAAGTATTTACTCCGGTTTCTATGGTAATTGATCCGAAAACCAACTCTATTACCCGAAAAATATATTATGATTACCTGGAAAACGGTAGTTTCAAAGAGATCAACGAGCCGAAAAGCTGGAAAGAACAACGTAAGGAAAACCGAGATGAGAAAAAAGAGAAAGGCTACAACTACGTTTCTGCAGTAGGAGAACTGAAAGAAGGTGGTTATTTTGCTGTTGAATACAAAGACTACGGGAAGTACGAAAACAGCAACAGCCTCATGAGATTTGATGACAACAAAAAGGAAATCTGGAGATACAAATATAACACTGACGGAAGTAAAAAACTGTACACCACTTTATCCGTTCTGGAAAGAGACGAAAATTATATGTACTGTATCCTGAAGAAAGTGAATGACAAGCAGAAGACATTCAATCTGATGGTTCTTGACATGAAAACCGGAAAAGAAACATCCAACAAACCGATTACCGGACTATCTGATGATACAATAGATAATATTGAATCCTTCTACTCCAACTACAGAAAACTTGATAATGATAAAACGTTTGATGATAAAGTAGTTCTGCTGGGAAGAAACTATGATGATTCAGAATCAGTGGGATTTGCAAGAATGGTCCTCAACAAATCTGATTTTTCAGTTGATATGAAAGCGATCAATTATGAACCCAATATTTCTGCTTTTCTTCCAAAGGTCGACAAATATGGAATGGTAGAAAGCGGTTATATGCTTCAGACCAAAGATATGTACTTTATGAACGATGGAAGTGTGGGTATTTTATCCGAAAAATACAAACCGGCAGGGCAATACAACGCTCCGAAGACCACGGATCTTGTGTATATCTACACGGATAAAGATTTCAAAGTGAAAAATGTTCAGGTTTTTGAAAAGGAAAAATCAAAATGGGTCAACAGCGATTACCTCTTCTCACAATACCTCAACGGAGGAAAAGACGTAGTATTTTTCTATCGTGACTATCAAAAAGACGAAGTAACCAGGCAGAAAAGATGGAATTTGTTTATCAATACCATTATTGATGGAAAATTCAAACAGGAGATTATTCCAATTTCTGAAAAAGATAATTATGCAGTAACGCCATACGTTGGAAAAGAAGGCTACATCCTTCTTCGGGAATATAACGAAAAAGAAAAATTCAATAAGATCCGTCTGGAAAAATTAAATTATTAATACAAAAAGAACCCTGACTAAACATCAGGGTTTTTCTTTTAGGTTTGGCTAAAGCCAATAGAATTTTCTATTATTTCAAAAACGGGCTAAAGCCCGTTCCTATTGATATTCCAATTATTCATAATGAAAATCAGTTTACCTTCGCTATCGTCTCATTCGTCTGATAAAAGTCTGCTATATTTTTTATTTCATCAAGGCTTAAATTCCACATGAAATTCAGAAACTGCTGGTAACTTTCACTTTGGCTCTTAGGCTCTATCCTGTCCAGATACCGGTTCAGATTATAATTTTTTCTTGCTTCATATATTTTGGAGAAACATTTTCCCAGCCAGCTTTTATAATATTTTTCCTCCTCTTCATCCTGCAAAAACTGCATGGCTGCATAAATCCCCAGTCCGTAGTCTTCCGAATGGAAATAATTGGGCAAAATCTCCATCCTTGCTGTTTTTTTTAATGCTAAAAACAGGTCTGAAGGTTTTTCCGGAGTAACAGGTGTTTTAAGTTCTGCAAAAGTCTTTTTAAGCATTTCAATTCTTCTGGAAACTTCAGGATGCGATGCCAGAGAATCTTTGTTCAGTTTTTCTGTGTAAAAATTATAATTGTATAGTGAAAAGTCTTCCTTTTTCATCCATTTTTCATTGAACGCCTGTCGGGGAAGATTAAAAAGCTTTTTATATGTTTCTACTTTCAGCTCTCTTGGTGAGATTGTATCAAAATCCTGCAGCCTCTGAAGAGCATTGACAAATTCTGCCTTCTTGAAATCACTGTTTTTAAAGATAACATACCCGAGAGAATCTGCCTGCATTTCGCTTTGTCTTCTTTCTACTCCTTTCTTGTAGGCTGTATTTTTAAAAATATCGAATGCCTTTTGATTCTGGCCCTGGCTTCTGCTTGTTGTAGTAGATTTTATATTCTGCACCACCACTTTATCCTGTTTATCCTGTTCGATAATTTTCAAAAAAGTCTTCAGGGAATGTTCCTCTATTTTGTGTCCCAGCTCATGAGCAATTACCGCAGCAATCTGTTCCTCATTATTTAGCCAGCTGTAAAGCCCCATGTTGATGACAAAGGTTCCATCAGCAAGACAGTAAGCATTGGGAGTGTTGTCTTTTGCAATCAGAATTTTCAGATCCTGAGGAATTGTAGGATTATTCTTTTTAAGACGTAGAATCATAGATTGTATACTGGTTTCAAATTCAGATTTAAAGATAAAATCCTTATTCTTCACCTGCTTTTCAAAATCAGTTCCGAATTCTTTATAAATTTTGGATAATTCAGAACCTGTTTTCCCGGAATATTGAGACTTTAACCTCTTTACAGTTGCTTCATTATTTCCTTCAAAACTCTTTAAAAATGCTTTTCTCTGTATATAATCTGCAGTATCTATAGGTTTATAAATCTGGGCCATTCCCATGATTGAAAATAGGAAGTACCCCAATACAAAAAGTTTTCTGGTCATAGTTTTCTTCAATAAGAACAAAAATAACTTATTTGCTGATTCATTTTAAATTTTATAACCAAATTATTCTAAATTTGTTAAAGACCCCATTCATGAAAAAATGAGAATACTAAAGTATATGATAGGTGGAGCTGTAGCAGGTGCAGCAGCAGCTTATTTTTTTGGATATGATTATTTATTTAGTGGTATTTCCAAAACCTACCTTAAAGGAAAATCAAGTGCATACATCGACGATGGAGACCTTTTCCCCAGCAACCCTATTGCGACGGAAGAGCCCAGGCTCTGGGAAGAGGATGCTGAGTATAACAAAAAAGACTTACCTAAACATTTAGTTGACAATTTAAAACACTCCAAAACAGCAGCTTTGGTGGTGATAAGGAATGGGAAAATTCTTCATGAACAATACTGGGACGGCTATAACCAGCTATCCCAAACCAATTCTTTTTCTATGGCGAAAGCAGTGACTGTGATGCTTTTGGGAAAAGCACTGGAAGAAGGAATTATTCCATCTATTGATGAAAAGTTCTCCGATTTTTATTCTGAATTTAAAAATAAACCCTTCGGAAATCAGGTTACCCTTAAAAATTTAGCTCAAATGGAAGCGGGATTAGATTGGAATGAAGACTACAACAATCCTTTTCTTCCCAATGCTAAAGCCTATTATGGAAAAAGCCTTGTAAAAGCTGTATTCACAAGAAAATTCAAAGAAGAACCAGGGGTCAGATTTGAATATCAAAGCGGTTCTACACAACTTCTTGGTTTTGCCCTGCGTAAGGCTCTTGATAAACCATTGGCAACTTATTTATCAGAAAAGTTCTGGGCTCCTCTGGGAATGGAACAAAATGCTAAATGGACTACAGATGATCATGGTATGGAAAAAACCTATTGCTGTATTCATTCCAATGCAAGAGATTTTGCCAAGCTGGGACAGTTATTTCTGGATGACGGAAAAGCGGGAGACCGGCAAATCCTTAATCAAGGTTTCATTGAACAGATGAGAACTCCTACCGAAAAGTCTGAAAACATTTATGGAATGGGCCTTTGGATCAATCATGACAACCCCATCAAACATTACTATTTTCTGGGATTACAGGGTCAATATATCATTATGGTTCCGCAGCATAATATGGTCATTGTAAAAACCGGAAGCTATTCCAACAACCCTAAAAATGACAGAGGAAGGCCCGATCAGGTAAAATTCCTTGTTAATGAAATTGTACAATTATTCCAATAAAAACGATGGAGAAATACAGTCCAAAAATTGATGCATATATTGAAAAATCACAGGATTTTGCGAAACCTATCCTGCATTACATCCGTGAAACCGTTCATGAGTTCTGTCCTGATGCCGAAGAAACCATGAAGTGGAGCTTTCCCCATTTTATTTATAAAGGGAAAAATCTTTGTGCTATGGCTTCTTTCAAACAGCACTGTACTTTTGGATTCTGGCTGGAAAAGGAAATGAAAACCATGCAGGAGATCACTCAGGATATTGAGAAAAATTCGATGTTCAGTTTAGGAAAAATTACGCAGGTCGGAGATCTTCCCTCCAGACCTCAGCTGAAAAAGGCAATTACAGAAGCTATGGAGCTTACGGATATGGGCGTTACCATGAAAAAAGCAGCACCCTCCAAAACAGAAATGGAAATTCCTGATTATTTTCAGAATGCTTTAAATGCCCAGCCAAAAGCAAAAGATTTTTTTGAAAAAGCTTCACCCTCTTTCAGAAAAGAGTATATTGCATGGGTTTCCGAGGCTAAAACAGAAGCTACCAGAAATAAGAGACTGGAACAGTCTTTGGAATGGATTGCTGAAGGTAAAAGCCGCAACTGGAAGTACCAGAAAAAATAAAAAACACACACAATGAAGAAAAAAATTATTCTCTTTTTCTTCCTTATTATTTCAATTTTTACACTCGCTCAATCATTTGATTTTGAGGGACAATATAAGTATGCCCGCATGCTTTCTTCTCAAAATCCTGACAGCTCAGAAATTATTCTGAATAAGATCATTGATTCTGCCCGGAGAAGAAACCACCAGGAATTTCTTGCAAAGGCTTATTATTTAAAGTCTTTCAACAGCTATTTAAAATCAGATGCTGAAAAAAGTCTTGATTTTGCAGATAAAGCGCTTACAATAGCTACGCAAAGCAATTACAGCATTGGGAAGGCGCTGGCGTACAGAATGCAGGGAACTCAGTATGCAAAGCTCGGATTGCTTAAAGAATCTTCTACAAGTCTTAGAAATGCTCTGGCAGAAGTAAAAACCAATAATACGGAAGAAGGACATGAACTGAAAGGCATGATCTTTAATTCTTTTTTGATTCTTCTCAATAAGGATCAGTACAAAGAGAAGGCATTTTATTCTAAAAGTGCCATTCAGGAATTTCAGAAGCTAAAAAATACTGCCAGACGAAATGAATTGCTGATTTCTGCCTACACCAATATGGGCTATAATTTATCTGAAGTAAAAAAATTCAGGGAAGCCAAATATTATTTTACAAATGCTCTTTCATTAGTAGGGGAAAGCAATTATTATCTTCAGGCCAACATTCTTAATGATATCGGATTTTCTTTTTCAAAACAGAATAAACCAGACAGTGCAATCCTGTATTATCAGAAATCTCTGGCCATTGTAGACCAGTATGGTTTCAACGAAAAAAAAATTGAGGTAACGAAAAATCTTGAAGAAGCATATGCCCAGCTCCACGACGAGTCTAATACCGAAAAATATAAAATTGAAAACCTTACCTTAAAAGACAACATTGCTTACAACAAAGCCATGGCCGTCAACAAAACTTTATCAAAAAAAGAGGAAAGCTTCCATCAACAGCTCAACGAAAGTCACAGCATTTCAAAAGGACTTATTATAGCCTGTCTTACTCTGATTATTGTTTTAGGCGCTGTGATTTTCAATACTCTTCGTCTCCGTAAAAAACATAAAGAAGTTGTAGCAAAAATTTACAGAGAAGGGATTTCTCCCGTTATTTATGAGGAAGATCCACAGGAAGCTTCTGAGGATATTCAGACAAAAAACACCCCTACTCCTATAGAAATAAAAATTTCGCCTGAAGTAGAGGAAAACATACTAAACGGATTAAAAATTTTTGAAGAAAACCTTGAGTTTAACAACAAAAACATCTCTCGTTACAACCTTGCAAACACGTTGAATATCAACACAAAATACCTTTCAACGGTTATTAAGAAACATAAAAAATTCAATTTCAATCAGTACATTAATCATCTAAGGATCAATTATATTGTCACCCAATTGAAAAACGAACCTCAATATAGAAAATATAAGATCAATCATCTTGCTGAAATCACGGGATATTCATCTCACAGCGCCTTTTCTCTTGAGTTCAAAAAGATCACAGGGCTGCATCCTTCGGCTTTTATTAAAACCCTTGATGAGATCTCCTGATTACTGTTCTGCTATGGTAAGATTATTATAACCTCCCGTATTATTAAGCGAGAAATTCGCAACGTTTGAGTTATTTAAATTAAACCAGATATAAGGCATTAGTCTTTGTCCTGCCGTCATATAGAATGAAGCGGTACAGTTACTTCCGGCATCAATATTTCCGACACTGTTTGAGGACATGGTATTGGCACATTTCACTGTATTGACAATATTGGAGGCAGCCAATCCTGCCGTATTATCATAAAGCTGCCAGATGGCTTCTATCTGAATAGGATTTAAAGGATCTGTAGTATAATTAATGGCCAATGGAGCCAGGTCCGTGGTGAAAGTGGCTACATAAATTCCGTTTCTGGGTGCTGTAAAAATTCCCGTGCCGGCATTGAAGGTCGTGCCGGAGTTACTTTCAAAGGTTTTACTCCAATCTACCAAGTAGTTACTCGCCCTGTTCTGCAAACCGGCAGTTACGGTTGGTGTGGCTGGAGTTGCAAGCTTCACGTTATTCGTTGTTTTGGCTGCAATCACAATCACTTTATTACTGGCAGGCTGAGCTGTCAGCAAAGGAAGCCATTCATTTCCGTTGGAATATTCTACGCCGCTGTTATAGCATACTGCCCCTTCATCTGCTGCAACAGCTGTTAAAGTAGAAGTTCCAAAACCAATCGCTCCGTTTCCGGAATTTCTGGCGTCTACTTTTACAGCCGGGCTCAAAGTTCCTACTCCTAGTTTCCCTGTATTATTTACAAGCATATCATTAGCCTGCTGAGCGGGTGTAAATGTTGATCCGGAAGAAGGATTATCTTTCTGTCCGTCAATATGTAAAATACCTTGCGGGTTTGGGGTATTGATTCCAATTTGTGAAAATGCACACTGGAAACTTAAAGTCATTAAAATCAGTAAACAATTCTTTTTCATCATGTATCTTTTTATAATCCGAAAATACTTAAAGAAGTTAGCGTAGAATCCGTGTCCAGTGTTTTTGAACTTCCCAGTTTCTGATTCAGGCTTACTGTAATATTATCTCCCTGGTTCAGGTTAAAAATGCCGGAACAGTTTCCTGCAACACGGTTTCCAATGGTATTGTTTCCAGGGTAACTTCCTACACATTTGAATACCTTATTGGTTGAAGAAGAGGCTGAATTGGTCTGAATCAAAGTTTCATACCTTGAATCATTTGCAATACTTCCCGAAGCCAGTGAAAAGGTAAATGACACGATATACACCCCCGTTTTTGAAGCGGTAAAAGTTCCTGTACCTGCATTAAAGCTGCTATTCACATCTGTTTTCTTAGTCCAGCCGATAACAGCTGTCTGTACTCCATCATTGAAGCTTTGTAGGGAAGCATTTTCTGCATCCACAAAATCATTGGGAGCCTTATGAGCCAGTGCTACCCAGGTTGTCCCGTTAGAATAGCTCAGATCCTGAGCTCCGGAATTATACCTCATCGCTCCGGCCTTTGCTGCAGAAGCAGCCTGTGAAGTTCCTCCGATTCCTATTGCATTTAAACGTTCTCCTGATCTCAGGTCAAGCCTTGTTTTGGGAGATTTTGTTCCTATTCCTACATTTCCAGATTGAGTAATGACAACATCATCGTAGTAGCTGGAAGGTATAGAAACAGTGGTATTTTTTTGCCCGTCTATATGTACAGTTGCTTCCGGAGAAGACATATTGATTCCTATCTGTGCTTTCATCCCTATGCCACAGCCAATGACCAAAGCCAGTCCTAATATTTTTCTCATATTCAAATGTGTTATTGTTCTAAAATAGAAAGATTTACAAAGCCATATTCATTGCTTGCAGAAGATGTATCTGTTCTCAGGCTCAGGTTTCCGTTATAAACAGACTGATAGATATAAGGCTGAAGCGTATCTCCTTTGTTCAACTGAACTCCGGCAACACACGATCCGGCCACCTGTGCCTGTTTTGAAATATTGGAGTAAGATTTTACGCATTTCTTTACCGTAGTATTTCCGTTCACAACATATCTTGCTTCTGAAAAGTAGCCTGAAACGATAGGAATTCTTACAAAGTCATACGTAAAAGAAATAAGATACACCCCGGTTCTTGGAGCTATAAAAACACCTGTTCCGGGAGTAAAATTCCCTGTTGGATCGGAAACTTCCGTCCATCCCGCAACACCTGTAGAAACCTGATAGGGAATTTTTACCGCAAAGTTAGCTGCCTGAAGATTGGCAACAACTACCGCTTTAGTAGGGGAAGAAATAAGGTCCTGCCATATCACACCATCAGAATACTGCATCTTTCCACCATTCAGCGGATTATATCTTACAGCTCCTCCACCTGCTGCTGAAGCGGTCTGGCTGGTTTCTCCTATTCCGATTGAGTTGTCTGAATTTGTTGCTGAACGGGTGTCTATTTTAACAGCTGGCGTTAAGGTTCCAATCCCTATTTCTCCGGCAGAAGTGATAGCAACATCATTAGCTATTTGGATAGAAGATGGAGCTCCGGATGAGGGATTATCTTTTGCTCCATCCACATGGAAAGTGGTTTGAGGGTTTGAAGTGTTAATACCTACCTGCGCTTTTGAATAAATTATTGAGAAGCACAAAGGAAACAGTATTCCCTTCATCAAAATACTTAGATTTTTCATGTAATTTGTGGTTTTAAAACGTGTACAATTCTTGGCCAAAGATAAATGTAAAAGCAGATCTCCTGCAATAGCCCAACCTCTACCACAAACACATAATTAATTGACAAACAACAAAATAGAGCAATATTTTACATTATCAAAATACGGAATTTTACTATTAAAAATAAAATCAAAACCTTATTTCAATAGAAATTTTTAAAGAATTTATGTTTTTTGAAGAAAAATATTATTTCAGAAAAAATTGAATGTCATTAATAAGTTCATCGTATGATCTATTATCTTCCGATTTCAATATTGCTCCTGTTTCAAGTTCCTCAATAATGATATCATAGCCAGTGGTTTTATAATAGTCATATGCTGAAATATAGATAAGAACATTGCCCTTCTTCAGTCCTAAAGCTGTAGTATCTGCATCCCAATAATCCACAAATTCATACCCGGAAAGATCTTCCAGAGACAGTTTTTCTAATAAATTATTGATATCAGTACATTTATTTTCCATTCGATAAGAAATAATGAAAGCGGAAAATAAGCAAAGTTTTTTGAATTAAAAATAGGTCTTAATGAAATCTGAAGTTCGCTTCCGGCAATGTATTTTTTTTCAGGAAGGCTTCATATTCCGGGGAGAGTTTTGCACGACCAAAAGTATTTTCTCCGCTCATGCTTCCAAGGCGTACTTTATCCTTTCCAAATTTTCGGTTCATCGCATCCATAGCTTTCATCACAGGAAGATGCTGGTTTTGAATATCTTCTTCGAAAAGACCGATCTGTCTCTGATCTTCAGGAACAAAATCATTCACCATTACTCCTGCTCTCTTATAATGAAACCCATCTCTGTAAATGGCCTCAAAAAGTTCATTGACCACTCTTCCGATAAGGATAGACGAATTGGTAGGATTTGAAAGAATTCTGGTCATTGCATTTTTGTATTCAGGTAAATCTTTTCTGAATCGATTGGTCTGCACAAAAACGGTAATCATTTTACAGCAGGTATTCTGCTTCCTGAGTCTTTCCGAGCAATACATTCCAAACGTTTCTACTCTTTCCCGTACTTCTTCTTTCTTGGTGAGCATCTGCATAAAGCTTCGGGTGACTGCGATGGATTTCTTTGGAGAAGGAGCATCCAGTTCCAGCTGACGAATTCCTCTCAATTCATGAATCATTCTTACGCCATGAATTCCCATCACTTTTCGAACCCACATTTCAGGTTTCTGAAGAAGATCCCATGCTTTATACACTCCACTATCGTTCATTTTGGCAGCAAGCCTTCTTCCAATTCCCCATACATCTCCTATGTTGAGCCATTTCAGAGCTTTTTCAATTTTTTCAGGAGTATCCAGAATATACACTCCTTTAAAATTATTCGGAAATTCTTTTACGATTCTGTTTGCCACTTTACATAATGTTTTGGTGGGTGCAATTCCTATGCTTACGGGAATATTTTCTTTCTCATCAATTTCATTCCTGATTTTAAGACAATACTCATACATATCAATATATTTGAATCCTGTCAAATCAAGAAAAAGCTCATCGATACTGTAAACCTCATGGTCAATGACATACGATTTGGCAATATTGATAACCTGCTGGCTTTTGTAATTATACAGTTCAAATTTTGCAGAAAAACTTTTCACATCATGTTTCTGAAAAAGCTCTTTGTACTTAAATGCTGGAGCTGCCATAGGAATTCCAAGGTCTTTTGCTTCTTTGCTTCTGGATACAACACATCCATCGTTGTTGGAAAGAACCACAACGGGCTTGCCTTCAAGATCAGGATCTAAAGTCCTTTCACAGGAAACAAAAAAATTGTTACAATCTACCAGAGCGTACATGACAATTGCATAGTAAAATCTATACAAAATTATAGTTTTTAAAGAATAAAACAATCTTTTAAACCACAATTAACATCATATTTAACACATTGAAAAACAAATGAATAAAATTTTATAATACGACATGTTTTGTCGCATTAGCGCTGTAGTTTTGTTTTCAAAAACAAAAATTATGGCATAGATTAAATCATCCTTAACCGTTCTTCCTCAAGGTCGAGCTGATAGAGCTGATGGCGGATAATTTCTTCGTTGACAGAAATATCTTTATTCAATTCTGAAAGAAACTGTCTCTGGCTTTCCAGCATTTCAAAAAAGATATCTTTGGTCTTTTCATTCATCCATTCAGTATTATTGGTCTGGATCTTTTCCTCCCATTGTTTCAGCATTCTTTCTAATCCTGCATGGCTGTTCAGTTCATTTTCATGCTTATTTTTAAGAAAATGATAAACATGCTGTTTCAGTTGATGTTTTATTTCTTCTCTGGCCTTTTTATCTTTCTCTTCATCTGTAAAATCATCAAATACATGTCCATATTTGATGAAGTATGGCAAGGTAAGTCCTTGTACGAGTAATGTAAGAAGAATCACCACGAAAGTAATGAAGAGGATAAGATTTCTGTTGGGAAAAGGAAGTCCGTTTTCAAGGGTAATCGGAATGGCAAGTGCAGCAGCCAATGAAACAACACCTCTCATTCCGGTCCAACCAAGCATCAAAGGCATCAACAGCCGTCTTCTTGCCGAAGAAGCACGGGGAGCAACACTTGGCCGGAAAATCAATGTAGCCAGCATAGCAGCATAAGAGCTTATGATTCTGGCGGCAATCAGAATACCAGTCACCAGCACTCCATATTGGATTGCTATTCTTAAAGGAATTCCTTCTGATCTCAACCCGCCAACAATTTCAGGAAGTTCAAGCCCGATGATTAAGAAAACGATGCCATTCAGAATAAATACAAAGCTCTGCCATACACTATAGCCCATAATTCGGCTGGTACTGTTGAGAAATATCAATCGTTTGCCTGACATATACAAACCTCCGCAAACCACAGCTAAAACTCCGGAAGCATGAAACTGTTCTGCTATCCAATACATCAGATAAGGTTCAATAATCGTTAAAGCAATATCCGAAGAAGCTTCTGTAGGGAGCCTTTTATGAACCTGTACAAAGATCCACGCCAATAGTAAGCCGATTCCTGCACCTCCGATGATCATCCATACAAAGTCTAATGAAGCTTCCTGCCATATAAATTGTCCGGTTCCTACAGCAATCAAAGCAAAACGGAATATAATTAATGAAGAAGCATCATTCAATAAACTTTCTCCTTCCAGAATAGCAGATGTGGTAGACGGTATTTTTACAAATTTCATGATCGCTCCTGTACTCACTGCATCAGGTGGAGATACGATACCACCCAACAAAAACCCGAGAGCAAGTGTAAATCCGGGAATAAAATAATTGGCTGTCACCGCCACTGCCAGCGCTGTAAAAAAGACTACTAAAAAGGCAAAACTTCCGATAATGCGCCACCATCGTTTCATTTCTTTAAAGGAAATAGACCACGCAGCTTCAAATAAAAGAGGAGGTAAAAATATAAAAAAGATAAGATCCGGATTGATCTTTACAACCGGAAGACCTGGTACAAAACTAACAAGCAACCCGAATACAACGAGCAAAATAGGATAAGCAATTTTTAATTTTGCAGCCCACATATTGAGCAGTACAATGGCTGCAACCATGGCCAATAAAAAAGGTAGGATCGTATGCATTTACTATTGTGTTTTATCCATCATATTTACTACTTCTATTTGATTTTTGAAAATTTAAAAGCAATTTTTTCTCATTTTTTGGATGTACAGATGAGTTATTTGTTGCTAAATCTCTTTTCTTATTATGTTTTTTGCCTAAGGCTGAATGTTATAGAATTTTAAACAAAATTTAAATAAAACACGTCAAGTTTCGTCGTCTCTGCGCTATACTTTTGTTCTATAACAAAATAAGAAATATGGACAAAGTAACCTTAGAAAGGATTCAGAAACTTCACCCGTTGGTAAGAGATGAAGTGAAGCAAATTATACAGGAATGTGATGAAGCCCTTACCGGAAGAGCCAAGATACGAATCACTCAGGGATTAAGATCTTTTGAAGAGCAGGAAAAGCTTTATGCCATCGGAAGAATTACTTCAGGAAAAAAGGTAACCAATGCAAAGGCAGGGCAAAGCATCCACAATTATGGACTTGCCGTAGACATCTGCCTGATGATTGATGGGAAAACAGCAAGCTGGGATACCGCAAAGGACTGGGATAATGACAAAGTTGCAGATTGGTACGAATGTGTAAAAATCTTTGCCAGACACGGCTGGGATTGGGGTGGAAACTGGAAAACATTTAAAGACCTTCCCCACTTCGAAAAGAAGACGATTCCCTCTAAAAAAGGCCCTGTAAAAACCAGTTGGAGAACGCTTTTGAAGATGCCAAAAGACCAACAGAATTACGTTGTTTTTTAGTGTCATTTATTTGAAATTAAATATAATACGACATGTTCTGTCGCCTCCTCAGACTACTTTTGCTTTATAAGAAAACAACAAAAAAAGCAATGAAATCTCAATATGGAATCTCAACATTTTATGACCAATCAATGGGCTTCTGTAGATTTAAGATTGCATGTGTCCTTTTAACAAACCATTAAAAATATCACATGAAAAAGACAACCATTCTTTCTTTGGACGGAGGTGGAATAAGGGGAATTGTAACCTGCATTATTCTGCGTTACATAGAAGAGCAGCTTCAGTATTATGATAAGCCGACTGCCAAGCTCGGAGATTATTTTGATCTGGTAGCGGGCAGCAGCACCGGCGGTCTGATTGCTTCTATTATTCTCTCTCCTGATGAAACCCGAAAAGCAAAATATTCCATTCAAAAAGGGCTGGAATTATATGCTGAAAAGGGCGGCGACATCTTCCAGGTTTCCTTTTGGGAAAAGCTGGTCAATCCATTCGGATTATTGAATGAAAGAATTTCTCAGGAAGCTCTTGAAAAAAACTTAAATGATTTCTTTGGAAATTTAGAATTAAAAGAATTAATAAAACCATGTTTAATAACAAGTTATGACATAGAGAACAGAAGAGCAAAACTTTTCAACTCGTGGAAAGCCAACCTCAGCACAGACAATTTCTATGTAAGAGATATCTGCAGAGCGACTTCAGCGGCTCCTACGTATTTTAGTCCTGTTCAGATTAAATCCATGTATGGCCAGATTTTCAGCTTGATTGACGGAGGAATGTTTGCTAATAATCCCGCGCTTTGTGCTTATGCAGAAGCAAGAAAGATTCCTTTCGCAGAAGTTTTAAAAAACCATCAGAAAGCCAACCATCCGAGTGTAAATGACATGATCATTGTCTCTATCGGAACAGGAATTGAAGCAAGACCTTATTCTTTTAAAAAACTGGAAAAGGCTGGAAAAATTGGCTGGGTAAGCCCAATCGTCGACATTTTGATGTCTGCCAACGCAGAAACAGTGGATTATCAACTGGAACAGATGTTTCAGACACTGGGACTTAGAAATCAAAAAAACTATTACCGATTGAATCCTTCACTGAAAAATGCGTCTCCCGCAATGGATAACGTAAGAAGATCCAATATCGAAAATCTGATACAAGCCGGATTGAGCTATATTGATGATCACCGAGAAACTTTGAACCAGATTGTTCAGAAACTCATTAAAAATAAAATATAAGCTTTTTACCTTATAACTCATTCATATAAGCTATTAAGATTATATTTAAAAATTAAAAAATCTTTTTAAAACACGTCAAGTTTTGTCGCTTTGCCCCACTACCTTTGGAGTATCAGAAAGACACAAAACAACAATCCTTAAAAACTTTTAAAAGCCTTTGAATTCGACATTCTCCTATGCTGAACAGCCTGAAATATGTTCAAAAAAATATAACCAACACCTTATCCCACAAAACATGGAAACACCAGATCACAATACCGATATACTCTTCAATGAAGATCTCTATACGATAGAATGGAGCGATATCGAAAATGCTGAGATGGACTATGAAAACTATCTCATTGACATTGAAAACTTCTTCAGGGAAGATTTTGAAAAAGGAATACTCGAAGAAGATATTTTTAAATAAAAACTAATACACGACAAGTTCTGGCGCTGTTCAACATTACTTTTGAAATCTCTATAATAACCGTACAGCAATCTCATTAAACATTCTCAATTTCTTTGAATTCACCATTCACAAAATGCTGAACAGCCAGAACTATGTCTGAAAATATGGCACAAAAGTGAGCCTGCTCAAATAAAGCAGATCACAGCACCTAATTTATTAACCCATCACACAACGTTTTATGAAAACAAAAGAAGAATTAAAACTCTATTTTGAAAATGGAGATATCCCAAAACAGGAAGATTTTTGGGAATGGCAGGACTCGTACTGGCATAAAGATGAAAAAATCGATATGCGGAAAGTTACAGGCCTTGAGAATGGTACATTCAACGTACTCTATGCTGAAATGGATAATGATAAAAATGCCTCACTGGCATTCTTTATGAGAAGAACAATCATTATAAAACCAGGAACATTAAGTATTCCAAAAAACTTTACCGGAGGTTTAATCATTACAGAATTACAAATTCCGGATTCGGTGATCAGTATTCAGGAAAGTGCATTTTCAGGAGGTGGCTTAACAACTCTTGAGATCCCTGCCCGCGTAACAGATATCCAAAGTTGGGCATTTTACGGCAACAAACTGACTTCATTATATATTCCTGACAGTGTTACCAACATCGGTATTCAAACATTCGCAGGAAATAGTTTGACAGAAGTACGTCTACCAAAAGGAATAAAGGATATCAAATTAGGCACATTTGCTTCTAACAAGCTTCAGTCCATTATCATTCCGGATGGAGTAACAGAAATTAAATCTGATGCTTTTGTCAATAATCAACTTACCTCGGTAACTATTCCCGACAGTGTCCTTACTATTGAAAACAATGCTTTCAGAGATAACCAGCTTACAAAAGTAACATTAGGTCCTGATACGGCCTATTCTCCTTATTCTTTTGACAGCACAGTGGAAATCGTAGGAGGAAAACTGATCAATTAAACATTAAACAAATGAAAACAAAACAAGAATTAAAAAAATATTTCGAAAACGGAGATATTCCGGTGCAGGAAGAATTCTGGGAGTGGCATGATTCCTATTGGCACAAAGATGAAAAGATTCCTGCGGATCAATTAGATTATGATCTCTCTCAAAAAGCAGATGTAAATGCATCCAATCTAAGCCCGCAGAATGCTCAGCTTTGGAAAGAAAAAATTGAAACCCAAACAACAATTCAGGCTCCACAGTTGAATGGAAATGTCTTAACTGTTTTCTATACAGGTGAGAATGGTGTCCAGCAAAGTAAATCTGTAGATTTAAGCAGTTTGGTAACCCGCGATATCAGCATTGAGAATGCAGTTTATGATGCCTCTCAGAATATTATTACAATTACCCAAAATGACGGATCGTCTTTCCCAATCAATCTCTCGGAATTCAGCATTATTCCTACAACCAATGCTGATGGAAGTGTAACCTTATCACAGGAAGGACAGGAAAAAGTCACTGTAAAAAAAGTGGCTGTAACAGGCAGTTACAATGATCTTTCTGATAAACCGACTTTTAGTGGGAATGATAATTTACAAAATATTATTGACAGAGGTAATGGAACAACCAAGCCTATTATTTTCCAACCAGCACAAGGCAGAGCAGGTGAAATAAACTTTAGTCCTACAACGTATTCTTTATGGTTTGGAAACATGAATACGGATCATACCGGACTATATGGAATCGGGATCGGTTATAACACGCTGCCAAAATTAACAACCGGCCAAAGTGCTATTGCTATTGGAGGCTTTGCAGGAGCAAACTTAACAACCGGAGACTGGAATACCTTTGTTGGGGTAAATAGCGGCTCACTTTTAACAACCGGAAGTTACAATGTAATGGTTGGAACTGAATCCGGGAAAAATTCAACAACAGCACTTGGATGTACTTATGTTGGAGATGAAGCAGCGGTTAAAAATATTGATGGCAAGTACAACACTGCTTTAGGAGTAGGAGCCGGATATTGGCTTACCCACGGGGTTCAAAATACATTCCTTGGAGCCTATGCCGGACAGATTCATGGAAAAGCAACAAGCTCGGGCGCATGGGGTTCCAATACTTTTATTGGATATAATGCCGCTTCTACTACTCATGCTATGGGTGTTTGGGGGGACAACAATGTTGTTATCGGTTGTAATGCTCCATTAGGAGGCTCAACATTCAATAAACTGGTTATTGAATCTAATCCGGTAGCAAGACGTCATGATTTTGTAACCCCTTTAATTGGTGGAGACTTTGCTGCAAGAACATTAGATTTTGATGCTGTAGTTTCTGCAAAAAGAACACCTTTGGCTGATAATACTTATACAAAAGTAGCTGTTCTAAATGCCAATAATGTATTTGGATATAAAAACCTTTCTGACTTCACCGATTTCATTCCATTAACAGGAACAGGAGCCGGAGCTCTGGTGACAGGTAATATTCAATTTACAGATGAAGATCCAGAAGAGAGAGTCATTTATAGAACGAATGAACTTGATGGAGTAAAAAATGTCCTCGGATTATTTTCTGAATCCGCTATGATATCCTCTGGTAATTTGGATGGAACCAATGCCGCCAGTGTCTCTGTAAGTAAAGAAAATGGTGTTTTTGCTTATGGACATGGCTCTCGTTTAATGCTAAGTGACGTAGGTGCTGCGTTAAGACAGACAAACGGAGGAGGTGTAAAAGGAATTTTTGCAAGCCCCAATATAGATGAACCTGTGCTTATAGAGCATGAAACAACAAATGCCAGAGGATTAAGCTCTAAAACTTATTTTGGAGACAACGCTCAGGAAAATGATTACATCCAGAAACAATATGCAGATAAGCAGCATTCTTACAGTACCAAAGAAGAGCTAACGGGTGGAAAATGGATCAACGGTAAGCCTGTTTATAAAAAAACCTTGTATCTGGATCAGATTCCAAGAACAGGTGAAATTGATCTGAAGGCTGAATTCCCGGATCTTGAAACTATCATCTCCAACGAAATGTTTACCGAATGGTATGATCTTAAAACCGCATTTGCAGGTAATCAGTGGCGAACAAAAGTCTACATCACTATTGAAAGAGAAAGAGCAATTATTGAACTGTTGAATACGCCTGATTACGATTATTCTCTTATCAACTCGTTTACTCTAACACTTGAATACACCAAAAAATAAGAACAAAATGCCAACAAACAATACATCAATAGCAAAATCCGCATTTACCGTCGGAAAATCCTTAGTAGGAGAAGGAATTATTAATTATAAAGAAACAAACCCTATGAATACAACCAATAACGCATCACAATCACTTTTCAGATTTGTAAGTCTGAGAAACCCACAATTAACCGAAACTAAAGATAAAAACTTAGGATTTATCCACAGACCTAAGGGAGTAACGGGTATTTTTGATACAGCAGTAGCAGGAAGACCTGCCAAAACGTTAAAATTTGCTGCAATGAAAAGGGTTGCCGGTGAGTTTAACAATGCAGGGTTCGAAAGTGAAAAGAAAATCGAAGAAGGAGCATTTAAAGATCTTTTGGTGATTGGAAGAAGGCTTTCTAAAAAAGAAACATTAGAGAGTGCCGACTGGGCTTTCGTTACAGACTATTACAAAAGTCTTATTAACACCAACAGACAGTTAAATACAGAAGGAATTGCTATATTTTCCCAGCTTTGGAATAATTATATTCATCAAATTGTTACCCAGGGAGATTTCTATATTAAAGAAGCAATCAGCCACATTCTCATGGCTATTCAGCTTGGTTTTGCCAGCAATCAGGATCTTACGGATCAGGAAATTATCAAGATTAATGGAGAAAAACCTTTGGAAAAAGCATTGGATGGGAAAATTATATTACCAACTATCCTGTTTTCAGAAGATACCGAAAACGTTTCTTCAGTGGCTTCAAGAAGTGCTGAAGGTTCTGAACCAGCTTTGGCAGCAAGAACGATTCAAAGATTAGAATCTGAGGCAAGAGCCTCTTTTGTATCCAGTAAAGCTATCCACAGAAAAGAATCTTTGAACAAACTGAATTCCGAACTGGAAAAACTTCAGAAAAAATTTCATAAATCCAGACATCAGGCATACCAGGATGCGTATTCACGATATATGGAAGAAAACAAAGAACGATTAGAACTCTATGACAGAAAATTGGCTGAAGTAGACAGCAAAATCACTCCGGACATGTCTGAGGAAGAAAAAGAACGTCTTTATAGCACTTTAAAAGAATATGAAGTTGCTCCATTTGTATTTACGTACAAAAATGAAATCAATCTAGAAGATTTGCAGGCAAAGCTTTCTCCGGAATCTTTCGACCTTTTTGTTGAACTTTTCGGAGAGTCCACAACCGGATTAGCTTCTCTGGCAGAAGAAACAGAAAATCTTCAGATTCTTTCAGATAACACTTTGAGAATAGGTGCACAAACTATTATTCTTGATGATGAGATAGAAAGCTATGCAGATGCTTTACTTGTTGTAAAAAATAATATTTCTTCTTCCATGGAAACGGCTCTTCAAAACAGCCCGCTTCCGGAACAACAGTATGCAAATATCGGTGGAGCCTCAATCCCTCTTATTCAAAATACAGCCAGAACACCAATGGCATACAGCTTATATGCACACAGCTCTTACAGGGTGTCAGGGAGCAGAGGATTTGTTAATTTTTCTTTCGAAGTCGAAGATGTTTCTTGGAGTGTTGCTAATGCTAAAATTACAGCCACAACAGATGCTGCCGGAACCTTTGAGGAAAACTACAGCAATATTCCTGTGGTAGATAATAAGATTACTTTACCTGCAGCTTTGGTAGATAGATTCAGAGGCAGTTTTAATTTCAAAATAGAAATCATTTTTGATAACGGAAGCTTAGCCTATGGAGAGATTGCTACACAATATCCAAAAGAAGACCTGAACCTTACAGGAATGCTTACATTGAAGCGTGCAGCCGTTG
Source organism: Chryseobacterium sp. S0630 (assembly GCF_024158915.1). Lineage (GTDB taxonomy): Bacteria > Bacteroidota > Bacteroidia > Flavobacteriales > Weeksellaceae > Chryseobacterium. The sequence continues at coordinate 185,473 of NZ_JAMZGF010000001.1, read as the reverse complement.
AAAACCCAGGTACGCCTGAGCCAGGCACCATCCAAAAACGTAAAAATTTCGGGATCAAAAGACTTGGAGTAGCCGATTATATGAAAGTAGTGCAAAGTGTTCATGCTTACGTTCCTGGAGAGGTTTCCAATATTGAGAACGTTATGGCAAGTGAACTGAGACACAAATCTTCCGTTTCCAGAGAATATTCTGAAGTTACAGATACAACTTCCAAATCTCAGGAAACAGAAAAGATGTCAGACACTTCCAAAACTTCCAGAACGGATATGCAAACTGAAGTTGCCAAAGAAATTGAAAAGCAACAAAGTATTTCTGCCTACACAAGATTCAGCTATGGAAATGACAGTGCAATGAAGTTTGAAATTGGAGCAGACTATGCCAATAATACGGCACAGCACGACAGTACAAGACAGGCTGTAATGAAATCTCAGGAAATCACGGAAAGAGCAATGGAAAGAGTTCTTACTAAAATTTCAGAAGAAAGAGTTCAGAAAATCATCAAAGAATATACGGAAACCAATGTTCATGAATATGATAACAGAGGAAAAGTAACCAACACTGATAACGCTGAAGCAGCACAGCCTAAGCACATTACCGGAGTTTACAGATGGATCGACAAGAAAATGAAAAACCAGATCTACAACTATGGTAAGCGTACTATGTTTGAATTTATGGTTCCTGAACCTTCAAGATTACATCGCTTAGCTCTTACTGTTGCCAAAGCTCAGGTACTTAAAGCTCCTGTAGATCCTAGAAAAGCACCGGAGCCGTGGTTAATGGCAGATCCAAAATCCGCAACTATTGTACAGATCCAGCATTGGGCTCAGGAATATGGAGTAACTTTAGAAGCTTTCCCGGAAGCAACCAAACAAGTTATTCATACTGCGTCTAGCGTTCCTCAGACAAATGACGATTTTGGAATTGATCATACCCAATTTACCATCCCGGATAACTATGCCGGAAAAAATGCAAGTTTCAACTGCGTATCAACAAGAAACAGAGGTGGCGGATGGTCAGGATCACGTTATTCTGAAGTACTCTTCTCTAACTTAAAAGGAGATATGATTGGCCGTTCTGAACGTGGTGGAGACCTTGTTTTTAGCGAAGGATCATCCGGTTTCAATATCACAGGTAATGTAACTTTCCAGGTGAAAGGACACAATGTAAGAAGTTATACCATCAAAGTAGTCGTAAATTGCGAATTAAGTGATGCTTTTATCAATAAGTGGAAAACAGATAGTTTTAACGAAATTATTAAAGCTTATGAAGCTGCTTATGCCAAATTCCAGGAAGATCAGGCAAGATTAGACGCAGAGCAAAAAGAAAAAGAAGCACAGCTTAAAGAAAGACAGGATACTTTCTATCGTTATATGGAGCATGATGTATTAAAGCACAACTGTATTGCTTATTTGCTACAGGACTACCTTTATACATTAGGTCAGGAAACAACAAATGGTGCTGACGAGAAAACAACCATGGATAATTTCCAGGTATATCTGAATGAAAATCTAGACAGATATACAGCTCTTGCCAAGTTTATGGAACAGGCATTCGAATGGGAAATCATGGATTACACCTTCTACCCATATTATTGGGCTAACCGTAAGAGCTGGCAGGAATTCTACATAAGTGAAAGTATGGATCCTTTATTCAGAAGCTTCCTTCAGGCAGGTATGGCAAGAATTATCGTTACCGTAAAACCGGGTTTCGAAGCAGCCGTTCAGTTCTTCCTTGAAACAGGAATAATCTGGAATGGCGGTTCTGTTCCGGTAATCGGAGATCCAATGTATATGAGTATCGTGGATGAAATGAGACAGCCAACCGGAGAACCTCAAGGTAAATACTGGATTACCAGAATCCCTACTACATTAACGATCCTTCAGGATAAATCTACAGGACTTCCAGTAAATCAGCCATTACCGATTTTCCCGGAAAATGATCCTAAGAATTGTGAAAACCCATCAGAGTTGGAATTTGAAACAAGTTTCAGATTAGATGAACAAGCACAATTACAGCATGGAGAAAAAGACACCAGTACTTTAGGTTAATATTTATTCAATAAAATGGCGGTTAATCCGCCATTTTATTTCTCATAACATTAAAAACTAAAAAGATGAGCACAATAAAAGCATTAAAAGTTCCAAAAATACAGGATATTTCCTCTCCATCTCAAGTCATAAAAGCTATTCCTCCGCTAGGGCTACCCAAAAAAAAATCTGGTAAATATTCAGAAGATTTTTATGGATTAGAAAGAAATGAAAAAATTGATTTTTCCAGGATAGTTAAATACTTGAAGACAGGTATAGAAGAACCTTTAGACTGGAATACCTTTATTGCCCCAACAAAAATAATTAATGAAAGTGTTGTAATTGGTACAGATGGTGTGGTTGATGTAAAGAGAAAAGTTAATGAGACAATTCCTTTTTCTTATATCAACTCTTATAAACAGAAAATTACAACATCGATTAGCTGTGGTATCAATAGAAAAATAGATAATATTGATAATACAATATCAATATCTTTTCAAATTGACAGCAACCAGGAACAAATAAAGTGTAAGGCAGCATACTTTTATAAAAATACAGAACAGTATCGGAATTCCGTACAATCAACAACTTCAGAAAATGCATTTAGCATTAATGATAAATATGTTGGCATCATGCTTTTCAGTGAAAACATTACGGATATATATTACTTAATCAAAGAAATCCAAGGAGATACCCCTGAATGGTTCCAACAATTAATTAACAACAAATATATTCCATTAATTGAAAGGTGTACAGATATTAAACAACTTATTTGGTTATATGAAAACGCCCCTGATTTCACATTATCCAGCTTAAAACCTGAAGTTTTATGGAAAAACATTTGTTCTTTTTATAGCTATGATGTAAACGGTTTTTTCAGTTTTGTAAGAGATGCCAGTCCTGCGTTAATGAAAGCATTATTTGCATTTAACACTCCTCAACGAATCTCATTTTTGATGCAACAGTTCAATAAAAACCAAAGTTTTGTAGTTAACCTCTATCATGCTTTGGATGATGAGATAGCTTTTATGGGACAGGAGGTTCCTTGTAAAATGGCCTTTATAAGTATCATTAATTCATTCTCTCATATCGCAAAAGATAGCTTCACTTTTACTAATCATCTTTTTTCAGTTGGGAAAAAATCTTTTGTAAGTCTGGAAAAAATAGAGTCCAATCTAAAAGAGGACAAAAACAAATACTATGTTCAACAAAAATATATTACAGACGAACAGTTAATAGATACCGGAAGTGTTATCATGGATATTGGTAGTAATACCATTACAACAAGAGCAATAAAACTAAATCCACTAGATATTATTATTGTGATAGAAGAAGAAACTCAAAGTCTCTTATTTGTACCTGCATTGTTTCTCTATGATAAACAGCATCAGAAAAATATGGAAGGACTGGCCAGTGCAATCAGAATTGGAATAAACATGTTGGCGATTGCATTAGCTGTAGAAACTCTTGGAACAAGTTTATTAGCTGCTGAAGGAGCCAGCTCCATTACATTTTGGGGAATGTTAGTAGCTGTAGACGGAGCTATCGCTTTAGGAGATTTGGGAATTCAATTAGCCAAAGATAACCTAACGAAAGAATTTCTGGATATATGGGAGAAAATTTATAAAACAGCAGGTTATGCAACAGCTACAACAGCCGTAGTACAACAATTATACAAAATAGGGGGAAAGATATTAGCCGAAGAAACCAGAGCAGAAGTAAAGAATTTTGTAATGAGCTGCATGGTAAAAGTAATGCTTGAAAGAGAAATTTCTAACTTTACCAAAAATACATTTAAGGTACTCCTGACAAACAAGGAATTAATAGATGCAACAAGAGGTCTTGTAAACGAAGCTAAATCAAAAATGCTAAATAAATATGGCATGTTCCTTATAGAAGGACAGTTCAAAACTCAAAGAATTGTAAAAAATAAGGTTGTAGAAGAAGTTAATAACGAGATTGCTATAGTATATAAAGGTGAAATAATTACAAGGGCTCAAAAATCAGAGTTTTATAAAGAGGCCAACAAGCTATTGAAGCATCTTAATAACCCAAAGGAATTTATTAAAGCAGCTGAAGAACTTCTTACATATGGTAAAATATATCCTACAAGTAATTTAAAAGATTTACTTACTGAAGCAGAAGCTTATAATAAATATGGAGATTGGGGTAGAAGCCTCGTAGAAAAGGTGAATATAGATGCTGCCAAAATTCTTTCTACTTTCGATGCTGGTGTTATTTTCGAAAAAACAATGATAAGTGGTTTCATTTATGTAAAAAATGGAATAAGGTATATTTCAACTGAAACCAATTTCTTGAAAGCAGAAATAGGAAAAGGAAAAGGTGAAGTATATAAAAACTTCATTGATAATATCCACCCTACTCTTAAAATAAGGTTGGAAAAGCACATTGCGCGTTTAAAAATGAAAGGGGTTCCTGCTGAAGAAATTGACATATTAAGGGCTGGTGCAATGGGGTCTCATGGAGAGATCAGAGCATTAGATAGGCTGTTAACTACTATTGATCCTGAAGGAAAGCTGGGAGAAGCAGTCTTTCATGATATTATCGGATACAACAGATATTTAAGAATTCCCGATAAATTACAACCTCCATGTGTCCATTGTTATTATTTAACCTCAGGAATTAGATTCATGGGATTTTAATAAATTTGTTTAATACATTAATCGAAGAATCATGGCATTAAAAATAAAAGAAAGCGAGTTAACATGTAACCGTTTAGATGGCGGAGGAGTTCCTATATATTATCACAATGGCAGCCCTTTTACAGGTATTGTTTTACGATACTATGACACTGGCGAGCTTTTTTGCGAAGAGGAATATAAAGACGGATATCAGGAAGGATGGTTTAGATCTTACCATAAAAACGGCAAAAAATATACAGAATACAAAGCCCATAACAACGTAGAATACGATGGGACTTATAAAAAATGGGATGAAAATGGTAATTTGACGGCATCTTTCTAATAAGAATATAATAGATAAAAAATAAAACACGACACGTTTTGTCGCATTAACCGCATATATTTGTCTTATAAAACTTTACCATGAAACGCAGCGTTGCTGCACCCTAAAAATAGAGAAATGAAGAAAGATTTTTATCTGACAAGATATGCCTTAATTATTAAAAGACTAGAAAGTTCTCCGGCTACGTATTCTCAGCTGGAGGACTATCTTTTAAACTCTTTTGAATTCCAGGATGCAGGAATCAAGAGCTACTCTATCCGTACCCTGCAGAGGGATATCCGGGAGATTTCCGATCTTTTTAACCTCTCTATTCACAACAAAAAAAAGGGTGACAACCGATATTATATTGAGAGTCGTCCCATTATGGAAGTGGATGAATACAACCAAAAACTACTCGAATCCTTTCAGGTAAGTAACGCCATGAATACCCACCCGGATTTTTCAGATTTTATCTTTTTTGAAAGTCGAAAACCCACTGGTGTAGAACATTTTTATGATCTGTTCTTCGCTATCAGAAATAAAAGAGTTGTAAGTTTTGAACACTACAATTATAAGAACAAGCTGATGACCTCAAGAAAAGTTCATCCTTTAGCTTTAAAAGAATCTAAAGACCGATGGTATCTTATTGCCATTGATACAAAAGATAAAGTTTTAAAATCATTTGGGTTAGACAGAATCAACTATCTGGATGTAGCCAAAAATCAGTTCAGGGAGAAGTACAAATACAACTTCAGAGAGCATTTCAAAAATGCATTCGGAGTGATGAACCTTGCGGAACAGAAACCACAGAACATTGTATTGAAATGCAGCCGCCATCAGGGAGAATATATCAGAAGTTTCCCTCTTCATCAATCTCAGAAAGAAACCAAAGAAACGCCGGAAGAAATCTATTTTGAGTTCTTCCTCCACCCTACTTATGATTTCATGCAGGAAATTCTTTCATTCGGAAAAGAAGTAACTGTTCTGGAACCGAAAGGTTTAGTTGATGACATCCGCAATCATTTGCAGGAATCTTTAAACCGTTATCTGGAAAGCTGATCATAAAGAAAGTATTTCATATTTTTTGTTATATTTACATAAATAAACCCTTATTGAAAACTTTATTCATTGGCATCAGCTGCTTTATCTCTTGCTTTTTTCTTGCACAGCAGAAAGAAGAGTTCAGACTTGTGAAGAGCTACTATAACCAGCACAGAAATATGCTGAATAAAGAGTTCAAAAAGAAATTTGATGCAGAATCCAATACAGTTAAAAAAGCTGCTATAAAAGGCGATTTTCTTTTTTTTATGAAAAAAATGGACAGCATTGAAAATAATGCTCTGATTGGAGCTTTATTAAAAGTCAGAAACCTTGAAGATCTGCAGACCATCAAAAATCCCAGATTTACCTCATCTGAAAAATTTTCAGAGGCAGAAAAAATTGCAGATTATCCCGGTGGAATTAATTCTTTGAGACAGGAAGTTGCCAATCTTTTGTATGTTGACGGGGTCTATTCTGAAGAAAAAATGATAAAAACCGATGTTGCTTTTATTGTTGAGAAAGATGGAACTGTCAGCAATGTTCATGCACAAGGAAATAATTTCACCTTCAACAGACAGGCAGAAATTGCATTATATTCTCTGGCAGAAAAGTTTTCTCCTGCAATACTGAAAGGCGACCCTACCATTTATCATTTCAGACTTCCTTTAACTTTAACGATAACCGAATAATGAAAAAGCATTTCAGCTTATTTCTGTTTTTTGCACTTAATTTTTATTTTTCACAGCAGACAGAAAGCCTCAGAATTATTAAGGCAAAATACGATATTCAGATTCAGAATATAGAAAATAGTTATGCAGACGCGCTTACAAAAGCTTCTTTAAGAAAACGTACCAAAATAGGCTTAAAAAAAAACAGCGAGATAAGTGCTCTGAAACTTAAAAGAAATCTGGAATATGAGAAAGAACTGGAAAAAATTCAGTCTGTTTATCACATTTCTGACAGTAATTTAACAGCACCCAAAGATGAAAGGTTTGTTATGCCTGAATATCCCGATGGCATAGATGCTTTCAAAAAAGAAATTGCCAATAATTTCAATGCAGGATCAGAAGTTACTCAAGAAAAAGGGACTCTTCAGAGTATTGTGATATTCATTATAGAAAAAGACGGAAGTATCCTTACTGCAAAAGGTTTTGGTGAAAATCCAACGTTTAACAGACATGCTGAGATCGCTGTTTTACTTACTAAAAAGAAATGGCAGCCTGCTACAAAAGATGGAATTCCTCAAAGAGCCCGTTTGAGAGTTCCTTTCACATTAAACTTTGAATAAACAAAATGTTTACCGACGAATATTACATGAAAATGGCGCTGCAGGAAGCAGAAACCGCTTTAGAAAAAGATGAGGTTCCTATCGGGTGTGTTGTAGTTTCCAACAACAGAATTATTGCAAGAGCCCACAACCTCACTGAAACATTAAATGATGTGACCGCCCATGCAGAAATGCAGGCCATCACCTCAGCAGCTAATTTCCTTGGAGGAAAATACTTAAAAGACTGTACACTTTATGTAACGATGGAACCTTGTGTGATGTGCTCAGGTGCACTTTCATGGTCTCAAATCTCAAAAGTAGTGATTGGAGCACGGGATGAGCAAAGAGGTTTTATCAATAAACATCTTTCTCTACATCCTAAAACAGAAATTGTCACAGGAATAATGGAAGCCGAATGCTCTTCTATCGTTAAGGACTTTTTTAAAAGTAAAAGATAATCCTGACCCATCCAAAAAATCAAGTGTATTTGGGCTGAAATAATAATATATAAAAAGCCAGAGGATAATTTTCTCTGGCTTTTGTTTTTATAAATGTTACTATTTTTTCTAATCCGTTTTCAAAATACAATACCTCACAATATCAAAATATTCTCCGTCTTTCTTCATTTCCTGCTTTAACACAGCTTCCTGTTCCATTCCTATTTTTTCCATTATTCTTCCTGAAGCTGGGTTGTGAAAGAAATGAGTAGCAAAAATTTTGTTAAACTTCATTTCATTAAGACCAAAATCTACAATTGCTTTTGCAGCTTCAGTAACGTATCCTTTATTCCAATAAGGAATTCCTATCCAATACCCAAGTTCAGCTTTATCATCATCCCTGTCATGCAGCCCGATAGCTCCTATGATTTGACCTTCCTTATTCCGGATTGCAAAAGTATATCCGGTATTGGTATCAAAAGCCTCTTTTGACATTTTCAACCAAGATCTGGCATCATTTTCCACATACGGATAAGGAATATTGGAGGTAAGATCAGAAAAAATTCTATGCTGAAGATATCCAACAATAAAAGGGACATCTCTTTCTTCCAGCTGTGAAAGAATAAGTCTTTCTGTTTCTATTATAGGAAACTTATTCATTATATTAAAATTAAGGTTGAGGTAAGGAGTAAGATATTAGATTCGCTCTACTCTTTAATTTATAAATCTTTCCCCAGGAAATAAAGACCTTTCAAAGTGTGAAGCCTGTCCATCACATGTATCTTATCTGTCAGAGGTTTGTAGACATGGGAAACACCTCCTGTTGCTACTACAAAACAATCGTCGTTCACTTCCTCATTGATACGGGTTACAAAACCTTCTACCATGCCGAGAAAGCCATATACCATACCACTCTGCATACAGGTTACCGTATCCAGTCCCAAAACAGATTTTGGTTTCTTCAGTTCGATATCCGGAAGCTGCGCCGTCTGGTTGATCAGTGAATTCAGAGAAGTCACAATTCCTGGAGCGATAATTACCCCTAAGGTCTCCCCTGTTTCTGCCACACAGCTTGCAGTAAGTGCTGTTCCGAAATCTATGACAATCTTCTTTCTATTCGGGTACAAATTGTGTGCAGCTACCAGGTTTGCATAGATATCGGTTCCCATCTGCTTGGATTTTGCCTGTACTCCGGAAGGCGTTGACCTATCAACAATTACAGGAGTCGTTCCGTGAATTTTTTTGATTCCTGAGCTCATTACTTTGGTAAGCTGAGGTACTACGGATCCTATAATCACCTTATCAATCTCTTTTGGATCAATTTTATAGGTCTGATATAGCATCAGCATCTGTACATAAAGTTCATCTGCCGTTCTGTAAGGCTTTGTATTGATTACCCATGAAATATCACAATTATCCCCATTGAAAAGACCAAATCTGATATTGCTGTTTCCTACATTTATTACGATTGAATTCATTTATTTGCTTTTCAGTTGTTCAATTTCTGCTTTCAACTCTTTAATTTGTTGTTCGTAACTAGCAATAAGCTTTTTGGAAACCTCTGAATAATCATTAAAAATATTATCATTGAATCCTTGAAACCCATGAGCATTATCCTTATTTTCTTGGTTAAAATTTTTTTGGGATTCGGTCTCTAAAAAATCATTGAGGGGTGTTTCAAGAATCTTAGAAATGTCAACCAATCTTTCCACTGTAAGTTTAGTTTCTCCCGTTTCTATTTTTCTGTAAGCTGAAGTGCTCAAGTCAAGATCATGAGCCATATTCTCATAAGAAAAGCCTTTCCTGGAACGGATTTCTGCTATCTTTTTGATAATCTTTTCCATAATAGTAAACTAATTTTTCGTAAAAGTAATAATTTTTCCGAAAAAGTGTATTATTGATCAACGGAAAAATTCTATACTTGTAAAAATATTTATTTAAACACAAGATGAAAAAATTTAATCTACTTATGCTTTTAGCATCTGTATTTCTGCTATTTAACTGCAGAACAGAACTTGCTAATGAAGAAAAAACAGATGAAGCATCTGCTTTTCACAGCCAAAACAACAAAATTACTTTTAGAGAATTTCTCAAAATCACACAAAACAATGAAGATGATCTACTCAATTCAAAAAATGGGAAGAATAGTTCATTGAATGAATTTGATATTGATACCTCCTATATTTTAAAAAGAACAGAAGAAGCCAATATTACAAAATTCTCACTGCTTTTGAAGAAAAAAAATGAGACGAATAAACACATAGTTTATAATATGTTATATTACAGAACAAAATTAGGAGAATGGAAGTATTTTATCATAAAGGTAGAACACACTCCCAATCCTAACAAATTATATGGCTGGAAAAAAACATCATTATATAAGTGACAGGATAATAAAGCATCAAAAGGATGCAACTCTTCATATCAATTTGGAAATATAGACTGGTTTCAATGCTCTGCAGGGCATGGCCCTGATTGTTCAAAAAATGGCGGGGCATGTTGTGCAGGATGCCATCATTCTATGGCTGTTTCATATTGGGTAAACAGTTGTGACCAATCTGCATCGGAAGAATTCGACATTAATTATGGAGGTGGATCAAGTAATCCTATTACAATGGAAGATGTAAAAAATGCCATTAAAAATAATGTAAGTGCAGAAACTTATCAAAAGTTTTCATCTCTATCTTACAATCTTCAACAAGGGGTTATAAGCTGTTTTTACAATGATTATCTGGCCAACGATTTGGTAAGCGCTATTATTGATTTCTTTTACACACATCCCAATACACAAAATCCTGATGTTATTTATTATAGACTTAGTGATTTTATCAAAAGCTTTACATTAAGCCAACAGGATTGGTTAAAGAACAATTTGAATATTGCCTTGCCTTTACTTGATCATTACACAAATAATAATAATTTACAATTTAGTAATTGGGCTATTAATTTCTTTATAGAAAACCCTAATACCACTTGGCCTCAATTTCAAAATTGGTTTATGGGTACTTCAGAAGGAAAAGATGGAGAAGACTATGATTCTTCATATTGGGACAATCCAAATCTGACATTTCCAGTTCAAAACCTTCCAAGTTGGCAGAATTACTATAATGCATTTCCTCATCATCCAAATGGTTCTGGAATGACAGCTGATGAAGTCTATGAATTAGTGGGAGGTGAAATTAATCAAAGGCATCTTTCTACAAATGCAAATATTAGTAAATATTACCAAAATGCTTGTGCATTAAGAGTCTCAAGAGCACTAAATTATTCTGGTATAATTATTCCATCTGTAGCAGGTACTATGAAAGGAAAAGATGGTAAGAATTATTTTCTTGCAGCCAAGGCTTTAAATATATGGATGAGAAAAACATTTGGGATATCACCTGCAAATTCTAAACACCGTCATTTCACAAAAGCTCAAGGAGGTATAAATGGCCAGAATTTACCCGGCTTAGTATCTGGGATCAAAGGTATCTTTTCAATGGTTTCTCCGAAAAATAGCTTATGGGCTTCTGGACATGCAGATTGTTTGCAATCAAGTGGAACTTGCGTAAATAACTGTCATTTTTTTGATGGAGATATAGAATATATTGATATTTGGGAATTAAATTAAAATCATAATTACAGATATGAAAAATCTATTTATTTTATTTTTCAATGTAGTATTTATACATTGTTTTTCACAAAATATAAAATGTGAAACTACTGATTATGTAAAGAAATTGGATGAAAAGGAATATTCCACATATACTTACATAAATTCTAGCTATAGTTATTCAAGGCCTCTATTAATATTAATTACAGACACTGAAACTTTTATGAAGATTCATCTGAAAATACCATCTTTATTTTCAAGAAAGCAGGAATACACCGATGTAAATCTCCTAGGTATAAAAGGGTTTAACAATAAGCATATTTCTGAAACAGATAAAAAAATCATAAATGTTTTTATTCAAAATATTATAAAATATCGGGCCGACAATAACCTTCCTTTATACACTGAAGAAGAAATTGGAGGATTAATCCAATTTATTGAAAAAGAAAATGATATATGTAAAGTATTAGCTTGTAAAAAATAAATTAATTTCCATTACTGAGGACATATTTATAAAATATAGTGGGTTCGAAAATGAACCAGACCTGTAAAACGTATTTATAGGCAAAAGAAAAATGTTTTTTTTGAAATTATTTTCATCGCTGAATATGATAAGAATGGTAAAGAAAAAATAATTTTAAAAAAATAAAACTATTTTTTTTAAAATTAGCACATAGAAAAATTATAAAACCATGGAACAAATAACAGAAGAGTTTAGTTTAGGCTTATTTGGATTACAAATTTTAGCTTTAATTTTCTTAATTGTATTAGGTTATTTTGTGTATAAAATTTACAAGAAAATAAAGTAATCTTTTGATCCGCAAAAGTCACTCTAATCAATTAAAACAAGTACACATATGAAAATTATAAGCATATTTTTATTAGTATTAAGTTTATTAGCCGGATGCCAAAAAGAAAAAACAAGTAGAACTATACTTTTAAATAATACTATTGAAGCATTTAAAAATGAACTCCCTAAAAAAATAACATTTTACAGAGAGAAAAACAATTTAGACATTAAAAATACCCCAAATTATACTTTTTTAGAGGCACAAGAGCTCTTGTATAAGAAAGACGAAACATTTTATAGTCTAAATATATTGCAACAAAAAGACTATATAAGCATCAATATTCTTAGTTATAAATCAGGAAAGAGTTTATCCTGTAAATACGATAAGAGAGGAAGGTTTGTTTCAAAAGCTATTATTGAAACAAAGCTACAACCCTCCAAACCATATTACATTTATTATGAAATTCTAAAAAGAAAATATCCGAATTATATGAACTGGAAATTATTTCCAATACCTAAAGATAGCTTAAAATGATAGAAGAATTTAGCTTTACCCTATTCACAATACAATGTATGGTGTTTCTATCATTCCTGTTGATAATTTACATTGTTTATAGAATATACCAAAAAAGGAAATAGTATGACCTACGACAGAAAAATATGTAACAATATATTTTCCCTCACAATTAATTAGGGTTTAAAATAAACGGCGCGGAAATTCTATTTCCGCGCCGTTTGTACTATTATTTTATTTCAACAAAATTATTTTCCATATTCACATCTGCAATTCTCTGACTGAAATCAATCCCCAAGACAGATAACTGAGATTTTGTGTAAGGAATGGTAAGCGTATATTCTTTCTGAGTCCATGGCCAGTAAGGCATTGTTTTCAACTCTCCGTAGATATCTTTTTCTTTCCATGTATGAGTCATATTCATTGGAATCTGATAAGTGATTACTTTCTTATCCGTTGTCATCACTCCAAAATCAACAGGCATCGGAACCTGACCATTATTGACTAAGGTAATGGTGGTTGACTTGGCATCGTATTTTACATCCTTAATTCCGTAATCGATTGTCTTGGTTGTGTTGATCCAATAGTTATGGAACCATTTCAGATCCATTCCTGATACTTTCTGCGCAATGTGAAGGAAATCTCTGTCCGAAGGATGCTTCATACTCCACTGGTCATAATATTGCTTTAAGGTTTCTGCAAAATTTTGTTCACCCATAATGTATCCAAGCTGCACCAAATACAACTCTCCTTTTACATAAGATGCATACGTGTAAGACGTTCCGTTATCATGGTGATCTCCTAACCAAACAGCTGGTTCTTCGATTCCTTTTTTAACAAATTTTCTGTAAGCATCGAGTCTTTCCACAAAAGGATTTGGCAGATCTTCAGGAAATAATTGATACATAGTATAGCCTTCTGCATAGCTTGTAAAACCTTCATCCATCCATGGGCGTACAGATTCATTCGTAGCCAGCATCTGCTGATACCATGAGTGAGATCCTTCGTGAGCCATTAGGCCCATTAAATCTTTAACGTTTTTAGCTTCTCCTAAAATCATGGTACACATTCCGTATTCCATTCCTCCATCTCCTCCCTGGATAAATGCGTAGGTTGGATATACATATTTTCCAAAGTGAGCATTCATGATCTGGAAATACTTCGTGATATAAGGCTGTGATTCTCCCCATGCCTTTGTTTTATCATTTTTCTGATAAACCAGATATACTTTTGGCCCTTCAGGAACATTGAAGCTTTCTACAGAATAATCTCTGTCTGCACTCCATGCAAAATCAAGAATGTTTTTTGCGGTCCATTTCCAGATTGCCTTTTTATCTTTTTCTGTTTTTATTTTTGCATTGGCATCATAACCTTTTACCTCTGTTGGATTCTCCAGAATTCCTCCTGCTCCTACAACATAATCTTTGTTGATTTTAATAGTAACATCAAAATCGGAGAATGGCGCATGGAATTCTCTTCCCAAATAATCGAAAGTTGCCCAGCCGTCATAATCGTACTCAGCAATTTTCGGATACCATTGCGTCATGGTCATATCCACTCCTTCTCTGTTGTTTCTTCCGCTTCTTCTGATCTGCTGAGGTATTACAGAATCCCAATCCATTGTAAATGTAGTGGTAGAATTTGGCTTGATAGGTTCTGCCAGATATACTTTCATAATGGTTTCCTGAACTTCAAATTTCAGATCTTTCCCATTTTGCTTAATCCAGTGAATATTCTGAGCGCCTTCCTGATCTTTAGGAATGGAAGCGAGTCTTGAAATACCATCTTTCTGCAGTCTCCCATCACCATTTTTTCCTTGGGAAGCCACTCTCTGATCCATCATAGAATTAGGTTTGAAAGCATTCCAGTATAAGTGGAAATAAACCACATTCAGCTCGTCCGGAGAATTGTTGGTGTATTCTAAAGTTTGTTTTCCCTGATAGGTAAATTTTTCAGCATTGACATCAATATCCATCTTGTACTTCGCAGTCTGCTGATAATAAGCTCCTTGCTGAGCCTGAAATTGTGAAATGATAAACGCAAAAATGATTGCAGCCGATTTTCTCATTTAAAATTTTATTTTTTCTAAAGGTAGTTAATTTAAATAAGACCCTCAAATAGGAGTTATTCTGAGGTTTTATTCTGTTTGTTATGGTTTTAGATGGATTTTAATCTGTATTGTTAAATTCTTTTTTGGAAAATATAAATGGTTAGTTTGATCTGCTTTTCAACAGTTTTTTAATTAAAGTAATCTGCCCCAGATGATAGTAGCTATGCTCAATCATTCCGTCGATATTTCTTCGGTAAGTTCCATATTTTTCATCTACGAAAACCTCATCAAGTTTGGAATCCGGCATTTGTTCTAATAATGTGGCAAATTTTTCAGAATCCGTCCAGAGCTTATTCAACAAATCTTCCCATTGTTGTTGAGATTCTATGGGAGGAAGATCAAAACTGAATTTATCTTTAATCTCAAGATCTCCTCCTTCAAAGACATTGACAATTCCTGCAATATAATAATCAATATGAAAAGTGAGCATAGCAATGGTATTTAAAGCATCTACTTTTGTTACCGCCTGTTCCCAGCTCACCTCTGAAAGCTGATCTTTAAAATTCGTATTAGCGATCCAGAGACCATCCAGCAGAACCTCTCTGAATCTTTTGACAAGTTGTGAAACTGAGCTCATGGATATTTTATTTATGTTTCCTAAAGATAGGTTTTTATTTAAACACAAATTTCACCAATGAAAACCACTATTTTAAACACAATAACATAGTGCAATTTGTGCAAAAAAAATTGTGATATTCGTGTTTAACTAATTACAAAAAAACCTCAAATACAAAAAGTATCTGAGGTTGATATTATAATATTGAATTACAATTATTTTTTAGCAGAAGCTTCTTTCTTACCACTTCTTAAAATCTTTTCAAGGATTCTTAAAGTGATCAGGTACGTTGGTTTTACTCCTGTAAGACCTAATCCTCCTGAAGATAATGTACTTCCTGTTTCCAATGGATTATCAGATGCATAATAAGCATACATTACAAACAGATCCGGTGAAATATGGTGTCTGATCTTGGATGCTACCTGAATGGCTTTCTGGTAGTGTGCTCCTTCCATTTCAAGACCAATTGCTTTCCATGAAGTATTCATAAAGTACAATAGAATATCTTTATTCTGAAGAGAAGTTCCCAAAACAGTAATCATTGGCCCTTCAAAAGCTTTTAATTCATCATCTTTAAAATCTTCAAGTTTTAAAGCATTTTCAAAAGGATAGTTATCTGCAGTTCCTTCAAAGATATGAGAAGTAGGAATCATGATATCTCCTTTTTCTCCCGTAAGAATACCTGCTTTCCCCATAATGGAAACAGATTTTACATGCATCATATATACTTCTCCTTTATGTTCAAAAGGTCTAAGTAATTCATCCATTACTTCAAAAGCCTGTTCTCCGAAAGCATAGTCAAAAACCATTACTACATCATCTCCTCCGAACTTGCAGTCTGCAAATGGTGTATTCTTCAGGTCTGTTTTGCTGAGGTCTATGATTTGAACATCAATATTACTTCCACTCTTGTCTGCAATATGGATCATTCCTTCCTCCAAAGCATATTTTGAAACTTTATCACGAAGTTCTTTCTTGTTTGAAATCTCTTCGTATAGTTTATAATCCACCTCGTGGTGTTGCTTCTTTTTAAGGGCATTATTGGCATACAGCATATTTTTCACCGAGTGCATATTGGCTGAAATAATATGAAGCGGACGCATGTGGAGATTGTTTTCAAATAAAACCTCTTTCACTTTGTTCGCCCATTTTTCTCCAAAATAGTGGTGACCTACTCTTTCTTTTAATATAGAACTGAAATGAATTTCTCTTTCTCTGCTTCCTTTCGCATCATCAAGACTTACTTTTGCTAAGTTGTAAATGATTTTAAACAGACGATCCGGATTGTGATCATCACCAAAAGTATTATAAGCTCTTAAAGTCTCATCAAAAGATCTTCCTATTAAAGAAGAAAGATGAATAAGTGCTACTTCTTTTTCTTTTCTGCTGTATTTCTTTTCACCCTTTACTACTTCTTCAATAATTTTGAAGGCACGTGTCGGCTTCCAGTTCTCGTCCTGAATGAATGCCAGATTACGGATTTTGTCAGCTTCTATAAAAAGGAAAGTAAGGTGGGTAAGAATGTCATAAATTTCGGAACGGCCCAAAAGAACCTCAATATTCATCTGGTGTTCGTCTATTCTATAACAGTTTCTTCTTCTTTTCTTGGGAACAATAGGTTCGAAACTTCCTTTATCAAACCCTTCATCAGATGTAAGATGAATAAAAGCGCATTCTTCAATTCCTTCCGGAAGCCTGTCTAGTACATACATCAAACCGTCAAGTTCCAATTTACTTGGAATATTCATGGTTCCGTAAATTTCCGGATTGATGGTCTTTAACAAACTTCTGATACTCTCTCCTGAAACTCCGCCCGGCTTGAAAAATCCTCTATAAAATAAGTGTCTCATAGAGATGTATAGTCTTTCAATAGCCTCTGTGGTTTCTCTTGCTCTAGAATTTGTCATAAAATAAATTTCACACAAATATACAAAATCTTTGCCCACTTTATTTTAACTGTCTTTTAATAAGTAGCTTAATCTCGTAGAATTATTGTAAATTGTACTCCATATAACACATTTATATTTCTACCTTAGAAAACGGGCTCAGAATCTCATGTTTTAAGCAATAAATCAAAAAACACCCCGTTAAAAAAACACCAAACATCTGTTTAAATTATATAAATTTTCAAAACACCCCTAATTTTTTTAGGGTCAAAATGTTTTCGATTCATTTTTTTCGTAAATTTGCCCTGTAAAAAATCAACCCAATTATGTCAACCTTAAGATTCAAAGCATTAGAAACCCTTCCATTTAAGGATTTCAGAAAAGACAACTCTGTTGAGATCCCTGCGAAATTATCAGAGCTATTCTGCAAAAATGTTTTCTCAGAAGAAACCATGAGAGAATATTTAACGAAAGAAGCATTCGGTTCTATTATCGACGCTATTAAAAAAGGAACTAAAATCCAGAGACATATTGCAGATCAGGTAGCTGTAGCAATGAAAGACTGGGCAATGAGCAAAGGTGTAACCCACTACACGCACTGGTTCCAGCCTTTAACAGGTACTACTGCAGAAAAGCACGATTCTTTCTTCACTCCAATTGAAGGAGGTAGAGCAATCGAAAGATTCAGTGGAAACATGCTTATCCAGCAGGAGCCAGACGCATCGTCTTTCCCTAACGGAGGTATCAGAAATACTTTTGAAGCAAGAGGTTATACAGCTTGGGATCCTACATCTCCGGCATTCATTATGGGAACTACATTATGTATTCCTTCTATCTTTATCTCTTATACAGGAGAAACATTAGATTACAAAGCACCTCTTTTGAGAGCTTTGAACGCTGTAGATGAGGCTGCGACTAACGTAATGCAGTATTTTGACAAAAACGTAACGAAGGTAACGCCTACTTTGGGTTGGGAGCAGGAATATTTCCTTGTTGATTCAGCATTATACCAATCTCGTCCGGATCTTGTATTAACAGGTAAGACATTATTAGGACATTCTCCTGCAAAAGGACAGCAGCTTGATGACCACTATTTCGGTTCTATTCCTACAAGAGTAATGAACTTCATGAAAGAGCTGGAAATCGAATGTATGAAATTGGGTATCCCTGCAACAACAAGACACAACGAGGTTGCCCCTAACCAGTTCGAGCTTGCACCAATGTTTGAAGAAGTAAACGTTGCTGTAGACCACAACTCTTTGTTGATGGACATCATGGCAAGAGTAGCCCACAAACACCACTTCCACATTCTTTTCCACGAAAAACCATTCGCTGGAGTAAACGGAAGCGGAAAACACAACAACTGGTCTTTAGCTACAGATACTGGTGAAAACCTTTTAAGCCCGGGAAGAAATCCAAAGAAAAACTTACAGTTCTTAACATTCTTTGTTAACACAATTAAAGCGGTTCACGAATATGCAGACCTTTTAAGAGCAAGTATCGCTTCTGCAAGCAATGACCACAGACTTGGTGCTAACGAAGCTCCTCCTGCAATCATCTCCGTATTTATCGGAAGTCAGTTGTTCAGTGTATTGGAAGAACTTGAAAAAGTAACCAACGGAAAACTATCTCCGGAAGAGAAAACAGAATTAAAATTAAATGTAGTTGGAAAGATTCCTGAAATCTTGTTAGATAATACTGACAGAAACAGAACTTCTCCATTTGCATTTACAGGAAATAAATTTGAAATCAGAGCGGTAGGTTCTTCTGCAAACTGTGCAGAGTCTATGACAGTAATGAACACTATTGCTGCAAAACAGCTTAATGATTTCAAGAAAGAAGTGGATGCTTTAATTGAAACAGGTCTTAAGAAAGACGAAGCGATCTTCAATGTATTGAGAGAATACATCAAGCAGTGTAAAAACATTATGTTTGAAGGAGACGGATATTCTGATGACTGGGCGAAAGAAGCTAAGAAAAGAGGATTGAACAACCTTAAAACAACTCCTGAAGCTTTAAAACAGGAAATGGATAAGAAATTCTTAGATCTATATGAAGAAATGGGAATTTTCAACCACAGAGAAGTTGAGGCAAGAAACGAAATCAAATTAGAGAAATATTCTACAGTAATTGATATCGAATCAAGAGTATTAGGTGACATCGCAAGAAACCACATCATTCCTTCTGCATTAAATTATCAGAACAGATTAATTGAAAATGTAAAAGGTCTTAAAGAAATCTTTGGTGATAAAGAATTCAAATCTTTAGCAAAAGAACAAATGAGTTTAATTACAAGCATTTCTGAAAATGTTTCAAAAATTAAACTTGGTGTTGAAGAGCTTCTAAAAGCCAGAGAAACAGCCAAAGGTATTTCAGACAGCCAAAAACAGGCAGAAAGCTATTGTAACAAAGTAAAACCATTATTTGATCCGATCAGAGAAGCTTCTGACGCATTGGAAATGATGGTGGACGATGAGCTTTGGCCGATGACAAAATACAGAGAAATGTTGTTTACAAAATAACGTCCTGTAAAGTTCCATATTAGTTTAAATTCCTCGGTTTTCCGGGGAATTTTTTTGTTTTATTAACAGCCCTGAAAATTAGAGTTTTATATCACGAAACCTGATATCTAGAAGAAAATCGATTGAGTTTGTTAAAGAATCTTAATAAAAAAAACCGCACACTTACCAAAAACAGGCTGTTGCGGTTTATTTTTCTTTAACATATGTAAATTATATGTTAAAATGTGTTAAAATAAGATCCTGACAATTATCATATCAGGGGTCTTTTGCTCGGAATCTCTACTTTTGTAATGCTTTTGAAAATAAATATTCCTTTTTAACACGGATAATCAAATATATATGAAGAAAAGAGTTTTGTTTTATTTAGTTGCTTTAGTTACTACAGTTTCTTTGCAATCGTGTGCTACAAATTATGTGGTTTCAAAACCAGCAACTTACACAAAAGAATACAAAACAGATGCCAAACTAGCTTCTATAGATAACAAAAAAATGGAGCAGGATAAGCAAAAACTTATCGACTCATTCCTTGCTGAAAAGGCTGCATCTATCGCTAGTGCTAAAAAAGCAGTTAAGAATTCTGAGATTGCAAAAGCAATCAAACATAATAAAACCATTGACGGTATCCTTGAAGAAGCTGAAACATACCTTGGAACTCCTTACAGATATGGAGGAACAACCAGAAACGGTATCGATTGTTCAGCTTTCGTTCTTTCTGTATTCGGAGCAGCAGCAGGTCTTAGCTTACCTAGAGTAGCAGCTTCTCAGGCTCAGGAAGGGGAAAGAATTGAAAAAGGAGAGCTACAGAAAGGAGACTTAATCTTCTTTTCTCACGGAAGAAGAATTTCTCACGTAGGTATTGTAGAAAGTGTTACTGAAGAGGGTGAGATTAAATTTATCCACGCAGCAACATCAAAAGGAGTAATGATTTCTTCACTGAATGATTCTTATTGGGGACCTAAATTCAGATTCGCAAAAAGAGTGATCAACGAAGAAGGAGAAGCTTACAATAACTTAGCAGCTACTACTCTTACTACACCCGCAAATTTTTAATTTTATAAATAATTGATTAAAATAATGAAGCCATCAGAAATCTGATGGCTTTTTTATGTACTCATCTTTGGTAGGTTTTGGCTAAAGCCAATGGAAATAGCTGTTAAAGAGAAAAGCGGGTTAAAACCCGCTCCTATTGAATGAATATTATATTTTATATTCCTAAATTAATATGCTCAACGAACAGCTTTCAAAGATCAACTGTTTTTATCAATTTCAATATCTAATTTATACAACAGTCCATAGATTTCAGAAAGGGAAAATTTAGCCTTTTTAAGCTTATTTAAAGCCGGATCTATCGAATAGTTAACCGATGTCCGGAAATCTGCCTTTTCGAGGTTTGTAGCGTCAAAAACAGCGCCTGAAAGATCACAGTTACTAAAGACTGAATTGGACAAATCACATTCACTAAAATCGACCTCAATTAATTTGGAATTTTTGAAAACTGTTTTCTTAATGGATGTCTGATAAAAAACTGAATTATGTAAAGCGCTTCCCTCAAACCTAAAAGATAATCCGAATGCATTACATTCATTGAACTGAAGCCCGAACATTTTACATTCTTTGAAGATCACGTTATGGAATGCTGTTTTTACCAATTTTGCCATGCTGAGGTTGCACTCGATAAACTCACAATCTGTAAAGCTGAAACCAGATAGGTTTCCATACTCAAAATTACAGTTTCGGAATGTGCAGTTTTCGTACTCACTTTTTTCTAAAGGAAGTTGCGTGAAATCTTTGCTCTCGAAATCTTCGTCTGAGAAATAGGATTGTTTCATAAAATTGTGTTGATGAAGTTTTGATTTTGAAAACGAATGGTCAGCAGAACAATGATAAACTTCCATCATCCAGCTTCCACCCTCACTCTTTTACACCAAACTATTCTTATCCGAATAATTAAGCTTAAAGAAGATAAAAGTCATCATCGAGAAAGCCAATAAAGAACTTCCTCCGTAACTGAAATACGGAAGCGGAATCCCAACAGTAGGGAAAAGCCCCATAACCATTCCTAAATTGATTGAAAAGTGCATCAGCAGGATTGAGGCGAAGCAATAGCCAAATACCCGGTTAAAAGTAGACTTTTGCTGTTCTGCCAGATAGTAGATTCTTCCGATATAAACCATATAACACAGGATAAGAACTGCACTTCCTACAAAGCCCCATTCTTCTCCTACGGTACAAAAGATATAATCTGTTTCCTGTTCCGGAACAAATTTCCCCTGGGTAACTGATCCTTCACGGTATCCTTTCCCCCAGATTCCACCTGATCCGATGGCTGTTTTGGAATATAATAAGTTGTATCCGGAAGTATCTCTGAACGCCTTTTCACCTTTGTAAAGAACCTCAATTCTTTCTCTCTGGTGTTTTGGCAGTTTTTCTAAAATATAAGGAGACCCAAAAGCCAGTCCGCACAATATAAGAATTGAACCTGAAATTCCTGAAATAGAAATGACATCCCATGACATTCTATGGTAATTCATAGCAATTAAAACACCGGCAATCACTAAAACTGCTACGGCAACATAAATGGGAGGAATAGCCAGCGAGATCAGAAAAACTCCGGCGAAAATAAATCCTATACCGAATAGAAGACCACTCAATCCTTCTCTATATAATGCAATGAAAAATGCAATGAACACTAGCATAGAACCTACATCCGGAATAGCCAGAACGACTGCTGCAGGAATCCCTATAATAGCAAGGGCAGTCCAGATAGATTTTTTATTTTTAATATTAAAATCCGGGCTAGAAACAAAATTGGCCAGCATCAAAGCTGTACCTATTTTTGCAAACTCAACGGGCTGCATGGTAAAACTTCCAAACTTATACCAGTTCTTTTGTCCCAGAATCTCTTTACCAAACGGGAAAAGGCCTACTAATAACAGAACACCACCTATATAAATAATACCAGCCATATTCTCAAAGAATTTGCTTCTTCCTACGAATATAACAAGCCCTACAAATACAGAAATACAGAAAAAAACCAATTGCTTCTCTCCTAGTTTCTGGTCAACACTGTAAATATTTGCAATGGCAAAAATGCAAAGCAGGAAATACAGCCCAAGGCCCAGTTTATCTATTCCTTCTGTCCATTTCATTGCTTTACAGGTTTTTTAGCAGTGTTATTCTTTTTAGTTTCCTCTTCTATTTTCTTTTGTAGCTTAGCCTTTTGCTGTTTTACCAACTCCAGACTGTCCTTTATTCTCTTTTGTTTGATGGAATCAGGTTTGGGATCAACATATAATCCTTTTCGTTTCAAATCTGCAATCCATTGTCTTTTATATTCAGGCATGAAACTCGAGGTAATCATTTTTTTGTAAAGATTTTCTCTTTTCAAATCACCTGTAATATATTTTTCAGCAATCACTGTACAGGCTGGTCCTGCCCATGTAGCTCCAAATCCGGCATGCTCCATTACGGCTACTACAACAATTTTTGGCTTATCAGCAGGAGCAATCAATACAAAGATAGAGTTATCCTTTCCTTGAGGAACCTGTGCTGTACCTGTCTTTGCTAATTGTGTAAAATCATTCGATTTCAGTCCTCTTGCCGTTCCTCTCAACACTACAGCCTCCATACCTTTAAGTACCGGTTCGAAATGTTTTGGATCTACTAAAGTCTGATGTTTAACTTTAAATCTCGGATCAGGATTGGGTTTCCCATCAATTCCTTTTACAATATGAGGCGTATAATACCATCCTTTATTAGCAATAGCAGCTACATAATTGGCCAGCTGAATAGGAGTTACCAAAACATCTCCCTGCCCCATTCCATTATAAATAGCACCGGTGGACATTTCATCCCAGTTTTTAAAATCAGTTCTCTGAGAACCGCTTGCCTTCATGATCGCTTTAAATCTTTTTTCGTAAAAATCTCCTGAAGGTATTCTACCCCTTGCACCAACGGCAAAGTCATTATTTAAAAATTCTCCAACTCCGAAGCTGCTCATGATTTTTTTCCATTCATCAACCCCTTTTGAAGGGTTTCCCGGATATTTTTTGATGATGGCAATAAAGGCATAGGTGAAAAAACAGTTACTGGAAACCTGAATAGAAGGAATAAGCGGATCTGCTCCACCATGACCTTTAATTCTTTTTCCTTTATAGAAGAATCCTCCTCCACACGGGAAAATAGTTTTCTCATCCATCACACCCATCTGCATTGCCGCTAGAGCAGTCAATAGTTTGAACGTGGATCCAGGAGGATATCCTGCCTGTAGAGCACGATCAAAAGTAGGTTTATTTTCGTAAAGCGTATCTTTTGAAAGAGCGTATAAGTTTTTTGATTTATAAGGTCCGGTGAAAAGGTTTGGATCAATATCCGGTCCGGTTGCAGCCACTAAAACTTCGCCATTATTAGGATCTAAAGCTACAATTGCACCGTGTTTGTTGACCAGCATTTCTTCTGCCGTTCTCTGAAGGTCGTAATCAATGGTTAAGGTAATATCTTTACCCGTAATTACATCTTTATCCAGAGATCCGTTTTTATAAGAACCAATATTACGAAGTCTGATATCTTTTTGGATATATTTCACTCCTTTTACTCCGCGGAGTTCTTTTTCGTAGGATTTTTCAACACCTGTTTTTCCAATAAAGTCTCCAGGTAAATAGTAGATAGAATCTTTTTTGATATCTCTTTCGTTCACCTCACTGGTGTACCCCAAAAGGTTTCCGGATGTGGAAACTTCGTACTGGCGCTGAGGTCTTGATACAATATTAAATGCGGGATACTTAAAAATAATTTCCTGAACCCTTGCAATGTCTTCTCTGCTGAGGTCTTTAATGAAAGTCATCGGGGTAAGCTTAGAATAATACTTCTCCTTTTTGATTACATTGATTCTATTGATAAAATCCTGTTTTGTAATTTTCATTAAACTACAAAAAGCCAGTGTATCAAAGTCAGGTTTCATCAAAGCCTGAGTAAAAGAAATTTCATAAGCAGGCTGGTTACCCACCATGATTTTACCATTTCTATCAAAAATCACCCCACGCTGAGGGATAACATATTCAGTTTTAATGGATGTATTGGCAGCGTTCAACGCATAACGGTCTGTAAACAACTGCAAATAAGCAAGCCTCGCCACAAAAATAAGGGCGATGATAACGAGGATGGAAAAAATTTTTAAATAACGTGTGTTCAAACTTTTTGTTTGATTTTAAATATTAATGCGTAGATGACTATAAAGATAAATGAAATTACACTTGTCACCAACACATTAAATAATATTTCAAAAAACCTGCTAAACTTAAAGAACTCGATATACTGTACTAAAAGCTGATGCAGGAAAATACTTGAAAATAAAAACAGCAAAAACTGCGCCCATTGAAGGGACTGGAATGAGAAAAAGTCCGTAGACGTATCTGTGGAAGTCCTGAAGATCAACGTTCTGAAATAAGCGATTAACGTTGTTGCAAATGCATTGATCCCCCATGAATAGAGGAAACCGTCAATAGACAGCCCGATTAAAAAGCTCAATGCCAGGAACTGAAATTTATTTCTGAAAAATGGATAGAACATGACAAACACAGGATATAATACCGGAGTATATTTCCCGAAAAGGGTAATCCTGTTCAATACAAATATTTGTAATGCAACCAGAAAGATCATGATCAATATATCGGTAAATAAAGTCCTGCTAATCATTTTCTTTTTTTATTACAGCCTGCATAGTGTCCTGAATCTTCTGCACTTCTGCTTTCTTAAGATTCTTCACTACATACACTTTATTCAACGCTCCCATTTTTTCACTCAGCTCTACGGAAATATCCCAGAAGCCGGTTTTATTGTCTACAGAATATCCTGCGATAGTACCGATAGTAACACCTTTAGGGAAAATAGCAGATTTACCATCAGTAACAACGGTATCTCCTACTTTCAGAGCAACATATTTTGGAATATCCGCCAGGTGCATCACCCTTGAGTTATCTCCATTCCATGTTAAAGTACCAAAATACCCTGAGTTTTTAAGTGCTGCATTAATTCTGATCTTGTTAACACTTAACACGGATTGAACTAATGCATAACTATCTGTAGAATTGATTACAATTCCCGCAATACCTCTTGGCGCCATTACTCCCATTTGAGGAAAGACTCCATCTCTACGGCCACGGTTGATTGTAAAATAGTTATTTCTTCTGTTGATACTGTTGAAAACAATTTCTCCATCAACAAAAGTATAGATTTGCCCTCCACCAATGGTATCATGAACTCTTTTGAAAACAGGATTTTTTTCTCCGTCTTTTCCATAGAGTTCAGTCATAAGGGCTTTATTCTGAACCACAAGATCTTCATTGATCTGTTTTAGCTTCAGATAAGAAACTCCTTCATCAATATATCCGGAAACCCAAGAATTGAACGCAGCCGTTTGGCCTGCAATCCAGGATTTCTGCATGGCATTTCTTGAGAATATCAAAACCAGAGCAATAATTTGCAGGAATATAAAGAAGACGAAAAGAGTATTCTTCGAAAATAATCTCAGCAAAAATCCCATTCAGATATAAAGTCGTAAAAAGTTAAAATTATTTAATTAAGAAATTGAACTTATCCATATTCTTAAGGGCAATACCTGTTCCGCGAACTACAGCTCTCAACGGATCTTCAGCTACAAATACAGGAAGACCTGTTTTCTTGTGAATTCTGTCCGCAAGACCTCTTAATAACGCTCCTCCTCCGGCTAGATAAATACCTGTTTTGTAAATATCAGCAGCCAATTCCGGTGGTGTAAGAGATAATGTTTCCATTACGGCATCTTCAATTCTGATGATTGATTTATCTAATGCACGGGCGATCTCTTTGTATCCAACCATAATTTCTTTAGGCTTACCTGTAATAAGGTCTCTACCCTGTACCGGGATGTCTTCGATATCTACATCAAGATCTTCTACTGCAGAACCTACTTCAATTTTGATTCTTTCAGCAGTTCTTTCTCCGATATAAAGGTTATGGTGAGTTCTTAAGTAATAAGCAATATCATTGGTAAATACGTCTCCTGCAATCTTCACAGATTTATCACAAACGATACCTCCTAAAGCTACAACAGCAATTTCCGTAGTACCACCACCTATGTCGATGATCATATTTCCTTCAGGCTTTTGAACATCAATCCCAACCCCAATTGCCGCTGCCATTGGTTCGTAGATCAACCTTACTTCTTTTGCATTTACTTTCTGAGCAGAGTCTCTTACCGCTCTTTTTTCAACTTCAGTAATACCAGAAGGGATACAGATTACAATTCGTAATGCTGGTTGAATGAATTTACCTTTGATTCCAGGAATTTTCTTGATGAATTCCTTGATCATATGTTCAGAAGCGTGGAAATCAGCAATAACCCCGTCTTTCAAAGGACGGATGGTTTTGATATCCTCGTGAGTTTTACCCTGCATATGCTTGGCTTGCTCTCCGACGGCAATCGGCTTACCCGATGAACGTTCAATTGCAACAATTGAAGGTTGATCTATAACAATTTTATTATTATGGATGATTAGGGTATTAGCAGTTCCAAGGTCTATCGCAATTTCTTGCGTAAACATATCAAATAAACTCATATTTTTCTTCTGATTTTAAGTTTACAAAGATATAAATTTAACAGTACTAAAGAAATTTCCCACCAACTTAATTTGGTTAAAATTTTATTAAAATTTATAATTCTTTATTAACTTTCAATTTAGATATTTACAGAGTTTGATTTCAACTAAAATTAATGGGATGTTAAATGGGCAAAAAAGGGAAATTACAAAAGGGTAAAAAGACTACGAAAACACAGCATTGAAGACCAAAATAAAAACTTTAAAACACCAACAATTCTTTTCCAACACGGAATTTTATTATTTTACTGTTTTGTCTTTCCGCCAGAAACGCCTTTTTCTTGCCTTTTATAGTTTTTTACGATAATTATCATATACACTATCTGAGAGAGGTTAATTAAAAAAATCGTAAATTTGCGACTGCTTATGTTACAGTATTCCAACATTCATCGAACGTCAAATTTTGCCGTGCTTTCAATAAGCTACGAGAAAGCCGACGTAGAAACGAGAGGAAAGTTTGCATTCTTTGATGAGAACATCAAAAACTTTGTTTCCAGGGTCCATCAGGAAGACCTGGGTGATGCATTTGTTGTTTCCACTTGTAACAGGACCGAAATTTATACCACATCTCCCAATTATCTTTTAGTTGCTGAAGAGTATTGCAAAACCATTGGAGTACAACTTACAGATTTTCTTCAGTTTGCCAATATTCTTACCAAAGAGGAAGCTTTGATTCATCTTTTCAGAGTGGCAGCTGGCCTTGAAAGTCAGATTATCGGAGACTTTGAAATTATCGGACAAATTAAAAAAGCATACAGCCGTTTCAAAAAAGAAAGACAAAATTCAAATCCTTATCTGGAGAGAGCCATCAATGCGGCTATTCAGATTTCGAAAAGAATAAAAAATGAAACCGGCATTTCCAATGGAGCAGCTTCTGTTTCCTATGCTGCAGTTCATTATATTTTAAACAGCCAGAAAAGAATTACTGAAAAAAACATTCTTCTTTTGGGTGTAGGTGAGATAGGACAGAATACCGTTGAAAATCTGGTAAAGCATGTTTATCAGCCAAAAATTAAAATCGCCAACAGAACTCAGGAGAAAGCTGAAAAGATTTCCCAGAAATATAATATTCCTCACGTTGATTATTCTGATTTTGACCAGGAATTAAAAAATACAGATATTCTTATTGTGGCAACAGGGGCAAAGCATCCTATTGTCAACCAGTCTCATTTCCCTAATGGAAAAGAAACACTGATCATTGATCTTTCTATTCCTCATAACGTTGAAAAGAATGTTACCGAAAATAAAAACGTAACGCTGATTGACGTAGATGAACTTTCAAAACAGATTCAGGAAACGATTCAACAGCGAGAAAGAGAAATCCCGAAAGCTGAAAAAATCATTAAGGAACTGATGAAAGATTTTATTGAATGGGAGAAAAAGAGAAAACTGGCACCTAATATTCATCATTTCAAAGCAGTTCTAAAGAACATGGAACGCAATGAAATGCATAATTTTTACAAAAAAAATAAATACATAAACATCACGGACATGGAACTTTCTGATAAAATGATCCAGAAAATAACCAACCGTTTTGCAAAATATATCATCGATAACCCTTTAAAAGCCGAAGAAATTAGTAAATTAATGCACGAAATATTAGTTGAACAACCAAACAACGAATTCAATGAAAAGCATTAGAATCGGAACGAGAAATTCCGCACTTGCACTTTGGCAGGCTAGAGAGGTTGCGAGGCACCTTCAGAACAACAATTATTTAACGGAAATTGTTCCTATCGTTTCTTCTGGCGATAAGAACCTTAATCAGCCACTTTATTCTTTAGGAATTACCGGGGTTTTCACAAGAGACCTTGATATCGCCTTATTGAATGATGAGATTGATATTGCCGTACATTCTTTAAAAGATGTTCCTACTCAATTGCCTCAAAATATTGAGATGATCGCTTACCTGGAAAGAGATTATCCACAGGACATCCTGATCAGAAAAGAATCTGCAAGGAATAAAGAATTCCATGAGCTTAAACTTGCTACCAGCAGTTTGAGAAGAAGAGCTTTCTGGCTGAGAAATTATCCGACGACTGATTTCTCGGATATCCGTGGAAATATTCAAACCAGACTTCAAAAACTTGAAGACGGAGATTTCGATGCTACGATTTTATCTTTGGCAGGCATCAAAAGAATGAAAATGGAAATTGATTACGAAATGCTTCCATTAATGATCTGTGCGCCTTCACAAGGTGTAATCTCTGTAGCCGGACATACTGACAAACCGGAAATTAACGAAATTGTAAGTCAGATCAATCATCAACAGACTCAGATCTGTGTAGAGATTGAAAGAAACTTCCTGAGTACTTTAGAAGGAGGCTGTACTGCACCTATCGGAGCATTTGCAGAAATCATCGGCGATCAGATCCGTTTTAAAGCAGCACTTTGCTCTTTGGATGGGAAAAACTGCATTGCTGTAGATGAAAACTTTGTATATACTCCAACCGAGAATTTTGGAGAAAAGTTTGCAAAAGTTGTTCTTGAAAACGGAGGAAAAGAATTAATGGCAGAAATCAAAAGCCAGATTTAAAAAACCTCCATCATCCAGCTTCCAGCTTCAAACCTCAAAACATGAAAATCTTATTTACCAAAAATATAGACCAGACAATTATATCCAAAGAATTAGGAGAGGATATTTCGGTTGACTGTGTGGAGGTAATTAAGACCAAACCCATCATGATCAGTCCTTTTGAGCTGAAAAACTATTCTCTGATTTTCACCAGTGTGAATGGAGTTGCTTCTTTTTTTAAAAACAGATTCAAACCCAATGAGAATTTTACAGCCAAAAATTATAACAAGATCTACTGTGTAGGAGAAAAGACCAAAAGAGAGCTGAGGAAAAATGGCTTTGGGACATTTAAGGTCCTGAAAAATGCTGAAACCCTTTCCAGATTCATTATCGGAAAATGCCAGCACGAACAGTTCCTGCACTTCTGTGGTAATCTTGCCATCAATGTTCTGGACAAAGACCTTCCGTTACAAAACATTAAGTACAAAAAAGTTACCATTTATAATACTGAGGAAATCAATCCGGTAATAACTGAAAAATATCATGCCGCAGTATTTTTTAGTCCGAGCGGAGTTCGTAGTTTTGCAAGGCGAAATTCTCTGGAAGGCATGAAGCTTTTTTCAATTGGCGAAACCACTTCCGGTGAGCTGAGAAATTATACGCAGGAAAAAATTTTTACTTCTGAAGAAAATACATTGACATCTATCTTTGCATTGATCAGAAAAGAAATCGGAAGTAGAATTTAGAATATCTGTTACCGAAATATTGCCGGTAATATTAGTTACAATAGATTATGATAAAAAACGACCTATATTTAAAAGCACTTCGCGGAGAAACCGTTGAAAGACCTCCTGTCTGGATGATGAGGCAGGCTGGAAGATATCTGCCGGAATTCATTGCTTTAAGAGATCAGTATGATTTCTTTACAAGATGCCAGACCCCGGAGCTTGCAGCTGAGATCACTCTGCAGCCTATCCGCAGATTTCCTTTGGATGCCGCGATTCTGTTTTCTGATATCCTGGTAGTTCCACAGGCAATGGGAATTGATTTCAAAATGAAAGAATCTGTAGGCCCATGGTTAGATACTCCTATCAGAACAATGGAACAGGTTCAGAATATTGAAACTCCGGATGTGAATGACACTTTAGGTTATGTTTTTGATGCTATTGAACTTACGCTTCAGAAGCTGGACAATGATATTCCATTGATCGGTTTTGCCGGTTCTCCATGGACTATTCTTTGCTACTGTGTAGAAGGAAAAGGAAGTAAAGCTTTTGATATTGCAAAATCTTTCTGTTTCCAACAGCCTGAAGCAGCACATTTATTATTACAAAAAATTACAGATACTACAATCGCTTATCTGAAGAGAAAAGTAGAAAAAGGAGTTTCTGCAGTACAGGTTTTCGATTCTTGGGGAGGAATGCTTTCTCCTACAGATTATCAGGAATTCTCATGGCAGTACATCAACCAGATTGTTGAAGCATTAAGCCCGCTTACTCATGTTGTAGTATTTGGAAAAGGATGCTGGTTTGCGTTAGAAGATATGACTATGTCTAAAGCTTCTGCTCTTGGTGTAGACTGGACTATTAAACCTGAATTCGCAAGAACTTTGACAAACCATACGATGACGCTACAGGGAAATTTTGATCCTGCAAGACTTCATTCAACACCTGAAACCATCAAGAAAATGGTGAATGAAATGATCAACCGTTTTGGAAAAGACAGATACATTGCTAATTTAGGACACGGAATTCTACCGAATGTTCCTGTTGAAAATGCTGAAGCATTCATCAGAGCAGTGGTTGACTGGAAACCGAATGTATAAGATTAATTCTTTTGAAAATATACAAAACCCTTATAGGCATTCTATAAGGGTTTTTTGTTAGAATTATTTTTTTCAGTGATTATTCCTTCATCACTTTCTTCTTAACAACTTCTCCATCATGATTAATAATCATTATAATATAGATTCCTTTTGGCAGATCTGATAAGTCATAGGAATCAGATGCTTTGTTAAATGTTTTCACAAGCTTCCCTGACTGATCAATCACAGAAATCTTTTCAAATTTATTTTGAGCGCTTTGCTTAATATAAAGATTCCCTTTCACCGGATTCGGATATACATTTATATGATCAGCGTATGAAACCTCTGAAGTTGCCAAAACACCACTTGTAATCATCACATTATCTACTACCACACCGTAAGAATAGTCTCCGGCATCATCATAAACAAATCTTAGTTTAAAAGCAGCATTGGCATAAGGTGTCAAATCTATATTTGCTGCGGCAGCATAACTCGTTACTACATATGAAAAGGTATTAAAATCAAGATCCCATACCCCTGCTTCCCCTGAAAAGGTAAAAACCTGAATCCAGGAAGTTCCATTGAAGACTTCAACTTTTAAAGTAGAATCAAGATCATAAATCATATTGGCATAATTGAATGACAGCTTTGGGTTCACCACTCCGGTAAGATTAATCACAGGAGAAATCAGCCTGGCATTTGTAACAACTCCGGTTGGACCGGCATCATCATCATCAAAAAAAGCCGCCCCATCGGGAAAGCCTGCGAAACCATTCTGCGCACCCACATTCCAGTTATAAGAGTTATCAGGGTTTTCTACCGTCCACCCAGTCGGCAGAGTATTACCATTGAAGTTTTCAGAAAAAACTTGCGCATTACATATCCCGCAAATTGATAAAAAAATAATAAATAGTTTTTTCATAATAAAATATTTGATGTTTATATAAAATTAATGAATTATTTTCCACAAAACACAATTATACATAAAATCAATACATTACATTAATTCTAAAAAGAATGAGAATTTTTATCTATAATTTATACCTTTATATCTAACCAAAATCATTTCATATGAAAAAGCTGAACAAACAAAAAATGAAAAGCATTATGGCAGGAGGAGAAATCTGCCTTGAGTGTGCTATCGGGTATTATCAGGTGATTATTGATGGAAAATGCTACTGCATTCCCATCGACTAATAAAAAAAGCAGCTCAACAGCTGCTTTTATTTTATATGATAGAGATTCTATATTGATTAGCTCAACATTCTCTGTGCTTTTTTAACACCTTCTACCAAGGCATCAATTTCTTCGAAAGTATTATAAACAGCGAAACTTGCTCTCACTGTTCCTGCAATATTAAAGAAGTTCATAATAGGCTGTGTACAGTGGTGTCCTGTTCTTACAGCAATTCCCATTTTATCAAGGATCATCCCTACATCGGAGGCAATTCCCACTCCTTCCAGATTAAAGGATACAACCCCCGTTCTATTTGCTTTTTCACCATAGATCTTAATACCATCTATTTCTAAAAGCTGTCTTTGCGCATATTCCAATAGAGCATTTTCATGATTCTGAATATGGGTATGCCCTATTTTATGCATGAAATCAACAGCTGCACCTAAAGCAATATTTCCTCCTACATTGGGCGTTCCTGCTTCATATTTGAATGGAAGACCTGCATAGGTAGTTCCTTCGAAAGAACATGTTGCAATCATCTCTCCTCCTCCATGGAATGGTGGCAAAGCTTCTAGTATTTCACGTTTTCCGTATAAAATACCTGTTCCCATAGGAGCGTACATCTTATGACCGGAAAATACAAAGAAATCACAATCCATTTTCTGAACATCAATATTGAAATGCGGAGCAGACTGAGCACCGTCAATAACAACATAAGCATCCGTATTTTTTCTTGTTTTCGCAATAATCTCTTCAATAGGATTCACAATACCTAGCGCATTAGAAACCTGATTTACAGAAACGACCTTCGTTTTTTCACTTAAAAGCTGATCAAAATGATCCATCTGAAGGATTCCGTTCTCATCAATCGGAATCACACGAAGTTTTGCTCCGGTTCTTTCACAAAGCATCTGCCAGGGAACAATATTAGAATGGTGCTCCAGATATGAAATAATGATTTCATCATCTTTCTGTAGCTTTTGTGTTAATATATAAGCAATGAGGTTCAACCCTTCTGTTGTACCTTTTGTAAAAATGACTTCAAAATCATGTTCAGCATTGATGAATTTCTGAATCTTTCTTCTTGAAAGCTCCATTTCTTCTGTTGCCAGCTGGCTCAATGTATGAATTCCTCTATGAACATTGGCATTAAGTTCTGTATAATATGCGTGACAGACCTCCAAAACTGAATTTGGTTTTTGGGATGTAGCTGCATTATCCAGATAAACCAAAGGCTTACCGTTCACTTCTCTGTCCAATATAGAAAACTGGCTTCTTATTTCCTGAATGTCAAACATTTATTTATTTTTTAAATTAAAACGGTCTTATTTAGAACTCTTCAAATTTACGGCTTTTTTTCCGAAAGGAAGCATGTGGTCGGGTACTGATCATTGTCAGTTGATAGAAATATTCGATAGTTTAAGGTGGAGAAAGACAATAAAGCAAAAAGACAAAATTAAAAGTAATGCATTAAGCTGTTTTGTCGATTTTACTGAGACTCATTATCAAATAAAAAACCCGCCAAAATGACGGGTTCTTATATTGTTTAAATAAGCAATTCTTATTCTGCTGCAGTTTCAGCTGCTGCTTCAGGAGCTGCACCTTCTTCAGTTGCAACTTCTTCTTCATCCTCATCATCTTGCATTGCTGCACCACCTTTCATTGCATTTCTAGACATCTTAACAGCAACTACTACTGCGTTGTCTGGGTGTACGAAAGAGTAACCTTCTGTTTTGATGCTACCGATGTAAAGTTTGTTACCAATTCTTAATGGAGTAACATCTACAACGATTTCGTCAGGTAGGTTAGCAGGGATAGCTTTTACTTTTAGTTTTCTGAAAGACTGACGTAAAACACCACCAGCAACAACACCTTTAGAACGTCCAGTAATTCTTACAGGAACCTCCATGATAACTGGCTTATCGTCAGATAACTGATAGAAGTCGATGTGAAGAATTTTGTCAGTAATTGGGTGAAACTGAATATCTTGAAGAACTGCTGGAATTGTTTTTCCGTCAACTTCAATAGATACCGTGTGTGCTTCAGGAGTGTATACTAATCCTTTGAAAGCGCTCTCTTCAGCAGAGAAGTTCAAAGGTGCTTCACCTCCATAAACAACACAAGGAACTAATTCAGCATCACGTAAAGCTTTTGTAGACTTTTTGCCCACGCTTTCTCTTTTTGTACCTTGAATTGTAATAGATTTCATTTATAAAAAATTTAAAAAATTGTTCTAATTTTAATTTGCAATATGCTTTAAATCAATTAAATAACAAACTTGCTGCTAATTGATTTGTGCTCGTGAACCATTGTCATAACATCTGCAAATAATGGGGCGCAAGATAGCACTTTTATTTTAGATGACAAATTATTTTTAACAGGAATTGAGTCAGTTACAATAACTTCCAAGAGTTTTGAGTTCTCAATATTCTCGTAAGCCTTACCTGAAAGCACTCCGTGAGTTGCCATAGCCCTTACTGTTTTTGCTCCTTTTTCAATTAAGATATCAGCTGCTTTACAAAGTGTACCTGCAGTATCAATCATATCATCAATAAGGATTACGTTTTTACCTGTTACATCCCCGATAAGGAACATTTCTTCTACAACGTTTGCTTTTTTTCTTTCCTTGTAGGCAATTACTACTTCAGCCCCTAAGTGACCGGCATAGTTTTTCGCTCTTTTTGCACCTCCCATATCCGGAGAAGCAATAGTAAGATTATCAAGCTCTAAAGATCTGATATAATCTACAAAAATACTGGAAGCATACAGATGATCTACCGGAATTTCGAAGAATCCTTGAATCTGATCTGCGTGAAGATCCATAGTCATCACTCTTGTTGCTCCCGCTGCTGTAAGAAGGTTAGCAACTAGTTTAGCACCGATCGGCGCTCTTGGTTTGTCTTTTCTGTCCTGTCTGGCAAGTCCGAAGTAAGGAATTACTACGGTAATGCTCTTTGCAGAAGCTCTTTTTGCTGCATCAATCATTAGAAGAAGCTCTAAAAGATTGTCTGCAGGAGGGAATGTAGATCCAATCAGGAAAACTCTTCCTCCTCTTACAGATTCGTCCAAAACAGGCTCAAATTCCCCGTCGCTGAACTCCTGAAAGTTGATTTTTCCTAATTCTTTCCCATAATTCTGGGCAATTTTCTCTGCCAAGTCCCTGCTGGTTCTTGTACAAAATAGATAACTTAACTGATCGGCCATTTTTACTTTTTAAAAGATTTTGCAAATTTAAAAAAAAACCACAAGATTTACTCTTGTGGTTTCTAAGTTTTTATTTTATCAATTATTAAGGGAATTTAACTCCTGAATATTTGTTCGGATCTACCTGTGGAAGTGTAGACTTATATTTAGCATTGATAGACTTGATAAATTCATTAGCAACAATACCGTATCCACGTCCTGTAAGGTGAACTCCATCCAGAGAGAAAGCTCCTCCTGTTACAAATTTCGCAGTATATTTTACTCCGTCATAAGAAATCCCGGATTGTCCATTCAGTTCCAACATTTTAGTACCAGCATCTACAAATGCTAACCCATAAGAATCAGCAAGCGATTTGATAGAGGTATTATATGCAGTTGTTGCTGTTTTCACATAGCCGGCTTCTGTTTTTGTTAATACATGCTGGTTTTGTAATGGATAAGAAATTCCATAAATATTTACCGGAGGCGGAACTCCAGCCGCAGTACTTCCAATTACAGAGCTTGTTGTAAGCAAAATATAATCATCTGCAGTCGCCTGTCTTGCCTGGCCAAAGATCTGACCAAAAGCAGCAGCTGTCGGCGCTCCCAAAGAAGGAGTTAAAGCAGCGGTAAGCTGAGCAGATAAATCTGTCAAAGCAACATCTTTAATTAAAACAGGGTTTGGACCTGTAGCAGAAAGTAAATTAATTCTATCCCCAGCTCCAAAAGCAGTAAGAGCTTGCTTCAAAGGACCATATAAACTCGTATTAAGAGTTGTCAGGTTTGAACCTAAAAGAGCAGGCGTCAAAGGGTTATAAGGTACCGTAGTAAAGAAAGGAACTGAAGTAACAGAAGGAATATTAGCAATAACCCCTTTTGTTGTCCCTACACTTTTAAGACCATCTAAAACTGCCTTAATAGATCCAGCTACTAATGCAGGATCAGAGATATCATTAGATTTATACGTTGTAGGATTGGTATTTCCTGTCTGAACTGTTGCTGCTGTATAAGTGGTAACACCAGCTACGGTCTGTGAGTTTGTTCCTCCGTTCGTAGCATAAGATAACACATCATTATTACCAATCCAAAGAGAGAAAAATGTTGCTTTCTGAGCCATAGCATCAGCCAATACACTTGTAGTAGCAGAAGAAGCAAACCTTACAAAATAAGGATTAGCTGTACCCATTGCAAGCCCGGCCTGGCTACCATATCCAGGCGCTACCAGGTGGAATGACTTGGCACCAGGAACCCCCATGTTATTATAAGTACCTCCGCCAGATAATACATCCAACGCAGCTGCTGCCCCACTTGGCACAGGAGCTAAAGATCCATTAACAACCTGAAGAGTTAATTTTCCTGGGAAACCCGGAAGATTGTTGAACCCACCTACGTCATTAGGCATTAAAGGTTGTTTAAAGTCTCCTCCACCTGCCAATTTCATCTGTGCAGCGATCATACTTGGATAAGATTCATTCTGGCCACTGCTGTAAAGCGCACCATCACGATATCCTGAAGTAAGAGAGTTTCCTAATGAGATATATTTTGAAAAGTCCGCCTCTCCTTTTGTTACCGGGATATCTTTCACGTCCGTATCGAAATCTGTATTACAGCTTACTGTAAAAAGAAGTGCAGAAACTGCAATTGTCGATATTATAATTTTTTTCATAGTCTTCTAAAATTAAAATGGATTATAAGATAAACCTAGACCTAAGTAAAATGCTGTTGCTTTCGACTGTCCGTAGAAACCTAGATTAGCATTATTTACATTTCTGTATTGAGGCATTGCATATCCTCCAGCAATATCAATTCCGAATTGTTTCAGCTTAAAGCCTATCCCTCCTGTAACAACATACGTATCATATGAAGGTGTTTCCGGAATAAAATTATCTGTTGTATAAGGTGCTTCATCATAATAAGCTCCCAAACGTCCGTAAATCATATTGGTGAATGCGTACTGAGTTCCCAATCTGAATGTTTTGGAATTCCTGAAGTTTTTAGGACTTGTAAGAACTGTTGGATCTGATGGGTTGTTTCCAATAGGAGCATTTTCGAAATCCAGGGTAAGCTTACTGTACCTTTCCCATCCGTGATAGTTAAAGTCAGCAGAAACCTGCCATTTTGGTGTCACCTTATAAGTTAAACCAATGGTATATTCTTCAACCAATGGTAATGTTGCTGAGAAACCATCTTGTCCGGCAGCATTCAGCTTAAGTTGATTATAAATAGATTGAGAAGGGAACTGGAATGTAGCTGTACCATTCTTAGCTTTCATATCTATTGCTGAACGGTAGGCAATACTCACATCTAATTTCGGATCAGGTCTGAAGTAGAAACCGAAACCATATCCGTGTCCGCTTGCTTTTTTATCATTGATATTTACTTGTCCTCCAAATTGCGTAACTGCTTTATCCCAGTCTACAACTCCTTTTGCATAGATATAGCTGGCACCAAAAGATACCCATGGAGCTAGTTTTACAGAAACCATTGGCTGGAAGTAGAAACTTTTAAGTTCTAATTTCTGAACCATTTCTTTGCCTTCCCAGTCATTCGGCCACTTAATTGTACTTCCAAAAGGCGTTGTTACACTTAGACCTACGGTAAGCTTTTCTATCGGTCTATAAGTAATTGCGGCATAGAAAGGAGTTCCTACAGGGTTATCTGTTTCTGTACTTTGTAAAGTATTGAAGTTTTGAAAAGTAACCTTGTTACTTGCTGCAAACCCTCCTGCCACTACACTCAGTTTGGAAGGGATAAATGACATACCCGCCGGGTTAAAGAATGTCACACTCGCGTCTTCGGCATGAGCACTAGTATGCGCCATTGCCAATTGTTTTACCCCTTGCAGGGAAACTCTAAAGCCACCTGCGTAAGATAGAACTCCCGCCAATAAAGCAGTTGATACTAATATTTTTTTCATAGACTATTATTATATAAGCCAAATATAAAATTATTTTGAATACATCTGTTAATATTTGCTAATATTTTAAACAATATCCTAAAAGAAAACTATGTTTAAAATAATAACTCAAAGGAAATAAACCACAAAATAATCATTATGAAATATTTAAAGAGATTAAAAAACCAAAAACCATCTATTGTTTAATTTTAAACAAATGTTTAACATTAAGTCATAACAACCTCAAAGAACACAAACAGGAAAGTAAAATGATAATAAATGTTAAATTAAACAGAGTTGGAATAAAAAGATTAAATTAAAAAAATCTATGCCCTTTACATCCTTAATAGCAGCTCTTAACGATCATTCTGACTCAAAACAGGAAAATGTTTTATCTCCAATTCAGGTTATTTAAGTATTTTAGAATCGCATAAAGATAAAAATACATAAATTTGCAGATTATAAATAATAGAAAATATGAGTTGTGGATGTAAAACATCCGGCGATTCTGCACATTCTTGCGGCCCTAAAAAAACCGCAAATGGCTGTGAAAATGTAAATACCTGCGGGAATAGTTATAAATTAAGTGTTTTTGACTGGCTTTCTAACATCAACAATCCGGCACCAAACAGGTGTGATTTTGTTGAAGTTAGATTTAAAAATGACAGAAAATCGTTTTATAAGAATGTAAATAATATCCCTTTACATATAGGTAGCGTAATTACAGTAGAATCAAGTCCGGGACACGATGTAGGCGTAGTAAGCCTTACGGGAGAATTAGTAAAGATTCAGATGAAAAAGAAAAAGTTTTCTGAAGAATCGGCACTCAAAATATACAGACAAGCCAACCAAAAAGATCTTGAGGTATGGCAGGAAGCAAGAAAAAAAGAAGATGGCGTAAAGCTTGAAGCAAGAAAAATTGCCCAGAGATTAGGCCTTGAAATGAAAGTTACAGACGTGGAATATCAGGGTGACTCCTCAAAAATCACCTTTTATTACACTGCTGAGAACCGAGTGGATTTCAGACAACTAATCAAAGATTACGCTGGAGCTTTCCGTACTAAAATCGACATGAAACAAATCGGTTTCAGACAGGAAGCTGCCAAAGTAGGTGGAATCGGATCTTGCGGACGTGAACTTTGCTGCTCTACATGGCTTACAGACTTCAGATCTGTAAACACCAATGTTGCAAGATATCAACAGCTGAGTATCAATCCTCAGAAACTGGCAGGGCAATGCGGTAAGCTTAAATGTTGTCTTAACTATGAGCTTGACAGTTATCTGGATGCATTAAGCAACTTCCCTTCTTCTTCAACTACTTTGGAAACTGAGAAAGGAAAAGCATTCTGTATTAAAATCGACGTTTTCAAAAAGA
Source organism: Chryseobacterium sp. S0630 (assembly GCF_024158915.1). Lineage (GTDB taxonomy): Bacteria > Bacteroidota > Bacteroidia > Flavobacteriales > Weeksellaceae > Chryseobacterium. The sequence continues at coordinate 145,181 of NZ_JAMZGF010000001.1, read as the reverse complement.
AAATGTGGTTTGCTTATGTAGACAGTTCAATTGCATGGTATGATTTTGACATTGACCTTGTTAAAAAATTGATTTCAAAGAATAAAAGAGGAGAAAAAACACTTCCTCTTGAAGACCTGAAACAACCGGAAGCCTCTACTCACACGATCGATTTGATTCAGGAAAACAATGTGGATCGTTTCGAAAAGAAAAACAGAGGAAACAACCGAAACAGAAACAACCAGAGCAACCAGAATAAGCAAAATAACAACCAGCAAAATCAGGGTCAGGGCCAAGGACAAAAAAGAAACAGACCGGAAAGGCAAGAGAGGCCGGAAAGATCTGAAAAAACCGAAAACCCGAATGCTCAATCTGCAAATCAGCCAAAACCTCAAAAGCAGCACCCACAGCAAAAAGCCCCTGTGGAAAAAGCAGTGAATAATTCTGACGCTGATAAAAAGCCACAGAGCAACAATCCGAACAAGAAAAAATTCAAAAAGAAATATCCTCCAAAAAAAGATAACAATGCATAAAATTTTAGGATTACTTTCACTTATCCTTTTCTTTAGCTGCAACTCTTCCTCAGGAGGAGATGTCATCATGAATTCCGTTGATAACAAATGGAATAAGAAAAGTGAACAAAAATTTAATCTTGAAGTTTCAGATCCGCAGAATCCTAAAAATATTATATTTGTCGTAAGAAATAACAACGCTTATCCTTACAGCAATATAAGGTTTATAGTGAATTTCACCAATCTCCAGAACAAAAAAAAGGAAACAGACACCTTGAATTATGTTCTGGCTAAACCAAACGGAGAATGGCTTGGTACAGGGTTTGGTGATACGAAGGAAACTTTGTTTCAGTATAAAGTAAATTACCAGTTTCCGGGACAAGGGAAATATGAAATCAGTCTTACTCAGGCGATGAGAAATGACAACCTTCAGGGAATTGAGGATATTGGGGTAAAAATAGAAACGGCTAAACCGTAACCATAAATGGAAGAAAACAAAAAAAATGCAGGAAATAAGGGGAAAACATTTCCTCTGCCTCCCAAGAAAAAGAAAGATACCTCCTGGAGAAAATGGGTTTCGTTTATTTGGATCGGACTCATTGCGGTAGTTCTGGGAATTTCAGGGCTTTTCTTTTCGGTTTCTCAAGGATTCCTTGGGGAAATGCCTGATGTAAAAGAACTTGAAAACCCGGATATCTTTGTTGCTTCTGAAATCATTTCTTCAGACGGAGTAACTTTGGGTAAATTCGAAAAAGAAAAGACTCAGCCAATCGTTTATAAAGACCTTCCTCCTTATCTTATTTATGCTCTACAGGCTAAAGAAGATGAGCGTTTTAAAGAACACTCAGGAATCGATTTATACTCTGTTGCCAGAGCCGTTGCATATGGTGGTGGACGTGGTGGAGGTTCTACCATTACCCAACAGCTTGCCAAACTTCTTTTCACAGGAAATGCTTCTCAGAATAAAGTTCAGAGAGCATTCCAGAAACTGAAAGAATGGGTAGTAGCAGTAAGTCTTGAGAAAAGATACACCAAAGAAGAGATTATCACTCTTTATTTCAACAAATTTGACTTCCTTTTCAACGCTAATGGTATTGAAATGGCTTCCAGAGTTTACTTTAACAAGAAAACATCTGAACTTACATTACCAGAAGCTGCAACATTTGTAGCAATGCTTGAAAACCCAAGAAAAAACAATCCTTACAGATATCCTGAAAAGGCTAAAGAAAGAAGGAATGTCGTATTAGATCAAATGCAGAAAACCGGATATATTGATGCTGCAACGTACGAAAAAGCAGCCAGTACTCCGATTGAAGTAGACTTCCACCCTATCAAGAGTATTACTGATGGATATTCTGCTTATTACAAGTTCTATCTGAGAAAAGAGATTGACAAATATCTTGAAGCTCATGAAAAAGAAACCGGTAAAAAACTTAACCTTTACAAGGACGGTTTAAAAATATATGTTACTCTTGATTCTAAAATGCAGAAATATGCTGAAGAATCAATCAAAGAGCACTTAACAGATCTTCAGAAGAGATTTGATGCAGAACAGAGAGGAAGAAAGAACAGACCTTTCTACTATCTTAATGATAAACAAATCAAAGATGTAATGGTTCAGGCGATGAAAAGAACCGGCCGTTATAAATTGCTGAAAGCTGACGGAATGCCTGAGGATTCTATTATGATGGAGTTCAAAAAACCTATCAAAACTTCACGATTCACATGGGCCGGAGAAGAAGAGGTGGAAATGTCTCCATGGGATTCTATCAGATACCACAAACAAATTGCACAGGCAGGTTTAATGTCTATGGTTCCAGGAACCGGAGAAATCAAAGCTTGGGTAGGTGGTATAGACTGGCAGCACTTCCAATATGACCATATCAAACAAGGTAAGAGACAGGTAGGATCTACATTCAAGCCTTTCGTATATGCTACTGCTATTATGAAACTGGGAATGACACCTTGTTCGGCTGTTTCTAACGGAACTTACGATCATAACGGATGGCATGTACCGGGAAGAGGCGGAATGCTTACTTTAAAAGATGCATTGGCACACTCTCAAAACCCTGTTGCTGCAAGACTTATTGAAATGACAGGAGTAGATGCTGTAATCCAGACAGCAAGAGATCTGGGAGTAACAGAAGATATTCCAAGAAACAATACTATCGCTTTAGGTTCATCAGACATCACTATTTACGAAATGCTAGGTGCATACAGTACTTTCGCCAACTATGGTAACTATAACAAACCAGAGATGATCTGGAGAATTGAAGATGCCAATGGTAGAGTAATCAAAGAAGTAAACGTAGAGCCAAAAGAAGTAATGAACCCAATGTATGCCTACACCATGATTGAACTTATGAAAGGTGTTGCACAATACGGAACTGCTTCCGGAGAATTAGGAAGAAGAGGAATTTCAAAAGCTGTGGAAATTGCTGCTAAAACAGGAACAACTCAGAATAACTCCGATGGATGGTTTATGGGAATCACACCAAAACTGGCAACCGGAGCATGGGTTGGATGGGAAGACAGAGCAACCCACTTCTTTGGAACAGGTGAAGGTCAGGGTGCGAGAATGGCACTACCGATCTGGGCAATTTTCATGAAGAAAGTATGGGCTGATAAGAGCTTAGGAGTAACTCCTGATGACAAGTTTGTCAAGCCTTCAGACTGGAAAGACGGATGTTCTAACCTTAAAGGATTAAGCGGAGGATATGGAGATGACGGAAGTCTTCAGACGATCGATGAGATCAAAAATCCAAGACCAGCAGATCCAACTCCTAAAAAACCAACAGAAAAGAAAGAGGACAACATCAATGAAAACCTTCATTCTAATGATGAAGTAGATTTCAATAAATAAATTCTCTTTTAGAAATACACAAGACCTTTCAATAATTTGAAAGGTCTTTTCTTTTATAATTAATACCTTTGAAGGATGAATATCGAACGTATCAGACAGCCATTTATTGAAAATTTTCCCGGTGATTTTTCAAACAACACTATGCAGAGAAACACTCCAAAGGTTTTATTTGCTACCATTAAACCCGCAGGTTTTGATAAACCTGAACTGATTGCTTTTAACGAAGCTTTATCAGAGGAAATTGGCTTAGGAAAATACGAAGATAAAGATCTGAACTTTCTGGTAGGAAATAACCTTCCGGACAACGTTCGAACCTATGCCACAGCTTATGCAGGACATCAGTTCGGAAACTGGGCAGGACAGCTTGGAGATGGAAGAGCCATCCTTGCAGGTGAAATTACCAATGAGGCAGGAAAAAAGACCGAAATCCAATGGAAAGGAGCCGGAGCAACTCCATATTCTAGACATGCTGATGGAAGAGCCGTATTGAGGTCTTCTGTACGTGAATATCTTATGAGTGAAGCTATGTATCACTTAGGCATTCCTACAACAAGAGCGCTTAGTCTGGCTTTTACAGGCGAAGATGTGATGCGTGATATCATGTACAGCGGAAATCCACAGCTTGAAAAAGGTGCAGTGGTCATCAGAACTGCTGAAAGTTTTTTACGTTTCGGACATTTTGAACTTATGTCTGCCCAAAGAGAATATAACAATCTTCAGGAGCTTGCCGACTTTACCATTGAAAACTATTACCCGGAAATTACATCAACTGACAATAAGAAATACAGAGACTTTTTTGAAAACATCTGCACCCGAACGGCTAACTTAATGGTTGAATGGTTCAGAGTAGGCTTTGTACATGGAGTGATGAACACAGATAATATGTCCATTTTGGGGTTAACTATTGACTACGGCCCCTATTCCATGATGGACGAATATGATTTGAATTTCACACCCAATACAACAGACCTTCCGGGAAGAAGATATGCGTTCGGAAAACAGGGACAAATTGCCCAATGGAATCTTTGGCAGCTTGCTAATGCTCTTCATCCATTAATCAAGGATGAAAAGTTTTTAGAAGATACTTTAAATAATTTCGGAACTTATTTTTGGAAAGCTCATGACCAGATGCTCTGTAAAAAGTTCGGTTTTGATCAGCTTCAAAAAGATGATGAAGAATTTTTCACCAACTGGCAGGGATTAATGCAGGAACTTCAGTTGGATTACACCTTGTTTTTCAATCAACTGAAAAAAATAACCCAAAGCACAAACATATCAGAACATTTTAAAGATGTCTCTTATATTATTCTGGATGAAGTAAAGCTGGAAAAGCTAAATAGTTTTATCAAAAGTTATGAAGCAAGAAAAGCTTTAAACTCTATTTCGAAAGAAGACTCTTTAGCCATGATGGAAAAAGCAAATCCAACATTTATACTCCGAAATTATCTTCTCTATGAATGTATTGAAGAGATCAGCAATGGCAAAAAAGAGATGCTGGAAAAACTCATTAAAGCCCTCGAAAATCCATATCAGGAAATATATCCTGAGTTCTCCGCCAAAAGACCGTCTGGATACGATGACACAGCCGGATGTTCCACACTTTCATGCAGTTCGTGATTAACAAATATTCATAAAAAATCAAAAAACAGGTAATTATTTTCATTTTTTTATTACATTTACTAACAACTTTAAACGTAAACCAAATGAAAACAAAATTACTATTCATTTTCCTTATTTCTTTTGTATTTGGAAATGCACAGATTCTCACAGAGACTTTTCAGGGTACGATATTTCCTCCAACAGGATGGACAACCGGAACAAATGTGGCTTCAAGACCTTGGGGATTTACCACTATCATATTTAATGCATCCGGACAAGCAACATTTAATATCAATGGTGGAAAATCTGCCGCTATAGGATGGATTGCAGAAGCGCAGGATGCTCATTTAACAAGTCCTTCTTTCAGTTTAGTAGGGACAACGAGTCCAGTCCTAAAGTTCAATGCTAAAATTGGATACGAATACATGGTTGATCCAAATCCTAACGGAGATTTAAAAGTAGAGGTATCCACAGATGGAGGAACTACCTGGAATCAGGTATGGGTTGAAGAAAACTATGGAGTATATACTGATTATGAAACACTAGCGATTACCGTGAGCTTAGCCTCATATGCAGGGCAGGCCAATGTTAAATTCAGATTCCATTATGTAGCCAATGATGCAGATAGCCTTTCGATAGATGATGTACAGGTTTTAGCAAGTGCTACATTAGCTACTCAGGAAGCCAATGCTAAAGTAAAAGACTTTACAAACATTTATCCAAACCCTACAAAAGGAGAAATCAATATTAAAACAGATAAAAAAATCAAATCTGCTACAGTAATTGATGCAAGCGGAAAATCTCTGCTCAACAATACTTCAGAAAGATTGGATATTTCTTCACTTCCAAAAGGAGTTTATCTATTAAAAGTAGATTTCTCTGACGGAACCTCCAAAACCGAGAAAGTAATCAAACAATAACAACGTTTATACAAACTTTTATAACCACCAATTTTGGTGGTTTTTTTATTTTACTTTTGCAAAAAATTTGACCCGTGTCTTTTATCAAAACAAAAATTATCAATTTTCTTAAACTGGTTTTCCCTTCCACTTATACCGAGTTGGCAGTATTTCTGTTTTTCATAGTCTGTTATGGAATTTTAGGATCTTATATTGCCCTTCATTACAGGATTATTTTTGACAGCAGGATTCCGTGGGATGCTTACTTCAGTTTCGACAACAAATCAATCCTTATGACAGGAGGTAGTTTTGAAAGACATCCTCTATCCTACTATTTTTTTAACTGGATAAGAGAATTCTCGTTATTTATTTCAGGAGGAAAAATGGATGCCAACTTCAGACTTACGTTGGCATGGCTCAGTAATATTATCATTACATTAAATATTATTCAGGTATTTAAATATTTAAAAAACATCATTCACCTTCCTTTATGGCTAAGCCTTTTAATCATTCTGTTCTTTGGAGCTTTTTCCACTAATATTATCTTGTCTTTTACTCCGGAGAACTTTACCTACACCTTATTTTTACTCTCGTTATACAATTACTATGCGGCAATAAAACTAAGGAAAGAAGAAAAAATACCTGCTACTGCTTTATCACTGGCTGGGATTACTATCGGAGGACTTACCATTACAAATATTGTAAAGGTTTTCATTCCTCTTATTTTTGAGAAGGGCATTTTTACAAACTTGAAAAAATTCGGAAATGCAGTTCTAAGAGTGGCAATAGCTATTATCTGTTTTGTACTGCTTTATCTAAACAGAATTGATTTTAAATATCAGAATATCTTTTCAAAAACAAATCAACAGTATGAAAAATTCTCGAATGTAGAATCAATGCCAACATGGGATATGATTCTCTCCTTCTTTTTCGGAGGCAATATTCTTTTCCCCGGATTTATTATGTCTGACAAGCATAATATGAAAGGATTTAATTTCAAAGGGCTTTACATGGATCTTTACTCATCGCCTCTTCCCTACTTTTTTATTGCAATATTATTAATCCTGATAAGTTGGAGTTATTTTAAAAACTTTAAAAACAAGTGGGTTCAGATAATTGTCATTTCATTTTTAGTTGACATCATTATCCATTGTGTGATGAGGTTTGGCCTTCACACCTCCTATATCTATGGAGGACATTTTGTCTTTGTATATCCTCTTCTTTTAGGATGGCTCTTTTTTGCCTACAGATCTTCACCAAAAATGATGTCGTTTTTAACATTCACAATGGTTATATTGTTTATCTATCTGATCATCAATAACATCTTCAGAATGACAGAATTTTTCTGGTTTATGGAAAATTATTATCAATAAAAAAAGCTGAGAAAATTTCTCAGCTTTTTGTTTTTATGTTGAAATAAATACTTCTTATTTTGCTTCTGCACAGAAAATTCTATACTGTACTGCTACTGCAGATTTAAAGTATTCTCTGATTTTGGAAAGATCACTGGCAGCACTTTGTTTTGTGAAATAACTTCCAGCTAAAATTTTATAATTAGGTCTTAAAGAAGCATCTGTCTCCACTTTCAGATTCGGGAATCTTTTTCTGAAATAAGATTTCACCTCATTAGCCTCCTCATTACTTTTTACCGTTGTAATCTGGATTTTGAACCCTAAAATTCTAGGATTTTTCTTACAGATTTCTGCATTGGTAAGTTCTCTGCTCGGCACAAAGATCTTAGGGGGTTTTGTATTGATTCCTGTAGAAATTCCACTATCATTATTACTGAAATCTTTAGGAGAATTTGTTGGAGCAACTTTCGCACACTTTCCTTCAATTCCTTCCAAAGCAGCATTTATTTTGGAATCCATTGTCATGACCAGTTCTGTTCCCGACAGGGTATCCTTTTTAACAACTTGCTGTGCTTCAATATTATAAAATCCAAATAATGATAATATCGAAAATATTTTGATTAGATTTCTCATTTAAACTTGTTTCCGCAAATTTATACAAATTAAAAAACTATACCAAACTGGTTATTTAGAATCAATACAAATTAAACGTAAATGATATTTTCCCTTTTCGATATACCGTTAAATTCCTGTTAAAAATATTATTTTTGCGGAATTGATTGAATGTTCAATAATTTACTAACATAAGATAATTTAAATGATTAGTTGGAGAAAGCATTATAAAAAAACGTTGATCGCAATAGGCTTATTGCTATCAACCAGTGCTTCATTTTACGGGCAAGACGGCGATCCTAAAAACGGAGAGAAACTTTTCAAAGCGAATTGTACTGCATGTCACGCGCTGGACAAACAAGTTGTAGGACCACCATTAAAAGGGGTTGTAGAACGTGTAAAGACAGAAGGTGGTGTAGACAAAGATTGGCTTCACAAGTGGATCAAAGACAACAAAGCTCTAAGAGCTTCTGGGGATAAATACGCCAATGAGATTTTTGAAAAGTTTAACAAGACTGAAATGCAGGTCTTTCCAAATCTTACAGATAAGGATATTGACGACATTTTAGCTTTCACAACTAACCCTCCTGCTCCGGAGGAGAAAAAACCGGAAGCAACTCCTGCAACTGACGCTACTGCGACAGCTCCTGCAGACAAAACTACTACAAACGTTGTAATCATTTCACTTTTAGCGATCGCAGGTTTACTGGTTTGGATCTTGGTAAAACTAAGACAATTGGTAAAACTGGGTCAGTCTGAAGATTTAGCGGGACTTAATGAAACAAGAGTTCGTTCTTTCAGTGAAATGTATGAGAAGTTCCACTTCATTGGTAAAGGTTTATTAGCAATCCTTGCTATTTTAGCCGCTTACGGAGTATGGAACTGGTTAATGTGGATTGGGGTTTACAAAGGGTACAAACCTGAGCAACCTATCTACTTCTCTCACAAAATCCACGCTGGAGAACAAAAAATTGACTGTCAGTTATGTCACTCTAGTGCTAAATACGGAAAAGTATCTGAGATTCCTTCTATGAACGTTTGTATGAACTGTCACAGAACAATTTCTGAATACAACGCAGATCACTACATGGAGCCAGGAAAAGACAAGGCATTCTATGACGGAGAAATCCAGAAGATCTATGCTGCAACAGGTTGGGATCCTGCAAAACAACAGTACACAGGAAAAACACAGCCGGTTGAATGGACAAGAATCCACAACATGCCAGACTTCGTTTACTTCAACCACTCTCAGCACGTAATTGCTGGAGAACAAGCGATCATCAATTCTTTCAACAAAAAGAATCCTAACAACAAAATTGATGTAGTATGTAAAGCTTGTCACGGTAAAATTGATACAATGAATGTTGTTCAGATGGCAAACGACTTTACTATGGGATGGTGTATCGAGTGCCACAGAACGACTGAAGTTGATATGAACAACGGTTATAATAAAGAGTACTTCAAAAATCTACATGACAAGTTGAAAAAACAATATCCACAAGATGGAGGTAAGATCACTGTAGATGCAATTGGAGGTCTTGAGTGTGGTAAATGTCATTATTAATAACTAAAAAATTAGAAGTATAAATGGCTTCAAACAAAATACAATTCAGAAGTATTCATGAACTTAAAGATCCAGCTTTGAATAATAAGCTGGCTCAGAAAGAGTTTCAGGAAGAAATTCCGGTAGAAGATTTCCTTGGAGATGCTGAGAAAAACGGATCAAGTACTTCAAGAAGAGATTTCCTTAAATTACTAGGATTCTCTACAGCAGCAGTTACTTTAGCTGCCTGCGAAGCTCCAGTAATCAAAACGATTCCTTATGTGGTAAAGCCGCATGACATTATTCCAGGAATCCCTAATTATTACGCTTCAACCTATTTTGACGGTTTCGACTTTGCTAGTGTTTTAGTAAAAACCCGTGAAGGTAGACCTATCAAAATTGAACCAAACCCGGCTGGTGGTGATTTAGGTAAAACTAACGCAAGAGCTCAGGCAAGTGTACTTTCTCTTTATGATAACGATAAAGTAAAGCAGCCTAAACTAGACGGCAAAGATGAAACTTTCGATAAAGTAGACAGTTTCGTTATCAAAGGTTTGGAAGAAGCTAAAGCGTCAGGCAAAAAGATTGTGGTTTTATCACACTCTTTTGCTTCACCAACTTTCAAAAAGTTATTCGCTGAATTCAAAGCTAAATATCCTACAGCTGAATTAGTAACTTATGATGCTTTCCCTTACTCTGCAGGATTAGATGCAGCACAGGAAGTATTCGGACAAAGAGCATTACCTGTTTATGACCTTAACGGTTCTGAATTGGTAGTTTCTTTCCAGGCTGATTTCTTAGGAGATTATAATGCTTCAAGCTTAGAGACTTCTTATGCAGCAGCTAGAAAACCAGGAGCAAGCATGTTGAGACACATTCAGGTGGAGTCTAACATGTCTTTAACTGGAGCTAACGCTGACTCAAGATACAGATTAAAACCAAGTGCTGTAAACAAAACGTTAGTGGAAGTTTACAATGCAATCGTAGGTGGCGGTACTACTGATAAGACTGCAACTGAAATTGCTAACGAATTGAAAGCAAAAGGAAGCAAAGCTGTTGTTTTCGCTGACGGTTCTAAAGGAGCACAGGTTTTAGCACACTTAATCAACCAAAAATTAGGTTCAGTAGCTTTCACAGGTAAGGCAAACTTCCTTAAAGAATTCAACGGTGCTAAATACCAGGAATTCTTAGGATGGGTAAACGGTGGACAAGTTGGTGTATTAATTACAAACAACGTAGACCCTATCTACTCTCATCCAAAAGGAGAAGATTTCAAAAAATCTTTATCAAAAGTTCCTTACGTAGTTGCTGTAGCAGATAAGAAAAATGAAATGTACAAAGCAGCGAAAGCTGTAATTCCGGTAGCTAACTGGTTAGAGTCTTGGGGAGATATCGAACCACAGACTGGAGTATATTCATTAATGCAGCCTACAATCCAGAAAATCTACAAATCAAGACAGATTGAAGAGTCTCTATTGGTTTGGAAGAATGGTAAAAACAATGCAGCAAACAACTACTACGATTATTTAAAAGCAAGCTCTGCTTCTCTTTTAGGTGGTACTTCTTTCAACAAAGCATTGTATAACGGTATCAACGCTTCTACGAATGCAACTTCTCTTGCTTATGCAGGTGGAAATGCTGCTCAGGCTGTTGCTGAACTAGGAAACTTTAAAGCTTCTGAATTAGAATTAGTATTATACACTAAGACTTCAATGGGAGATGGTACTCAGGCAAACAACCCTTGGTTACAAGAGTTACCAGACCCAATCACAAGAATGTCTTGGGATAACTACCTTACAATTTCTCCTAAAGATGCAGAGAAATTTGCAATTGACAACGATCTTAACGCGAGAATGCAGCTAGATGGTTCTATTGTAAACCTTACTGTAAACGGAGTTAAAATAGAAAACGTTCCTGTATTCGTACAACCAGGACAAGCTGAAGGATCTGTAGGTCTTGCACTTGGTTATGGTAAGAAAAACTCAGGAGCAACTGCTGATACTGGTGTAAATGCTTATCCTTTATTTGACGGTTCTAACCTTGTTCTTTCAGGTGTTAAAATTGAAAAAACAGGAGAAGATCACGAATTCGCAGGTATCCAGCTTCAAAATACATTAATGGGTCGTTATGAAATCGCGAAGGAAGTTCCTTTAGCTGAATTCATTAACGTTGCTTTTGATGATGAGCACAAAGGATGGAACAAGCCTTTGGAATACCACACGATCAGCGGAGCACTTCCAGCGAGAAAAATCGACCTTTGGGATGCTTTTGATGATACTGATGGTCCTCACTTTAACTTATCTATTGACTTGAACTCTTGTACTGGTTGTGGAGCATGTATCATTGCTTGTCAGGCAGAAAACAACGTTCCTGTAGTAGGTAAAGAAGAAGTAAGAATGTCTAGAGATATGTACTGGTTAAGAATTGACCGTTACTACTCTTCAAGACAAAAAGTAGAAGTTTACGAAGGATTGAAAGAAGGAATGGCTGTACCAGAATTGTACGGTACTGCTTTCGGAGACGGAGGTGCATTAAACCACCCTGCAGACAACCCGGATGTAATTTTCCAACCAGTAATGTGTCAGCACTGTAACCACGCTCCATGTGAAACTGTATGTCCGGTAGCGGCTACTTCACACGGTAAGCAAGGTCAAAACCATATGGCTTACAACAGATGTATCGGTACCAGATATTGTGCAAACAACTGTCCGTACAAAGTAAGACGTTTCAACTGGTTTACTTATAACCTAAATGACAAGTTCGATTTCAACATGAACAACGATTTAGGAAGAATGGTACTTAACCCGGATGTAGTTGTAAGAACTAGAGGGGTAATGGAGAAATGTTCAATGTGTATCCAAATGACTCAGAATACTATTCTTGAGGCTAAGAAAGAAGGAAGAAGAGTGAAGGATGGAGAATTCCAGACTGCTTGTTCTAAAGCTTGTTCTACTGGAGCAATGACATTTGGAGACATGAATGATAAAGATTCTTCAATTAGAGAGCAATATGCATCTAACAGAAGATATTATTTACTAGAGGAGATCGGAACAAAACCAAACGTGTTCTATCACACTAAAGTAAGAAACAGAGTAGAAAAATAAAGTTTAAATAATAAATAGGTAAAAAATGTCAGGACATTACGAAGCTCCGATAAGGGAACCTCTAATTATTGGTCACAAAACTTATCACGATATTACAGAAGATATCGCACGACCTATCGAAGAAAGAGCAGGTAAATTATGGTGGATCTCATTATATGCTGCACTAGTTCTATTCCTCTATGGATTCGGCTGTATCGCTTACACTATCGGGACAGGTATTGGAGCATGGGGGCTTAACAGAACTATTAACTGGGGTTGGGATATTACCAACTTCGTATGGTGGGTAGGTATCGGTCACGCCGGGACCCTAATCTCAGCAGTATTATTATTATTTAGACAGAGATGGAGAATGTCTGTAAACAGATCTGCAGAGGCGATGACGATCTTTGCGGTTGTACAGGCAGCAATCTTCCCTGTAATCCACATGGGTAGAGTTTGGGTTGGATACTGGGTATTCCCTTTACCAAACCAATTCGGTTCTCTTTGGGGGAACTTCAACTCTCCTCTACTTTGGGACGTATTTGCGATCTCTACGTATTTCTCAGTATCAACTGTATTCTGGTTCATGGGACTAATCCCTGACTTTGCAATGATCAGAGATAGAGCTAAAACTCCTTGGACTAAGAAAATTTATACATTCCTTGCATTCGGTTGGGGTGGTAAAGCAAAACACTGGCAAAGATTCGAAGAACTTTCTTTGGTTCTTGCAGGTTTGGCAACTCCACTTGTATTCTCAGTACACACTACCGTATCATTTGACTTCGCGACTTCAGTAATTAAAGGATGGCACTCAACAATCTATCCTCCTTACTTCGTTGCTGGTGCAATCTTCTCAGGATTTGCAATGGTACAGACCCTATTGTTGGTTGCAAGAAAAGTGTGTCACTTAGAAGAGTATATTACAATGTATCATATCGAAATTATGAACATCGTAATCATCTTAACTGGTGGTATGGTAACTGTAGCTTACGCAACTGAATATTTCATCGGATGGTACTCAGGATCTAGATTTGAAGATTTCACATATCTTTCTCCAGGTGCTGCTGTAGGACCTTACTGGTGGGCATTCTGGTCATTGATCATCTGTAACCTTGTTATTCCTGCTTCTTTCTGGTTCAAGAGACTAAGAACGAACATTATCTGGACATTCATTGTTGCATTAATCATCAACATCGGTATGTGGTTCGAGCGTTTTGATATCATCGTTATCAACCTTTCAAGAGACTACTTACCAGGATCATGGACAATGTTTAAGCCAACGATCATTGATGTGGGTGTATACTTAGGAACTATCGGATTCTTCTCTGTATTATTCTTATTATATGCAAGAACGTTCCCTGTAATTGCACAGGCTGAATTAAAATCGATTTTGAAAATCTCAGGTGAAACTTATAAAGCAAAAGAAGGAGATGAGCACCACTAAAATTGTATACGGACTTTATGCTGACGACGACGATTTAATGAACGGCGTTAAAGCATTCAACGATAAAGGAATCGCAATTAACGAAGTTTATACTCCGTTTCCGGTTCACGGACTAGACAAAGCTTTAGGTTTAAAGAAAACTAGAATTTCTGATGCCGCATTCTTATATGCTCTTTATGGGGTTACTATCGGTGCTACTTTAACCTGGTATGTAATGAACCACGACTGGCCGCAGAATATCGGTGGTAAACCAGCTTTTGACTGGGGACACAACATGCCGGCATTCGTAGTTCCAATGTTCGAATTAATGGTATTCTGTGCTGCTCACATGATGTCTTTAACTTTCTTAGTTAGAAACAAAATGTATCCAGGAGCTCCAGCTCAGAACCCGGATCCAAGAACTACTGATGATAAATTCATGATGGAATTTGTAACTGAAGATGTAGAATCTGTAAAACAGTTGCTTATTGAAACTGGAGTTGAAGAAATAACTGTTAAAGACGCTTAAAATGAAAAAGAATGTATTAAAAATTACAGCGGTTTTAGGTTTAACAACAGTTTTACTTAACTCTTGCGGACCAAAGGAGAACACTCCGTTGGTATATTTCCCGGACATGTATTTTCCGGTAGCTTATGATCCATTGATGAAAGCTCAGGACGCTTATTCAGATCATGAAAATGAAATTCCTGCTTTTGTTAAAAATAATGGTGCAACAGGTCTTTCTCCAGTAGAAGGATCAGTTCCTCAGAATAAAGACGGAGTTTTTGAAGAAAGCTTATTACCTAAGAATGTTGACGAGTACAACGCAGGGTATGAAGCTTCCAAAAAACTTACAGCATCTCCTTTGAACCCAGCTAATGCAGCTAAGGATCTTGAAAGAGGTAAAATATTGTTTGATCACACTTGTGCTGCATGTCACGGTACAGGAGGTGATGGACAAGGACCTATCGTTCAAAGTGGAGCATTCTCTGGAGTACCAAACTATGCTGACAGAGAAATTACTGTAGGATCTGTTCATTATGTATTAACAAACGGTAGAAATGCCATGGGATCTTATGCGGGACAATTGAACGCAGGAGACAGATGGAGAGTAGCAATGTATGTGATGAGTGCTTTCAAAAAAGGAGCAGCAGCACCGGCAGCAGCTACAGCGGCGGCACCAGCAACAACTGAAACGACTACCGAAACTAAAAAATAAGAAAAGAAATGTATAGTTTTTCACCAAAATTAAAATCAACTTCTATAATACTTCTTGTTGTAGGTTTAGTTCTTTTCGGTATTGGTTTCTTTTTGAACAAAGGAATTTCTACTGAGAAAATAGAACAAATGATGGAAGCTGTTCATGCTTCAGGTCATACTGCTCCTACACACTCAAGTGAAATGGTTGGACCTCAGGATCACGCTGCTCACCTTGAGCACGCTACATTACAGGTACACAACCAGCCTTTAGCAGCAATACATTTTGTAGCTGTATTTTTCTTTGGAGTGAGCTGCTGCGTATTATTCTTCTATTCTATTCAGCACGCTGCACACGCAGGATGGCCAATCATCATTACAAGAGTAATGGAAGCTATTGCTTCTTATATCCCTTACGGTGGTGCAATCTTAGTAATCCTGATGATCTTAAACATCACTCATAATGGTCACTTATTCCACTGGATGGACCCTGAATTGACAAACCCGGATTCTCCGCATTTTGATGTGATCTTATTCGAAAAGAAAAAATTCTTAAATATTCCTTTCTACGCAGTAAGAACTTTAATCTATGTGATTGGTGCTTCTTTCTTCGCTTGGAAATTAAAAGCTCAGTCTAAGAAAGTAGATGAAACTAAGTCTAAAGTAGAGTACCAAATGCTTTACAGATGGGCAGTAGGATATATCGCATTCTTCGGATTTGCTTCTGCAGCTTGGGCTTGGGACTGGTTGATGTCTATTGACCCTCACTGGTATTCTACAATGTATATCTGGTATTCAATGGTTAGCTGCCTTTCAAGTGGTATCGCTGTAATCATTCTATTAAGTGTTTATCTTAAGAAAAATGGTTTCTTACCACAGTTCAATGACAACCACTTACACGATTTAGGAGTTTTCCTTTTCGCTACAAGTATGCTTTGGACATATACATGGTTCGCTCAGTTCATGCTTTACTGGTATGCAAACGTTCCGGAAGAGGTTAACTACTTCTTCGGTAGATTCCAACACTACTCTCCTACTTTCTTACCGATGTTGATCATCAACTTCTTATTACCGCTATTGGTATTAGTAAGTAGCAGCATCAAGAGAAACTATAAAGTAGTTACTACAATGGCAGTAGTGGTGATCTTAGGACACATCTTAGATTACTTCAACATGGTAATGCCGGGAACAGTAGGACCATACTGGAACACTCCTGAAGTATTCTTGTTAATCCTTGGAGCAATCCTATTCGTAGCTGGATTATTTATGTTTACTGTACTTTCAGCTTTATCTAAACTGAAGTTGATTCCTACAGGAAACCCATTCTTACACGAATCTGAAATTTATGAGTATCCTTTCTAAGGACTTGTAACAAAATAAAATTATAAAAGACTGATTGTTAAACAATCAGTCTTTTTTTATGGGTTTACCTATATTTTTAACACAATCGTCCCAACCCCATGTATCTTATCTATGGGCATTTAATTTATAACTATAAAACATTTTATTATGAAAAAAAATTCTCTGTTCCCCATCCTTTTTTTATTAGTGTTCCAATTTTTCAATGCACAATCTATTACCTTCATTTCTGAAAATAATAATAAACCTCTTCCCAAGGTTTCAGTTCTCGGGAACGATGGAAATATTTTAGCATACTCTGATATTGATGGAAAAATAGATAAAAAGTCTTTAGATCCATCCAAAGAAAAATTTCAAATAGTCTATAATAATTTCACAGTTGCATCATTAAAATACTCAGATTTTGATAATGAAATGATAAGGATTAATGATAAGGTAAATGCTATTGAAACTATTGTTATTAAAAACAATAAGCCTGCAAAATATATTATTATAAAAGGTAATTTTAACTCATACCTAACCGTAAACAACAAATTGAATAGTTATACCGATGGAATTGTAACCTATATCTTCGATAATGAAACTAAAAAGCTTAAGAGTAAAAATGTTGAGCAGTATAGAATGTTCAAATTAGAAAATGTTCAACCTGAAAAAAAACGGACTATCACACTTGATTTTACAAACTCTTTGGAAATTCCGGACATTAAAGATGTTGGAAATATTTCAGATTATAAAAAGAAAAACTCTGTTATTAAAGAATTAAAGGGAGAGCAAAAAGATCAAATCGAAATTACGGGAGAAGCATTACAAAAAAAAGAATTTTCATTTCTTGGATATCGCTTTTTTGATTTGAAAAGTATCTTAAATATCTCTTACGAAAAAGAGACAAAAAAAATATTGCAGGATTTTTTAGAATTTAATGAAATTCATTTTCTTAAAGTAAAACACAAAAGTGAACCAGATTATAATCAATTGATATTATATACCAACTTCTACCCTACTGAATTCTCTTTTAGTAATGAAAAGGACGTAGAAAAAGTAAAGTTTAACAAAGACAAAAGCAATTACAAAACACCCTACTGGCAGAACCCATCATTCCCGAATATGCAAACTATTTTCAGTAACTTTTTTAAAGGAGACCTGAAAGAGCAACCTAATAAAAATTAAAAATATAGGATTATGGCTATCTGAAATAGGCAGAAACATAAAGTGAAAATAAAATCCAGTATTAATAAAGGTTTTATTAAATTTGCAACAAACCAAATAAAAATGAAAAAGTTTTCTTTTCTACTTGTTTTCAGTCTGTTGCTTTTTACAGCATGTAAGAAAGATCATGTAGATGCTACGAATACTAAAACACTGCAGTCAAGTATCAATGATATGACTTCCAGTTTACCTACCATTAAGCAGATTAAGTTTAATGAAGCTCTTTATATCCTTAAGACATTTGGAGTAGAGGCAGACGGTGATATCAATGAGCTAAAAGCCCTTGGAAAACTGATTAACGGGAAGAAAGTTCCTGAAATCATGTCATTGGCTGACGAAATTGCACAGAAAAACGGAATAGAATGGGCAAGTACTGCCCCACCATCACTTGGAGAAATGAATATCTTCGGGGATGATAAAGCTAAAGAAAGTGATCCTAATGATGTAAAAGCAGGATCATTAAGCCTTGTGACAAGACCTACAGGAGATGACGGAACCGGAGCGCCTACAGCAATTCAGATTGTTCCAAGACTTGTAGATGCAGCCGGAAACCCTGTATCTTTCACAGGAGCTGGCCTTGAAGCAACTCTTGAAGTCTTCAGTAACGGTGTAAGATTGGCGACTGCTAAAAACCTGATGCAGGATAATAACTTTAAAGGATTCAATTTAAAGTTCTCATCTATCCCTGCTGCAAAAGTAGTAGATAATAAAATCGACATCACGGTTTCAGTAAAAACAACAGCCAAGACTTTCAAAATGTCTAAAATCGGTCTTGATGTAAATGCAGCAGCTTTAAAAGTTCCTGCCATCCCAAAAACTGATTCAACAGCAGTGACAGAACAACCAAGCGCAGTGGTAGATCCAAACAATCCAACAGCTACTCCTGGAGCAACTACGGATCCTGCGACAGCTACTCCTGCAACACCTGCTGCTCCAAAGCAACCCACTGCAGACCCAAAAAATACAGTCACTAAGTTTTTGAACAGCGTGAGTTCTCAGAATTTAAAAGCAGCATACGAAACAGCCAGCAATCCAAGCTGGGGAAGCTATGAATCTTTCTCAAATCCTACTTCAGGTTTTGGATCTGTGAAAAATGTAAGCGTAAAAAATATTACGACTAATGGGACATCAGCTAACAGTGCCAGCGTAAATGCCACTTATGATGTAACGGATAAAAGCGGGAAGACAACTTCTTTAAAAGTAACTTTCGGGCTTAAAAATGTAAATGGAGACTGGAAAATTTCCAGCTATAAAATCAATTAATAAATGGCTTCAGCAGAACTGATCAAAAGATTAGAAGAAACAATTGAAAATATCCCAGATTTTCCGATTCCGGGAATACAGTTTAAGGATATTTCACCCATCTTTTTAGACCCAAAACTTTACGAAGACGTTATTGCAGATCTTGTAGCCTTCAGTAAAGGAAAGATAGACGCAGTCTGCGGAATTGAAAGCCGTGGTTATCTTTTTGGAATCGCAATTGCTGTGGCATTGGAAGTTCCATTCATCTTAATCAGGAAAGCAGGAAAACTTCCACCGCCAATCATTTCAGAAAAGTATGATCTGGAATATGGAAGTGCCGTTATTGAAACCCGTGAAGGACAGATAAAACCTGGACAAAGAGTTTTAATCCACGATGACCTTTTAGCAACAGGAGGAACTACTGAAGCCGCTGCCAAGTTGGTAGAAAAACAAGGAGCAATTGTTTCACAGTTTAGTTTTCTTATCGGCTTACAAGGCTTGAATGGTGATGAAAAACTGAAAAAATTTGGTGCAGAGATCTACCACATCTTAAGCTATTAAGATTGATCCTAACAAGATAAAGATAGATGCTTCGACTCCGCTCAGCATGACAATGGCTAATAATTTACTGTAAGATTAGAAGTGTCATGCTGAGCCTGTCGAAGCATCTTTTTTTAATAAATTCATCATCCAAGATTAACAATTCACAAGATTTCATCAATAATACTCACAAAGTATTTTGTAAATCTCTCAGAAACAATTAAATTTGCATTTCAATTTTTAAAAACTTATGGCAAAATTGGGAAAGAGTGCTCAGAACGAGCAAGAAGGTAAAGAAACAGTTGAGTTCTTTAAAGACCTTGATAGAGAAGCTTTAAACACTGAAAGATTTGTTGAAAAATATTCAAAGCCACTTGGTTTTGTATTTGGAGCTTTGATTTTAGGAGTTTTAGGATTCTTTGCTTATAAGCAATTTGTAATTGCTCCAAAGAACACTGAAGCTGTAAAAAGTTTCCTTGCTGCTCAGAAAAACCTTGCTGAAGGTAAAGATAAAGATGCTTTGGGTGGAAAATCTGCTGCTAATCCTGGTTTTATAGGGACAGCAAATGAATATGCTTCTACTGAAATCGGTAAGCTTTCTTCTTACAATGCCGGTTTATTAAAATTCAAAGAAGGAAAGTTCCAGGAAGCTTATGATCTTTTAGATAAATTTTCTTCCAAAAACAAGACTTTAATGGCAATGAAATATGGTGCTATGGCAGATGCAAAATCAGGTCTTAACAAAAATGATGAGGCTTTAGGTCTGCTAGATCAGGCTGCATCAGCATCTGATGATCCTTACACAACATATTATTTCACAAGAAAAGCAGGTATCGTTGCATTAGGATTAAAGAAAAATGCAGAAGCTAAAAAATACTTCTCTGCAATTGATGAAAAATATCAGGACTACGACAACGGAATGTCTGATTCTTATATTGAAATGACTAAATATTATTAAAAAATGGCAACAGTTAATCTATCCGATTACAAGCCACTTCATATAACTAATGCCGAAGATTTTTCTATCGGCATTGTTTTTTCTGAGTGGAATGATTTTGTAACTTACAATCTTCGTGATGCAGCTTTGGAAATCCTTGAAAAAGAAGGGGTAAAACCTGAAAATATCAAACTTTTCCCTGTACCAGGAGCTTTCGAATTAAGCTATGCAAGCATGCAGCTTTGCAAAGAGAGAAAATATGACGCAGTAATTTCTATCGGATGTGTGATCCGTGGGGAAACTCCTCATTTTGATTATGTATGTTCTGCAGTAGCGCAAGGAATTAAAGACTGTAACATCATGACAGATACTCCAACAATTTTCTGTGTATTAACGGATGATAACAAAGAACAATCTATTGCGAGAAGCGGTGGAGATCTTGGAAATAAAGGAGTAGAAGCAGCCGTTACAGCTCTTAGAATGATTGATTTCAAAAAGAAATTATCTGACAAAAAAGGAAATATCGGTTTCGGACACTCTTAACCAATAATTGACTTCGACAATATAATGGGACTATTTTTTAATAGTCCTTTTTTATTAGTATATAAATAATTCTTAAATCTTATTAATAAAAAGGATGTTTTTCTTTTTTTCTGTCAAAAGTTCCCTACAAAAACTATCTTTGTGAAAATTAATAAAGACAGACAATACATGTTTTTAAAAAAAATAAAACCCTTCCTGTATTTAGGAATTTTCTATCTTATTATTTCATTGATAATAAGGACTGTATTCTTTTTTCATCCTATTACTACCGCTAGTTTTGGATTTTTCGAAGTCGTAAAAGTTTTGCTGATAGGTCTGGTGAATGACGTTTTTGTTTTCATATTGGCCAGCTCTATTCTTGCCCTTTACTTCCTCTTTCTTTCCAATTCAAAATACAAAAAGCCTTACGGTTATCTTATTTTGGGAGCATTAGTTCTATTCTTCCTTTATATCTGGCTTGTTCCGAACAATATTTTCAAGCAGTATGGAGGTTCTATCATGGAAATTGCCCTTGTTTTCGTAGGAATAAAGACTCTTTTCTTCGGATTGATGCTGTTTCTTCCTACACAAAGAATTAAGATCCGTAATACATTATATTTCATCACATTACTATTATATGTTCTTCTGATTATTTTCAACGGAGTAAGCGAATACTTCTTTTACAATGAATTTGGAGTTCGTTATAATTTTATTGCTGTAGATTATCTTATTTATACCAATGAGGTGATTGGGAACATCATGGAAAGTTACCCTGTAATTCCATTGTTTTCTGCCATCATGATTGTTACGCTTACCATCACATGGTTTATTTATAAAAAAACAAAAGATGAGCTGCTTGAACTTCCGGATTTTAAACAAAAAATGGTTCTTCTGGGCAGTTTTATGGTACTTTGTGCGTTGAGTGCCCTGGCAATACCATCTTTGATGCAAATCAAATCTGACAATGTTTTCGCAGACGAAATTGAAGCTAACGGACTTCCTAAGTTCTACTGGGCATTTACCCATAATGAACTGGATTATTTCCAGTTTTACTCACAGATTAACCAACAGCAGGCCGAAAAGAATTTCTTAAGCCAATATCCACAACACACTTTATCAAGAGCTGTTGTTGCAGAACAACCGGAAATGAAGAAAAACGTAGTATTGATCTCTATCGAGAGTCTTTCTGCTGATTTCATGGAACACTATGGTAATACCCAAAAAATTACCCCTTTTCTGGATAGCCTTGCTGATAAATCACTAATGTTTACCAATCTTTATGCAACCGGAAACAGAACGGTACGCGGATTGGAAGCTTTGACATTGTGTATTCCTCCTACTGCAGGAGAAAGTATCATCAAAAGAGATGATAATAAGAATAAATTTACAACCGGAAGTGTTTTCAAGTCTAAAGGATATGATGTTAAATTCTTATACGGCGGATACAGCTATTTCGATAATATGCAGGACTTCTTCGGAGGAAATGGCTACGGAATTGTAGACAGAAACAACTTTAAACCTGAAGAAATTACTTTTGCCAATGTTTGGGGTGTTGCTGATGAAGATATGGCCAGAAAAGCTATTCAAGTAATGAACGCTGAAGCCAAGTCAGGAAAGCCGTTTTTCAATCACTGGATGACAGTTTCCAATCACAGACCGTTTACTTATCCTGACGGAAGAATTGATATTCCGGGAACAGCAAAATCCCGTGAAGGTGGTGTAAAATATACAGACTACTCGCTTAAATTATTCTTCGATATGGCTAAGAAACAAGACTGGTATAAGAACACAGTTTTTGTTATCATTGCAGACCACTGTGCCTCCAGTGCCGGAAAAACAGAGCTTCCAATGGATAAATACAGAATTCCTGCTATGATCTTCTCTGAAGGATTTATTCAGCCTCAGAAATTCAATGCATTGATGTCTCAGATAGATGTTATGCCTACGCTTATGGGATTATTAAATTTCAACTATCAGTCTAAATTTTTGGGTCAGGATGTCTTCAGACAGGAATTCCAACCTAAAGCGTATGTGGCAACCTATCAGGATCTTGGATTTATCAAAGGTGAGCGTTTGACCATTATTTCGCCAGTAAAAAAGGTAAAACAATATTCTTTGGAACTGGAAAAAAGTGATCTGAAACCAGAATTCAAGCTGTATTACGACGAAAAATTATTAAAAAATCCGGATCAGAAACTGGTAGATGATGCTGTATCAGCTTATCAGTCTACGTCTTACTGGCTCAAAACAAAACAACTCAACAGATAAATATCTAGATATTTTCGCTTATAATTTGGCATAAAATATTTAAATTAACCCATAAATTTATTGATATGAAATGGACAGACGACAGAGGCGGAAACGTTGATGACCGCCGTGGTTCAGGAGGCGGAAGTGGCGGTATGATTGTAGGAGGCGGACTCGGAACATTAATTATAGCAGCCATCGTATTCTTTTTGGGAGGCGATCCATCCGGTATTTTGAATTCTGGCAGCATGCAGCCTTCAGGAAATTCCGGAGAGCAAAGAGAACTTACAGCCAGTGAAAAACACGTAGGAGAAATGGTCGATATGATGGCCAAATGGAATATTCTTACCTGGGATCAGATTTTTAAGGAAAACGGAATGACTTACAGTGCTCCTGAAGTGGTTCTTTTTGAAAATACAACTTCTTCAGCATGTGGTACAGCGCAGTCTGCCATGGGCCCATTCTACTGCCCTGCCGATCAGAAAGTTTATATGGATATGAGCTTTTTTGGTGAGCTTCAGCAAAAATTCGGAGCTAAGGTAACTGAGTTTACGGTAGCTTATGTTCTTGCCCACGAAGTAGGACATCATGTGCAGACTCTTTTGGGAACTACTCAGAAAGTAGATGCCTTAAGAAGAAGCGGAAGATATTCTGAAGAACAGATGAACAGAGTATCTGTTGCTACAGAATTACAGGCCGATTTCTATGCTGGAGTCTGGGCAAAAAGAACCAATGACAGCAAACATATTCTGGAACCTGGAGACATAGAATCTGCCATAGATGCTGCAGAAGCCGTTGGAGATGATAATATTCAGAAAAGAGCACAGGGATATGTAAATCAGGAAAGCTTTACCCACGGGTCTTCTGCTCAGCGTAAAGAATGGTTTATGAAAGGCTACAACACTGGTGATATCAGACAAGGTGATACTTTCAACCAACTATTAAAATAGTTTTATCACAATTATGGTGATGTGATATAAAATAAAATGCGGTCTTAGCTTAAGACCGCATTTTTTATTTATTGCAATTCGATTGGATTGGAATTTTTCTTGGCTTCTTCTTTTACCCTCTCTTCCATTCTTTTTCTCATATCGGCAGGATTCTGGTTTCCACCACCACCTCCGGGGCCTCTTCCACCTCCGCCTACTCTCATCGGAGCGCTGATACCACCTGCACTCTGACTCATGAATGACATTGGATCAGTCTTGAACTTTTGCTGCTGCTTTAAATAATCTGTTCTTTTTACTTTTAAAGTATTTCCAAACTGATTTAACGTCGGAAACTCAGCAATTTTATAGTTTTTCATTAAATCAAAAGAATAATCTCCTTTATCATCTTCCACTTTTACAATCAGTCCAGGAAGTCCTCCGAACTTATAAGGTCCGTCCTGATAAGGAAGATCTGTGGTAAACCATGCTGTCCATTTTCTTCCTCCAAAATCGGTTTCAGCTTTCTGAACTTTGTATTCACCAATATTTCTGGTTTCTGATCCAATTTTCCAGTTCAAAGGTCTGTCTTCTTCATAGGAATAGATATCACGACCAATTCTGTCTTTGAAATAGGTCTTTTGATTTGTTTTATCTTTTTCAATAGAATAGTTGATATTGGTTCTCAATCCTTCCATCTGATCTCTGTTTATACTTCCTCTTCCGCCCCCACCTTGAAATGCTTTTTGCATAATAGAATCTCTTTTGATTCTGTTTTCAGAATAAAACACGGATTTCTCCGGAGAAATATCCAGATAAGCATTTTCAGTCTTGATATCTGTTTTATTTTCTGCATCAGGCTTCATAGTCACCTGATACACAAACCTGTTAGTCTGTGCAGAAACATTCTGTATGAAGAGTGCCAATGCGATAATACCTAATTTTTTCATTTATATTTTTATTTATTTTAATTCAATTGGATTCTGTGCTGTATTGGTAAAAGAAGGTGTTTCTACAGATGAGCCTTGTGACATCGGCATTCCCTGATTGTCTCCACCCATTCCGCCTCTGTGCATTCCACCACCTCCGTGGCCGCCTCCTCTCATTCCACCACCGTTCATTCCGCCGCCATGCTTTCCTCCTCCGAAGTTCATATTTCCACCACCATTATTCCCGGCCATAGCTTTTTTATTTTTACCGAATTCCAGTTCAAGAGCAGCTTTATCACCATGGAAATTAATTCTTGTACTTTGCTTAGCATCAGAATTTATCTGTTCTTCAAAAGCATTTTTAATTGTAAGCTTTTTCACAAGATCAAATTTATAGTCTCCTTTATCATCTTCCAGTTTTACAATCAGTCCTGGTAATCCTGAAAATTTGTAAGGACCGTCAGACAGAGGAATTTCTTTAGTAAACCAGGCTGTCCAGACTCTTCCTCCAAACTCGGCAACTGCTTTTTGGGCAGAATATCCATTCTGTTTCTCCATCATATTGGTGATTTCCCATTTTACAGGTCTGTCTTCCTGATAATAAATTTGTTTTCCGGAAGCCTTCTCATAATAATATACTTTCTGATCCGGAATTGTCTTGGTAATGAAATATTCAAAAAATGTAGGTTCAAAATGTTTTTTTCCTTCTATTTTTGAAAAATCTTTTTCCTCTTTTTTGTTTTCCTTTATGTCTGATCTTATTTCGGCAAAAAGAGAGTCTCTTTTCAATTTATTTTCACTGATGAATAAGGAACGATCTCCTTTAACATCCAGAAAAGTTCTCTCACTTTTCATACTTACCAGATTGATTGAATCCGGATTTACCAAGGTTTCATAAACAAATCTGGTGGTCTGTCCATAAGATACAGTGGTGAAAAGCAGCACAAAAAAAACTACTGTTTTTTGTTTCATTACCAATTTTCTTTATAGATCGAAAATAAGATTCAAGGTTAAATCCGTAATGAAATCTTCACATTGAAAGGCTAAATTTATTATTTTTTAACATAATTTATCCTCTCAGAAATTGCTATTAATAACAGAATCATTAAAATAGATATCTTCGATTTGAGATTGCGGAAATTAGTTCGTATTTTTGCATCATTAAATCATTCTAAATAAATACAATGATAAAAGTATCAGACTATGCAAAGGAGAAAGCCATCCAGTTAATGACGGAAGATGGTTTTAACCCTGCTGAAGATTATATAAGAGTAGGGGTGAAAAGCGGTGGATGCTCTGGTTTAGAGTATGTTTTAAAGTTTGATAACCAAAAAACAGACACAGATCAGATTTTTGAAGATAATAACATTAAAATTATTATAGATAAAAAATCCATCCTTTATTTAGCAGGAACAACTCTTGAGTATTCAGGAGGATTGAACGGAAAAGGGTTTGTTTTTAACAACCCGAATGCATCCAGAACATGTGGGTGTGGGGAATCATTTAGTCTTTAGAGAAAAGACATTAGATCCTAGATTTCAGACCTCAGAGTTACTCTGGATTCTGAAATCTAAAATCTGAAATCTAAAAAAAAGTAATGAGTAAATATACAGAAGACGATTTAAGAGTCGATCTAGAAAATAAAAAATATGAATTCGGTTGGGAAACGAAGATTGATTATGAAGATTTCCCGATTGGTTTAAATGAGGACATCATCCGTGCCATTTCTGCTAAAAAAGAAGAACCGGAATGGATGACAGAATGGCGATTGGAATCTTTCAAAATCTGGCAGAAAATGGTAGAGCCTGAATGGGCCAATATCAAATATGAAAAACCAGATTTTCAGGCAATCCGTTACTACGCTGCTCCTAAAGTAAAGCCAGAACTGGCAAGTCTTGACGAAGTAGATCCTGAGTTGTTGAAGACATTCGCAAAGCTAGGGATTAATATCGAAGAGCAAAAAAGACTTTCCGGAGTTGCCGTAGATATCGTAATGGACTCAGTTTCTGTGAAAACAACTTTCCAGGATACATTGGCAGAGAAAGGAATTATTTTCTGTTCAATCTCTGAGGCTATTAAAAACCACCCAGATTTAGTAAGAAAATATCTTGGAAAAGTAGTTCCGAGAGGAGATAACTTTTATGCAGCATTGAATTCCGCAGTATTTTCTGACGGAAGTTTCTGTTATATTCCTAAAGGGGTAAAATGCCCTATGGAACTTTCTACTTATTTCCGTATCAACCAGGCAGGAACAGGACAGTTTGAAAGAACGCTTCTTGTAGCTGATGAAGGAAGTTATGTTTCTTATCTTGAAGGATGTACAGCTCCTTCAAGAGATGAAAACCAACTTCACGCTGCCGTTGTAGAATTGATCGCTTTAGACAATGCCGAGATCAAATATTCAACGGTACAGAACTGGTATCCTGGTAACGAAGAAGGAAAAGGAGGTGTATTCAACTTTGTAACGAAAAGAGGACTTTGCGAAAGAAATGCAAAAATCTCTTGGACACAGGTAGAAACAGGTTCTGCAGTAACATGGAAATATCCGTCTTGTATCCTTAAAGGAGACAATTCTATCGGAGAATTCTACTCTATTGCAGTTACTAACAACCACCAGTATGCAGATACAGGTACAAAGATGATCCACATCGGAAAGAATACCAAATCAACGATTATTTCTAAAGGTATTTCTGCCGGGAAATCACAAAACTCATACAGAGGACAGGTGAAAGTAATGCCTTCTGCAAAAGGAGCAAGAAACTTCTCACAATGTGACTCTTTATTGATGGGTAATGAATGTGGAGCTCATACTTTCCCTTATATTGAAATCAAAGATCCTACAGCACAGTTAGAGCACGAGGCAACGACTTCAAAAATCGGGGAAGATCAGATTTTCTACTGTAACCAGAGAGGTATTGATACAGAAAGAGCCATTGCTCTGATTGTGAATGGTTTCAGCAAAGAAGTTTTGAACAAGCTTCCAATGGAATTTGCTATTGAAGCTCAGAAATTACTTGAGATTTCATTAGAAGGTTCAGTAGGATAATATGATCAAAAAAGAACCCTTCAGATAAAAACAAACTGATTTAAAGGCAAGGTTTTCAGAGTTTTTATCCGATGATCAACCGTTATAAACGGAAATATAAGTTATAGTCTTCATTGAAGATTATTATAAACATAAAATATAAAAAGCTTCTGTCCGTCTATTGAGGAAATATCCTATATAAAGACGATGTGTATATAAAGGAAAGAAGCTCATACAATTATAAAAAGCAAAAGTTAGCAAGAATGTTACAAATTAAAGACCTTCACGCCAAAATTGAAGATGGCGCAGAAATATTAAAAGGTATTAATCTTGAAATAAAGCCGGGAGAAGTTCACGCGATCATGGGACCAAACGGAGCTGGTAAATCTACCCTTTCTTCTGTAATCGCAGGAAAAGAAGATTACGAGGTAACTGGTGGAGAGATTCTTTTCGAAGGACAAGACATCAGTGAAGAAGCTCCTGAAGATAGAGCTCACAAAGGGATTTTCCTTTCTTTCCAGTATCCAGTGGAAATTCCGGGAGTTTCTGTAACGAACTTTATCAAAGCTGCTTTGAACGAGACAAGAAAAGCAAACGGACTGGAAGAAATGCCGGCAAAAGAAATGCTTGCATTAATCCGCGAGAAGTCTGAAAAGTTGGGAATCAAAAAAGATTTCCTTTCAAGATCATTGAACGAGGGATTCTCCGGAGGTGAAAAGAAAAGAAATGAAATTTTCCAGATGATGATGCTTAATCCTAAATTAGCGATCCTTGATGAAACTGATTCAGGATTGGATATCGATGCTTTAAGAATCGTGGCAGATGGAGTAAACCACTTTAAAAATGAAGGAAATGCAGTTCTTTTGATTACGCACTATCAGAGATTGCTAAACTATATTCAGCCTGATTTCGTTCACGTTTTAGCAGATGGAAAAATCATCAAAACAGGAGACAAGTCTTTAGCATTAGAACTTGAAGAAAAAGGTTACGACTGGCTTCTTAACTAAGAAGAATATATATTATTTCAGAGATTAACCTTTTTTGTAATCATTCATAAAATGTGGCGAAAAAGAATCTCTAGTATTAAAAATTGGGTTCCCTATTCCTCGGAATAACAATATTTTAGTTAATAAAAAAAGAAAAAATGGTGCAAACCACAGATATACCAGTAATGGCATTAAAAGAACAAATTATAGAGAACCATAATGAATTTTTGGAGAGTCTTCGTCACAGATTTCTGGATGACAGCAGAAAAGCAGCTCTTCAAAGATTTGCAAACCTTGGTTTTCCAACAAAAAAAGACGAAGAATATAAATATACCAATCTAAAGGAAATCACGGAAAAAAGCTACAACTTCTTCCCGAAAGAGAGCCACAATATCACTAAAGAGCAGTTTGATGAACTGCACCTTGGAGAAGAAAATTTTGATTGGATTGTTTTTGTAAACGGTAAGCTTCACAAAGAGCTATCTAAAGTTTCTATTGAGAATGTAGAATTCCTTTCTTTCAATTATGCATTGAATGATGAGAAGCATAAAGAAGTTTTTGAAAAGTATTTCAATACGATTGCTTCCAAAGAACAGGCTTTTACGAACCTGAACCTTGCTTACTGCAAATATGGATTCTTCCTTAAAGTTCCTAAAAATGTAGTGATTGAAAAGCCAATTCACGTTTTTTATATTTCTCAGAACCAGGAGGAAAACACGTTTTACAATACAAGAAACCTTTTGATCGTAGAAGAAGGAGCTAAAGTAGAGGTCATTGAAAGCCATCACAATTTTGACAGCACTTATGTATTGACAAACTCTGTAACGGAGATCTTTACATACCCCAATGCAAAGGCTGACTGGCACAAACTTCAGAACGATAACAACACAACCTATCTTATCGACAATACTTTCGCAAGACAGGAAAAAGACAGTTTAACAACGGTAAACACATTCTCTTTCGGAGGTAAACTGGTAAGAAACAACCTTGATTTTATTCATAATGGATCTAATATCAATTCATTCATGAACGGAATCACCATTATCGGGAAAGATCAGTTGGTAGATCACCATACAGCGGTTCACCATAACTTCCCGAACTGTGAAAGTTACCAAAACTACAAAGGAATCTTTGATGGGAATGCTCACGGAGTTTTCAACGGAAAAGTTTTTGTGGACAAAATTGCTCAGAAAACAAACGCCTACCAGCAAAATAACAATGTATTGCTAAGCGAAGGGGCAAGTATTGATACAAAACCTCAGTTAGAAATCTTTGCTGATGATGTAAAATGTTCTCACGGTTGTACAGTAGGTCAATTGAATGAAGATGCTTTATTCTACCTGAGAGCGAGAGGAATTTCTAAAAAAGAAGCACAGGCATTACTTTTATACGCTTTCGCGAATGATGCGATGCAGAATATTGATATAGAACCTCTAAAAGAGAAAATTTCTAAGTTATTGGCTGAGAAATTAGGCGTTGATATAGAATTCTAAGACTTATATATATTGATAAGGAAAGCACTTCAAAATGAAGTGCTTTTTTGTTGTATGACAGATTGTATTTCTGTCTTATTTTTTCAACCAGCTTTGGTTATCTTTATTTTCTGAACGTTTCTTACCGTTATCAAAATTATAAGCCAATCCTACGCCTAAAGTCTGCTTCAGCTGGGTCTTCCATATCTGGTTATGATCATACAAAAGATCCAGAGTAACATTGGTAGAAATATATTTGTTGATTTTCATACTTAAAACTCCGCTGTATCCAAGAACCAGCCTTTCCGGATGATCAAGATAATTTGAGAATACAGAGGCCGTATTCAGTAGGGTAATATTCTCCATAATCTTCAGCTTATACATTGCTGTACCCAGGAAACCGAACTGAAAAAGAGAAGAATCTCCGTCATTTTTAAGACCATAAGTTCCTGCTTTCTGAAGATCTTCATCTAAGACAAAAGTCCATCTTGCATTGGCCGGACGTAAAGTCACGGTAAGATTATCATTGGGACGATAAGTAACCCCTGCTCCTACACTCAGATATCCGGGAGCCATAAAATTAGAAATCTTTTTAGCATCAGGATTATTTCCATCTTCATAACCCGGAGCAAACTGAGTCTGAAGCCCTGCACCTGCAGACAAATACCAATGCTTGACAAATTCTCTACCATAGTTGGTAGATAAATTAATGACATCCTGAGTCTTTCTTACTCCAGTTCCCTGCGTGTTATTCTGTCCATACCCAAGAATGATAATGTTTTCCCAAAGATCTTTTCCTTTTTCATACGTCAGGTTGTAATTAACACCGGCAAGCCATCCCACGTTGTTGGCTCCCCCGCCTACCCAGTTTGAAAAGGCTGCCTGGTTCAGCATTAATGTATTCTGTCCCTGAATAGACCATGCTTTAACGGTGTCTGATGCCGGAGCTTCAGTCTTAGCCTCCTGAGCGAATGCTACAGCCCCAAAAGAGATAGAACTGATCAATAAAAGTTTTTTCATAATGTTGATTTATTACAAATGTATAAATAATAATTTACGCCGTCATAAAATTCACTTTAAATTGAATTTAACATAACTGAAAACAACCTCATAAACAACTGAAATTAAACCACTTGAAAACAAAACAATTACCAATCAAACTTAAGTCAACTTAAAATTACAGAATTTTATAAAGAAAAAACACCTCATTTCTGAAGTGTTTTTAATTATAATATAAGTTTTCTAAACTATTTTTTGATCCACCACTGGCTGTCTTTACGATCAGAGCGTTTCACCCCATTTTCCAGGGTATATGCGAATCCTATTCCAAGAGTTTGCTTCAACTGCGTTTTTTCTATCTGATTATGATCGTAGAGCAGATCTACTGTCACATTAGAAGAAATATATTTATTGACTTTCAGGTTCAGCAAAGCTCCATAAGCAAGAACCAATCTGTCCGGCCGATCAAGGTAATTTGAAAAGACGGAAGCTGTATTGGTTAAATAAATATCTTCCATTATTTTCAGTTTATACATTGCTGTTCCCAGAAAACCGAACTGTAATAAAGAAGTATCACCATCATTTTTAAGACCATAGCTTCCTGCCATCTGAAGGTCTTTGTCTAATACAAAAGTCCATCTGGCGTTGGTAGGACGTAAAGTAACAGTTAAATCATCATTAGGCCTGTACGTGATACCCATCCCGACGTTTACATAGCCAGGTGCCATAAAGTTTGAGATTTTTTTGGCTTCAGGGTTATTTCCATCTTCATATCCTGCCGCAAACTGTGATTGCAAACCGGCTCCTAAAGAAAAATACCAGCTTTTCGAAAATTTTCGCCCATAATTGGTAGAAACATTGATAACATCCTGCGTTTTTCTGATTCCAAGTCCTTTTGTATCATTCTGTCCGTACCCGAGAATGATGATATTTTCCCAAAGGTCTTTGTCTTTTTCATACGTCAGATTATAATTAATTCCGGCTAGCCATCCTACATTGTTGGCTCCACCTCCTACCCAGTTTGAAAAGGCAGCCTGATTGATCATTAATGTATTTTTTCCTAAAACCGACCAGTATTTAACAGTGTCTACAACTACGGAATCTTTTTTTAATTCTTCTTGTGCACTAGCATATATTCCTATAAAACAGGAAAGAATCAATAAAAACTTCTTCATTACTCTAAATAATTTTCAATGCAAAAATATTAATATAATTTTTTTTAAAGGTAAATTCAGCTTTAAAAGAATCGAATTTCAATAAAGTTTAATCACCTCATAACAAGATATTTCTATAAAATCAATGCCAAAATAATAAGTTCAAAAGTTAAATTTAATACCTTTTGTCTTAAAATCAGGTCGGTAGAAACGAATTCATCGACAAATTTTCCGAAATTTATTATTGGCTTTTGATTTGACGTAAAATCCACATGTTCAAAAATGTAATTTCCAAAAGAGCGGTTATATACCCATTGCTGATGCTTTCAGCGATGTGGTTCGGGTATTTTTTACAAATGCAGGGCTTTTTTCAAAGCTGTTTTGGAGCCATTATTCCTCTCTTACCTGAGGGATTGCTTGGCGTGGTTACCTCTCCCCTTTTACATGGAAATATTGATCATATTATAGGAAATTCTATTCCCATAGCAGCCCTTATGTTTTTGCTGTATCAGTTTTATCCATTGGTTGCCAACAAAGTCTTTATCATCGGCTGGCTGGCAACGGGACTTTTGGTATGGCTTCTTCCTCCTATTGATATCCTTACTGGTGAATATATGTACACTTGTACCATCGGAGCCAGTGGTGTAGTTTATGTACTCGCTTTTTTCCTATTCTTCAGCGGGGTATTTAAATGGAATACGAAACTTCTCACAATTTCAATGCTTGTTGTGCTTTATTATGGCAGTTTGATCTGGGGTATGCTTCCTGAAGAATTGTTTTACAATATGCAGGAACCGAGTAAAATTTCATGGCAGGCCCATCTTTCCGGAGCGGTAGTAGGCAGTATTATTGCATTTGCCTTTAAAAATGTTGGCGAAAAGAAGAAAAAGTTCATCTGGGAGTTTCCGAATTATTACA
Source organism: Chryseobacterium sp. S0630 (assembly GCF_024158915.1). GTDB lineage: Bacteria > Bacteroidota > Bacteroidia > Flavobacteriales > Weeksellaceae > Chryseobacterium. The sequence goes on along the minus strand of NZ_JAMZGF010000001.1, from coordinate 111,656 downwards.
GCGAAAAAGATGATAAATTGTGGCAGGAATACAAAGAAAATCATCCTGAAGACTTTATGGAGCTTCCTTACAAGAAAAAGGATGATATATGGGATCATTTGGATGAATTGAGAAAAAGATAAAACTTATTTCATTACATTTGAAAAAAAACACACATGACCTCCGAAGAATACTTATATGCCATCGCCCTCCGCGAATGCAGCCAGATTGGCGATATTCATTTTCATAAACTTATCCGTACTTTCGGAAGCGCTCAGGAAGCCTGGAAAAGAGCAAAAAAAGAGTATAAACAACTGGAAGGGATAGGACAGAAAACAGTTTCAGATATTGGAAATACATCTCATTTGGAATTCGCAGAAGAAGAATTAAATTTTTGCGAAAAAAATAATATTCAAATCAGGTTAAAACATCTCAAAGAAATCCCTTCTCTACTCAATGAATGTAATGATGCACCGGCTATTCTTTATCAAAAAGGGAATATCGGGAATACACAACCAAAAGTAAGTATTGTAGGAACCCGAAATATGACAACTTATGGAAAACAGTTTATTGAAGACTTCTTCAAAGCAACACAATCTTCAAAATATACATCTGTAAGCGGTCTTGCTTTAGGAGTTGATAAAGAAGTTCACGAACAGTCTATTTGTCATCAAAAACCCACTGTAGCAGTTCTTGCACATGGTTTTCAATATTTATATCCGGCAACAAACAGAAAACTTTCTGAGAAAATTTTACAGGAAGGAGGTGCATTAATAACGGAGTTCAGCTCTTCCAGAAAACCTGACCGGGAAAACTTCATCCAAAGAAACAGAATCGTGGCAGGAATATCTCCTGCAACTATTGTAGTGGAAACCGGTTTTGGAGGAGGTTCTGTGAGCACAGCAGCCTTTGCCAATGATTATAACCGTGATGTTTTTGCACTCCCTGGAAAAATCACGGAAAGCAGCAGCCAGGGATGTAATCAGCTGATTTTCCACAATAAAGCAACCGCTATTTCTACCATAAAAGATCTTATCGGACTCCTCGGATTAAATGATCCGAAAGAAAAAATGGAAGAGTTATTTCCTCACAGCGAGAAAAGCATACAATTGTCTGATAGTCAGAATTTAATATATCAATCTATCAAAGACCATCCTCAGATTTCTCTGGATGATCTGTCACAGAAAATTGAAGTTTCTACTCACAAAATTTTGCCAATAATTTTAGAATTGGAACTTTTAGGGAAAGTAAAATCGTTTTCCGGGAGGCAATTTATAGCAATTTGATATTTAACGATTTCTTAATATTGCATTATTTCACACATAACATTTCATTTTTAATAAAATTTGATCATAAATTATCAATTTAATAATATTACGAAACATTATTATTTAATTTTTAACAATGTTGAAATATAGTGTTGTGAATCTTGAAAAAAAAATTAAATTTGTTGACAATAATATTCAACCTTAATATATGGAACAATATAATATTGACCAGAAAATCCAAGAGTTTATTGCAAAAATTGAAGCAAAAAATCCTAACGAACCGGAATTTTTACAGGCTGTAAAAGAAGTTGCCGTAACAGTAATTCCATTCATTGCTACTAAAAAAGAATATACCGGAATGAAGCTGCTTGAAAGAATGGCTGAAGCTGAAAGAATTATTATTTTCAGAGTTCCATGGGTTGATGACAAAGGAGAAATTCAGGTTAACAGAGGTTTCAGAATTCAAATGAACTCTGCTATTGGACCATACAAAGGAGGAATCCGTTTCCACCCTACTGTAAACTTATCAGTTCTTAAGTTCCTGGCGTTCGAACAAGTATTCAAAAACTCTTTGACAACTCTTCCAATGGGAGGTGGTAAAGGAGGTTCAGATTTCGATCCACAAGGAAAATCTGATATGGAAGTAATGCGTTTCTGCCAGGCTTTCATGACAGAATTATGCAAGCACATCGGTCCTGAAACAGACGTACCTGCAGGAGATATCGGTGTTGGAGCAAGAGAAATCGGATATTTATTCGGACAGTACAAGAAAATCAGAAATGAGTTTACCGGAGTTCTTACAGGAAAAGGTCTTGCTTATGGAGGTTCATTAATCCGTCCTGAAGCTACAGGATACGGTGTAGTATACTTCGCAGAGCAGATGCTTAAAACGATCGGACAAAATTTCCAGGATAAAATTGTAACAGTATCAGGTTTCGGAAACGTAGCTTGGGGAGTTATCAAAAAAGCAACTGAACTAGGTGCTAAAGTAGTAACAATCTCTGGACCAGATGGATACATCTATGATAAAGATGGTATCAGCGGAGAAAAGATCGATTATTTATTAGAACTTAGATCTTCAGGAAACAACAGAGCTGAAGACTATGCTAAAAAATATCCATCTGCCGAGTTCCATGCTGGAAAACGTCCTTGGGATGTGAAGTGTGACGTAGCTTTCCCTTCTGCAACTCAAAATGAACTAGATTTAGATGATGCAAGAAAATTAGTTGAAAACGGATGTATCTGTGTAACTGAAGCGGCTAACATGCCTTCTACACTAGATGCAATCAACTATTTCTTAGACAATAAAGTATTATTCTCTCCTGGTAAGGCTTCCAACGCTGGAGGTGTTGCTACATCAGGATTAGAAATGACTCAGAACTCTATCCGTCTTAACTGGACTTCTGAAGAAGTTGATGCAAGATTAAAGGAAATCATGATCGGTATCCACAAAGCTTGTAGAGACTACGGAAAAGACGAAGACGGTTATGTAAACTATGTAAAAGGTGCAAATATTGCCGGCTTCGTAAAAGTAGCAGAAGCAATGTTGGCTCAAGGAGTTGTGTAACAAAAAAACAAAGGTTGGGAAAAACTCCCGACCTTTTTTGATATAGCCTGTTCCCGGGATAATGGGAAAAAAGTAAAAAGTGAAAGGAGAAAGCGCTGCTATATGCAGTGCTTTTTTTATTTTTATATGATGAAAAACACCTTTAAAAATATTGATGAATACATCCTTCTGTTCCCGATAGATGTACAGAAAAAATTGCTTGAACTCAGAAAAGCAATTCATTCTCAGGTTCCGGATCTGGAAGAATATATCGGGTATCAGATGCCCGCATTCCGTTACAAAGGAAAGCCTTTGATTTATTTTGCAGGCTATAAAAAGCATATCGGATTCTATCCCGGAGCTGAAGGCATCCACAATTTTGAAAAAGACTTTGAAGAAAGAAAATATAAGTTTTCAAAAGGAGCCGTTCAATTTCCCATCACTGAAAAGCTGCCGCTGGATCTGATCACCAGGATTTTATTGTTCAGAGTGGAAGAAATTGAACAAAAAAAATCCTGAAATACAAGATTTCAGGATTCCGACTAGTGTTTGCTAAAGTGCTTTACTTTTTCTTCTTTTTGTCTTTCTTCTCTTCTTTAGGAGCATCTGCAGGTTTAGTGGCATCAGTAGGCGTTGTACTTACTGATGGATCCGTTGCAGGTGCCGTTTCCATTGTAGTGGCAGGTGATTTTTCCTGTTGATTCTTCTGATCCGAAGGACTTGTAGTCTGTGTATTCGGTTGTTGAGTTTGAGTTGTCGTAGTGTTATTAGTAGAAGTATCGGCCGGCTTTTGTGGTGTTGATTGTGCTGATACTGCGATTACTCCGACTAATGTAAACGCTGCCGTTAAAAATAACTTTTTCATAATGTAATATTTAAATGATTGTTTAACTTAAACGAGGCATCATTTATAAAATTATGTGTAAAAGACTTATTTAACGTACTTTATAATTATTTAAGAGGAATTTGGAAAAATGAGTTCGGATGATTGGGCTTGAAGAGTGATGCTGGAAGCAGGAAGTTTATTTCAGTGAAAATATTAGCTAAAACGGTTTATTATCAAGACTTCCAATTCCTATCATCCAGCTCCCCGTCTTAGGTTTACTTCGTCACATTCTTCATCATTTTTTCTACGAATTCAAATGCTGCAGGACAGATAACAGTATTTTTCAGCATCAAATTATTGATCTGATAAATCTTTTTACGGTCTGTATGAGGATATTCACGACAGGCTTTTGGCCTTACGTCGTAGATAGAACATGTATTATCGTTGTTCAGAAAAAAACAGGGAAGATTCTGCAATACTTTATCATTATCTTCATCTACTCTTAAAAACTTTGCTTCAAAGTCTGCAGACTTCATTCGGAGATGTTTGGAAATTCTCTCAATATCTTTTTCGGTATAGAGAGGCCCAGTTGTTTTGCAGCAATTGGCACACTGCAGACAATCTATTTCTTCAAAAACTTCATCATGGGTTTCCTGCACTATATAATCGAGATTTTTGGGCTGTTTTTTCTTTAATCCGTCCAAAAATTTCTTGTGTTCTTTCTGCTTTTGTATCGCTTGTTTTTTATAAAAATCTAAATCCATTTATTCTTTGTTTCTCACGGACTCCGGAAGTTCTTCTTTTTTATACTCGTTAATTTTATCCAGATCCAGTACCGTTGAGAGATTTTCTTTGTTTGGATAATACATCGGAACAAATTTGGCTCCGTATACAATTTCTCCTGTAGTATACGAAGATCTTTGAACCACCGTATTTGAAAAGACTTCGTCAAATGCGCGTACCTGTACGATAAGCTCAAGATCTGTATTTTTAAAATCTTCTTCAGAAAAACCGTAAAACGGAGAGTTTTCATCAATTTTATGCACTACAGTCCAGTTGAGAGCCAAAGTATTGATCTTACTCATCTGCGTGGTAAGTCTGTAAAAATTACTTTTGGCAACTCCATTTTCCATAACTTCAATAGCTACCGATACAATTACGTCTGCATCCGTCAATGCATTATTCTTATAGGGAGCAAGCCTGAACATTAATGCTGAAGATTCCTGAAAAGGAGCGATAACTGCTATATCAGAAAATCTTAAGTATGCCCTCGGTCTTGAAAATCTTCCATAAAAAAGTCCTGTTGCAATGGCAAAGGTAAGCAATCCCAGAAAAGCTTCAAAAGTTGCTACAAGACTTGCCAAAAATCCTACCGGAGCTATTCTTCCGTATCCAACCGTGGTGAATGTCTGAGAACTGAAGAAAAAGACATCAATAAATTCATTGAGTGGATCACTCTTATCTATTCCTGTAAGATGCTCTACCCCAATCAGGTAATAGATCATGGCAAACAGAAGATTAATGAGAATATAAGCAACCACCAGATAAGAAATAAAACGAAATGAGGATAAATTCAGCATGGTGTGATACCAGCTTAGCCTGTTAAAAACATTCACGCCTCTTCGCTGAACATTCGGGAGACCATCTTTATTGATGAACCTTCCTGAGGCATTGGTTCCGAAACCACTGTTCTCCGCATTTTTCTGACGGATTTTTTTTCTGAATCCTCCTGTCATTCTATATCATTTGTTTTTGAGCTGGTTATACGAATTTCGTTTTTCTGCTAATTCTGATGCAAAGATAAAATATTGTTTTGATGAATTTTATCAATTGATTCATTTGAGTTTTAATTTGATTTTGGAGTACATTTGAGGTATGAAAAAACTGGAGTCAAGAGAAGATATTGAACACCTTGTCAATTCATTTTACAACAAAGTTGTTAAAGATGAAACCATTGGATTCTTTTTTAATGATATTGCTCAAGTAGATTGGGACAAACATCTTCCTAAAATGTATTCTTTCTGGGAGTCTATTCTTTTTGGGCAGATGAGCTATAAAGGAAATCCAATGGGTGTCCACTTCCCGATTAATGAGATACAGGCTATGGAGCAAAAACACTTCGACCGATGGCTGCTGCTTTGGCGTATTACCATTGAGGAAAATTTCGTAGGCGAAAATGCTGATATGGCAATCTATAAATCCGAGAATATAGCCAAACTGATGGCTTTCAAAATGGAGTTGGCGAGAAGATTATAGTGATACGGGATTCGGGGTACGCGATATAGATATCGAGGTTAAATTCCCGGATTTTTTTACAGATAGACTGATTTGTAATTTTGTACTTTTCTTCTTAAGGAACGATTACCGTAAAGATATAGGCTGCCAGATTCACCAACAGAACAGTCCCGTACAGGATATTTGTTTTTCCACGACTTAAAGAGAGCATCACAATAAATACGGATAAAGAAAGCAGAATAATGTCTTTTTTATCCAATCCTAATACCAGTGGGATATCATACATAATGCATACCGCTGAAACCGCAGGAATAGTGAGACCGATACTTGCCAGAGCTGAACCCAATGCCAGATTCAAACTGGACTGAATTTGATTGGCTCTTGCTGCACGGATCGCTGCAACGCCTTCAGGAAGAAGAACTACAGCAGCAATAATTACCCCAACCAGAGATTTTGGAGCTCCAAGACTTTGCACCATTCCCTCTATTGTATCAGACAATCCTTTGGCCATCAGTACAACAATCACAAGGCAAATCACCAGAAAGACAAAGCTGATAAGTGTTTTGGGTAATGAAGGTATATAATGCTCTTCAGGATGCTCATCAGGAACAATAAAATAACTTCTGTGACGCACAGTCTGCACCATCAGGAAAACCCCATAAATGGCAAGACATGCGATGGATATAAAAATAAGCTGAGCTTCGTTATAGAATGGTCCGTTGACACTCGAAGTAAAATTGGGAAGAACAAGGGTAAGTACCAGAATGGAAACAATACTCACCAGATAAGTAGTTGCTGAAGTTCTTGCAAAGAACTGTTCATGATATTTAACGCCACCTACTAAAATACATATTCCCAGAATTCCGTTGAGAATAAGCATTACAGCAGCAAAAACAGTATCTCTGGCCAGCGTGATCGCCTGATCTCCGCCGGCAACCATCAGCGAGATGATAAGCGCCACTTCAATAATGGTGATACAAAGTGCCAGGATAATGGTTCCGAAAGGCTCTCCTACTTTATGAGCCACAACTTCAGCATGATGCACTGCTGATAAAACGCTTCCGATTAATAAAATACCGGCAAGAATATCGTAAAGAACACCACTTCCCATCAATCCGGAAAAGTAGTATCCTACCGCCAGAATAGGAAAAATATAGGTATAATGTAAAAGTTCTTTTAGTCTCATATCTTGACTACAAAATACAAAAAATCTATAATAATTTCAATATTAAAAGAAAATATTAATGATATTTTAATGAGGCCAGAAGTTAAAGTCCTGATAATCCGTGAACATATGAAACAGAAGCCCAATTCCTATAATCCTTATATTTCCTTTAAAGAACAGCAGCAAAAAATACACCGCAATGGCATAATAAGAATGTAAAAAATGAAAACCTATGCTTCCCCTTGACGGATCAAAAATAGGATTGGCAAAAAGATGATCCAGATCTACCAGCATGGTAGCAAGAAGAATAAAATATGCCTTTTTCCAATTTTTACGATAAAAAACCAATGCAATAAAAACCGGAAAAACGAGATGTAAAAAATAATGAGTAAAAGTTTTGAGCAATGCGATGTCTGATGGAGCCATTAATGAAAATTTTATTCGGGTTCTATGCTTACCACCGTAAAATTAAGGGTAATTCTCCTTTCTTCGCTTTTATTTTTAGCCAATAATTCTGAGCCTTGTTCCCATACAACACGTAATCGATATCAGAAATGATCTTTTTCTCAGTGTTACTCAATGTTTTCAAAGAAAAATACAGCAAAGCATTATTTCTGATCAGCAGGTAATTTTCTTTGAGCTGGGGAGATAATGATACGGATTTTCGGGTTGACTTTATGATAACCCCTTTATTATCCCTTTTGATTTCATTGGGCTGAAAAGGAATTGCCGTGAATTGATTTTCTTCATTGATCCACTTTTTAGACTGAAAGTATTCCCAGGTCTTTTCGGGATCATTACTTACAATATCAATGGTATAATTCGGTTGGGTAATTTTTTGGAAAGTCTTCTTTTCAACTTCATTGAAATTATCATCATATTCATAACTGATAATGGTATCATTAACCTGCTCGAGATTTGCAGTGGCTTTTAAGGAAACAGCCTGTGAGGAATCTGCTACACTCTTATTAAAAAAACGGGTAAAGTTTTTGATGTTTTCTTTGTCTAACTCCAGTTCCAGAAATTGATTTCCTTTCTGAAGCTTTGAAGCAATTGTATTAAAAGTCTGAAGATCTGAGTTATTTTTAATCTCAATTTCATCATCATTTAAGTCGATAGAAAAGTTATGAATTTTCCCTCCCGAAATGAATGAAATACTTCCCAATGTATTTTGAATAAAACGGTCTGCCTCCCAAACATGGTGTACAGAATTCTGAAGAAGCTTTTTTTGAAGGGTTTCAAAAGCATGATCTGAAGTTCCTGCAATACAATAATTTCCATCTATCATAAAGAAAAACTGTTCCTTCTGAAAACGGTTATTTCCTTTGGCAACAAAGTTTTGCTCCTTTAAATAGGTGATGAATTTTTGCGAATCTTTAAGTTCTAAAACGCTGTACCATTCTGAAAATTTAGTGTCTTTAACGTGGAATATCTGCAGAAAATCCGGAATTCTGATTCCTGCATCTTTCAGTGAACCGGAGGTTTTACTCTTTGCTTTGCTTCCGGACCATTTTGAGGGATGGGTTGCCAAACTGAAGAGGTATTGTCCCGTTAATTTCTTCGTGTCAATTAAGACCACTGCATCTGTATTATCAGGAATATATTGAAGGCTTTTATCTTTGTGAAAAGCTACAAAATATACTGCAACAGCAAGCAATAAAAATAACGGGACAATAATCTTCTTTTTCTTCATCTATAAAATTTGAGGCTTCTTTTCTGTTTCTTTAGCTTTAAAAACCTGATCGAATATATCAAAGAAATACATTAAGCTGTTTTCTGAAGAATCTTTGATGTTATAGTTCATCTCAGTCTGGATACTTTCTCCTTTTACTTCAGTTTTATAATACAGCTCTCCTACATTTTTTTTGATCGCCTCTAATGTTTTTCTTTCTTTCGGACTTTTGAATTCTTTATCTAATCCTGTTAAAAGCTTCTGGATATCCAGTCTGCCGGACAATGGATATTTAGCGGAGTCTTTGGCCCATTTTCTGGAAATATCAGATTGGCTTACCGGTAAATTATTATCTGCAGCACTCATCAGGTATACTACTCCATCTTTTACAGTAAAAAACAACTGATCTACATATCCTCCGTTTTTCTCTTCTTTAAAGGTGTAAAGGTTTCCTTTTTTAGAAAATCTCTTGGACAGTTTTTTGTTGGTTGTCAGCAAATCAAAAATACGGTTCCAATACCCTTCATTCTCTGTTGCAAAAGCGAAAGTGAAGTTAGGAACAGCAATTTCTTTGGTTTTCTTTACTTCTTTTTCATTAAAATCTGCATCATATTCATAATCGGTATATTCTACGGTTTTGGATTTCAATTCATTCAAAACAAAGATTCCGTTTCCAGGGGCAATTTTGGTAATCGCTTCTTCATCCAGTACAATTTTCATGGTTTCCATGATCAGCTCCATTTCTTTTTTGTACTCGTTTTCTCCGGAATTCTGAAGAAGACTGTACATCATATCAAAGCATTTTGCTCCATTCACATTCATGGCATAGTAGCCAACACTTTTCTCATTGATCAGCTCCAGCAGTTTTTTGTTTTTCTTCCCTTTATAAATGGCAGAAATATTCTTTTGAATGTCAGCATTTTTGTGCTGATAATTATTAACCAGTCTTACTTTATCTTTATCAAAGTACAGATTGTATGCATAGTTGGAATTGTACATGTCTTTGAAAAACTGTCCGTAGCCGTAATACTTCGTCATCTTTCCGTAGATTCCTTCGTTTACAATTCTTCCATAATCTGTGTAGACAAAAACATCGGAATTGGCATCTCTGAATGCCAGCATTTCTTTAGGCACTTCAATTTCTAAATTTGAACTGAAATATTGGTCAAAACGATCTTCTGCGTTCTTTTTAACAACCCTGAAGTTTTCTCTGCGGATAGAATCCTGTTCTTTCTGAAAAGCTTTTTCTTCTTCCTCATCATAAGCATCTTCAGGCATTTCTTCTCCGTTTTCAGAATTTTCAGCAGTTTCTTTCTCTGCAGGATATTTATGATGTTTCTCCAGATATTTGATATCCTTCTGAATTCTTGCAATCTCGTTGTTGTTATCTTTTATACTTTCTTTCAGATACTTGATATCATCCTTCAGACTTTTGATTTCTTCTTTATAATCAAAAGGTTTTTCCGGTTCTTCTGTATACACTGTATCTCCCGGCTCTGCATAAGCGGAATCAACCACTGCAACAGCAGTACTGTCTGCAACTGCTTCCTCTGCCCAAAGATCCTTATAAGGTTTTGTATAGCTGATCATGCTAAGAACAGCACGGCTTCCGTTCCACGCTACAAAAATATCATCGTTGATATCTACATAAGAATAGTTCTTTCTGCTGGAAACCTCCTGGCCTTTTTTCTTCACAGAGTTAATGAACTCCTGAAACTTTTCCTTATTATCAATGATAAAATGGGTATTATAGGCTTTAATAGAGTCATTAAAACTTGCATAATGGTATTGAACAGCATCGTATTTGATTCCTGTTTTGGAATAATCTGTCCATGAAAGATTTTCTTTGCTCTTTTTGCTGAGCTCATGCAGCAATGGATTCAGTTTATTCCAGTTGATTTTATTATTAAGCTGTTTTCCGTTAACTTCCATATAAAATACGGCATCGGAAGGAATTTTCATGCTGTTTTGGGCTAAAATCAATGTAAAGCCAAAGAGAACGAAAATAATTGTTTGCGTTTTTAAAAAGATAGATTTCATGACTATAGTTTAGAAATTTATTGAAAAAGAATGGTGTTTTGTATTTGTTTTTTCTGAAGGATTAAATCCAGGATATCTGCTTCCAGTTTAAGAGCCTTTTTGTTGGGAGAAAGCACGTAAGCAGTATTCGATTGTGATTTCACCGGATTTTCAAACTGCATGATGGAAGTATACCGAGCATCGTTAAAAACTTCTTTATCACCCTTACTCATCTTGTCATAATCAGCCTTGAAAGTATTGGCCTTATTCCTTGTCAAGGTCTTTTTCTCAAGATTTTGGCTGTAAACCTGAGTTGGAACCATTTTACCCAATATTTTCTGGGTTTTCAGTTTTTCAAGACCTGCATTAATGTTTTCAATTTTTTTGAAATTACAGCTCAGCTTGATGATGTAATTATCAAAATCCATAGATGTTTTCACATTACTGATTCCTGGTGTTGCTTTAAAGATTTTGGCAGCTTCATTGATTTTATTTTCAATTTCTGCCTTTTTAGGAACTTTTTTTCCGTTGATGGTTTCCATCTTTGAGATAGAGGCAAGTCTTGTTTTGCTCTTGCTGGCATTAAGAATAATGGTATATTCTCCTGTTCCGTCAGCTTTTATATTCACTTTATCAAGAATATCAAAACAGCTTGTCAGGAACAGCAAAGGAATACATAGAAGAAATAATCTGAGAAAATTTTTCATGATTAGGTTTAAAAGCACAAAATTACTCAATTCTGACCTTAAATCCTTATAATCTTTGATTTTTTGGGCATAAATAGCTGTTTCCCGGTACTTTTTTGGGGGAAAATACGGTACTATTTCCGTATATTATTTTTTAAACTCGTCCTTTAAGATAATCCTGACGAAGATCTTCATCCAGTTTTTCAATAGCATACCGAAGACAGGTTCTCGGCATTTCTTTGTAATATAAATTCAGAAAGCTGATCAGCTCACCTTCATTTTTATTTCCCATTTCCCTTAGCAACCAACCGTTTGCTTTGTGCATCAAATCATGAGGATGTTTCAGATTTCTGATAACAAATTCTTTGGTCAGATCAAATGAACCCTTTTTTATATAGTGCATAGTTCCCACTACAGCAATTCTCTTATGCCACATTTCCTCAGATTTCGAAAGCTCTACAAGAAGACTTTCTTTCTGATTTTCAAAAACATACCTTCCTAAAATCTTATAACAGGTAGAATCTACCAGATCCCAGTTGTTCACATAAGGAAGATGGTTCAGGTAAAAAGCGACCACTTCTTCTTTTACTAATTTATCTTTTGTTTTCTCAAACTTTGAAATCAGCATAAAAAGAGCTGTCAGCCTGTGCTCGTGGTATTTTGAAGAAAGTAATGTACTGAGTTCTTTTAAATCTATTTTCGAATAATATTCTTTGGCCACAGAACGTTGATCCGGAACTTTCACTCCCAGAAACAAGTCGCCTTCGCCATATTCACCTTTTCCTGTTTTGAAGAATCTTGGAAAAAATTCCGCCTTTTCAGGAATGGATAAAACAGCAAGTGCTTCCTGTATTTCTTTAATGATGCTCATATGACAATTTAAGCGTTTTCTTCTACAGCAATATTTTCCTGCTCCTCCTCTTCTTTGGCAATCTTATTAGGATTCGCCACCTTAGCAATGGTAAGCCCCTGAACAATGATGGAGAATACGACAACGCAATAGGTAATACTTAAAATAATTTCACTGTATTCACTTTTAGGAATAGACATCGCCAGGGCAATGGAAACTCCTCCCCGAATTCCTCCCCAAACCAGAACTTTTACCGTCTGCGGACTGAAACTTCTTCTCAGGGAAGTAAATTTTGTAGGCCCCCAGATAGAAATAAATCTTGCAAACAGAACGACCACAATGGCAACTACACCCGGAATCATGAAATGTCTGAGATCTTTAATCATCAAAAGTTCAAATCCGATGAACAGGAATAATACCGCGTTCAGGATTTCATCAATCAATTCCCAGAATTTAATCAGATAGTCCTGAGTAACTGATTTCATTTTGAAACTTCTGTTGAAATTCCCCATAAACAATCCTGCAGCAACCATCGTCAATGGACCGGAAATATGCATTTGACGGGCAATAAGATACCCTCCCATGACAACAGAAAGTGTTACTAATACGGAAATAATATAATCATCCACTTCACGCATCAATCTTGAAGTAACCCATCCTAACAGCACTCCAAGTAAAAGTCCTCCCCCGGCTTCTTTAAGCAGAAGCAATCCGATTGTTTCAACACTCAGATCCACTTCTTTTCCAATCGCCAGTTGTAAAATAACTGTAAACACCACAACTGCCATACCGTCATTGAAAAGAGACTCTCCAGCTACTTTTGTTTCCAGTGATTTGGATACCTTAGCTTGTTTCAGTACACTCAGAACTGCTACCGGATCGGTAGGTGAAATCAAGGCTCCAAAAACAAGACAATAGATAAAAGGAAGTTTTACCCCTACATAAGGAAGCAGATAAAACATTCCGAATCCTACCACAAAAGTAGAAATTACAACACCTACTGTGGAAAATATCACTACAGGTCTGAACTGTTCTTTCAGGTCATTAATATTAATATGGATTCCCCCTGCAAAGAGTAGAAAATTAAGCATAGCACCCATCAACACCTCCGTGAAATCGATACCATTCATAAGGTTGTGAAGATGTCCGAAAGTTCTCGGAAGAACCGTTTCTCCAAACAGTACCAGAAAAATTGATACTACAATGGCGATCACCATAATTCCGATAGTACTTGGAAGTTTTAAAAACCTATAGTTAAGATAGGCAAATATTGATGCTAATACGATTAATGCTGAAAATGAATAATATAATTCCACTAAGTGTTTTTATTTTAAGATTAATTGGTTAGTTCCAAATAGAGTATTTTGATATAAATTTGATTCCCATCCTTTTCCCAGATGTCAAACATGGCATCTTTAGAAGCTTTTGAACTTCTTGTGTAGTCCTGTCCTATATTCAGAATATTCAGCAGAATGTATTCATCTCCTACAGAATTGACGACATAGGCTGTTTTTTCTGACTTTCCGTCTCCCGAACTTCTTATCCCTTCAGTAAGTGTACGGAATTGATTCAGATGATGGATAAAGTTATTTCCATCCTTTACAGAATCATAAGCCCTGAGAAGAATCAGCAGCACATCCAGATTGGTAGGATCTTTATCATACAAAGCTTTTCCCTGCTTGATGCAATCAGCAAAATTGTTTTGTTTAAAAGCTTCTACCAGACTTTTAAAACTATCATCTGATGTACTTATTTTATCGTTTCTAAAATTTCTTCCGTAGTACAGATATTGAGATTCTATACTGTCCAGAGATTTAGGATATCCTTTAAATTTGAAAATAAGCTTGTCGTAATTGTACGGAGAATCGGAAGTCCTGAGACTTTTCTCAATAGCTTTTAAATCAATTTTGGATTTCTGGCTGAATCCAAAAACCGAAAACAGGATAAATAAAAGAAAAAGGTGGTATTTCATTAATTGTTGCTTTCTTCTTCGTCGTTATCGAAATATTCGAAAAGGAAATCGTTGTATGGGAATCTGGAAATATGAATTTTCATCACCTCATCATAAATCATTTTCTTCATTTCCGGGAAGTTTTCCTTCGTTAATGCAGAGATGAAAACCGTTGGATACTTAGATTTTGCCATCCATGTTTTTTTCCATTCTTCCAGAGAAATATTTTTACGGGTAGTAGGTGTAAGATCATCTTCATCCTTTTTCTCATAGCTGAAATCATCAATTTTGTTGAAAATCATAATCATTGGTTTCTGATGTGCATTGATCTCCATCAGGATATGATTTACAGATTCTATGTGATCTTCAAAGCTTTCGTGAGAAATATCCACCACATGAATCAAAAGATCAGCTTCACGAACCTCATCCAAAGTAGATTTGAATGATTCTACAAGCTGAGTAGGTAGTTTTCTGATGAATCCTACTGTATCTGTCAACAAAAACGGAAGATTTCCAATCACCACTTTTCTTACTGTGGTATCAAGGGTTGCAAATAGTTTATTTTCCGCAAAAACCTCAGATTTTGAAATAGAATTCATCAAAGTAGATTTCCCTACGTTGGTATATCCTACCAAAGCCGCACGAACCACTTTTCCACGGTTGTTACGCTGAGTAGCCATCTGCTTGTCAATCGTCTTCAGTTTCTCTTTCAACAAGGTAATTCTGTCACGGATAATACGACGGTCAGTTTCAATTTCCGTTTCACCGGGACCTCTCATCCCAATACCTCCTTTCTGACGCTCAAGGTGGGTCCACATTCTTGTCAGTCGTGGTAAAAGATACTGATATTGTGCCAGTTCCACCTGAGTTCTTGCATAAGAAGTCTGTGCTCTTTGGGCAAAAATATCAAGAATAAGATTGGTACGGTCCAGGATCTTAACTTCCATATCTCTTTCCAGGTTTTTAAGCTGTGAAGGAGAGAGTTCATCATCGAAAATTACGGTTCCGATCTCATTTTCTTTTACATATTCTTTTATCTCAATAGCTTTTCCGCTTCCGATAAAGGTTTTGGAATCCGGCTGAGTTAGTTTTTGGGTAAAACGTTTTTGTACGGTTGCTCCTGCTGTGAAAGCTAAAAACTCCAGTTCATCTAAATACTCCGTCAGTTTTTCTTCATCCTGATTCTGTGTAATAACACCCACCAAGACTGCTTTCTCATAGTTATGTTCTTTCTTTTCTAACATTAAGTTCTGTCTATGTTTATGATTTTTACAAGTTAATATTTTTCAGAAAAAAAACAAAATCAATTTTTATTTAATAACATATTTTAATATAAATTTAAGTTTACCGATGAATGATATATAAAAAATCAATAACTTTATATAATAAAATTCTGATTTTTAAATATTTAAATTAAAAAACTAATCTCCGGAATATCATGATTACCCATATTAGATGTATGATTATTGATGATGATGAACTGGACAGGCTGGTTCTTCAGCATTATATCAGGCAATATCAAAACATTGAAATTGTTGCCACTTTCGACTCTGCAGAAAAGGCGGTTCCCTATCTTGACCTTCCTGCCGATCTCCTGATTACTGAAACTAATTTAAAGGGCATGAGTGGTCTTGAACTCCGCACATTAGCCCATAAGATTCCTGCGTGCATTTTCGTAAGCTCACATCCTGAGCTGGCGGCCGGAGCTTTTGAGATCAGTACTTTAGATTTTATCACCAAACCTCTTACCGCAGAACGCTTTCATTATTCTATGGAAAAGCTTTTTGATTTTTTTGAAGTAAAGGAAAAATGTGAATGTTATGATGCTATGGTGGGAGAAAACTGCATCAAAATAAAAGAAGGAGGCCATATTCATCAGATTAAAATGAAAGATATTCTCTATCTGGAAGCTCTGAAAGATTATACAAGAATTATCACTCTTGAAAAAAATCACTGTATTTTAAATTCTTTGGGAAATCTTCTGCAAAAAAATTTTTTTGATTCTTTTGTCAGAATACACAGAAGCTACGCTGTCCCACGCCATCTTATCCGGGGAAAAAGTTGTCATGAAATAGAGCTTGCACATCACATAAAACTCCCTATTGGTCGCACTTACAAGGATAATCTTTCTTTTTTCAATCCTTAAAAAAACCTAACCATAATTCACAAAATGCCATTGGTCGATTATTTCTGCCGTTGGTCTATTTTCTTTCCAATTGATTGAGAGAGGTGGTAATTTAGTCTTCCCAAATTCCCCAAGAAAAACACATATCTATTAATCACCAAAACTGTTATCCATGGAAAGAATATCTATTTATTGTATTATTCTGTCTGTATTTTCCATCCCCATACTGCACGCTCAGGCTGTAGTTTTGGCAACGGGATTGGATGCATCAGCAGTTAATGGTTTTGTTTCGTACAGTGTAGGTCAGACCACCTATCTGGAAAAAGGAACAGGACAAGTTCTGGAAGGCGTTCAGCAGCCTTACGAAATTATCACCCTTACCACTATTGAAAATCCTTCTGAACAGAATGGCATTTTGCTCTATCCTAATCCTTTCAGAGATTATTTGTATTTAGATTTTACGTCAAATAGTTTTAAAGGGTCAGAATACCAGTTATTCGATGCCCAGGGCAAACTGGTAAAAAAAGATAAGATCTCACAATCAAAATCTGAGCTTAATTTCTCCTCACTTCCTTCTGCTATGTACATTATCAGGATTACTCAAAATGGAGAAAATATCAAAACTTTTAAAATCATTAAAAAATAAAACGCCATGAAAAAAATATTATCAGTGTTTTGGATCCTGACAGGTTTCTTTATGGGACTGTCCCAGGCTCCGGAAAAAATGAGCTACCAAGCTGTCATGAGAAACGGTTCCGGACAACTCTTAGCCAATCAAGGAATTGCCGTGAAAGTAAGCATACTACAGGGATCTCCTGCCGGAGCTGCCGTTTATTCTGAAAGACTTACCGGAAATACCAATGCCAACGGACTTGTTAGTCTCGAAATAGGAACAGGAACAATCCTTACCGGAACATTCGCTACAATCGACTGGTCTTCAGCAAGCTATTATTTAAAAACAGAAACAGATCCAGCGGGCGGAACCAACTATACCATAGTAGGAACCAGCCAGTTACTAAGCGTACCTTATGCTTTGTATGCTAAATCTGCCGGAGTGAGCGGAGGAAGCTTTACGATTCCCTACTCCAATACGGTAAATAATGCTTCCACTTTATTTTCATTAATCAATGATGGTGATGGAACTTCAGTGGAAGGAGTTAACAGCACAACCACATCCAGTATTGCTGCTGTAAGAGGAATTGTAAGCAATACAGCCCCCGGAGGATTTTCTTCAGCAGTACGTGGTATCAATAACGGAACCGGCGGACTGGGAATTGGAGTATGGGGAAGCCAGGCCGGAAGCGGCTGGGGCGTATATGGTGTTACTCCAAATGGCTTGGGAGTCTACGGAAATTCCAGTGGAAACGGATATGGTGTTTATGCAAACAGTAATACAGGAACGGGTTTAAATGCCACCAGTAACAATGGTATTGCTGCCAATATTTCTATCGTCAACAATGCCAATGCCAATAGTGTTCTTACCGCATCTACTGTAGGGAACGGAACCGTTATTAATGTTTCTACCACAGGTACTGGAGCGGGAATACTAAGTTCTACCGCAGGAGGATTCGGGGCTCATGGGATCACCTCTTCCCAGTCATCTGCAGGGATTATAGGAGACAATACCGGAGCAGGTGAAGCGGTTGTGGGAAGAACCACCAGTGATATTGCCGGAGCGGTTGTGGGCCGTAATGATGGAGGTGGATATGGTGTGAGAGGATTTGTGGCTACTAATACATCAGGAACTGGTATCGGTGTATACGGACAGGTAGGTTTAAATAACAGTACCGGCCGTGCGGGACGATTTGAAAATTTCAATCAAACCAATACAACAGGGAATACTTTTGAGGTAGAAACGAATGGAAACGGAAATATTCCGGATAATACTCAAGGAAATGCAGCCTCTTTTATTGTTGACAATACGAATAGTGTGGGGGCAGCAGTAAGAGGAGAAGTAAATACTATTTTCGGGAATTTTGGTGCAGCCGCTGTATTTGGAGTTTCTTCAGGAACCGGAGGACGTGCCGGTTTATTTTATGCATCAAACCCTGCCGGAAACGGAGCTTCATTGATTGCTCTGACTGATGGGAACGGAAATGCCATCACCGCCAATGCAGGAAAAGATGGTAACGGTGTAGAAACCAATATTGATGGTGCCGGAAATGCTCTTTATGCATGGGTTCCTTCTTTTGCCACCGGACGTGCGGGACGATTTAATATTTTTAATGAATCCAACACCAGCGATGTGATCACAGTAACAACTGTAGGAAACGGTATTGGTGGAAATTTTAAAGTAGACAAAGTTACCGGAACATCTCCTGCGGTAAAAGGAGAAGTCAATTCCCAATTCGCCAATTTTGGAACAGCCGGAATCTATGGAGTATCTTCCGGAACTGGAGGAT
The DNA here is from genome assembly GCF_024158915.1 of Chryseobacterium sp. S0630. Taxonomy (GTDB): domain Bacteria; phylum Bacteroidota; class Bacteroidia; order Flavobacteriales; family Weeksellaceae; genus Chryseobacterium. The sequence goes on along the minus strand of NZ_JAMZGF010000001.1, from coordinate 92,932 downwards.
TTGCAGGGTTATTTCATGCAAGCAATCCTGCCGGAAATGGCCCGGCATTAGTTGCTATTGCTGACGGAAATGGAAATGGTATCACAGCCAATGCCTCAAATGGCGGAGATGGAGTTGAAACCACTGTAGATGGGACAGGAAGTGCCATTTTTGCATGGGTTCCTAATTTCAGTAATGGACGAGCCGCAAGATTTGTGAATTTTAATACATCTAATACCAATGCAGCCCTTACCGTAGAAACTCATAGTGCAGGATCTTTGGCTTTGTTTAAATCAGGAAACCCGGGAACCGTAAATGTTGCCCGTATCGATAATACAGGAAAAGGATTTTTCAACGGCGGTACCCAAAACAGTGGTGCTGACGTTGCTGAAGCTTTTGATGTCAACGGAAACATTTCGGAATATGAGCCTGGTGATATTCTGGTTATCTCAACAAAAGCAGACAGAACGGTTGAAAAATCATCAACTCCCTACTCTACTCTTGTTGCCGGAGTGTATGCTACTAAACCTGGTGTATTGCTTACAGAAGAACATATCGATATTGATATTTCCAATAAAGCGCCAATGGGTGTCATTGGTGTCATTCCAACCAAAGTATGCCTTGAGAACGGAAACATAAAAAGAGGGGATCTCCTGGTGACTTCATCTAAAGCGGGAGTTGCCATGAAAGCCAATCTCAAAAAGGTAAAAATTGGCCAGGTCATCGGAAAAGCACTTCAGGATTATGACCAAAAAGAGATTGGAAAAATTCAAGTATTAGTCAACATAAAATAAACCGTCATGAAAATAGCATATATTATCCCATTATTATTTCTAAGCACTTTTATTTATGCTCAGGAAAGTAAAAAAACGGCTCCTGTAGAAGAAGATCAGGCACTGGTTGTAAAACAGGCAAAAGAACAACAGGCTGCCCAAATTCAGGCCGCTAAGGAAAGAATTGAAAAAAATGCAGGAAGTACAGGTTTAGCTTCTGATCAGGGGTTGGAAGTCAAAAAACAGGAATCCAAGCCCAAAGCAGCTGCAGACAATTCAGGAAAGCTTCTCCCCAATACAGCAAGTCTTGAAGATATTAAAAAAACCATCCCAAACAGACAGGCATATCACAATAGTATAAATTCTAGGAACACAAAAACGACAGTTACCGGGCTGCCCAACACAGCAACTCTGGAAGAAATAAAAAAAACAATTCCCAAAAACTAATGACTCTCAAAAACTGGTAACCTCAAAAAGCTGATAACCAAACTAGATTTTTCAAACAAAGAAGTCCGCTACAAGGCGGACTTTTTATATTGGAGAATGGTATTATTAATCCCAATCAGCAGCTACAAATTTCATTGAATTTCCATGATCGTCGGATAAGGTAAGAAAATGCCCTTCAATAGAATAATGAGTCATGGTCTCAATCTTTCTCTGAAAAGAGCTTTCAAGATTCATATCCTGACAGGCTTTCATTGTACTTATTCCTTTTGAAATCTTTACTTTTCCTCCTTTTTTAAATTCAGAAACAAAAGACATCCGGTTACAGCCCATGTAAGCATTTGCCTGAATTTTACCCTTCATCATATTGCCTGTAAGATTCATTTCGGCTTTATTGGCGATCAGTTGATCCCTTGAAAAACCATCCAGTGAAACCAGCATCCATTGTCTTTGGAGGGCAGGATTTTTATCCGGCATTGCAGAGCAATTCAAAACAACACCCAAAAGTAAAATTGTAAAAAGTGGTAATAGTATCTTTTTCATGCGGATTATCATCCCATTTTCATACCATTCCGGGACAGAATCTCGTAAAAATTAGTAAATTAGCGACACAAAAATTATTTTATAAAATGAAAAGACTATTTCTACTATTCACTTTCTTACTGGGCTTTGCTCAGATGAGGGCGGATGAGGGGATGTGGCTGCTAATGCTCATCAAAAGACTTAACGGTGTTGATATGCAAAAAGAGGGTCTACATCTTACGCCTGAAGAAATTTATTCTGTGAACAATTCAAGCTTAAAAGATGCTATCGTAAGTTTCGGTGGTTTCTGTACAGGTGAAATTGTTTCGGATAAAGGACTTATATTTACCAACCACCACTGTGGTTACGGTGCTGTTGCTGCGGCTTCTACACCAGAAAAAGATTATTTGAAGAACGGTTTCTGGGCAATGAAACAGAAAGACGAATTCAATGCAAAGGATCTTTATGTAAGATTTTTAGTGAGAATGGATGATGCTACGCAAAGAATCAATTCTAAACTAAACAACAATATGACCGGAGCAGAGAGAAAAGCTGTGATTGATGCTGAAACTAAAGCAATCCAGACTGAAAACTCTGAAAACGGGAAATATACTGTAGTAGTAAGAGATTTCTTCAATGGAAATGAATTCTATTATTTCGTATATCAGGATTATAAAGATATCAGATTAGTAGGTGCTCCACCTTCATCATTAGGAAAATTCGGAGGAGACACAGACAACTGGGAATGGCCAAGACACACTGCTGACTTTACCGTTTTCAGAGTGTATGCTGATGCTGCAGGAAACCCTGCTGAATATTCTCCAAGCAACACTCCTTTGAAACCTAAGCACTTCCTTCCGGTTTCTCTTAAAGGAATTAAGCCTGGTGACTTCTCAATGATCTTAGGATATCCTGGAAGAACAAACCGTTACCTGACTTCTTACGGAATTCAGCAGATGGTAACTAAAGATTACCCGGCATGGGTTGAAGCTTCTAAATTGGCTATGGATGTAATGAAAAAATACATGGACAAAGATAAAGCGACTCAACTTAACTATGCTTCTCAATATGCTTCTGTAGCTAACTACTGGAAAAACAGACAAGGAACTATCGATGCAGTAGAGAAAAACGGAACGATTTCTGACAAGCAAAAGATCGAAGAAACTTATAATAAGTGGGCTGCAATGCCTGGAAACGACCAATACAATGGCGTTTTAGAAGATATTGGAATATACTATAAGCAAGTTTCTGAAAGAAATGTTGAAAGAAACTATGCTACTCAGTTTACAAGAAATGCCAAATATATTACCCTTGCTGCTCAGGTAGGATCTGTTCTTAAAGCGTATGCTGCTCAGGATATGCAGGGAAGATTAGCGATGAAAGCTAAAACAGAAGCTGCTATCAAAGCTGCTTATGAAAACTTCAATCCATCTTTGGAAGGAGAAATGCTTGCAGCTATGACAAGTCTTTACCAGGCAAGAGTTAAAAACCCAGACGTTGCTTCTGCTACTATTTTAGGTTTGGATGCTAAGACTGTTTCTAACTTAGCGTATTCTTCAATCTTCGCTAATAAGACTTCTGCAACAAACTTCTTATTGAACCCGGATGCATTGAAACTTGATGCTGATCCACTTTGGAAAGCAGCTAACGGAATTGTTGCTGATCAAAAAATAAGCATGGAAAGATTTGTAAAAATAGATGATAATTTTGCGAAAAATAACCGTCTGTTCCTAGCTGGTTTAATGAAAGCTATGCCTGAGAAGAAATTCTACCCGGATGCTAACTCTACAATGAGATTAACTTACGGTACGGTAGATAAATTGCCTATCAGAAATGACAGAAATTATTTCGGTATTACGGATAACTATTATACAGATATGACTGGTCTTGTTGGAAAATACAAGAAAGGTGATGAAGAATTTGATCTTCCTCAAAGAGTGATTGATCTTTACAACCTTAAAGATTTCGGTCAGTATGCTGATGCTGCAGGTTATATGCCTGTAAACTTCCTTTCTAACAACGATATTACTGGTGGTAACTCTGGTTCTCCGGTAATTGACGGAGACGGTAACCTTATCGGTATTGCTTTTGATGGAAACAGTGAAGCATTAAGCGGAGATATCGTATTCGAGCCTGAATGGCAGAAAACCATCAACGTAGACGTTCGTTTCGTTCTTTGGACAATCGATAAATATGCTGGTGCAAGAAGATTAGTTGACGAATTGAAGCTTGTAAGAGATGCAAACACTCCGGCTGATACAAAAACTAAAAACTCAGGGACTACGACAACCCCTAAGAAAATAAACAAAAAATAATCTTATTGGATCTATTTTTGAAAACCGTGAAATTTACTTTCACGGTTTTTTTATTTTTGATTATTAAAATATTTCATCATGAAGCTTAACCCTATTGAATTCATAGCCATTATTCAGCAGAACGGAGAAATGAATGCTGCATTCGTAGAATTTCCATTTTCTACAGAGGAATTGTTTCATACAAAAGGACAGGTAAAAATTAAAGCCCTATTTGATGATAAGATTGAATACCGTGGAAACCTTGTCAAAATGAAATCCGACTGTCATATTTTAGGACTGACTCAGGAAGTAAGAAAACTGTTGGATAAAACTTTCGGGGATGAAGTCTCTGTTGTTCTTACTGAAGACAAGGAGGAAAGAGTGGTTGAAATTGCTGATGATATCGCTTCTGTTTTTAATAAAAATCCGGAAGCAAAAACTTTATTTGACAAGATGAGCTATACTCACAAAAAGGAATACATCCGTTGGATTGAAGAAGCCAAGAAACCGGAAACAAGAGAGAACAGAAAGGCAAAAATGATTCTGATGATTCTGGATGGGAAAAAGGGGATATAGACCGCTTTACTTTTCCCTCTCAAAACGATACATTTAAAAAAAATTGAAATAAGAAAATATTTTTTGTCAGGATCTCAAAAAGTAGCCGACTATAGTTACAGATATCAATTATAACTATAAAAATTTACTTTTATGAACAAGTTTATTTTCAGAACATCAGTTTTAGCTGCAGCTACTCTAGCTGCGTTTTCCTTAACTTCATGCAGTGATTCTAATAACGACATGATGATGGACATGGGTTTTCAAAGATCCATTACTTTTGAAAACGTTGTAACTCCCAAAGATTTTGTAGAAAGCGGAAGTTTTCAGGGAACAGGAACGCCTCCTATTATTTTACCCGGACAATCTGTTTCTGTTAAATTCAGTGCAGGAAAAACACAGGCTTTAATGTTTGCAACGATGTACGGAGCTTCAAAAGACTGGTTTTTCGCGTCCCAGCAGCCGGGCATCAAATTGTTTGACTCCAATGGAAATGCTATTACCGGAGATGTTTCTTCAAGTGTCCGATTGTGGGATAACGGAAGCAAAGATGACATCACAGGACAGGTTGAAAGCAAACCCATTATGCAGGTTCCTAATGTCAATGCTTCACAACTTATGAAGCTTAACCTTACTTACAATGACGTAACTTCAGAATTTACCCTGACCATTACCAATACCTCTGGCGGAACAGCCAATGAAACTCCTTTTTCTCCCGGTGTATGGGCAGTTTCCAACTACAATGGATCTCAGCTGCTGAACAGTGCTCCGTTTTTTACACCTAACGCTTTATCCAATCCTGAAATCACAGATATTGCTCAAATGGGAAATATCAGTAAAATGATGACGAAACTGAATGCCAATACAGGAATTATGACAGGGCTTTCTCCTGCCTTGGTGGTTGTTTATCGTGGTGATAAAAATCCAATTTATGAATTAGGCAAATTAGACAGTGGAATGGGACTGAAAGATATTGCACAGTTTGGAAATGTAGCCAAGCTTCAAAACAGTTTAAAATCTTTACCGAATGTTAAAGGAGTATATATTGCAGGAAATGCTCCTGTAACTCCCGGAAGTAAGGTAACCACTAACTTTAATGCTGAACCTGGCGATAAAATTGCCTATGCAACCATGTTTGGTTTCTCCAATGACTGGTTCTATGCCAATGAACAGAGCATTGATGCCAATACTAAGGGAGACCTAAGCTCAAAAACCTCATTATTTGATTCCGGGACGGGTATTGACCAATATCCGGGAGCGGGAAATCATCAGGCCTTATTCGGAGGAACTCCGCAAAGTGAAAATAAGGTTATTTCCAAAGTAGGAACTTTCTATCCTGTTCCTGCTGTTCAGAATGTGATTAAGGTAACCGTTAACTAGTCTTCATATAAAATATAAGAAGGGTCAGGCAATAATGTCTGACCATTTTCTTTATATTGTCCTCACAAATAAAAGTATACGCCTGATTATGGTTTTAGCTCACCTTCCAAATACTGTTCACCTCCTCCATTGGTAATGGTTATAAAACCTTCATAATGATTTACCTTTACTCCCAGATCATTGTTTATTTCTTTAAAATATCCAGCTTTTTCTCTGTTGTAGATGGGATCTCCCTGCCAAAGAAACTTTGCAGATTGTCCTGTTTTATTTTGAAACGTAAGAACCCTCAACGGGTTTACAAATCCCCCGGATTTAAGATCTACCACTGCACTTTCGTTAGCTGCAAAATCTTTAGACAATACAATAATTGTATTCATTTATTTTTTCTTTGGTTTCAGTTAATTAAAAAAGGGATAAGTATTTCTCATTACCCTGATACAAATTTCATTCTCTGCAACGACAAAACTTGACGTATTTATTCAACAAAAAAATAAAAGCCCAAGCAGGATCTGTCTGGGCTTTTTCCATTATTAAATTCTATTCAACCGGAATTCCAAGATATTGTAAATAGGAATCCAACAGTTTTTTATCAAATACCGGTTCCTGAATGCCTGATCCTTCCAGATACTGAATAACATTGGAGCAATCCCATACATAAGTATTCTGGTAAAGCTCTACGGTAGATAAACCTTCATGCATATTATCTCTGAAAAGACTCGTCAATGGATACAAACGGTTTTTGCTGTCATCTTCCCACTGTTTTCTCCATTCTTTATAAGGAAGGTCTTTGAGTGGGAAAGGATAATATTTTTTCATGAGTCCAAAGAAATCTTCCAAGGTAAGATTGGTTTCAGGACGGGCAATCAGGTTGAATTTCTTCCCTATTGCTTCTTTATTTTTTGTGATATGAGCCATCGCTTTAGTCATATAATCTACGGTAATAAGACCTTCTCTAAGCTCAGTGAGTGCGGGATAAGATTTGAATTCTATACAATTTTTCACCAATCCTGACCACCATTGATAAGAGGCACTTGCGCCTGTTTTACTGTGACACATGGCATATCCGAGACGGTAAGTAATTAATGGCAGTCCTTCTTTTGCTGCTAAATCAGCAACGGCTTCCATCACCCATTTACTTCTTACATAACCAATATCTTTACTTACAGACATCAGATTTTGTTCAATATCATCAGATTCCAACATTACTGTTTTTCCTGTAAATAAATGCCCCCAGCTGTATACGGAAATGGTTGATAGTAATGCGAGACATTTTGTTCTTTCCGCTCCTGCCAGTTTGATGATTTCTCTTAATCCTTCTACATTGGGAGCTTTCATATAGGAATAAGGTTCGATAAAGTTGACTGAGCTTCCGGAATGATAAATCAAATCGGTTTGCTTTGCCAGCTTTATAAATATTTCTTCTGACAATCCTAAGGATGGCAGAGCCAGATCTCCAATAACAGGAATGATTCTTGATTTCTGTTCTACATGTTGAGGAATATGATATTGCTTAAAACATCTGTCAATTTTTTCCATGGCATAAAACTCATCCTGAGCTCTTACAAGACAATAAATATCAGCATTTGTCGTATCAAGAAGCTCCTGTAACAGGTGAATTCCTACAAAACCTGTGACACCTGTTAAAAATATTGTTTTTGGGTTTTCCACCTGCTGAGGATCAAATCCACCTGCAAAAACAGTTCCCGGAGCAAGATAAACATCTTTCTGGAGCTCAACATATGGTTCTACATCTTCCATGGGGATTGCTTCCCTTGCCTCTCTGGATCTGTTAATAAGAACTTCTGACAGTTGCTGCAATACGGGATACTGATATATATCCCGCAGATACACTTTTACATCCAGCTTTCTCTGCAAAGCAACCGCTACCGTTGCAACCAACAGAGAGTTTCCTCCAATATCAAAGAAATTATCAGTGATATTGATGACAGGACGCTCCAATGCAGACGACCAGACATCTGCAATAATTCTTTCGGTTTCGTTAGTTGGAGGCTCAAATGAGATCAATTCTTTTGCTTCTTTATCAGCCAGATCCTTTAATATCTGTGTATCTGTTTTTCCATTTGCCGTTAACGGAATTTTATCTATAAAAATAATTTGTGCGGGAATCATGTAGCCAGGAAGTTCTTCTTTCAATTCATTTCGGACTGATGAAATATCTGCTATTGCTCCAGGAGTCAATACAATAAAGGCAATCAGATATTTGGTGCTTCCTTCCGTTTCTTTACCAATAACCATAGCTTCTTTAATATTTTCCTGCTGGATCAATGAACGTTCTATCTCTCCCAGTTCCACTCTGAAGCCACGAATTTTTACCTGATTATCAATCCTTCCCAAGAATTCAATATCACCATCCGGATTCCATTTGGCCAGGTCTCCTGTACGGTAGATCTTCTCTGCTTCATTGAATGGGTTGGTAATGAATTTAGCATCAGTAAGTTCTTTATTATTAAGATATCCTTTTGCTAAAAGGTTTCCCCCAATACAGAGTTCTCCTACAGCTCCTACAGGCAGCAATTCCTTATTTTCTCCTAAAATAAATGCTTTTGCATTGGCAATCGGTCTGCCTATAGATGAAACATATTTCCCGTTAATATCTTTCACTTTTTTATAAGTAGCATAAACGGTACATTCTGTGGGACCGTAATAATCTATCAGTTCGTAACTTAGTTCTGAGGTAAGCACTGGTTTTAGCTTTTCACCTCCTGTAAAGAGATATTTCAGTTTCAGATCATTATAATTACCGGAATAATTAACTACCGCCGGAGCTAAAACAGAAGGTGTAAAACCGTGCGTAATCTGATTTCTTCTATAATAATCAAGTAAAGCAAGTGCATCCGTTCTGTCTTCATTATTAGCAATAAAAATAGTGGCTCCGGAAGCAAGAGCAGACCACATTTCCCATACAGAGATATCAAATGCCAACCCTGCCACAAGAGTTAATTTTGAGCTATGATCCACATGAAAATGATGATTATGCCATGTTACCAGATGTTGTATAGCCTGGTGGTCTACCATTACACCTTTGGGCTTACCCGTTGAGCCTGAGGTATAAATTGTGTATGCCAGGGCATTCTGATGAATATTAATTCCCGGATATTCTGATGATAAATGATTAAGATTCTCCATATGACTCAGATCAAATACTTTTGTCTTTTCAGTCTCTGATAAAAGTTCTCCAGGAATTTGATTGGTAATGATAAGATCAGCAGAGGTATCGGAAAGAATATATTCTACTCTTTTCACAGGATAAGCAGGGTCTATCGGAACGTAGGCTGCACCTGTTTTGATAACTCCAAGTATCGCAATGGCCCATTCCAAAGAACGGTCCAGCCAGATAGGAACATATTTTCCTTCTTTGATACCACGGCTCAATAACAGGTTGGCGAGCTGATTGCTTCTATGATCCAGCTCTCCGTAAGTAATCTCCTGATCCTGGTAAACTACGGCAGTCTTATCAGGATGGAGGATTGCCTGTTTCCGGAAAAGAGATTCCAAGGTGTCTTCATGATGATAATCCCAACCGGTTTTATTGAACCTGTTGAGTAATTTTTCTCTGTCTTCAGAGGACAATAATACTGTTGAACCTGATGACAGACTTTCTAATGAGGGAATGGTGTTTGACATAATAATCTGATTTGGTTTGGGTTAAAAATTTATAAAGTGGGATTTCAATTACAGAAAACATCTAAAAAGTAAAGACATAAGGGATAACCACCGTTTATTTACTAAATGTGTTTCCTGTTAGTTTTTCAAAACTGAATGATATAGGGTATAAACCGACCTCTCTATGAGCGGGACGGCAGGCCGTATTCAAACGTTATGTATCTATTCGAAAAAGAAGGAAGAGTTTATTTCGTCTATCCTTTATAAGTGGGATACACTTCCTACGTAGTATTTATGAATTTGATTTCCATAATATGATATTTTAAATAATTTGGTAATCAAACTTAACATAATATTTTAACTTATGTGTTACATAATTACTATGTTAACTTCACATATAAGAATTAAACTTATGAAAACAAAACTGAGTATTTAGTTTTAAATCAATCAAATAGAATAAAAAATTAAGCGTTCCAGAATTCACGATCCAGACTTCTGTATTGTATGGCTTCGGAAATATGATGGGACAGAATATTTTCGGATTCTTCAAGGTCTGCTATTGTTCGGGCTACTTTAAGGATTCTGTCATAAGCTCTTGCTGAAAGATTAAGTTTTTCCATCGCTAATTTGATGAGACTGAAAGAGGTTTCATCCAGTTCACAATAGGCTTCAATTTCCTTAGGTCCTATTTGGGCATTGCTGCTGATATTGAGCTTTTGATATCTTTTATTCTGAATATCCCTTGCTTTCAAAACCCGCTCTCTGATGTCTTTGCTCTTCTCTCCTTTTCTTTTCTCGGAAAGTTGCTCAAACTCTACTTTCTGAACTTCGATATGGATATCTATTCTATCTAAAAGCGGCCCTGAAAGTTTATTCATATACCGCTGCATTTCATAAACAGATGAGGTATTATTAGGATCATCGGGAAAGAACCCGCTTGGACTGGGGTTCATAGAAGCTACCAACATAAAACTTGCCGGATAGTTGGCCGTAAATCGGGCTCTTGAAATCGTTACCTCCCGATCTTCCAAAGGCTGTCTCATGACTTCCAGCACTGTTCTCTTAAATTCGGGCATCTCATCCAGAAACAAAACCCCGTTATGAGCAAGAGAGATTTCTCCTGGTTGCGGATAACTTCCTCCTCCTACTGTAAATTGCAACAGTATTTGATAATAATCAATCCATTTACCATAGTTTTTACAAAAGAAAATGATAATCGAGACTTCTTAAAATAATTTTTAACTTTAATTACACAAAAGATGTTGATAATGAGTCACAAAAAAGTTAGAGAGATTGGACTATCCAATTTAAGCTTGACAGGAAATATATATAGTGCTAAAGCAAATGAAATAGTAAACTTTGAATCCTCATTAGAGCGGGATTATATTTATTTATTAGAATATGATACTAAAGTTTATAAATACTATGAACAGCCATTAAAAATATACTACGGAAATAATCAATATTATGTACCTGATTTTTTCGTAAAATATCATTCAAAAGATGTAAAAAGCGAGCTTATTGAAGTAAAATACTTAATTGATCTTGCCGAAAATAAAGAAAAATATAGACCTAAGTTTGAAGCAGCTCAAGCATTTTGCTCTGATAATGGGCTAAAATTTAAAATTATTACTGAAGAGAAAATACGTAATGGTTACAGATTACAAAATGCAAAGTTTCTATTAGGATACAGAAATCCAAAAGTTGGGTTTGATGATGGTTTTATGACTATTTTAGAGAAGATTATAGAAAATCATCAACCGATTTCAATACAAGAGACTCTTGATCTGGCAATTACTTGTGAAGAAAAAAAAGCTGAATTATTATATGTGCTGCTTCATATGTTATCTAAAAGATATATAAATTTTGATGAAACAACTAAATTAACAATGGATACTACAATATTTTTAGAATGAGGGATAGAATTTTTATTAGTAAAGGTGAAAAGGTATTATACAATGATGCTTTATGTATAATAGTAAGGATTATTGATATAGATACACTATCAATTGAAGAAATTAAAACAAATATAATCCATACCGTTAAAATAGCTGAGCTAGAAAGTATTAAAAACTTCAACGAAGACAACGAAAAGGACCTTGTTTCCTTATCAGATAAGGAATGGGAAAAGGCCCAGTACAGGTATAATCTGATTAGTCCAATATTAAAAAAAAGAGGTGACTATCAGCTGATTTCTTCAATATCCCAAAAGAGTAATGTCAGTGTTCCCACAATTTACAGATGGGTTAAGATATTTGAAACCTATGGCACAGTTTCCTCACTTATTGGAAAGAAGAAAAATGGTGGGCAAGGAAAGAGTAGATTACCAGAAGAGCTAGAAAATATTATAGCAAATAAAATACATTCAGTTTACCTTAATCAATCAAAAAAGTCAATAAATAAAACTATAAGAGAAGTAAATTTAGAGTGTGATAAATACTCTATTGAGCCACCACACCCTAACACAATTCGTAATAGAATTAAAAATATTTCTGATGAAGAAAAAGTAAGAAAAAGATTAGGAATAAAGGAAGCAAAATATAAATATGAACCTCATAGAGGTAGTTTTGAAGGGGCACAATATCCCTTATCCATAGTACAAATTGATCACACATTAGTTGATATTGTACTTGTAGATGAGCAATATAGAAAACCGCTGAAAAGACCTTGGCTTACCCTAGCAATCGATGTTTATAGTAGAATGGTTATTGGTTTATACCTTTCGTTTGAGCATCCGGGGGCATTAGGCACAGGAATGTGTATAGCTAATTCTATATTACCAAAAGAATCATGGTTAAATTCATTAGAAATATCTGGGGAGTGGCCCTGTTGGGGGATAATGGATACTGTACATCTGGATAATGCAAAAGAATTTAGAGGAAATACTTTACGAAAGTCCTGTGCTAATTATGGAATTAATATTGAATTCAGACCAGTTGCTACTCCGCATTTTGGAGGACATATAGAACGTATTTTAGGAACATTTTCGAAGGAAATTCACAATTTACCTGGAACAACTTTCTCTAATATTCAAGATAGAAAGAATTATGATTCGAAAAAAAATGCATCTTTCACACTATATGAATTTGAAAAATGGTTAGTCATATATATTACTAAAATCTACCATAAAAGAATTCATTCTAGTCTAGATATAACTCCGGAACAGAAATTTAAACAGGGAATTTTAGGAGGTCCTGAAATTATAGGACGAGGAATTCCTCCTAGAATTAACAGTGAAAGGAAAGTAAGATTAGATTTTATGCCGATAATAAAGAGAACCGTTCAAGAATATGGAATTGTTATTGATCATATCCATTATTATAGTGATGTATTAAAAAGTTTCATACATGATGCCAATATCAAAGGTGAAAAAACACAACATATATTTAGAAGAGATCCTAGGGATATTAGTTCTATTTACTTTTACGATCCACAAAAAAATGATTATTACGATATTCCTTACAGAAACATGTCCCTACCTAAAATATCGATCTGGGAATATCGGGAAATTCTAAAAATAATAAAAAGTAAAAAAATTAAGGTAGATGAAAAATCAATTTTTGAAGCTTACCGAGAATTAGATGAGATAGAAAAAAGAGCTATGAGAAATACAAAAATTCAAAATAGTAAATCTTATAGTAAAAATAAAGTACATACAATGTTAGACGAAAATCCTCTGATTCAAAATGAGCAGAAAAATGATAATGATATAAAACCATTTGACGATATTGAAATATGGAACATATAGCAGATAATTTAAAAACCTTCATTGTTAACTCTTCTAGTGAAGAAAGAATACTATATACCAAAGAGTTTAAATGGATAGGTTACACTAAAGCTAAAATCATTTTAGATAAAATGGTAGATTTAACAACATATCCAAAAGGGCATAGAATGCCAAATCTTTTACTTGTTGGAGAGTCAAATAATGGAAAAACAGCTTTACTAAAAAAATTTTGTAGATCACATCAATCATATGTTGATGAAAAAACTGCAAAATTAAAATGTCCTGTATTAATGATTCAGTCCCCTCCTGAACCAGATGAAAAAAGATTCTATAATGCAATTTTAAACTCAGTATTAGCACCAACGAAAACATCTGAAAAAATCGAGAATAGACAAAATCGAGTAATTCATCTTTTAAAAGAACTTGAAGTTAAAGTGTTAATTATTGATGAAATACATCACGTTCTTGCCGGTACGATTTCTAAACAAAGATTATTTTTAAATGTTATAAAATATTTATCTAATGAATTAAATATACCACTAGTTTGTTCCGGAACAAAACTGGCCTTTAATGCAATACAAACCGACTCACAACTATCCAATCGGTTTGAACCTAACATTCTTGTTAGATGGGAAAATAACACCGACTATAAAAGACTTTTAGCAAGTTTTGAAAAAGTACTCCCTATCAAAAAAAGATCAAATCTTATAGAAGATAAATTGTCTAACAAGATCCTTCTAATGAGTGACGGGCTAATAGGAGAAATTTCTAAAATATTAGAATTATCAACAATATTAGCTATTAATACAACGAGTGAAAAAATAACTTTAGATATACTCAATGAGATAGATTATATAGCTCCACAAAATAGAAAAAAAGCTTTTTTTAACAATGGTATATATTAAGTCTTTTGATAAAGATATTTTCCCTCTATATATTTCCCCAAACAAGAATGAACTTTTTAGCTCTTGGATAAATAGGCTATCCATTAACCATCAAGTTAAAACGCAAACTTTTCTTAAGAATTTTTTTCCGAAATCTAGTAGTTACTTTACAAGAGACATTGATATTCTAGCGCCAAATAATTTGATAGAAGTAATTAACAAGCATACTCCCTTGTCTATCTCACAGATTAATAGTCTTTTTTTAAAATCTCTTGAAGGTTATGCTTTCGAAAACATTAGTACTAAGACAACAACAATAAATGTTCTTCCAATCGGAATAGTTAATAGGTCTAAGTTTAAATATGGCCTCCAAGCTTGTGTAAAATGTTTAAATGAACACAATTACTATCAAAAACAATGGAGGCTAAGCACTTCTATTTTATGTATGGACTGTAAACTATACTTGATTGATAGATGCCCTGGATGCAATCACCCTCTACATTTTTTTAAAATTAATAAAGGTGGAAATAGGTTATATCCAACAAATGGGTTTAAGTCATTTAATATTTGCTACAATTGTTTTTTTGATTATAATTTGATTGACTTAAAACATTTAGTTGTAAGTAAAAAATCTGATTTACAATATCAGAAGTATATTAATTCAACTATTGATATGGGGTACAATGAATTCACTTCGTATTCATTTTTATTTATAAAAGTATTTTTAATAATTGCTAATAGGCTTAGAAGTAACTCACATAAAGGAATATTTAAACAATTTATTAAAAACACATATCGCTTCGATTTAGAAATAATCAATCAAAATATTAGTTTTTGGGATGTTCAAACAAGAATTGATACTTTTCCTCTTATCTTTAAAATACTTAAAGATCAAAAATTTTTGGATTTACTTAACCACTATAAAATAGCTAAATCTTATATATACCATGAAAAGTCTGGAATACCATATTGGTTTGAAAAAAATCTTATTTATTAATTTTCTTATATATAGTGTCTCCAATTTTTTGAATGGTATCTCTCTCTGTAAGCCCATATCTATGATTAACAGGTTGTATGACTTCTAAAAGCATTTTTTCTCTTATAGAGTCAAATCTTATTTTCTTACTTTGATAATCCTTGCTCAATGTACCATCATAAAATATTGAACTCCAGCTAAATTTTACATTTTTATGATCAAGGGTTCTAATAAGTTTAGTCAAATTTTTATCATTTTTTTGCTGTGTTGGTATATTTGATAGGTTTTCTACTATACCAATATTCCTATATAAGCCTGTTTCAATAATGAAAAACTCCCTATTATTTAATCTAGCAATAGCAATTATAATATAAGGTATTTTCGAGTTTTCAGGTTCGTAATATGAAAACTTTTCATCTGTAGAATCATTAATTGTCGCAAAGCTGATATTTACTCCTTTTTGCTTTAGATATTCAAGAATTTTCAAAAAAAGGTCAGAAGAATTTTCTTGAATAGCAATATAATTGATTGCTTGAACATTGCTTCCCGTTGTTGTCTGATTACTTAATATTCCCTGCTCTTCTACATTATTTACAACAGTATTTCCCTTTATATAATTTTGATCATTTAGTATTTTCTTTGTTTTTTTATAATGAGGAGAAACTAAGAATACATCATTATCAACTGTTACTTCTTCAACTTCCAAATTAGGATTTGTAACCACTGCAGGTGAATCGGATACTAAATCTAATATTTCTTCTCCATCTATTGTTATATTGTCAGTATATGTATTAGGATTTCCTTGATTATTTTCGGCTGAACGAGTATCTACAAGTGCTACTGGCTCAATATCTTGATCATTAATATAAAAGGGGTAATCTTTTTTATTGGGTTCAACATTTAACAATCTGTAGGCGAAAAATTTGTTTTTAGCAATCATTTGCCCTATAACAGTTGCTTTAATTGGAAAGTTAAATGGTATATTATAGAAAATCTCTCCTGAAAGTTGTCCCCTTTTGTCTTCTTTTTGTTTCCACAATAAACTATAAAAACTATTTACAGCTTTTCTTAATAAATACATTCCTGTTTTATTTTCATCTCTATCGGTAAACCAATATTTACCAATAAGCTTTGCTTCATTTTGCCCTATCCCAATAGTATTATCAAAGACGAATTTACTTTCTAATAAATCTCTACTTATAAACCCTTTGTTAAATTTTTCAAAATCTGTGATTATATTAATGACTTTAGTGGAATAATAATAAAAAAATTGACTAATTAAACTTAAAGAAATAAACGTATTATGACTAAAAGAATAATATGCTTTATTATCAATTTGGTTAGCAAAAGGGGTGTTCTCGAAAAATTCTTCACAAGAACCTACTCTAAAATTTCTATAGTTTGACAATATAACTTCTCTTTTTTCTATTTTTTTATGATTCTTATTTAAATCACATACAAATTTTCCATTGCAATCATAAATATCTGCCAACTTAAATTTATTGACAATTTGTTCTACTATTTCTTCTATGATAATTTCCTTCAAATTCCAATCTTGAGAATTATAAAAATCAGATGAATTCACTCTTATAAATTTAACTTCTCTATATAAAATTTCATCTCTAAAAGTTATCTTTCCAAAATTAAAAAGCATCCAAAAATCTCCTTCCTTAGAATAACTCTTTATTTTTTTTAAAATCATATTAAATTCATATTTTAGTGATATGTACAAAAGTTGAAGATAATAATTTAATTATAAAATGTTTATATCAAAAGTATCCCTTATAAACTATAAAAATTTCTCTAATGCATGTTTTTATTTCAATAAAGGCATTAATACAATCATTGGAGAAAACGGCTCAGGAAAAACCAATGTCTTTCGGGCTATTCGGCTATTATTAGAAGATTCGTCTCTACAGTATGCGTATAAATTATCAGAAAGCGATTTCAATAGGACTCTTGATAATAGAACTCTTGATAATGGCAAATGGAAAGGGCATTGGATTATCATAAGTATAGAGTTTGATGAAATTAATGATGAAGAAGCTATTCAGGCATTATTTATACATGGAGCCGGTATTATTAAAGATAAATCAGTAAAAAAAGCAACATACAATCTTTTTTTTCGACCAAAAGCTGATATTAGACAAAAGCTCTCAGAGCTAAAGTTAGGTGATAGAAAAGGATTAGAAAATCTACTTGAAGGACTAACTATAGAAGAAAATTACGAAACATTATTTACAGGAAAAAGTACTGCTGACTTTAATGATCCTAATGTTTACAAGGAATTAGTAGGTGATTTCGAAAATGTAAGTTTTCCTTCTACAAATTTAGATGCTTTAAAATTTGGTGCTAAAATTCCACATCAGCTATCGGTGTCTAAAGAAATTTCTTTCACATTTATTCAAGCCTTGCGAGATGTTGTAAGTGATTTCCATAATAATAGAACCAATCCTCTACTAAATCTTTTAAAAAATAAAAGTGGCGAAATAACTGAAGCCAGTTATAAACCTATAAACGATCTGGTTAAAAAATTAAATGATAAAATAGAAGAACTTGATGATGTACAAAATATTAGAAAGGATATAAAAACAACTATTCAGGGAGCTGTAGGCCAAACATATTCACCTTCATCCTTATCTATAAGATCAAGTGTTCCTAATGATCCGGACAAATTATTACAGTCTTTAAAACTATATATTGGAGAACCTTATGAAGATTATGAAGGAGGAATACATGAATTAAGTTTAGGAGGGGCCAACTTAATTTTTTTAACTTTAAAATTACTTGAATTTCAATATAGAAAATCTCAGGATACTCATGCTAATTTTTTAATGATTGAAGAACCTGAGGCTCACATACACAATCATATTCAAAAAACATTATTTGATAAACTGAATTATGGTGATACACAAATTATTTATTCGACCCATTCTACTCAAATATCCGAAGTAAGCAACGTGGAAAACATCAATATACTTGCAAAGAAGCTAAATTATACTGAAGTATACCAGCCTGCTAATAATTTGAAACCTGAAAACATCAATCAGATTCAGAGATATTTAGATGCTGTCAGAACAAATTTATTATTTGCAAAGGGGGTAATATTAATTGAGGGGGATGCCGAGGAAATATTAATCCCAATAATGATTAAAAAATTATTAGGAATTAGTCTCGATGAACTTGGTATAAGCTTAATAAATATTAGAAGCACAGGTTTTGAAAATGTTGCACAGTTATTCCATAAGGATAGGATCAAAAGGAATTGTGCTATTTTGACTGATTTAGATGAGGCAATTTGTGACACGAAGGTTAATGAAGATGATGACATAAAAACAATTAAATATAAAAACCTAATTGAAGCATCTAAGAAAAAAGGAAAAGCTAGAAAAGAAAAATTAGACATTTTCCAAAAAGGCAACCCTTGGCTTAAAACATTTTATGCTTCATATACTTTTGAAGTTGATTTTATTAAGGCTGGAAATTCATGGGAAGTTGTTCAGACCCTTAAAAGTACTTATAAAGACCAAACGACAGTAGATTTAGCAAAAAAAGAACTTGAGTCCAAAAATGTTTCTATTTATGGAAGACGAGTTTTAACTATAGCTAAGCAAGAGGGAAAAGGATGGTTTGCAATAAAACTAGGCAAATATATTTCTTTTAGAACCTACCTTCCGGAATATATTTTAGATGCTATTATTTTTGTGAAGGAAGATTTTTCACCAAACCTTATCGCTGATATAGTTGACTATAGAATCGCTCAAAATTTCACAAATGATAATAAATTAGATTTTAGCTCTTTAAAACCAATTTTAATTGATTATAGAGATGGAAAGAGCTCGTTAGACCAAGTCATAGCTTCTCTAAAAAATATTACTAACGATGAAGCATTAGCTTTTTTTAAAAAATTAAAATAATATGTTTTTTTGGGAAGAAAATAGTTTAAACAAAGACCAAGAAAATGCTATTTTTGAGAAAAATAGTGTTTTGCTAATAGCTTGCCCTGGAAGTGGAAAAACAAGAACACTAACTTATAAAATGGCTTATGAACTAAGTCGCCTTAAAACGAAAAAACATTTTGTAATTGCAATTACATATACTAACAATGCAGCTGATGAAATTAAAGAAAGAGTTGAAATGTTAGGCGTAGATGTTTCTCAATTATGGATTGGAACAATCCATTCATTTTGCTTAGAATGGATTATTAATCCTTACCATCTTCATTTAGACATGCTAAAAAATGGCTTTAGAGTAATTAATTCATATGATTCTGAAACCCTTTTAACACAATTATGTGAGCCCTACAGAAATGAAAGAATTACTTATTGGGACTGTGGAATAATAGCCAAAACGGATGGATATCATTTAACATGCTCAAATAGAAATAAACACGAATCTTTAAAAAAGATTTATTCCGAGTACTTTAAGACTTTACAACAAAATAATCAAATCGATTTTGAACAGATACTCTTTTTAGCATATTCTCTTCTGAAACAAAACCCTATTATATGCTCAATTTTGGCTAAACTTTTTCCTTTTATATTAATTGACGAATATCAAGATACTAAAGAGATTCAATATCATATTATTTCTCAAATATTAAAAGCAAACAATGGCGATTCAAAAACATTAATTGTAGGAGATCCTAATCAGTCAATCTATCAGTCATTAGGAGGTTATGCAATGCCTCAAAAAGAACTAGAAGAACTATTTGGTTTTAAGCTAATAGAACTTGGTTTAACTCATAATTATAGATCTTCTCAATCTGTTATTAATTACTTTGATTACTATAAAACTTTCCCAAATACAATAATTGCTTCAGGAGAGCACAAAGACTATCCAAGTACTATAACTTTTAATTTTAATATTTCTCTTAATGATTTAGTTAAAGAAATTTCTAGACTTATTCTAATCAATATAAAAGAAAAGAAAATCTCTCCAAATGAAATATGTATAGTTGCCCCACAATGGGCACATATAGCAAGCATTACTAGACGTTTAATGATTGAACTACCAAACTTAAGTTTTGACGGACCAGGTATGGCACCTTTTTCAAGAGATATTGAAAATTTTTGGTTTAAAGTGTCCCGAATTGTGCTTACAGAGCCCTCACCGCATTTGTATGTTAGAAGAATGAGATGGAGTAAAGAAGTTTTAGATACTTTAGAAGCTGCGGGGATAGATATTTCAAATTTAACCCCCAAATTATTGTTAAAGATTTGTAATTCAATCGAAATAGATGAAAATAATGGCTTGGCTTATCTAAGGTTCTTCTTTGATGAAATATGTAATAAATTAGCAATTCAGCTTGATAATTACTCATTATTGAAAGAACATTACATCTCTTTTTTTGAAAGCTCCGAGCAAAGAATAAATAAACTTATTCGAGAGGGTCATACTTTTATTGGAGATATTGATAATTTTAGGAAAGTTTTCAAACAGAAAGAAGGAATTACAGTGTCTACAATCCATGGTGTAAAAGGAGAAGAATATGACACCATGATTGGATTTGCTTTATTAGATGATTATGTGCCACACTTTAGTGACCAAAACAAACTTGAAAGCTCAAAGAAGTTATTATATGTTTTAGCCTCACGAGCAAGAAAAAATCTTCATATCATATCAGAAAGAGAGCGAGCTGTAGATTATCGTAATCCTCATGGAAAAGCTCCAACACCATATCTTTTAACATATGATTTTAAATATAATATTTTATAAACTGATTCTTTATAAAAATATAAGCCATGTAATTTCTTGTATGGCTTATATTTTATCTATGTATCAATACAGATTCCATAATTTAATACTAAATCAATGCTTAATTGATAAAATATTTCTGAAATTATCATGCAACTTTCTCTGTAATATTTCTGAATGACATTTCTTTAATGCACTTAACTCCTGAATAAGAGATTCTGCGTTGTAAGGAATTTTGCTACTTTTATCAACTCCAATAAAAGGGCTATCTGACTCCAATAATAATCTGTCATCTGGTATATTTTTTATAATATTTAAACCATTTTTAGACTTCAACATAGCTGAATTTATTGAAAAATAAAATCCATAAGATAAAGCTGTCTCTAAATCTCTTAAAGAGCCAGAGTACCAGTGCAAAATAATAGTGCCAGGAAAACTATTACCCAAAATTGATAAAACTTCCTTTTCTGCCTTTCTTGAATGAATTGTTAATATTTTATCACGTTTTTCGGCACAAGCAAAAATAATTTTTTCAAAAATCTGCTTTTGCTTAGTGAAATCATCAACTGATTTTTTTTGATTATCTAATCCTATTTCACCTATATATTTAGTTTCATCAAGGTACTTAAGAAATAATTCTAACTGGTCACTAAATTTAAAAACTAATTCTGGATGATAACCTAAGGCCGGGCGAACATATTTATATCCTTCACACAATTTTTTTGTATGAAAAAAAACCTTTGGAAGATTCGTTACAGCTATAGTATAAATCTGTCTTTTTTCAATATTTTTAATAAGTGATTGTGGATCTTCAAATAAATCTAAGTGTAAATGAGTATCAAATAACATTAAGCTTTTTAACTATTTAAAAATTGTTCAACTTCCGACATGCCCCTTTTATAAACTGAAATGTATTCATTTAGCTCATTTAAAGTGGAGTAAGGAATAGGGCCTGATCTTATAATTTGCAAAGCTAGTGAATGTTCATTATTAATATCTGATAATTTTTCTAATCCAATCTTAAATGCGCGATAATCAGACCCTTTTTTATATTTTTGAGTAGGAACCGATTCTCTCACATCTCCAATTGCATAGGATGTGAAAATTTCTCCAGCTTGATACTCGGATGCTTGGCGAATTAAGCACGGAACGCAATATCCACAATTAAGAGGTTCTCTTCCTAAAAATCTTCCATTCTCTGGATGGGAACATGACATGGTTATGGCAATATGTTCTTTTAAAAAGTCAATGTCTTCACATTGCAATATCATTTCACCCTTAGTTTTAAACCTATAAGGATTTTCAATTT
Organism: Chryseobacterium sp. S0630; assembly: GCF_024158915.1. Lineage (GTDB taxonomy): Bacteria > Bacteroidota > Bacteroidia > Flavobacteriales > Weeksellaceae > Chryseobacterium. The sequence goes on along the minus strand of NZ_JAMZGF010000001.1, from coordinate 70,768 downwards.
TATTGTTTATTCCTAATTTTTCAAATATACTATTTAATCCATCCACAAAAAACGGATGGGTAGTTCTTGTACTGTGGCTACTAAACCTTGATTTTGTAAGAGGTATATTTAGTGAAATAAGACCATTTTCTGGAAGAATCATCTGAATACTATCATCAATACTATTAGCAACGGCAACCCCAAGTGTTATGAATAAGAAAGAACGTGCTCTTGAAGAGTTCTCTTTTTCTGCTGTAGAATTTTTTTGATTTGGCTGTACCCAAAATTTTTGAGATGTAAAACTTGTATTGCCAAACTGAGCTTTTAAAGCCCCTAAAACTTTATCTTGAATTTTGCTTTCAGAAGTTTTGTGATGACTTACGAAAAAAGGTACCTCCCCATTTGATAAAAGATCTATTGCTCAAATAAATGAATCTAGACCACCTGAAAGTAATGATACTTTTGTGATACCTTTTGGATTTCTATTTTCTGGCAATACAAAATCTCTAATTTCTTCACTCTGCCTAAATATAAATTCCCACCTATCTCCACTTAAAAAGCTTAGATATTTGTTAAAATCTTCACTTACAGCATCCCAAATTTCAAAATCTTGTACTGGAAAATTGACAATGAAATATCTAGACCATCCCTGAAAACCATTATTCTTTCTTGATACAACCTGATCAATCGTGTATATGGCAAGGGCAAAATTTAATAAGTCATAAATTACATTATTGGGTACTAGACCTGAATGACCTAGATCTCTTAATATATTTTCCTTGACCATTTTATTCACATCCGTATGATCAAGTTGAATTTCCAGTACGTCTTCTTGCTGATCTTCAGTGTATTGAAACGTATCAGAGCTATGTATTTTTACTATTATATTTTTTGTTTTCATTATTCAAGTGTTGAGTATGCAGTTTGAAAAATTTCTTCTATTATTATATAATTCACGCGATCATTCAAATTAAATGTTTCAATTGGAATATCTCGATACCTCTCAATTGTCTCAGCTTGAATAAAATCTTTAACTTGTATTTCTAAATTTATAACTTCTCTTTCTGTAACATCACCTCTTTCAATTGCTCCGCCAAGCTCATACATCCATTTATTAAAAATATAGTTACTAACAAACTCAATAAGTGTATCTTTTATTTGTTCTAGATTTAATTCGTTTATACTTGTAAAGTCACTTCCTTCTTCTTGCATTTTCCCATACAATGAGTCTAAGGTAGAGATAAGAGCTTCACGTGCTATAGCTTCATCATTTGTTGCGCCAATTGGTGCTAATGCATTAGCTATTGCTATACAAACCTCCTCCGAGGTTCTTCCGATAAACTCATCTATTCCTAACCCCTGTAAAGCATTTGCTATCCCTCCTTCAGCTATACTTCCTAAGAAGCTAGCATAATTTTTACCTGTTATTACACCTTGCACAGCGGCTCTTGTTGCTCCTCTATTTCCGCCTAAACTGTTTAAATAGTTTTTGCCAGCCTTTCTAATTGATGCTCCAGATCTTGCATTTGATAGTCTAGTTAGAGCTCCTTTAGATTTCCCCCAATCTTTGGATTGATTCAATGCATTTATTTGCTCAAGAGTTTCATCTTGAGGTTGTTCTTCTTGCTGATCGTTATTTGCAGTATCAGTTTCAAGATCATTATTTTCGGTTTCCGGTTGTTCATTTTGTTCTCTTTCCGGTGGATTAGGATTAAACCAATCAGGTAAAAGAGGTGGAGATCCTGTTGGCCCTCCGTTTGAAGCTGATGTTCCCATAATTTATTAATTATTTTATTTTTTTTCTAACAATCTTTGCAAAATTTTCATTAGCAGATTTACTCCATATATTAAGAAGATGGTTTAAAGCTTCGGGATTAGAAGTTTTCAATAACCTATCAGTAAGTGTTATAGCGATTAGTGGTAATTTATGGTCTGGATATTTTGTAAGAAAAGTAATGGCTTGTGATTTCAAATCTGATTTTTCCTCACATAAATAAAATAATGCTTTAAAAGCTTTGCTGTCATTAAGGTTTTCTTCCTGCTTCACCTTTTCTGTCAAAGCTTCAAAAACAGATGCTGCTTCGCTAGAAGATAATGTACTTAGTGATTTTATTGCAGATTTACGAGCTATTTCAGAATCACCTAATAATCTCCGAATTGTTTCTTGTGCCTTTGGAGTCATACGCTGAAAATTAACTGCGCTAATTGTTAATTTATCTCTAGAGAAATAGAAGTAAGGTTGTAAATTTTCTTTTCCTAATTTAGGCTCACTTTGGATCCACTCAACAATCCAATTATCTTCTAATAATATTTTCTCTTCTGAGCTTGCTTCATCTCCTTCTGATATATCCTTAGGCTCAGCATTTTCCTGTCCATAAGTAATTGTTTCTAATTTATCTATCAGAGGAATAGCACCATTGTTCCCTGCTTGAATATCATGGAAATCTGTAAATGTTTCTGGCTTAAAATATTCTAACAACATTAATTTTGCAAGCACCCTTTTCTTTAATTCTATCCCTTTTGCAGAAGCCATGCTAATTCTTATTAACAGGGTATTAAGAAATCTTTTTGCTTGTCTAGGGTTTCCATTTAAACCAGTACTCAAAACCGGTACTATCTGAGAACAAAGAGCAATTGCATCCTCAAACTCCTGATTACCGATATGAAAAAAATCAGAAATATTATTTTGATCTAAGGCAAAATCAAATCCATTTGTTGATTTTGCCTTTATAACCTCATTTCTTCTCAATTCAAAGTCAACTGTATCTACAGAATATAATTGAGAAAATAACAAATTAACATATGTCGTTAATTCTATTTTATTTAAAGGAGGAATTCGAATAGGATATTGAATTAATTTTTCTAGATAATCTCTACCTATCTCAAGATTTTCTCCAGCTAATTCAGGAAATCTTCTTTTAACAGCATATTTGATTAATCTTTCATCTGCTCCAATTACAAAAGCCGTTTTCTTAGTAAATAAAAAAAGCTTAATCGCTTCAAGAGTACCTATTATTGTATCTGGAGAACAACGATCAAGATCATCTATAAATACTATAATTTTGTCTATTTTTGTTTCATCAATAAGTGATTCAAAATTTTTGTGAAATTCCTGGATATTATTTCTCAGACTCTCGTCTGAGTCTTCCATTTCTTTTCCTTGTCTTTCTTTTATATATTTTTCATAATCCCCATCACTCATTTTACCCATTGCATCAGCCAATGACACCCCAGCAAGTCCTACCGGTCCTAATGTTAAAAAACTCATTCCATATTTCAACGATGATCCTGCAACTTTAATCCAATCTATTCTTTTTAATAATTTAGCCGCATATTTAATAGCTTTCTCTGAAAATGTTCGTTTGTTTATTATTTCATCTACAATTCGACCCATTAATACAGATTTTGCATCTTCGTATCCCTCAAATAACCATCCGTTAAATTTAATTACCAAAATATTTTTTTCATTTTCGTATTTTTTTTCAATCATTTTCATTAAACTAGACTTTCCACTTCCCCAATCTCCATATATTCCGATACTACAAGGTAATAGACTATCTTTATCAATTATTGTTGTAACTGCTTTCATTAAATAACTATAATCAATATAGTCTGAAAGAGATTCGTTGTCATTCCACATACTTTAGTGATTTATATCAAAATTAAAATCTAATCTTTATAACTTTTTACGGTAAACCGTAATTCATGTATTATTTTTGAGAAAATAAACAATTGCACTAAAATTCTTAAAAATTAGTGAATAAACATTCAGTAAAAACACGGTATTTCATGTTGTATTAATACAATGATATTATCATGAATGTTATAATTTTATCATTTTTAGTTGTATATTATCATTTACTTTTGTAATTGACACCAGGAATTTTAAATCCTACATTTTTCAGGGCTGCAGAAATTCTATAACTGCTTTCCTTAATAGCGTTATCAGGAAGCCCTACGAGATGATACCCTACTCCTCCGGTATCTACATTCACTTCAATAGTAATGGTCTGTGCAGCCACTCCATGAATGGCACTTCCATAAATTTTGATCAGCATGGTGTGTTTTTGGAGTAAAAGTAAACAATATAGTATTTTGAAAATCTGAAAGTTACATTAATGATTTTCTATATAAATAAGCATAACTAAAAACATATTAATAAAAGAGCATTGAGAGAGGTTCTTCAAAGCTATTAAGATTTCTATGTTGTTCAGATTGCATACATCCTAATAAAAATCAGGTTTTAAAGGAGAAATAAAGTTATCTCGCTGTTTAGAATTAATATAAATAAAGTTATATTTGTGGCTTATTTATTTTTAATAAGACTAAATAGATATAAAATGCAGAAGACCGGTCATAAAAAATCCAAAGGAACCTTCAAAAAATATATTCTGAAAGCTCATTTATGGCTCGGATTATTATCAGGTATCATTGTACTAATAGTTTCTTTGTCAGGTGCATTTTTTGTTTTCAATGAAGACATTACCGCTGCATTGCGTAAGGAAACAACCTTCCATGGAGAAAAAGATATTCAGCATAAGAAACCGATTCCTATACGCGAGCTAAAAGATATTGTGAATGCCCAGCTGAAAAATGAAATCGTAAAAACAGATGAAGTAACGATTCCTATAGATCCTGCCCGCTCTTATCAGTTCGGATTGATTAAAGTTAATGAAGAGGGCTGGAATCACTTCAATACCTTCATCGTTTATAAAAACGTTTATGTAAACCAATATACCGGGAAGGTACTCGCCATATATGATGTAAAAAATAATCCTTTCTTTATCTGCATGACTCTGCACCGCTCGTTGCTGCTAAGCAATAAAATTGGCGGTACTATCGTGGGAGTATCTACCATTATCTTTGTCATAATGCTGATTACGGGAATTATTCTATGGTGGCCGAAGAATAAAAAAATGCGTCAACAGCGTCTATGGTTCCGTTGGGAGAAAGTAAAAGGCTGGCGACGTAAAAATTACGATGTACACAATATCCTTGGGTTTTATGCCTCTTTTCTTGCGTTTGTTGTAGCCATCACGGGTATTATGTATTCGTTTCGGATTACGCAAGTATGGGTATATGCATTACTGAATGGCTTTTCCACTGCTACCCCAGATTTCAGTCAATATAAAACAACAGCTCCGGAATCTGTGGAGACTGTAACCACCATAGACCGTATTATAGAACAGGTAAAAACTCATTATCCGAAAGCTTATTCTTTTGGAATTGATCTGGAAGACCATGCTGAAGCAGATCACAAACACGATAATTTAAGCATCTGGATCAAGGATAAAGAGTTTACTTATGCCGAGTCTTCGATGATGATTTTCGATGAACATTCGGGGAAGCTTTTATTTAACCATCCCCACGAAGACAAACCTATGGCAGAAAGGGCTACAGATGCTACATATGATCTTCATGTGGGAGCTTTTTTCGGAATGCCCGGAAAAATTCTGGCCTTTATTATGAGTTTATTCTGTGCCTCATTGCCCATAACCGGATTTATGATCTGGTGGGGCAGAAAAAATAAAAAAAAACCAACAACCTAAATCTATTATCATGAAGAAACACTATATATGGCTCCCTTTAATGGCGAGCCTGAATGCCTACGGACAGACAGAAAGTCAGAACGATTCTTTACAGACAGATAAAATCTCAGAGATTAGTGGCATCGTAGTAAGAGGGAGCAAAGCCGTTTTTCAGCAAAAAGCTGATAAAATGATTTTTAATGTAGAGAATAGTGTATTGTCTGATGGTACCACAGTTTTGGAATTGCTTGGCAAAACACCCGGTGTGGTCGTTTCGCAAGAAGGTGAACTCTCATTACGGGGCAAAAAAGGAGTAAGTGTAATGATTAACGGTAAGCTGAGCTCACTGTCGGCAAAAGAGCTTGCCAACCTGTTACGTTCTACCAATTCCACACTGGTAAAAAATATTGAAATAATTGCCAATCCTTCGTCTAAATACGATGCTGCTGGAAATGCGGGCATCATCAATATTGTACTGAAAAAAAGCTCATCAGAAGGATTGAGTGGCAACTATTATCTTAACGGAGGAAGAGGTCGTAAAAACAGAATAAATACAGGATTGAGCCTGAACTATACTCACAATAAACTCTCTCTACACGGAGATTACAGCTATACTTTTCGTGGGGAAGAAGAAAAACGGGACTTTAGTCAGATTTTCTTCGATGAGAATCAACCTCAGCAAATGACCCGGAGAACAGATCAGAACTCCATGACCAATGAGCCTTTAACTTCTAATAACTTTAAATTTGGCGCTGATTATGCTTTTAGTGATAAAACAACTATTGGGGCTTTATTTGATGCTAAAATAGGGAGATATGAAGATTTTTCGAAAGGGGAAAACAGAATATTTCAGCCGATAGACAACCTGTTTGCTCATGTACTTTCAGATAATAAAAGCAAAGAAAACTGGTACGATTATACTTATAATTTAAAGGGTACCCATATCTTCAATGATAAGGATTATAAGGTAGATGTGGATCTGGAATACGAAACTTCACGTTTTTCTTCAAATCAGAATCAGATTTCAGATGTATTGGTGAATCTGGGAACAGAGAAATTCAACAATAGAAGAGGTAGCATTGCTTCCCGCCTGAAAGTTTTCAATGCTAAGGCAGACTTTACGCTGCCTTTCAGCGAAATGCATAATCTGGAAACAGGATTAAAGTCGACTATAAAGTCTAATAACAATCCTTCGGAATATTTTATACAACAGGGTGAAGAATGGATTAATGATGATAAAGCAAGTAATGAATATGCATACAAAGAGCAGATACATGCATTGTATGCCAACTACAAACTTAATCTTACGAAATGGACATTTCAGCTGGGGTTGAGAACAGAAATAACCCATACGGATATCAACCAGAAAACTTCCAAGGAACAACGAAAAAGAGATTATACAAACCTTTTCCCAAGTGCATCAGTAAAATACCAGATGAATGATCAACATGGGTTTTATGCCTCATACAGTAAAAGAATCAACAGGCCAAGCCACTTCGATTTGAATCCGTTTCGTTTTTATGATGATCCTTTCAACTACTGGCAAGGAAACCCGAATCTGAATCCGGAATTTACCCACGCAACAGAATTGGGATATACCTGGGGCAAATACATTATTGCATCAGCCTATTTTAGTGTTACAAATGATGTAATGACAGAGGTATACAACTATCAGCCAGACACAGGAATCCTGGTAAAAACTCAGGATAACCTGAACAAATCTTATGTATATGGTGCCAATATTACGGCTACTACAAAGCTTTTTAAATGGTGGTCGCTTACTTCTATGCTGAATGTATTCAACAGTGAATATAAGGGTAACTACCAGAATTACTCGGTCAACAGTTCACAACTGGCATTTACGTTGAACGCACAAAACAGCTTCAGCATTGCAAAAGGATTGAAAGCAGAGGCTAATGGACAGTATTTTTCGAAATCTAATATTGGCTTGTTTATCCGTGATGCTTATTTTGACCTGACACTGGGGGTTTCTAAAACATTATTAAAGGATAAAGCAACCGTAAAGCTTGCCGTAACTGATTTATTAAAGACCAATAATTACCGTGTAACAGGAAATAACTTCAGCTCTACCATCCGACAAAAATACAATCTGGACAGCCGTGTGGTAACGCTGTCATTCAATTATAAGCTTTAAAAGAAATAAAACCTCTCAGACAGCTTAGAATAATCGGTAATCATTTACAAAAAACCGGGTCTCAAAAATTTTTGAGACCCGGTTTTCAATCAAATAAACATTTTATATTTTCTACGAAATTTATACGCTATAATTAGTCATAAAATTTATCGAAACGGGCAAATCCGGAAATACTGTTGGGAAGCTTCATTCCTTTGGTTATCTTATCCGTTTGCTGGTCATAAATCCAGACATAGTTTCCTCCTTTACTGGCATTTACAGCAATGTATAATTTGTTATTCTGAACAAACATACCTTGTTCGTAAGGTTCATCTCCCGGCAATTCGTCCAGAACCCTTACCAACTGTTTGGTTTCGATATCTATAATAGCATACCGACCATTGTAGCTGCCTCCTAATGCCTGATCACGGTACAGAACTACCATTTTATTGTTACCGATATAATCGATAACTGTTTCCAGAGGCTTCCCACCAACAAGATTGGTAAGATTGATCTGATATCCTGCATCCGGCGAAGTTGCGCCTTTAAGAGCCCTGAAAAGGAAAATATCACTTGTTCCAGCTCCTGCACGTGGAAAGCATGTGTAATAAAAAGCTTCTTTATCTTTTGTAAAAGTAGTTTTGAAATAGGGAGAACCATTGGCTACCCCGGAACTTCGGTTATCTGTTATGGAATTTTTTACTTTGAAGGTATTATAATCTATTACAGCAAAATTATAAAATTCCGGAGTGAGCCATTTACCATCACGGAAGCTGTACTGCAAATAGATTTGTCCATCCATATACGTCATAGCGCCTAGTGAATAAAAGTTATAAGCATTTGGGAAAGGCTGAAATCCTTCAATCTCACCCTGACGGATAATACTAAGGTCAGCAGCATTGAAAACACTATAGCGTATATGCTGACCATCACCTGTATCTCCAACAATAACCAAAGTATTATTATCTATCCAAACATAGCTGGCAATGTCACTGATATAGGTATAAGGCACTTCTTTTACAGTGGTCAGCCTATCCTGTGTATATTTAAATTTTTTGAAAATACCCTGATCGGTTTTATAGTTGTAGATAAAACCATTTTTTACAATGTAGGAGTAAGTTCCTTTGGAATTAATTTCATCTCCTTCTTTGGTAATATCCATTTCGCCTTTTGTCAGGTCATTGGTAGCCGTCATGTAATGTACCGTATTGGGCCAGCTTCCGAGAGCGGAAAGTAAAAAATATTTATAGTCTTTTTCACCACTTTCAGAGTCACTGAAACCAGGTTCGCGTTCGCAGCTAAAAATGGTTAAACATGCAAGTATTAAAAGTATACTGTTTTTGAAATATTGTGTCATGATCTTTTACTTAAGTAGGTATCTGAATTTTAAATAGAAAGCACGTCCCTGCTTCTGAAGTTTGAAATTGTCATAAGCCAGTGCATCCCCAACGTTGCTTACATCAAACGCCAGATTATATCTTCCGTTCTTCATGGAATAACTTATACCTATGTTGTGAAGCGTTTGTCTTGGAATAATCGGAATGTTGCGGGGATTTCCATAGGATTTCCAGTTTTTGTAGAACCATTCTGTCATCTGTAGTCCGTAGTAAAGCTCTATCCTGCTGTCTTTCTGAAACCAGTCGTCTTTACCAAGGCTTACATTTACATTTCCAAATAACCAAGGCTGGTTGGGAACATCTTTTTTGTAAGTAGCCGAAACTACATCTTCACTGTTATTGGCAAATTTTGTATTGTCATACGCTTTGTTGTAGCTCACATTCATTAACACGTTCAGGAGTCTTTTGTATTGGTAACTGATCTCTCCTTCCAGTCCTCGTGTAAAGATATTAGACAGGTTTTCATATTTGAAAGTACTGTTATATAAATTGGGAACGGTATAAATGAAATCCTTTGTATCCCGAATATACCCTGCTCCTTCTATACGGAAAGCATGCTGCCCCCAATGATGACCATAGTATAACCCTACGTTTACATTATTACTGGTTTCAGGTTTCAGATTCATATTACTGGTTACAGCAACTCCGTCTCCGAAAATTTCCTGTGGTTCTACCAAACGATAAGAGCGTTCAAAGGATCCTTTTATTCCTAATTCTTTTGTAATTTTCACAGTGGTAGCAAGACCATAGCCCCAGCTGCTAAAATTGTCCTTTGCCGGATTATCAGTTCTGGTCACCGGATCGAAAACCATTTTCTGAAGTCCTACCTGATAGTATTTAGCAAAGAAAATATTAGTCCAATGCTTATTGAAAAACTCCTGTTGATAAGCCATAGACAAAATCTGTTTGGTCATCTTCGCCGGAGGTACATTCTTTTTTTCCTCTTCAAGTTGATTGAATGTGGTATTCTTAAGATAATCAAGTACATAATTGAAGATAAGCTTGTGATGCTCAACTATTTTGTAAGTAGCCCCAACCTGTGAGTAAAGACGGTCTTCATGCTGCATGATGATCGTTCTTCCTCCTTTTTCACTTGTTGCTGAAGGTTCAAAAGTATTATCCCAGCTGTATTTACGCATAAGGGTATCTGTTGCTTTCTGAAAGCTTTTTGAGAAACCGGCATACACATTCACATCCAGATGATCATTGAACAGACCTGTTTTTTTATACTTCATAAAGTAATTATGAGCCTGTCCGTTTTGCTTTACCCCTCCATATACTACTTCCTGATTGGAACCGGTCTGGATCTGTTTGTCAAAAACGGATTGTGACATTCCCACAAAGAAAGAATCTGCCCAGCTTTTGTTTTCCAATCCTACTTCAGCCATCCCAAAAACAGATTGATACCTGTCATTAAAACGTTTCAGGTCTTTTAGCTCATATTCGTTTTTAGCAGCATTCCAGATTTTCATATCCTTCATCAGATAGTCGTTATCCGAATGGTTATAAAAACTGTTGATACGCATGATAATTCCGGTTTTATCATCTTTAAACTGTCCATTCAGATTGATACGCTGTGTATTAAAAGAACCAATACTTATACTTGCATCCAGGTAATTTTTGCTGCTTGACGGCGTAATAATATTGACCGCTCCACCCATAGCATCTGTACTTAAATGGATAGGAACTACGCCTTTATAGATCTCTACACGGTCTGCCATATTTACAGGTAACGTACTCAGATCCACACCTTTTCCAAGCATTTCCAAAGGAACACCATCGATAAAGAATTTCACTGCTTTACCTGACATTCCATTGATAGAAAAGTTATAATCGGAACCTATACCTCCCTGTTGGCGGACTTTAATCCCTGTTGTTCTGTTCAGAACCTGATTAAGATCTGCTGTGGTATTGGCCAATTTAGCAACATCAATAGCATTAACAGTAAAAGCACCGTCTTGCAGTGCTTTTACTTTACCCTTGCCGTGTACTACAACTTCTTGAACAGCCGCATGATCATCAGCTAACTGGATAATTACCGGAGATACTTTGCTACCAAAGTTTATTTTCTTTTTGAGTTTTTTGTAACCATCCAGACTGAAGACTAATGTAGCTTCTCCTTTCTTGTAACTAATCTTGAAATTTCCGTTTTGATCGGTTTTTGTATTTATTTTTGTGTTTTCAACAAAAATATTTACTCCATTTAATCCCTGCATTGCGTGATTCTGTACAGCTCCCTGAACTGTAAAATCAGCATCCTGTGCTTTAATGAGGGAAATTGTAAGGGTAAAAATGAGAAAGATAAAAATACGCTGATACAATTTCATTATTTATAATTATTATAAATAGCAAAATTAAAGGTTCACCTGTAAACTCCCAAAGGAAAAAGGATTTTATTTTTATTTGTTCTAATTATAATTAATATTGATTGATTGATAAATTTTCTTTAAAATCATAACAAGCTTACATTCAGCTATAAATATAAATCCATTGTTGTACTTTATTTTGGTCTGTATGAAAAAAGTCATGTGGAAAGCAAAACATTCCGCTAAAGTATATTCGTCTATATATCTAAAAGAAAGAAGCAGCCATTAAATAGCTGCTTCTTGTAATTGAGTAATTATTAATCTTTCTTATCCCCTATCATTTAATACGCTAAAGAAATTCCTGCTCCCCATCCCATATCACTGTCATAGTGGGCACGAATGCTTACATTTTTATTAAGAATATACTTTAATTCAGTCATGTATTCTTTATCGGTATTGACCATAAAACCTCCTCTCAATCGTTTTGAGATTGGAATATCTTCTCTCATCAACTGTAAACGAACGATACCGTCATGATATACTTCTGCCTGAAAGTTCACAAGCATCGGAAGAGTATACACAAAACCTAAGCTCACCGCTCTTCGGGTATCTTTTTCATTTTTTTGTCCAAAGATATTTTTCTCCTGCTCATCAATTCCCATTTTTCTATAACGAAAGTCGAATCCTACAAATGGCATAAACCACTGCATCTTCCCGATGTATCTTCCCAAATGCGTTTCCACTTCATATCCGTGCATATCATTATAACCTAAACGCCATTCTGTAGAGAGGTTCCATCTTGCGGTCTGAAGCATTGCATCCCCATCATTTCCATTGGTTGCAAAGTCATTCTGAATCATAAAATGGGGCATATTGCTTTCTCTCTGAAGCATGTTATAGGCTTCTTTTTTGTCTGGTAAATATGGATTTTTATAATCATCTACTGCAAAAACCCTATTCATTCCTGCCATCATATGATAAAGGATATGGCAGTGGAAGAACCAGTCTCCTTCTTCATTAGCCTGAAATTCAATCGTATCGGTTTCCATTGGCATCACATCCAGTACATTTTTCAGGGGAGACTTTTCTCCTTTGCCATTAATTACCCTGAAGTCAAAACCGTGTAAATGCATCGGATGTCTCATCATGGAATTATTATAGATGGTAATTCTTAATATTTCTCCTTTTTTTACCGGGATTTTATCGGTTTCAGATAAGATTTTATTATCCATGCTCCACACATAGCGGTTCATGTTTCCGGTGAGGGTAAATTTTAATTCCTTTACGGGAGCATCTTTAGGAAGCTCTGTGTTATGAGGAGATTGCAGCATGGCATAATTCAGGGTTTTAATATTGCCTAAAGCATTGGCATTATACCTGTTGCTATCCATGTTCATTTCCTTATCCATTCCTTTATCTGCATTCATATTGTGCTGGCTGTGATCCTGTTTTTTCTTCCCATCACCTGTGATCTCAGGGTACATCACCACATTCATATCCATTTGATTAAGGCTCATTTTCATTCCCATATCATTCAGATCTCCGTTCATTTTCATCATGTCATTCATCATTTTCATTCCTTCAAAGTATTTAAGTTTGGGAAGAGGAGAAATGAGTTGTTTGATTCCATTACCTACAAAGTAGCTTGCAGATTGGGTTCTGTCTTCTGTAGTAGCTAAAAATTCATAGGAAACGCCATCCTGAGGAATGGTTACTACGACATCATAAGTTTCAGAAACAGCAATAATCAGTCGGTCTACTTCTACCGGTTCCACATCGTTACCATCATTGGCCACAACCGTAATTTTACCTCCTGCATAGCGTAACCAAAAATAGGAAGAAGCTCCTCCATTTGAGATCCTTAAACGTACTTTATCTCCTGCTTTTAGTTTTTTGCCGTCTACAGTTTTTAAATCTGTACTGTTATTTCCATTGATTAACACTTTATCATAATACACATCACTTACATCCATGGCCAGCATGCGTTTCCACTCATTGGTCAATTTTGTTTTAAAGTGACCTTCTTTAATGGCTTCTACATAAGACTGTGTGGCGTTTTTCTTAATCGCTGCCCAGTCATTCGCGTTATGCAGCATTCTGTTGATATTATCAGGATTCAGGTTCGTCCATTCACTTAAAATAATAGGAACTGTAGGCAGGTCATCAATTCCTTTTCTGAAGGTTTTGTCATCCTCTCTTTTTTTCATGACGAAACTTCCATACATTCCAATCTGTTCCTGAAGCCCGGAATGGGAATGATACCAGTGTGTTCCATGTTGAATAACCGGGAAACGATAGGTATAGGTAGCGCCAGGCTTTATGGGCTTTTGGGTCAACCAAGGTACACCGTCTTCTTTATTGGGCAAAAATACTCCATGCCAATGCAGTGATGTACTTTCTTTCAGCTGATTGTGGACTACAATTTCTGCGGTATCTCCTTCTGTAAAGGTAAGAGTAGGCATTGGTATCTGTCCGTTAACAGCGATGGCCCTTTTTTCTTTCCCGGCGTAGCTGACCAGGGTATCTTTTACATATAGCTCATATCGTACTACTTTCTGTGCTAAAACACCTTGCCAGCAGAAGAAAATCAAAACTGCCTGAAGTAATCTTATGGTGATATTCTGAGGTATATTGATTGTATTATTTTTATTCATAAACTTTGCTCTGCTCTTTTAACCATTCGGTCATTATTTTAATTTCGCCATCACTCAGTTTTGCTTTTCTGTGCATTAGAGTATACGACGACAGTGGCATTTGTCTGTTTACAATCTGTTCCTTTATTGAATTCAGCAATCTTACCTGCTTTCGGTTGGAATAGGTTTCCCATTCACTGAAATTCAGGTCATCTTTTGCGTCTTTAATATGGTTTTCTACAAGTGCTCTTGCAGGCTGTATATAATCGTACCATGCATAATCGGTCGTATTACTATGACAATCATAGCAGGAATTCCGAAACAGAGTTTGTACTTCAGCCGGCATATTATAAACCCTTGTAAAATCTTTTGTAACAGCCTTGCCTTTGTCTATATTAAAGGCGGGCTGATACAATTGTATTGCAATAAAAAGAAACAGAACAAATACCAAAATTCTTTTCAGTATTTGTTTCATTCTCAGAACTGTTTTTTCACAGAACCACAGCTTAACATCTGATTTCCATAATAAGGATTTTTGATGTCTTTGGTTTCACTGATCCACACTGCTCCTTTACCGTCATTATACATTGGGCAATGATCCTGATACAGTTTTTGTGAACTGCCAAATAAGGCAATAAGATCCGAAACATCTTTGCTTAAAGAAGCCAGATGCTCACGCTGATGATCAATTTTCCCGGTATTATCACCGATATGTTCAGCGTTTTCCTTTGCGTTGTCTGCTATTTCTTGATACTCTTTTTGTTTACCGGAAGGAATACTTTTCACATCCACATTTTTGATGGTCGCCAGTAATTTTTTCCCTGCACTGGCTGCTCCTTTGTCATTGTCTGCAACAAGTGCATTTTTAAGAGCCAAATAATCTTTAATAATAGGTTCAATACTAAAATTTTGGACCTGAGTTTCTGTTTTAACTGGTTCAGTTTTCTGAGCCGTAGCACTTACTGGTTCAGCGGCAACTAAAGAATCATGTAATGGAGCCGTCTTTGTTTCAGATATGGATGTACTGTCCTGTGTTTTTAGTTCACTTTCTTTATTTGGAGACTGCTTGCAGGAAATTACGGCTGTTAATATGATGATTGATACTATTATATGTTTCATTGTTTTGATACTTACTTATTAAAAATTTTATTACTTCTTGCTAATCGTTTCCTGAACACTGCCACAGGTAAGCATTTTGGACCCGTAAAACGGATTTTTGATAGCTTCTTCTTTGCTAAGCCAGTTTGCTCCTTTTCCATTATTAAACATTGGGCAATGCTGGTAATACACCGTTTCGCTCTGTTTTGAAACTTTGGTAAGGGCATAGATATTTTCAGACAGGAGTGCAAAAGTGCCTCTCTGTTTTTCAATGTCTTTAGTACTTGCTATTTTTTCTGCCTGTGTTGTCAGGTCTTTTAAAACTTTCATCCAAACGGTATGTTCTTCATTGGAAAGCTTGCCCATTTCAACATTCTGAATGGCTTTTACCAACGAGGCGGCCTTTGCCGATGAAGTTCCTGCATCAGTATTTACCAGGGCATCTTTTAAAGAAAAATAATTGTCAAAAACTGCTTTAAGCTGAGATTCATTTTTATTTTCAGAACTGTTAGCCTCAGTCATTTTGCTGTGATCATGATTGGTGTGTTCATTATTCATATTCATCTCCTTATCTTTATTCATGCTGGCAGGTTTTAGCTCTCTTTTGTATTGGCAGCAGCCTGGCAGCTTACTGTAAGCATCGTCCGGAGCTAAGAATTTTTCACTGTCATAACCGGCTAAAGCAATACGTTTCAGTATTTCTTCCTGATTTGTTTTTTGGGCATCATAATTCAGGGTAGCCATTTTTGTATCTTCATTCCATACTACAGATGAAATGTTCTTTAGATTCCCGGCTTTTTCGATATTGGTTTTACACATATCACAGTTGCCATATATTTTTACCGCCTCTGTTTTTGCATTTTTTATCTGTGCAAAACCTATGGTGTATGATAGTAATGCACTGATTACCATCAATATTTTTGATAATGATTTCATTTTTCTGATTTTTAAAAATTGATAATTGGAATACAACAGATTGTCCGAAAACAAAAGTTTGCTTTCGACAAGACCTATTTCTGGCTGTACGGCCAGATAATTATCCTATTTTGGGAGGTTGCCAGATAGAAGAAAAACCTGAAGAATAATAGGTTTGACTGAAACTAAATTTAAGTTTCGTTTCTTCTCTGAAATGATTTTTGATTTTCAGATCGGCCATAACAGGAAGCCCTGTTAATGAGATCACAGTTCCGCATCGGCACGAATTGTGTTTGCATTTGCCATTGCAGTCATTATGGTTTTTATCTTTTTTACAAAAACCAGGTTTACAGCAGAATTTATCTGATAAGCTGCTGGTTTGACACTTATAACCTAAAGTTTGATCCTTTTTTATATCTTTCTTTGTGCACGCAAAGCCTAAGTTCGGTACTAAGAAAAGCACCAGACAAAGGACAAGAATGTGGCCGATATGTTTGTTATAAGTTTTCAACCAAACAAAGTTACAATATTTATCATTTACATCTTTTTTTATCAAATAATTTTTATGAAATTTTCTGCAAGTTTATATTATTTACAAGAAATTCAATGTATTTCTGAAAAGAAAATTCCTCAGGGAAAGCCTGCAACAAAGGGATTTATCTCATCATAGAATAAAAAAAACCGGTACAAAAAAATTTGTACCGACTCAACCATTATTAAAAACTAACGAAAAAGATTATTCGTCTGAATACTTTAAAAAAGTGTGAGTCAGGAAGCCGGATGCCATAAAGAGAGGACTCCTTTTGGGGTAATTATGACCGTCATTAGATTAACAAGGATGAAATGTATCTATGAGCGTAAAGTATTAAAATAAATTACTTCAGTTCTTCTTCAATACAAGGAACATCCCTCCTCTGACATCCATTCTTCCTTCCCACAATCAATTTTTAAACATCTTCAGATTTTATAATCCTATTATTTCTTTATAAATCTATTTTTATATTCTGTTCCATCTGTGCTTTTAGAAACAATGATATAATTTCCTGGTACCAGACTGCTTACATCAATCGCCTGATTATATCTGTGATCTACTTTCTTCAGGACAAGTTTTCCGGACATATCAATGATGATAACTTCCTTATAGATTTTATCCGATTCTTTCCCAATATAAAGGTGCTGCGCCGTAGGATTAGGATAAATTTTCAGATTATTATCTTTAATTTTTGTCTCTCCTGTTCCCAGATTGCTGCAGAATTCCCAATCTCCGAAATTGAGTTCTACAAATGCAAACGGATCTAACATCTCACATTGATCCGGACAATATTCCGTACAGGCATAAAATCCGTATTTCCCTGAACTGGTAGCCACATAAGTATCTCCCACTACACCAGAGATGATACACGGATCTCCCAGCGTCGGCGGATTACTGCTTGGTACACATTTGAACCAGGTATGTTTACCATATACAACAGGAAAAATATTATCAAACTGTACAGAAGCTCCGTTGCAGACATTCACTGTTCCTGCATTTTCCTGATATGTTCCGGGCGTATAAGTAGTCATCATAGCCGGCAGACCATATACAAAACCATCTGCAAATGCTGTAGGGCTTTCTGCTGTACAGTCGCCTTCAGAAACCACTACTTTAAAATAATTCAACTGATCGTTCCCACTAATGGTTAACTGCTGAGATGTTGCTCCCGGAATAGCTACCCACGGGTTATTATTAGGTGTCTGCCATGTCCATTCCTGTTTGTACCACTGATACGTTGTGTACGTCTGTGTCGTGGAAAGAACCTCATCTTCAGTACTACAGAATAAAATCGTTCCCGGATACTTTTGTCCAAGTCTTGCACTGGTAATTGTGGGTGTACATTGTGCTTTAATATTCAGAATGCTGAATAGTACAACCACTAAAAAAATTAGTTTTGTTTTCATATATATAGATTATTAAGTTTGGTGTTGTAAAAATGGTGTGCCTTAATCCAGCAGCACTCTTATTCCGAATTTCATATTAAATTGAAGAGGTTTTTCTTTGTAAATGGTATTGGGGGCATTTTCTTCTTTAAAATGGTATCCTATTCCCGGTTCTGCATAAATTCCAACCTTATCAATGAGCTTTAACTGAAATCCTACAGCTGTATTGACAGAAAACTGCAGAGGCTTAGGCTCCACACGTTCTTTTGAGGACTCCTTAATTTGATCATCGACAACATAAGTTGTTGTAATATTACCTGCTATTGGTTTTTCTACCAGCGCTCCAGCTGTAATATATCCTGTGAATTTCCCTTTTTGAATGACATTATAATTAACCTGAACAGGAATTCCTATATAATGAACTGTCTGATCTCCTTTAATATAATTATTGTCACTTCCGGAATGCAACTCAGAAGAAAGCTTGGTATAGTTCAGCCCTGTTCCTATTCCCCATCTTTTTCCCAAGTTATAGTACACAGAAAGCCCGAATGTCACCGGTACTTTATGTCTGATTCTCGCTTCTACCGGCTGACTTTGATTGGCCAGTAATATAGCCGTCAGAGGATCATCATGATATTCAGCTGTAGCCCATACCTGCTCTACATTCATCGCTTTTCCAGTGATTGAAGCATAGCCAGGAAACTGCTGTTCTGCAGAATTGGAACCCATATTTCCTGTAAGCATACCTAACATCCATGATTTTTTATCTCTGGATTTCGTGGCTTTACGCTGTGTATTTTCAGCATAGACTTCCTTTACTTTTTCCTGATTAAAAAGAACCTCATCAGAAGCCTGTTCTTTTACAGTTTCTTTCACCGTATCATCAATAACTGCTGTTTTCTGGGCGATCTTACTTTCCTGCTGAAAAGACTCCGATGCTGTCGGAAGCTTGAAGACATCCTGGATCTTCTGATTGCTTCCAGCCTGATTTTCTGCTCCATTATCAGCATATCTTTGTGTCAACGTTTTCTCCGGAGCACCGGTGTTCAATATATTTTCAGCTAAAAAATCATCTGTTTTTGATTTTACTTCACTGCCTGAAACATTCTCAGTTTCTGTAGTTTCTACATAATTTTTTTCCTTTTCTCCCTTCCCATCTGCCGGTTTCTGAGACAGAGTTTTTCCGGTATCATTCTGGGGTAGTATTCTGGTCAGCAAAAACAATAATGCAATGGCTGCTGCAATCCCTCCAATGCGATAAAATATGGATCTGTTTCCTGCATTTGTTCCTTTTTCTTGCTTTGCTCCCCCTGCATGAACTTCAGGAATAAATCCGGGAATGCTGTCATTTTCTTCTCCGGAAAATAATTCATCTTTAATGTCATCCCACAACCCTTCCGGAACGTCCTCTTCATGGTCATCCATTCTGCTTCGCAGGTTATTTAGCCATTCATTATTCATATTGTGCTTTTTTTGACATTTTAAATTCTTTTACTTTCTGAGCAAGCATTCCTTTTGCCCTGTGAAACTGTGATGCAGAAGAATTTTCTGCAATCCCCAGCAGTACGGCAATTTCTTTATGGCTTTTTTTCTCAAACACATACAGATTAAAAACAGTTCTGTATCCATCAGGAAGTGCTCTGATCATCATCATAATATCTTCACGGGGAATCTCTTCAAAATCCGGTTCTTCTTCATTAGGAATATCTGGAAGGTCATTTACTTCTACAGCAGATTTAAAATCTCCTTTCTGTTTGATATGCTTCAACGATTCATTGACTGTGATACGGGTCATCCATGCTTTTAAAGAACCATTTCCTCTGTATTCAAAAGATTCTATTGAACGGAACATTTTAATAAAACTGTTTTGGAGCACATCATGAACATCTTCTTTTTCTGCCAGATAACGGGAGCACACATAGGACAGATTTCTGGAATAAGCTCCAAAAAGCTCTTTCCAGGCAGCTTCCTCCTTCATCAGAAGGTGCTTTACCAAAATCTGTTCTTTACTTTCTTCCATATAATGCTGCTGCCTCCGTATCCGCTGGGATGTTAAACTGTCAAGCAAAAATAGATTGCATCTTTTTAATAAGGCGCAATCCATTGATGATAATATCTATTAATTAATTTTTTATACAGAATGGAAAATTATAATCAATCACCTCATAAGGAGTAACCAATGTACCATCTACTGTAATTTTTTCTGCTGTGAGAGCATATCTAAGCGTTTGATCCAACCCTACATAATATCCTTTCTGCTTAGAAACAAATTCTACCACTGTCTTTTTATTCACACCGTCTACAGGAATCTGAAGTTCCATTGTTTTTGGGGTCAAAGTAAGCTCTATCACATTATTCGTTGTATTGATTACTGCAGCATATTTAACGTCATATTTCACCTTTCCCAGTGCTTGTATGGCTTTTTCTGCTTTTACAGGATCTTTCACCACAGTCTTTACAATATCACTTATTGGAAATTCTGCAAATGAGATGGTGTCTTTCTTTACTTTGAACTCTTTTACGCCTTCTCTTTTGATATTTCCCTGTACAATAATCAGTTTTCCTTTATAGTTACCTGGTAAGTTTTCTATTTTTACAGGTGGAATATCCGGTCCTTCATTATCATTACAAGAGTATAGGGTAAATCCTACTAAAACCATTAAAACTGTTATAAAAAATCGGGGTACTGTCAATTTTTTCATTGCATTACATTTTCGTTAAACATTAATTATTTTCGAGTACTCATCTATATAAATCCTGTTTTCTGAAAATCTTGCATCCTTTTCTAAAAAAAGAATAAAAAAATTTATAACCAATTGATTTTGTGAATATAAAATTTCATCATCTCACTGCAAATTCCGTACCTGTTATCAAAATGAAGCTCTATTTGTCTTTTATAAACAGCAAAAAGGAAACTACATGACATAGCTTCCTTTTCATTATTTACCAGTTGTATTTTATTGTACTCCACCGCCAAGTGCTCTGTAAAGATCTACCTCAGCATTTAATTTTTCAAGGGTCACATTGATGGCTTCCAGATCATTCTGAAGTTTATTATTCTGGGCAGTGATGACTTCCAGATAGGTTGCCATTCCACTTTTATACAGCTTCAGTGCATCATTGATTCCTTTGTCCAGAATAGCTGTTCTCTGTTCTAAAAGCTGTAATCTTTCTGAAGAACCTTTCGACTTAGCCATAGCATCGGAAACTTCTCCCACCGCAGTCATTACTGACTGTTTAAAGTTGATACCTGCTTTTTCCTGTTCAATTAAAGCAGTATCATAAGCTGTTTTCAACTGTTTTTTCTGAAAAATAGGGGCAGCAAGATTGGCCGCAATTGCTTTGGTAATAGATCCGGGAATATCAAACCACGAGCTGAATTTATTGGAATTTACTCCTATCTGTGGGCTCAGGCTGATACTTGGATACATGGCGGCTTTTGCCAATCCGGTTTTTGAGTTGAGGCTAATTACGTTAAACTCTGCCATTTTCAGATCTGGTCTACGGCTCAGCAGTTGTGCAGGCAATCCTTCTGATAGTTTGTTTTCAGGAATCATTGTTTTCAGATTTCCTTCTCTTTCTACTTTGGCCGGATATTCTCCACAAAGAATACTCAAAGCATTTTCCTGGATAGAAATATTCTGTTTTGCTAAAGGAATCAGCAGCTCAGCGGTTTTTTTCTGTGCTTCCGATTGCTGAACGGCCAATGAATTTATCTGCCCTGCTTTAAACTGAAGATTCATCATTTTAAGTGTATTGTCACTCAACTCGATATTCTGTTCGGCTATTTTCAGCTGTTCATCAAGACTGATCAGATTATAATAAGCCTGAGCTACCTGAACAACGATTCTGCTTTTGATAGCATTTAAATTTTCTTTTTGTCCAAAATACTCTGCCGCCGCAGATTCCTTCTGCATTTTAGCCTTTCCCCAAATGTCTACTTCCCAGGAAAGTCTCAGGGCAGCACTGAAATCATCCATGTATTTTGTACCGACAAACTGTTCATTCAGGGAGCCGTTAAGGGTATTGATGGAAGCCCAGCTTCTGTTGGCTCCTGCTGTAAGATCTAATGTGGGCATCAGACCTAGTTTAGCCTGTTTATAAATCAGATCCAACTGTTCTATATTTTTCAAAGCGACATTCACTTCATTATTTCTTGAAAGGGCTTTATCTATTAAACCTATCAATTTGGGATCTTTGAAGAATGTCTTCCATGGCAGTACCACAGTATCTCCCGTTACCTGCACAGATTCTTTATAGGTTTCTGGAATCTGAAGATCCGTTCTTGTATATTTTTTCCCTACGGCACAAGACATCAGTAGTGATGCCATTGCGCCTGAAATAAGGAAATTCTTTATATTAAATATGCTCATTTGTCAATTGATTTTCTGTTGTATGATACTTCTTTTTGGTAGAGAATTTCTCATCCAGATACTGAAAGAACATGTAGAGTACAGGGATTACAAAAACTCCTAAAATCACTCCGCTCAGCATTCCCATGGCTGCACTTGTACTGATGGATTTGTTTCCTGAAGCCATTCCTCCTGAAGAAATCATCAGCGGAATCATTCCGACAATAAAGGCTAATGAAGTCATGATAATGGGACGTAATCTCGCCTTCGCTCCTTCCAGTGCAGAATCCAGAATGGAAAGACCTGCTTTTCGTCTTTGTATGGCAAATTCTACAATAAGGATCGCATTTTTGGCAAGAAGACCGATAAGCATGATGAGTCCTACCTGTACATAGATATTATTATCCAGTCCGATTGCTTTTATTCCTAAGAATGCTCCTACAATTCCTGTTGGGATGGAAAGCATTACTGCCAGAGGAAGAATATAACTTTCATATTGAGCTGCCAGTAGCAGATATACAAAAAGTAAACACAGCCCGAAGATGGCAATTGTTTGATTCCCTGCTGATTTTTCTTCCAGACTCAATCCTGTCCATTCATAACTGTAATCAGATGGTAATTTGCTTAAAGTCTGTTCCAGCTTGCCCATTAACTCTCCGTTACTTACTCCAGGTTTTGGAGATACGTTGATATTTAACGAGTTGTAAAGATTGTAACGCTGAACGGATTCCGGACCGTAGACTTTTTTCAAAGTAATCAATGTATTCACCGGAACCATATCTCCTTTTTCATTCTTTACGAAAATATCATTGAACGCCTGCTCGTCCATTCTGAAAACTCCGTCCGCTTTAATATTCACTCTGTAGAATTTCCCGAATCTTGAGAAATTCTGAGACTGGTCTCCTGAGAAATAGGTCTGAACAGTTCCCAACAGATTGGAAATGCTTACTCCCAGTTGTTTTGCTTTATCTTCATTCACTTCAAGCTCCATCTGAGGATAATCTGCCCTGAACATGGTGTAGGCAAATGCCACTTCCGGAACCTGCATCAACTGGCCGATCAGCTCGTCTGCTTTGGCTTTAAGAACCTGAGGGTCTCTTCCCATACGATCCTGAAGCACGATTTCGGCATCATTCGTCATTCCATATCCTTCTACAGGAGGCATTCTGAAAGTCATCACACTTCCTTCTTTGATCACTCCCAATTTTGCATTCGCCATGTCTACCACTTCCTGAATATCCTGAACTTCACCTCTTTCTTTCTTAGGCTTCAGTTTAACAAATCCCATTGCATAAGCGGGTCCTGCACTGTTACTAAGAAGGTTGTATCCTGTAATGGAAGTATTTTCCTGCACTGCGTCTACTCCTTTTAAGATTTCATTGATCTTATTGGAAACTTCTGTCGTTTTGGTCAATGCTGTTCCGGGAGGCATGCTTAAAGTGTACATGAAAAATCCGTCGTCTTCCATTGGTACAAAACTCTTAGGCGTGCTTGACATCAGCCAGCCTGCAACACCAATAACGGCTACGATTAATCCTCCTGCAATCCACTTTCTTCCTATTAAAAAGCGCACTCCTTTTGCATAACGGTTAGTCATATTATTGAATCCGGCATTGAATGCTACCGCAAATCTTTGCCCGAATCCTTTTGGTTTTTTACCTTCTCCTGAGTGATTGTTTTTCAAAAACACGGCACATAAAGCCGGAGTTAAAGTCAATGCGTTAACTGCTGAAATAATAATTGCTATGGCTAATGTATAGGCAAACTGCTTATAGAATAATCCTGCAGAACCGGACATAAATCCGATGGGAATAAATACTGCCGACATCACCAATGTAATAGAAATAACCGCTCCTGTAATTTCACTCATCGCTTTGTGAGTAGCTTCTCTTCCTGAAAGGTCTGTTCCTTCCATATTGCTATGAACAGCTTCCACTACTACAATGGCATCATCTACGACAATACCGATGGCCAGTACAAGGGCAAAAAGGGTCAGTACGTTGATGGTAAATCCTAAAACCAGAAGGAAGAAGAAGGTACCTATAATCGCTACCGGAACTGCTACTGCCGGAATAATCGTAGATCTGAAATCCTGTAAGAAAATAAATACCACGATAAATACCAGAATAAATGCTTCTATCAGAGTAGATTTCACCTGTCCTGTAGCCTCATCCAATCTTTCTTTGGTACTCATTACCTTCGTATATTTGATACCTGGAGGGAATGATTTTGATAATTGGTCAAGGGCTTTGTTTACCCCTATTTCAATCTGATTCGCATTGGAGCCTGTGGTTTGCATAATGGCTACAGTAACTGCATTTTTCCCATTGGAAAGATTATCTCCTGTATTGGAAATCGCTCCGAATTCTACACGGGCTACATCTTTTAACCTAATAACCTGGCTTCCTGTATTTTTAACAATTATATTTTCATATTGTTCAGGCTTATTCTTTTTTCCTTTGTATCTGATTACATATTCTAAGGCGGCATCAGATTCTTCTCCCAGTTTACCGGGAGCAGATTCTAAACTGTGGTCTGCAATGGCTCTGGAAACATCTGCCGGCTCAAGTCCGTACGATGACATTTTCTGAGGGTTCAGCCATATTCTCATGGAATAATCTTTCAATCCGAATACCATAGCCTGCCCAACTCCTTTTACTCTTTTTACCTGCGGAATAAGGTTGATATTCGCATAGTTCTGAAGAAAAGTTTCATCATATTGTTTATTATCTTCAGTATAAATATTGAAAATCAATACCATACTGTTCTGTTGCTTGGATGTGGTCAATCCCATTCTCACGACCTCCTGCGGAAGGATCGGAGTGGCCTGTTGCACTCTGTTTTGCACGTTTACCGCTGCCTGATCGGCATTCACTCCCTGTTTGAATATAATGGAGATGGAAAAGGTTCCATCATTACTTGCTGTGGATTTCATGTATTCCATATCTTCCACTCCATTGATCTGTTCTTCCAGCGGAGTTACCACGGAACGAATCACAGTTTCACTGTTTCCTCCGGGATACGAGCCTGAAACGGTAATCGTAGGCGGAGAAATATCCGGGAATCTGGTCACCGCCAGCTGGTTTAATCCTATAATCCCTAAAATGACGATGATAAGGGATATTACCGTCGCCAGTACCGGACGGTCTATTATCTTTTTTAACATTTTTGAATTTTCTAAGAATGGTTATACAACTATTTCAAAGGAACGGTGTGTGCCACCACCTGCGCTCCGTCTGTAAGGGCATCAATTCTGTTGATGGCAATCTTATCTCCTGCATTCACGCCTTCTTTGATGAAGTAATCCTGAGAGGTACTTCCTGAAACGGTAATCTGAGTCATTTTTACTTTATCCTTACCATTCAGTTTATAGACAAAGAACCTGTCCTGAATATCTTTTACTGATGTTTTCGGAAGTCTGATCACTCCGTTCAGAGCATTGTGAATCATAACTCTAGCTGTTCCTCCTGCTCTTAATAATTTATCAGGATTCTGAAAAACAGCTTTCATCTGGATGCTTCCAGTATTTCTGTCAAAGTTTCCGCTGGCATTTTCCAGTTTCCCTTGAAGAGAATAAGTAGAACCGTCTGCCAGGATAAGCTCAACGTTTTCTGCTGTATTTCCTGATGCCGATGCTCTGCTGTGGGCAATAAAATCAGCTTCGTTCATTGAAAAGTATACATTCACGCTGTTGATGCTTGAAAGTGTTGTCAGCGGAGAAGCATCTGACGGACTGATAAGGTTTCCTACTCTATTCGGAATTCGCCCAATATATCCGCTCACCGGAGCTTTGATGTAGGTAAAATTGGCGTTGATCTTTGATGATCCTAATGATGATTGTGCCTGTGCTACCTGTGCTGATGCTGCTTTATAACTTGCCTGTGCTGTTTTCAGCTGCATATCTGAAACTACTTTTCCTTCCACAAGGGGTTTTAGTTTTTCCACTTCAAGTCTTGCTGTTTCCTGAGCTGCAATAGCAGATTTCAAGGCGGCTTCATTGGTATTTACCTGTTCGTTGTATACGGATGGATTGATTCTGAAAAGGGTCTGTCCTTTGCTTACATACTGTCCTTCTTTGATATATACTGCTTCCAGATATCCTGTTACCTGTGCTTTAATATCTACATTATCCTGTCCTTCTATGCTTCCCGGATATCCTGTAGACACATCTGCATCTCCGGACTTCACCTGGATAAAATCTGTAGGCAATGCCTGCTGCATCTGCTGAGCATTTTCCTGGCCGTTCCCGGAACCGCATGAGTACAATATCGCTGCAGCTGTAAGTGAAAGTACCAGATATCCTTTTCTGTAATTCATAACATTGGTTTTTAAATTTTACAGGAGCAAAATAACTTCATCTTATAGTGATATTCATTCAGAAGTTGGGTGAAGTGTCATTAATTGCAGGTGAAACGTATGATAGGAAAAATGAAGGGAAAACAGCTATTTTCGTTTATAATTATGACAAAAAAGAGATTTTTATGTGGAAATAAGAGTGAAATCATTGAGGATAAACTAATGTATTTCATAAGTGAAAAGAAAAGAGGATGTCTCAAAAGTGTTATTCTGAACACAGACTGAAAGTCTGCGAACAAAGTTCATAAATGTAGTGAAGAATCCCATGTATTTGGATATTGATGAGATTCTTCCTTCGTCAGAAATCGAAGATTCGACGTAGTCAATGACATAGGCCAAATTATTTGACTTTTGACAGCCTTCTCTGTATTTTTATGAAATTAATAATCCATCCAGGATTTGAAAATGGAAGCTTTTTCCCGGCTTACAATGACTTCCATATCAGGCTGCTTTCTCAGTTCCAGCTTTAATTTTCCGTTAAAATGATTAAAAATCTGCTTTACGGAATTGATATGGATGATAAATTGTCTGTTAGCCCGGAAAAAGAATTTAGGATCCAGCTGTTTTTCAAGCTCCTCAAGGGTTTGCGGAACATTCTCTACCACTCCGGTATTCAGCATGGCTTTGCTGATTCCCAATTCGGTGTAAAAGTAGAGGATATCTTCTGCCAGAACGGTTTTATATCCGTCTCTGTGGGCGATCAGAAAACGTTTTCTGTAATCTTTCGGCTGTATGTAATTCAAGAGTCCTTCAATGGCTGTTCCTACTACCGGAACGGATTCCATAAAGGTTTCATAGCGTTTTAAGGCGGCATCCAGTTCTTCTTCTTCAATAGGTTTCAGAAGGTAATCTACACTGTTATACTTGAATGCCTGTACTGCATATTCATCATAGGCTGTGGTGAAAATAACAGCACTTTTAATTTCATGTTTGTTAAATATTTCAAAGCTGAGACCATCTGCAAGGCGTACATCCATCATAATAACATCCGGGACCACATTATTTTCCAGCCAGTGTACTGTTGAGGTTATCGAGTCTTCCACAGACAGAATTTCGATATGGGGTCTTAACTTCAACAACAGTCTTTTTAATCTGTCGGCATTAGGTCTTTCGTCTTCAACGATTAAAACTTTATTAATCTTCATATCAATGGGAGTTTTACAATAAATTTATCTTCTGTTTTCTCAATCACGGGTTTAGGATATCCTAAGATTTCGTACCGTGCAATAATATTGGTAAGTCCTACTCCTGAGGAATCCGGCTTATTGATTAAAGGCAGAATAGTATTAGAAACAACCAATTCTCCTTCCTCGTTTGTATAAACATGGATTTCCAGTGGATTTACTTTGGATGTCTGATTGTGTTTAATAGCATTTTCAACCAATAACTGTAAAGACAGCGGAAGGGTGAATCTGGATCTGTATTCTTCTTCAATATCTATTTTGAATACCACTCCTTCCCCAATTCTTTTTTCAATCAGAAAGATATAGGATTCTAAAAATTTGAGTTCCTCTTCTACGGCAATGATGTCTTTTTTGGAATTGACCAGCAAATATCTGTATACTCTCGCAAACTTCTCTGAATATTCATAGCCTAGCTGCTGATCTTCCAGAATAAGCTCTGACAATACGCTGAGGTTATTAAAAATAAAATGAGGATCTATCTGCAACTTAAGAGCCTGAAGCTCAGCAGCCATGGCTGCCTGTTTATGTTTGGAAGCTCTTACTTTATGCTGAGCCGCTTCTACTGCTGTTTTTTTCCAGTTTTCCAATAAATAATCTACGGTATTAAAAGCACTGATAATCAGAGATATTACAATATTGGTTGCAATCCATTGTCCAAGCAGGGTATATTCTTTTCGGGAATCCATTTCTGGCAATGTCACTGAAGTACAGTCTACAATGGCATTAATAATGATCACGATCATCACACTTCCCACGATCTGGAGCAAACATTGGATGAACAATCGTTTTACCGTTCTGTTTCTCCAGGGAAGCCATTTATTGAGTGTTCTGTCAATAAATATACTTACCTCAGAAATAATGATAGAAAAAAAGACAATCCATGTGGCATCTTCCAGAATCATCTTCAGCGGAGCATCCAGATATCCTTTCCAAACAGGATCAAAGGGATCAATAAGATAGGAAAAAACACAGAAAGTGACTACTGCTAAAGCCCAGATTACGAGCCTTCTTTTCATGGTAGAAAGAATCTTCTTATTCCGTACTATATTTTTCCTGATGGTAGAAATTCTATTCATATCCGGGACTTTATGAATGTAAATATAGAAATAGATTTTATATGAGTATCCTCCATTTTAGACGAGACCGCCAAAACAGGACATGAAACGTAAAATAGCAGCGTTCAAATGGATGTGACGGTTCATCACCTGAAAAAGACATTTCATCATCATTTTATGCAACATCACATTATTTTTAGAGTAAGAGAACAAGTGTCTATCATAGTTTTGTGGTATTAAATCCGGTACAATGAAAACAATAATTGTCTGCACAGATTTTTCCCAGGAAGCTGAAAACGCTACTCATTATGCTGCTTCTATGGCTAAAGAAAATAAATACAGGATTATACTTTTTAATCTGCAAACCGTTTCTATCCATGCTTTGAATGCACAGGCTTCAGCTGATTTTTTCTACACTCAAACGATTAAAAATCAAAAACACCTGGAGGATAAGGCAGCTGAGCTTAAAAGATTATATGCTGTCGAAACCCAACATCATCTGGCTTCCGGTAATTTTATTGAAGAGCTTGAAAACTGTATGCAACTCCATGATTGTGATTTTATTGTGATGGGAATGGCCGAGAAAACGCTGGAACAAAAGCTTTTAGGAAATAGTGTAACAAGGGCGATTCACAGGATTAAAAAACCCATACTCATTGTTCCTGCCCACATAGAATATACTGGAATCCAAAAAATACTTTTTGCTTATGATACGCACAAAAGCATGACCTGGTCTGCCATGAATGATATTTACCACTTTATTAATGAATTCAATGCTGAGATTGAGGTTTTCAATGTAAGTGAAAGATTAGAGGATTTTGCTGAAGTTATTCATGATATTGATCTGAACTCCGGATATGATCTGGATGATATTAAGTATAGCTTTAAAATGATTCAATCCATTGAGGTCATCAAAGCTATTGAAGAGGAAATAAGACTAACGGGGCCAGACCTTTTAACTATGGTTCCTTATAAATACAATCTTGTGGAATCCCTGTTTCATCGAAGTAAAACAGCTATAATGGCTTATAAGAATAAAATACCATTACTATCAATTCCCCTAAACATAGATTAAGAATCAATAAAAATCTGTTCACATTTGAATTATCCTTTTTGCCTTTAAAGGCTAAATTTTACACTTAATCTTGTTTGACAGGACCGGGAATAGATTTCCGGTCCTGTTTTTATTTTAATTTTAAAAATTATTCACTCTAAATTATTTTGTCAGAGCCATTAATGCCTCATAATAGTTTTCCAGTAAATCAGGATTCCCATTCAAAAACAAATAAGGTTCTATCAATTCCAGCTCCATTAAATGAAATGAATTATTAATTAAAACACCATCCACTCTTGCATAAAGAGTTTCCTCCGGCAGACTTTTCAAATACAATCCCGCCTGTTCTATGTGCAATGGATCCGGTTCGGGATAACTGATGCTTCCCCCATGATAATGCTGTACCCTGAAATCTCCCTGTTTAGGTGTTTTTAATGAACAATGACTGTATTTTCCATTAAAAAATAGGAATGACCACTCTCCGTTTTTAATCTCCTCTACAAAAGGCTGCACCATATAGTCCTGCTCTTTCAGAAGAGTTTCAATTTCTGCAGAACGCTCGTTGAAATTATCTTTGCTTACAGTAATTGTATTTTGTGCTCCGGCGCTTACACAGGGTTTTACCACCAATTTTTCAGTATTGAAACGATCAAAAAAATGCCTTTCCAATACAGATCCTTTTTCAAGATATTCTGCAGGAATGCCGGGAAGTCCATTTTCTTCAAGATCTTTCAGATAATGTTTATCACTGTTCCATTGGATGATTTCTACGGGATTCAGGACTTTTACTCCTAATTTTTCAAGACTGTTCAGCCAGCCCAAGAATTCATTTAAATGGTTGTGATAATCCCAGGGAGATTTGATGACAACAACATCATAACTGCTCCAGTCTACATTCGGATCATTCCAGATGGTGGGAACGATGTTTAATCCTTTATTGATTAAAAAATTAATCAGTTCTGTATCCTCATCATTGGTTACTCCCTGTAAAAATCTTTCTTCTTTTTTATAGCCTGTGATTGTGATTTTCATGCTTCTTTTTGAGTTTTATTTCCGATTCAATTTCGGGATACCTTATGGATAAACAGAGACACAGATTTTTCTATTTTGAAGGGTACAATTGGAATATTATTTTAAAAACAAAAACAAACTAACACATTCTATTCATCTGAATATCAAAAAGTCGTAAATTTATTAAAGGATAAAAACAGTGTTTTCCCTCTTTTTTATAGTTGTGCCGTTAGCTAATTTTGTTCCATAAAATTAAAACCATAAAAATGAAAACTTCCTTTTTTACTAAGATTTTAAATCTGATTTGTGCAGCATTTCTATTGACTTTTTGTCTGATCAGCTGCTCCGAACCTCCTAAAGAACCTGTTAGCAACAGTTATAAAAAGAAACTGATCAGCTATCGTGAAGGCAGGGTTCTTTTTGATGAATACACCAGAACCAATCATGAAATTCTCATGAAGTACAGAAACGGTGAACCCGATTCCCGATGGTATTGGTTTTCGCTTGAAGATATGGAAGGCTATATTAAATATGTAAAAGATAATGCCCGAAAACAAAAATTAAAAAATCCGGGAATCAGGATTTACATGGGAAAATATCCCATGAATCATCCTAAAAACAGAATGGCCAAACCTGAATATGCAGGTTACCAGACTATATTTTTAGTCCCTACAGCCCAAAAAAGAGAAAGAGAGAAGGCAATGTCCAGATCAGCCACCACCGAAGAAAACACAGACGTTACTTCAATAGAATCTATGAACATGACCAATCTGGCACCTCCACCAAAAGCATTATCAGAAACAATGCCTTAAAAAACACAAAATTATGAACTGGAATATTGAAACAGGGAAACAGATATCGATGATCATTTCCATTATAGTGATGACTTTAATGATCATAAAATATAGAAAAACCGGAAAGGAAAATTTATTTTTTATCATTGGATATCTGTTGTTTTCCCTGATTGATATTTCCTGTTATTTCTATTTCAAGCTGACAAGTCTGCCTACGGATATATTTTATGTGATTGGTTTTTTAATGATCGTATTCTTTCTATACTTATTCTATTATTACCAATTACTGTATGTTCCGATGCTCAAAAAGATACAGACTATCATTCTGGCTCTTTTTGTTCTCAATATTGCTGTCATGTTTTATACAGAAGATGATCTGCTCCATCATTTTTCTTTTAATATGCTGTATGCAGATATTCTTTTGTTGTTATTTTCAATTATTTTGTTCCTGTACCAAACCTTTAATTCTGATAAGATACTGGAAATCAAAAACTATTTACCCTTCTGGATATCAGTGGCTTTACTGATCTTTTTTATTGGAAGCATTCCGATACTTTTTTTCAGAACTACTGTTTCAGAGACTATTTATTTCTTTATTTTATTTATGCTGAATCTGATCAGTAACGGGATACTCATATTGGGTTTAATCTGGAACAAACAGGAAAGAATAAGATAAATGCTTTTCAGATATGGAAGAGAATAATCTGGTCATCATCTTTACAATTACTTTATTCATCGTTGTTTTGACAATGATCTTCATTTATGCTGTTTTCATCAAGAAAAAGACAACCCTGCTGATAGAGCAAAAAGAAAAAGATTTACGGTTTGAAAAAGAGCTGGCTACTTCACAGGTAGAAATGAAGGAACAGACCCTCAATTATATCGGGCAGGAACTGCATGATGATCTGGGCCAGAAGCTTTCCGTCGTTCGTTTGCGCCAGAACCAACTGATTACCAAATTAAAAAACAACGAAAAAGAAGATCTGATTGAGCTCAATGAACTACTGGGAGAATGTATACAGGACATCCGAAACCTGTCTAAAACATTGATTACTGAACAGATCATTCATTTCGGACTGGCAGAATCCATTGAAAGAGAAGTGAAAAGAATCAAAAAACTGAAATTATTGAAAATAGAATTCACTACTCAAAAACAAGATATTGATATTTCTCCCAAACATGGTCTGATCCTCTTCAGGATTATTCAGGAAAGCATCAATAATATACTGAAACACTCCAAAGCCAAAAATGTTTCCATCCAAATGGAGGATGACTGTGAAAAATTACACATCAGTATCTCAGACAATGGAAAAGGCTTTGATACAAGCATTATTCAGGATGGCTCAGGATTGAAAAATATGGAACTGAGAGCCAAGCTGATTCATGCCGAACTGTCTATACACTCAGAACTTAATAAAGGAACACAAACATTGATAACCTATCATAAAAATTTATTATGAAAACTATTCCCATAGCGATCGTTGATGATCATACCTTAATCTCCAAAGCACTGGAGAATATGATCACAGAAAACACTCAATATCGGGTCATTATGAATCATCCCAATGGAGAAGAATTTATTGCTGGCGTGGAAAAGGCTTCAGAATTACCTGCTGTAGTACTGATGGATGTTAATATGCCGTATAAAAATGGTATAGAAACTACAGAATGGCTTACAGAGCATTATCCCGATATTAAAGTCATTGCCCTCACCATGGATGATGATGAAAGAATACTCATTAAAATGTTAAAGGCAGGCGCTAAAGGCTATCTGCTGAAAGACATGCAGCCCTCCATCCTTTTCCAGGCTATTGATACGGTATTTGAGAAAGGGAGCTTTTATACTGATTTTGTGGCTCAAAAGCTTTTAAAAGTAAAAACAGAAGAAGCCAAAAATGCTTCTCTGCTTTCAGAGCTGAAAGACAGAGAGAAAGAGTTTATCAAATGGGCCTGCAGTGAACTCACTTACAAAGAAATAGCTGATAAAATGTGCCTAAGCCCCAAAACTATTGATGGCTACAGAGATTCGGTTTTCGTGAAACTGGATATAAAAAACAGAGCGGGTCTGGTGCTTTTTGCCATGAAACATGATCTGTGCTAACTTAATTTTTAATCTTATTATTACCTGAAAAAATAAACATCTTTACATTCTATTAACGTATCCGGCAGCTTTTCAAGCTGCCGGATTTTCATTTCATAACTCATTCATATGCAAACAAAAAGGTGTTTTTCCTTTTTCAAAATACGGTTTTCTCCTCTGTTTTTGTCCTTCAGAATGATGGAATTTTGTCATAGAAAAAAACACAGAAAGGCAGCCCCCGAAAAGCCGAAACAGAGTAGGGAATATTTTTAAAACTAATACAATGAAAAAAGCACTTATCGTAGGTATTAATGATTATGCTCCCATTGGATACGGAGGTCCGGATCTTAACGGCTGCGTAAATGACGCAAGAGACATGGCAAACACATTGGTCATCTGTGGTTTTAGTCCGGCAAAGATTAAAATTCTTACCAACCAGAATGCCACAAGAGCGAATATATTGAACTATCTGAAATCCATGATCAGCACAAGCGTAAAAGGAGATTCTCTGGTTTTTTATTATTCAGGGCACGGAACCAGAGTGGCCAATATAGGATCAGATCTGGAACTGGATGGTCTGGATGAAGCTATTTGTCCGCACGATTATGCCAATAACGGAGTGATTCGTGATGATGATTTTAAAACCGTTCTCAGTAAGCTGAAAGCCGGAGTGAATATGGAAGTCATTTTCGACTGCTGTTATTCCGGAACAGGAACCAGAAAAATGGATCTGGGAATGGAAGCAGATTTTCTTAATGAAACCGCACGTTACATTCCTCCAATGCTTGAGGATGAATTTTATCTGACGTATGCCAGTGAAATGGAAGCTTCTAAAAGTTCAAAAAAATCAACAATTCTTACTAAAGCACTTGTGCCTGTTGCCGGAATGAATCATACGTTGTGGGCGGCGGCGAAAGACAATCAGGTATCGATGGAAGGAAATATCAGCGGACAAATTCGAGGGTATTTTACCTATCACTTCTGCAAAATATTGCGTGCCACCAATGGAAACATCGTCAGAAAAACACTTGACAAACAGGTTGCCGTCGCCTTAGCCGCTATGGGAGCAGCGCAAATTAACCAGACAGAAAGCATGACTGCAGAATTTTCACAAAAAATATTCACTTAACTAATAACCATTACCGGCGGAATCCGAAAAGCCATTAAAAGAGTAGGAATATACCAGATTAAAAATAATAATCATGTCAAAAATCGAAAACAACAATCCAATGACCGCTGAAGAAGTTCTAAGACTTAGAACTGTTAAAGCAAAATCAACTGAAAAACCATCAGCTATTGAAAAATTATTCAACCAGGCTCCGGCTATGGAAACTATTAACGGAAGAACTTTTCCTAAAGGGATGAAAACTATAGGAATGCCTATGGATGAAAAAACAGCAGAAAACAGATCTCTGGAAACTGACCATTTCTATCCTACCCATGCTGATTTTGAATATAATCCAAAACTAGAACCTAAAAAAGACCGTAAACCAAAATTCATTGACAGAGATTCTTTCCTTACTCAGGAAAATGCAAGAACTATTTTTGGGGCAGATCAGAGAAAAGTATATAATTCTACAGCTTATCCGTGGAGATGCGTGGGAAGAGTGGAAAGTTCTTTAGGATCAGGAAGCGGCGTAATGATTGGCCCAAGACACCTTCTTACCTGTTCTCATATTGTAGACTGGCAGCCTAATAATACAACAGGGTGGCTGAAATTCACCCCAATGTATTACAACGGAAGCGCTCCTTACGGAACGGCTTGGGGTACATTAACGTATTACAAGTATAAAGTAGCTGGCCCTACGATTGATTCTACAGAGATCCAATATGATTATGTAGTGATTGTATTAGACAGACCTATCGGAAACAGCACAGGCTGGTTAGGCTCAAAATCCTATTCCGATTCATGGGATGGAGGCGCTTACTGGACTCACGCAGGATATCCTGGAGATCTTACAGGAACGCAAAGACCTACCTACCAAACAGGTATCGCACTGGATGGGGATTTCTGGAGTGCTGATGACAACGAAAGCATGAGCCATAAAGCAGATATATGGCCTGGACAAAGCGGAGGTCCTTTTTGGGGATATTGGGACGGTTCTCCGTATGCTGTGGCTACGCAAAGCGCACATAATCCAAGCGATAATTTTGCAAGTGGCGGCTCAGATTTAGTCAATCTGGTCATCAGAGCGAGAAATGAACATCCTTAATTTATTTTTTTAGTTTTACAAACGCGCCCGACCTCAGGTCGGGCGTGTTTTATATACAGCCGTAAATATTATGATTTCCTAGCATAACTGTGTGTCGGACAATCCTATAGTTTTCATCTACATAATCTAAAATTTCCTGCTTTTCTTCATCAGCTAGAGAAGAGTTAAAATATATTTTATCATTTTTAAGCTCATAGAGTTCTGATAGCTCAGGACAATTTTCAAATAAAATTTTATATTTTGGCAATAAAACATCGGAAGGTTCAAAATAATCGTTTTGAAACTCTTCAAAAGGGAATCCTCTTTTTATTTTTTTATGCCAATGCATAAGCCAGTTTGTAAGTGAAACTGAGTCACTTATTCCAAGTTTATCATCCGCCTTTTCTAGTATTTTATACTGAAACGGTTTTTTACCATTTAAGTTTAATTCTATTAATAATTCTTTTATTATTGTTTTCATATTATAAACAAGTGCACTAATACTTGGTAAAAAAAGTACAGTTTAAAACATCTTCAAATTATGGTCTTTTTTCCTTTATGAAATATTTTCCGCTCTCCTCATCGTATCCCAAGGCTATAGAACCATTCCGTATCGATATATTTTCTTTTACTATTTTAAGATCATCATTAATAACTAGACTTCCATAAACATATCTATCAAAATCTTCTAAACCATAGGGAAAACCCAATAGCCAGCAATTAAAATCATAATATTTCCCTTTTTCTAAATATCTAATAGTAATTTCAGCATTCTTGTCATAATTAAAGTTTATATCAGACATTACTTGAATACCTAAATTTAATGCCTCCTCTTTTTTTAAATTCATGATTTTTCTTTTAATAATTTTTCTAATTCGTCAATGATTTTTGGCTCTGCACCTTGTCTTAAACATTCATTCCTATAATATTTATATGAGTCCAATAATTCTATTTCTGTCCAACGGTACTTTTGTTTCCAAACTCTTTCCCAAACCAATTCTTCTAATTTCCAGTTTGGAGCATTATGATATTCTTTAAAACCTAATTTTTTGAAATCATCTATATGCCATATCTCATGTTGAATGGTAAGTTCTGTTGCATCATCTCTGAGAAACATTATTGGTGGTATTTCATGTGTTCTACAGCTAGCCAATATATCATTTGGATAATTTGTCCATCTTTTGTAACGCTCTGGATGACTTCTTTTGGTAACAATCTCAACTTTTAGTCCAATATCACTATATTTTTTTTCAATTTCTTCAGCAATACGTCTTAAAGTACTTCTCTTATACCTTTGTCCTCCTCCTGATCCTTTTTGAGCTTTTCTGAAAATCTCTTCGTCTTCCCCGGAAAGATAACCTCCATTTTTTCTCCTCTCAATTTCCTCCTGAATCCTCTTCCGATTATCCTTCACTGTTTTCTCCGCAGGAGACAAACCATGATCAGCAACCTCTTCTCCAAAACCAAAGACCTCATCTAAAATCTTTTCTAATTTAGAAAAAATTTCTTTTGATCCCTTTTTAAATTCACGGAGAATCATTCGAATAAATTCTATAATTTTGTTGAGTGCATTCTCAGCTGTTGTAATCGCCTTGGTGATCTTTTCCAGCGGATTCAGGATAAAGCTTTCTACAGATTTGGCGAGCTTTGCTACTGCAGCAGTTCCACCTGTAAGAAGCGTTTCCACAATAATATCGATGATAATTCCAATGATATACCCATAATAATAAGCTGCTTTTTCCAGCGTGATCTGAGGAAGTTTTTCTTCTACCCATTTTACCAGACGGACAATGGTTTTTATCTGAAAGGTAATACACTGCTTAAAGAACTCCACATAATCAAAAGTCAGAATGCCTTCCAGCAAATCTTCCATCAGTTCCATGAACATTTCCCCATATTCCACTTTCCGGTCATTTACTTTATCCATGGCAGCGACTGCTTTGAAAATAAAGCCGATGATGGAAAAGATTCCGGCAATAATATCAACCAGACTGTTATAAATACCACACAGAAAGGCATTGGCAATCTGATAGTTTTTATAAACGAGATGCTGCATTCCGGTAAGAGGATCTGCAATAAACTTCTCCAGCTTATCGATCTGGTTAAAAAAGAAGGTCAGAGATTTATTGATTCTTTTATAGATAAAAGTGGGAAATAAAGTTTCAGTGTTGTTCAGCAGACTATTAAAATCTCCTTTTGCTTCATTGATGCTTTCAAAAAAAGATTTTACAATTCTGGAATTTATTTTCTTCTGACCTGCAAGATTTTCATAAGGATTCTCGGATGCTTTATGTTCATAGAAATCTTTTATTTCTTTATAAAAGACTTCCGGAATAAAGGCAGGATCATATTCTCCTTCTTTCGGATT
This sequence comes from Chryseobacterium sp. S0630, assembly GCF_024158915.1. GTDB lineage: Bacteria > Bacteroidota > Bacteroidia > Flavobacteriales > Weeksellaceae > Chryseobacterium. Next base: position 32,415 of record NZ_JAMZGF010000001.1, on the reverse strand, counting down.
GGGATTCCATCTGTTTTCCGAAATTCTTAGCTTGACAATATTTTCAGCGATACCGTTTGTAAAAAACGCTGAAGCTCCTTCTAGGGCTTCTTTCTTAAAAAAACTGAATATTTCCCCGATATTTTTATCCTTCAAACCCAGAAACCAGCTTATAAAATCTACTTTGTTTCTGTATATACCTTTTTCAATAAGATTTTTGAGTGATTTTGGCGTAACTGTTACTTCATGTTTCCTTGTAAAACTGAGAATGTCTGCAAAAGGCATATCCTTTTTATTTGTAAGTCCTGCTCCCGCTACAGCACGCATTACCGTATTATGATTGTAACGGTCATCAATTTCTAAAAATAGAATCAGTTCATTACTATTGGGTAAAGCTTCCAAATAACGCTGCAAAAGGAAAGCTCCGTTTTTACTGGCAAAAAGAACAACATCAATTCCGGCTATGGTCTTGCTGAATCTGCTCTTATAGACAACTACTTCTTCAATATTTCCTCCAAATACAGGATCATCAGAATAGATCTGAAATCCATTACCGTCTACAACCGGTTTTCCTCCGTAATAAGTATTGGCAATCTGCCGTGAGGTTTTTTGCTTTAATTCCGGAGGAGATTCCTGAGCCGGGAAAATGGTCTTAGAATCGGGATTCTCATTCTCAGGAAAGAAATCCGTGATGTTCCTCAATAGAGGATTATTTAAAATTTCTAAACTCATTTTGTGATTTTTAAGGTGAATAAAGGCAGGGCTTTAAGGCTCTGCCTGTAAAATGGTTATAAATTCATATAAATAATAAGTTGTATTTAAAACAGTTTGTTTAGTTCACTGCTTTTCAACTCCACAAATTCCTGCAAATAACTTTTCAGGAGATCCAGAAAGCCTACCTTATTATTCTTAACAAGCCAAAGCATATAATGATGGGTATTCACTTTGATGATAGAGGTTTTGGGGTTTCCGGCCTCATCCAGAGCAGGATTCTGCGTTTCTTCATCTACTACAGGCACAAATATTCTGTCAAAGTTTTCATCTCTAAGGCTTGACCATTCCTCTTCTCCAATCAGCCATTCCGGAGTCGGCAGGTTGGAAGGTTCAATTTCATGGGTCTCTTTGTTCCTTAAAATCTGCTGATAAAAAAGATAGGTTCTTGGAAGTTCTGTATCTACCACCATTTTGTTGATTCGAATAAATCGGTTAAATGTTGGAAGTAAAGGATGTTCAGAGATCTGGATTTCCCCCAGGTTTAAATCTGTTGTATTAATTTCGTTTAAAAGTTGCTGTACTTGTTCTGGTATTAATAATTTTTCTTTCATAATTTTAAAATTTTGCTGGTTAAATAGCAATGTCTATCAGTTCATAGACATTGCTTGATTAAAAGGCAGAATTTTTCAGACTCTGCCTTTTTATATTGATTTTATCTCAAAGCTTGATAAAAGGTTATAGTTTATACAGTTCAACGATATTGGCGCTTACTCCAGTGTTTCCCATTGTGTTCATATTGTACATTCCAAAGGCAACCGCTCCTGTATAACCGGTTTTGGTGTAGGTAACAGTCTTATTATTAAAGTTTACAATAATGGTCCAGCTTCCTCCTCGTCTTATAAATGTAGCACTAAGGGCATACGTTGGGTCAGCAGTAGTTACTGCTTCGGCTGAATTATCAGGAAATATTTTACCCATAGGATACCAGTAAGACTGTACAAGCCTAACATTGGCAACGGTTTGGTTTAACAGGTCTACTCCATTGGCAGCATTGACTAATCCAACAAAATGAGTCATAGTTCCAAATCCGTTAGGTCCGCTAATCGTTGCTGTTTTACCTGTAATTTCAACACTCATGTAAAAATCTTCATCTGCTCCAATCAATTGGTTTGTCTTTCGGGCTGCGATGAAAGAAGAGTCATCAGCAAGTGCTTTTACATTACTGTCAGAACTGTAGCTTACAGCAGCTCCTGCCTGTGTAATTGCTGGTGATACCGCATTATTGTATATTTTCTGTTCCCAAACAATGTTATTGAGAGGGATACGCTGTATCTGGGTTACTACACGGATGGTAAAACTTGTCAGATACCACGCTACACCATTCCACAATCTGAGTTTATATTCTCCTGCCGGAATATTTTTAAAATTGTAATAGAATGTAAGATCAATTCCATTGGAATATAACTGGACCTGTGAGCCTGGTATTGCCACAACAACTGTAGCGGTATCAGCCGAAACACTATCCTGAGTACATAGCTCTACTTTAAAACTGGTAGATGGAAGGTTTAGGTTTGCTCCTTTTAAGTTGATCCAAAACGGTCTGTCTGTTTTATCTACAATTGGTGGTGATATCACTGCCACGCTCATGGTGTCCGTACTCCAGCCTCCATTCATTTTTGTTTTCCATGCTGATCTTTCAGCTTCCGTCATTTGGCTTGGCATTTCCAACAGTAGATTTTTACTGTCTACCACAGCATTTAAGCCACTGGTATTTTGAACCACAACTTTCTGAAAATTAGCTGTATCAGAATTCTTATTGGGTAACCCGGATAATACATAAGGATTTCCTAAAGTGTTGATTGAAAATGAAGCATTAAGGGTGTGGCTTCTTGCTGAGCTGCTAGACAGGTTTGCATTCATCATATTTTTCCCCAAATCACCTGCAGGAAGTTTGGCTACATCACCATTATCATTCAATCCTATAATTTTAGGATAATCCTGCGCATTTCCATCGGTCAAAGGAATTTCTAATTTTTCAGCTAATTTTTCCTTTGTTTTGATATTGTATTGAGCCTGACTTGCGATTCCTTCAGCTAAAAGATCAGCATTTGAAATACTTACATGATTATCTGCTAATTCCAATGGAATTGTTCCGTCAACAACTGCATGGGTCTTTAAATCACCATTTTCATCAACAGCATAATCTGTGTAAGTGAGAGAACCCGGTGTCGCTACCTGATAAATAGCATTCACTTCTCTTTCTCCAATTGGAGGTAATTCATTGGCACGTATAATTTTTCCTATAATTGGCATTTTTTTAATTTTTAAGGTTAATAATTATGTTATTTCCAGTCTCCCAAAATAACTTTCTGTCCTTCCAGCGATTCTACTCCAAGAAGATTATTGTTAGTCCCAAAATTGAATCTATCCTCAGTAATTACTTCTGAAGGCACTTCAAAATCATCTGGATTTTCAATAGTAAATGGTAGTGCATGAGCTACTCTCAGCCCAATACTTTCTGCCTGAAGAATATTTAAGGTTGTAGGAAGTCTCGTGATCCATGCTTTTCCATGTTTTTTGCCTTTTGGCTGCTTCAATTCATCTACAATTGATAAATAAAGATCATCTCCAATCACAGGAACTTCACCTCCATTCCAAATCTTTCCGGTCGCCAAATAAAACTGTACAGCGGCCTCAAAACCTGGACGCACAGTAGCAACCACTCTGGCCATACCACTTTGTAAAAAGGCTTTGAAAACAGGATCCGTATTCTCTGCTTTGTACATGTCTGACCAGTTTTCTTTATTGCCCCAATAGTATGGATACAGGTAGTAGGAAAGATTTTCCCATTCAAATGCCTGTTCCATAAATTTTACAAAAGCGGAGTATTGATCAAGATTCTTAGAAAGTTTCGTTTCATAATCTGCAAAAGAACTTCCTTGTGTCAGGCCTGATAAGCCGTAGCCATGAATTGAGTTTGAAGCTCTGTCTGCCATGTAAGAAATACAGTTTTTTCTGAGAATAGTATTTTCAATCTGTCTGTAAAAGTTTGGATTGGAATCTTTTACTACAGAAGCTTTGTTTTCCTCCTCAGAAACGGCATTGTTATATTCGACCAAAGCAACTTCGTAAGCATCAATAATAGCCTTGAACGTTTTAAGCTGCCACTGTTTCTTGGCATCTTCTGTCAGGACACATGCAATAGAAAGTGATGTTTCAAAAGAATAAAATCTGTCTGTAGAAATGCTCACGGCAACATCACCAGTATATCCAATAAAACTTCCGGTTTTGCTAAAACCTGATGCAGCAATGCCATCAACCACACGTTTATCAGCAATATTAACATTCAATAATGAGCTTACATATTCTTTTCCGCCTCCACTAATTGAATATTCTGTACTGATATATCCTTCAGGAATTTTCACTACATCCTGTATTCCTATAGCACTCGTTGCTCCTGCTGTCTCACTCATATCAGGAGTTTTATCTCTCCCATATGCAAACCCTTTGGTTACTTTAATTGTATTTTGAAGAAAGCTTTCAATTTCTACATTGTACCTGCTAATCCAGTATTTTAAAGTAGCTTCATCACTCAGCGCAGTAAAATCTTTCATCGGCATTACAGCAGAAGTCCTAGGATCTTCAGGTTTTACAAACTTGCTTTTTGTCATTCCCAGCAAATGTAATTTTGCAGGCTCTGGAATCATGAATTCAAACATCATACGTTTCCCATAATCATAGATCTGGTTTTTCATCAGCTTATCCACCCATCTGTAAACACCTACTACATGCTTATCTCCTTTTTTATTATCAAAGCCATGAGAATTGTTTTCTTCAAATTCTTCAATAATTTTCTCAATTCTTTCTTCGTGAACTTTTGTAACAATTCTGTCCATAGCTCTCGATGTAATATCCTGAGCCTGAGTCACTGCCTGTCTGGTACTCTCATCTCTTGAACTATGACTGGCATTGCCGAGCCCTAAACTTGTATTGATATTTGCATTTCCTGTTTTGTAACTTGCATTTACCCCAAACTGAGTATTGCTGTCTGATGCTTCCTGCATCATTTTTGCAATCTCATTCTGCATTTCAAAACGGGTAGCTGTAGTAGTATCAGTAAGCTGTTCTCTTTCAGTATCAGAAGATGTCGTTGTCGTATTTTCACTTCTTCTTAGTCTTCTGGTAGATTTCTCACGATATTCTCTAGCCATAATATTCTCAATATGAGCAACTTCACCTTCAACGTAGGCATGAGTGGTCTGCTCCACTTTCAAATAATCTGCAATACCGATTTGTTTGAATCCGAATCCTGATGGAATAAAATTATTGTCATCTTCTTCAGTATCTACAAGTTCTTCCTCATCTACTTCAAGTAAAAAACGATCTGATAAACAAGCTCTTGCCTGTAGTTTACTTACATAAATATTAGCTATTTTTCCATTAGTAAACATGATTTTTGCACTCAATGAGGCATCCTGTATGGTATTAAAATCTAATCCCGGCATACAAAGATCATTCAGAAAGATGGTGTTGCCTGATCTGGATTTCACAAAATAATTACCGTTGAAAACTGCAGAGCCATTATTAGGGGCTAAAGTATAAGAGATTGCATTCACATCCCATAATGAGTCCGGAACTGTAAGTGCCATATCAAATGTAAACCCTGTAAAAACATACTTCGGGCAGATCTGATAGCTGAAAGGAGCAGCAATGGTTCTTGCAAAAGGAATCAAAACACCTCCTATACTGGTATATGCTTCATTATCTACATTGGTATTTTCAACAATGACATTACCGGCTTTTTCAACGGCTTGTTTTAATAGAGAATCAATTTCCAAAAAAGTATTTCTCCCTTCCAAAAGTCCTGCAAGATCCGAAGTACTCAGCTCTGCAGACCTCTCCTGATTGGGCTCTGGCTGAAAATGATGCCCTAAGATATCAAGCAACGCATCTAGGTTTTCAGGTTTTAATGCTCTTAATAAAGAATCTGGTTCTATTTCAGCTCTGAACTGAAAATTGAATCGTGGCAATACAGGTTCAGGAATACCCGGAATTTGTTGGCACGGATCTAAAGGATCATATTTTACCTCAGGATTTCTTACCTGACAATAGTTTTGTTTGTGCGCAGACAGCTCTCTTTTATATCCTTCAAGAATTGAAGTAATTTCGCTTTGATGAATTTCTTCTTTTGCTGTATAATCTTTTTGATACTCTGCTTTATATAATCTTTCAATCGTAGAAAGGTTTTTCTTTAAAGCTTCATATTTTTCAAGCTTAATCTTTGCAGCAGAAATAAGCTGCTGACTTTTCATTTCTTCTGTTGGAGAAGTCTCTTTGGGTCCTTCAGAAGCCATTCTTGAAACCGATTGCAATGCTGAAGCAGTCACATCTTCCATCATCAGTTCTTTAGGCAAAATAACTCTTGCAACAAGTGCATTTTTCATTTCTTCCTCATTGGATACAGAAAGAATATGATGCGCCAATAGCTGTTGCATAACAACTTCCTTAACATAAAAATCTTTCTGAGTTACTACCTGATAAATTAGATTATTCCATAGCCCAATTAATGGCGGGGCTACAGGAGGCGTCTGTGGATCTGTTAATACTGCCCTTTTAGCCATAACCTCCTCATAGGTACAGGTATTTTTATTTTTGGCCAGCCAGGTTCCGAATGTATAATAAGCCTTATAGGTTCTTTTAAAACCTTCTAAATTATTCTGGCTGCTTGATTCTATTGAAATACGTTCCGGATTATTTACATAATTGGCAGCACAGGTTTGCAGCAGCTTTTGTTTAGCTTCGGTTCCATTAACAACCGGAACATAAAAAGCATTATCGTTTTTAAGACCCTGAGGAATAACAATGAATCTCTTGTCTTGTTTCGTATCATCCGATAATTCAGGACTTCTAAGACTTACAAATCTGAAAAGTGTTTGTGATGGTGTATTTTCTACAGTTGCGCCTGTAGTATTATTTTCCATATCGTTCATTTTGTGTAATTTTGTATAGGTTAAAATAGGTTGAGATCTGAAGCTCTTTTTAGTAGAATGTCTTCAGGTTTTAGCCTTATTTTTTTAGGTGGTTTCCGGCAAAAGATGTCCACCTGGAATTTTTAAGTCTAGTTTCATATTGTGTTTTTTTTCTTGAAGCAAAGATCACCCCCAGAAGCGACAGAACTCGTCGTATAAAAAAGATTTTAGTATTTTTTTCAACAATAAAAAAACCACCCAATAGGTGGTTTAAAATGTATGTTCTATATGATCTTGTTGAAGATATGATTTAAGAAACAAAGAGACTATCTTTTGAAACAGCCTTTTCTATATTTTGAGTATTCTATGCTTTTTCCAATTCTTCTAAGATTTTATCCATTACTTCTTGCGTGGTAAAATATAGATATTGATTTTTTTCTTTATCGAATTTCTCATCGTTATCTTGCATTAAAAGATTAATTACATCTGGAATTCCATACTTAAATTTTAAGCGAACACATCCCCCATAGCCTCTTGGGATAACTCCAATATTATCATTCTTTTTTAAAGAAACAAAATCTATTTCACACTCCGTCTTTTTATAATTTTTGGGGTCTTGTCTTAAATAAATAACATTATATTTTTCCCCTAATACTATATCATTATCTCTACCAATATTTTTTATATAGATATGTATAGTCCTATCTATGGGAGGTAATTCATAGTGAGATATATCCTTATTGGAAAGCATTGCATCTGCTCCTAAATTTAGTTTATTATTAAAAAATCCTTCTATACTCAAATCCATAAAGAATTCTTTTAAATCTATATTACTCATAATCTTGTATTTTTATTTATTATCATTTGCAATAGGTTACTTTACAAACTTATACACTTTACTTGCTGGTTGTAGTTTTATTAACTTATTAGAAAAGTCTGATGCTTCTTTTGGTGTTAATTTTCTCGTATTCTCAAGCCAATATCTTGCATTATCTATATCCATTTTAGTATCTAAACTAATTCCATAAACTTCTTCTACTAATTTTCTTGCATCTTCAATGGCAATTTCCTTTGTAGCAAAATTAGATAAATTTTCAGGTGATTTATTTAGTAAAAAAACCGCTCATTACTGAACGGTTTCTAATTTTAAACATTTTCTGCTTTATCTAATTCTGCTAAGATTTCATCTATTACTTCTTGAGTAGTGAAATATAAAAAACTATGTTTATTTTTATCATATTTTTCTTTATCATCTTGCATAAGAACTTTTGTTATTTCAGGAACTTCATCTTTAAATTTTAGACGTATAATTCCTCCGTAACCGCTGGGAATAATTCCAATATTATCATTCTTTTTTAAAGAAACAAAATTGATCTCACAATCTACGTTTTGATAAATTCTAGGATTATTTCTATCAAATATTACATTGTATTTTGTACCTAAAATTATATCATTATCATTGTGAACATTATATAAATACATACACGTATTACGATTAATTGGTTCTAAAAAATGTTTTTTAATATCATTATCTGACAACATTTCTAATGATGAAAAATAAATTTTATTATCAAAAAATCTGTTTTCAAACAAACTATCGTAAAATTCTTTTAATTGGGAATTCATAATATTATTTTTTTAATTTAATTGTATTTTTATAAAATTCTGATGCTTGTTTTGGGGTCAATTTTGTTGTTTCCATTAATAACTCATTTGCCCTCTGAGTATTCGATATTTTTGTATCTAAAGCTACTCCATACATTTCTTCTATTAGTTTTCTTGCATCTTCAATGGCAATTTCCCTTGTAGCAAAATTAGATAAATTTTCAGGAGAAGTATTTATAATAATTTCAAGCTCTTTTTCAAACCTATAATTAGCTGATTGTAAATTTAAACCTTTTAAATCTTTAGGGACATAAATTTGCAAAACACCTTTTGTTCCGGGTTTAGATGAGGATTCTATACCAAAGATAACAGCTCTTATCGGATCTGTTGAAGTTGAAGCCCCATATTCTATTGAATTACTATTTCCTGCAAAGAGTTCTCCATTTATGCTTCTTGTTGTTCCTCTGAAGAGTGCTTGTATTCCTACTTTCTCTAAATCTTCTGCCATTACATTTTGGTCTACTTTTCCTAAAAATGCTATAAGCTCTTCTACATTTTTTATTTTCCTGCCGCTAAAAATTCTTGATAAAATAGCTACACCTCTTGCAATTCCTGCTCCAAATTCGGGTAATAGTCCTGTCGCAATATTATTCAGAATGATCCAAAATTCTTCGTCTATTTTTTTATTAGTAAAATATTCCGCAACAAAACAAGGAATATATAGCTCTTTACCTTCCTCAACAACAATTTTCATAGGACTGAAAGGGCTTTCAATCTTATTTCCAATTTCCTTTCCAGCATAATACATTGGAAAGGAATCCTGATCATGACCAAATAATGCAGTACCTACCCTGTACTTTTTTCCTTTTTCTAAATAATAAGCGAAACCAGTATATCTTATAAATGGATCATTAACTTCATCAGAAGGTTTGTATTCCTCATAATCAATATCAAATTTCCATGCTTGTTCAAGTTCTTTATTTGTCCAGTTTTTTAAACCCATTCTTGAAAAAGTTGTAATTAATTCCTCAATATGCTTATTGCTGAATTTTTCAAATACTCTACGAACAGGTTCAGGATTTTTATTTATTTCATTATACCACCAATTTGCATTTTTTACACCTTTCAGCAGATTAATAATTGAAATATTTTCATTAGTCCCAATTGTATCAATACCTTTTCCAGAAAGAGAAACAAAATCCTTCCAAAGCATTTCATCGGTAAGAGCTTCCAAAACAAAATCAGGAATGTTTTCATATAAGGCATCAATAATATCAGGGTTGCTTTTAGCCGTTGCAAAAAAATGTTTATAATATTTTATAATATCATTTTTCATTTGCTCAGCTTGTGAATTACCTTTTATAATGCGCAAAAATTCAATGAAGATTTCTACATTCCCCGTATAAAGTTTTATTGCAATATATTCATCATTCAATTTGAAATCGTAAGGACTTTCTGTTGCATCTGTTTGTGCATCGGAAAACTTCTTATCTTCTCCATCTTTATAAATAAAATTGAGATTATAGATTACTTTATAATTGTCAAAATATATCCCAAAATTATAAGAATTACTCAATAAGTTCTTTCTGGTATTCAGTTTTGATACATCAAAAATGGCCTGAACTTCTTTATCATTCTTTTTATATAAAAAAGGTTTGTTATTTTTAATATTACTGAAGACAGGAATACCAAATGAAGACGAGCCTGAATACATTGTTTTGTCTTCCAGTAAATACTTTTCGGGCTCAAATAAAAAGCTTTTTATCTGTCCTAACTTTTCTTTTAAATCTTTTGCAAGAAGTTCATAGTTAATCCCTCCTGTATAAAAGTCTTCAGATAAAGCATCATAATCTTCGGAGGTAGGTTTATAAAAAAGACTATTTTTACCAAAAGGTGTGCTTAATGCAAGCTCATTGGAAATTTCATCAAATGTTTTGTTGGTTCTTATTCCCTCAAAAGGGTCTTTCCCACTCCCATAAATTCCTTTTTCGAGTTCTGCAAATTTTATGATACGGCTTCCTTGAAGTACTCGTTTACTTTCTTCGTCAAAATCGTTAAAGTCGTCTAAAATATTTTCCATAAAATTGTGTTCTAATTGTTTGCTTTTCTGAAACGTTTCTAAAAGCAAATATATATGGCAGAAGCGACAGAACTCGTCGTATAAAAAAGATTTTCCATCTTTTATCATAAACCTTTGAGACAAAACTTCTTAGTATTCTCAATATTTTAATACATTTGTTTAAAACATATTTCAGATGAATTTCGAACAGATCAACTTCCATCTTGAGGCTTACAAAGAACACAACCAGATTCTGGATGCAGCAAAATACCTGATCCATTCTTTTGAGCTGGAGCATGAAAACTTTGCAGGTTTCGGATTCAGGGAAGAACTCTCTCCTACTTCGATGCTTCTTACAGCAGAAGGTGAGCTGGGAGGGCCACAAACCGTAATGATCCCACGAAATTTATTTGATTTTGACCTGAACCTTGTTCTGAATATGGTAGCCCATGAAATGCTTCATGTGAGACAGAAAGCTCCCGGACACGTCATTGAAGACAAAAATGAAAGGGAATTTCAGGCGTATTATGAGATGCTTTTTCACAAAGTTTTTCCGCAGATTCCTGAGGTTTCAAATTTTCATAAAAAATTCTTCGGTGGAAAGGCCTTGGAATATTATAAAAGAATGGGTGAAGGCTCAGTGTTGCAACAAAAATATGCAGAACAGAAAATAGAAGTAGAACATTTAATCAACGAATTACCATGACAGTAAAACCAGATATCACCTGGGCAGATTTTGAAAAAATAGACATCAGATGCGGGACTATCATCTCAGTGAATGATTTTGAAAAAGCAAGAAACCCATCTTATCAGCTGGAAATAGATTTTGGAGACTTGGGAATCCGAAAATCGTCGGCACAAATTACTTCTCTTTACGAAAAAGAAGAACTTGTAGGAAAGCAGATTTTAGCGGTTGTTAATTTCCCTAAAAAGCAGATTGCCAATTTCTTCAGTGAATGTCTTGTGTTGGGATTATATGGTGAAGACAAGAAAGATGTTACACTTTTAGCGCCTTCATTACCTACGAAAAATGGAATGCAGGTAGGATAAACACCCAACAAAACACATATGATACAAAACATCCCCTTAGAAAGAGTTTTATTCCTTGATATTGAAACAGTTCCACAAGCTGGATCATGGGACGATTTATCCGAAACCGATCAGTATCTGTGGGATAAAAAAACAAGATTTCAGAGAAAAGACGATGTTACCGCAGAAGAATTTTATGAAAGAGCCGGTATTATGGCCGAATTTGGAAAAATTATCTGCATCACCATCGGAATGGTTGAAAAGAATGAAACCCTAAAAATAAAAAGCTTTTCCGGACATGATGAAAAGAAAATGCTTCAGGAATTTGGAGAAATCTTCAACAGCCCAAGGCTTTACAATGTAATTCTCTGTGCTCACAATGGAAAAGAATTTGATTTTCCCTGGATTGCCAGAAGATACCTTATCAATGGAATGCAGCCTCCGGCTCCGTTTCAGATGTTTGGAAAAAAACCTTGGGAAGTTCCCCACATCGATACAATGGAACTATGGAAATTTGGGGATTATAAGAGTTTTGTATCGCTGGAACTACTGGCCCATGTCTTTGGTATTCCTACTCCGAAAGATGATATTGACGGCTCAATGGTTTCATCAATTTACTACATAGAAAAAGACTTGCAGAGAATTGTTGACTATTGTGAAAAAGATGTCTTAACTTTGGCAAATATTTTCCGGCGCATGCGTCAGGAAGATTTGTTGAAAAGGAATATCAATCTAGATTAAAAAATGAAATTTACAGACGATCAAATTGCTGACATTGGTGAGGAAATCATTGGTGTACTGAAAACCGTATATGACCCCGAAATTCCGGTAGATATTTACGAATTAGGGCTGATTTATGATGTCCAGATCTCCGATGATGCTGACGTAAAAATTATAATGACCCTTACTACTCCCAACTGTCCTGTTGCAGAAACTCTTCCTCAGGAGGTAAAAGATAAAGTAGCTGAAGTAGAGCATGTAAATAGTGTAGATTTAGAGCTTACTTTTGAACCGAGCTGGAACAAGGATATGATGAGCGAAGAGGCGAAGTTTGAGCTGGGAATGCTTTAAATATTACCCTTAACAATATAAAACCCCAAAGAATTATTCTTCGGGGTTTTTGTTTTTAAATATCTTTTGCTATTTCCTTTCCCTCTCTCCTGCTCCACTCACTCCATGAACCTACATACAGATCCGGAATGGGAAATCCTGCATAGTCCAATGCTAAGATCGTATGACATGCAGTAACACCTGAACCACAGTGAATGATCAGATGCTCAGGTTTCCCCTCTAACAGCTGGCTATATTTTTCTTTTAAAATTTCCGGACTCAGGAAATTTCCGCTCTCGTCAAGATTTTCAGAAAAAGGAATATTGATTGCTCCCGGAATATGCCCGGCAACAAGATCAATCGGTTCAGATTCACCTTTATAACGATAAGCATCTCTCACATCAACAACTGTAGAAGAATGGTTTTTCAATTCATTTTCAACAGTTTCCAGGCTCGAAACCGGAAGACTCCAGTGATTTTTTTTAATTAAAGCCGCTTTATCAAATTTCTCTTCTCCGGAAGAAAATTCTAACCCTGCTTTTTCCGCAGCCTGCATTCCACCATCAAGAACCTGAACTTTTTCCAATCCGAAAGATCTCAGCATCCACCATGCTCTTGCTGCTGCATTGGAAGCATTTTTATCATCATACACAATGATGTGAGAGTTTTCAGCGATTCCAAGACCTGAAAGTGTCTCAGCAAACTTTTCTACGGAAGGAAGCGGATGTCTGCCTCCGAAAGCTGCATCCTCTCCTATTTCAGCCAGATCTTTATCCAGATCAATGAATCTTGCTCCGCTAATATGCTTTTCAAGGTAATTTTGCTTTACATCTTTTCCGGTTCTTGCATCAAGAAGAATAAGATTTTCTGTTGGAAGGTTTTTTAAATCGGATGGGGAGATTATTGGAGACATTTTTGTTGATTTTGGGTTAATATAATTATGTTTTGGCTAAAGCCATGTGTTTTTCAATATAGTAAAGCGGGCTAAAGCCCGCTCCTATTGATAGTTTTCTCGCAGATTCTGCTGATTAAGCAGATTTTCTTTTTATCTGTGGGATCTGCAGAATCTGCGAGAAATTTATTATTCTTAAAAATGAAAAATATCCTTCGCCTTGTTATAAGAACTTTCAAAGTTCAGAAGGTTCAGCTTATGTTCAGCTTTTTCAACACTCATAAAATTGATAACCTGTTCTGTAGGCATATTTCCCACAAGATCATCCTTAGCCATAGGACATCCTCCGATTCCTTTGATGGCACTGTCAAATCTTCGGCAACCTTGATCGTAAGCCGCTTTTAATTTTGAATAAGAATCTTCATAACGATTATGAAAATGTCCTCCGAAGTTAATTTCAGGATATTTTGAAGGTATTTTTTCAAACAAAAGAGCAATCGTTTCAGGAGTTGCTACTCCGGTAGTATCTGATAATAAGATATCTTTTACTCCGATGTCTGAGAACTTTTGGGCCCATTGGTCAACATCTTCCCATTTCCACATCTCGCCGTATGGATTTCCAAAAGCCATAGAGAAATAGATATTAAGTTGTTTCCCTTCACTTTTTACCAGCTCAAGCATTTTAATGATTTCATCAAAAGCTTCTTCCTGGCTTTTATTGGTATTTCTATGTTGAAAAGTTTCAGAAATAGAGAATGGAAATCCAAGAATGTCTACAGACTCATGTTTCAATGCTTTTTCGGCACCTCTGTAATTACCGATAATTGCTGAAACTTTAGTTTTGGAGCGTGATTTGTCGATATTTTTTGCCACCTCATCAGAGTCGGCCATCTGCGGAATCGCTTTTGGAGAAACAAAACTCAGACAATCCAATACATCAAAACCAACATCCATCAAGGAGTTGATATAATCTATTTTTTTATCGGTAGGGATAAATTCTCCCCATCCCTGCATTGCATCTCTAGGACATTCGGTAAGAAACATTTTTACTTTTTGATTTTCTCAAATATAATAAAACTAAACTACTTAGTACACTGTATATACAAAGCTAACACTATTTTGATTTTCAAAGATTTATATATGATTTATAATTTCAATAACTGATATTAAATTGCAAATAATGTATTCTCAGCATCAAATTTGCTAACTTTGTTAAAATTTATGATATCTGATGAGTACAATAGAATTCAACCCTTTGTGGAAAGAAAAATTACTGAACCGTTTTCTTAGCTATGTAAAAATATATTCAACCAGCGATGCAGAAAGTGAAACAACGCCTTCTACTCCTCGCCAGTGGGATATTGCCAACTATATTACTGAAGAACTTAAGACCATTGGCCTTGAGGATGTTTCTATAGATAGCAACGGTTATATCATGGGCTATGTTCCTTCTAACCTGGAAAACGATGACAGACCTACCATTGGGTTTATTTCACATTATGATACTTCACCGGATTTCAGCGGAGAAAATGTAAAACCTCAGGTTTGGGAAAATTATGATGGAAACGATCTTCTTTTGAACCAGGCAACAGGATTCACATTATCTCCTTCAAGATTTGAAAGCTTAAAAAAATATATCGGCCAGACGTTAATTACTACTGACGGAACCACTCTTTTGGGTGCTGATGATAAAGCAGGCTGTGCAGAAATTGTAACGGCAGCAGAATATCTTATTGCACATCCTGAGATCAAACATGGAAGAATTGCTATTGGCTTTACTCCGGATGAAGAAATCGGAAGAGGAGCTCACAAATTTGATGTTGCTAAATTTGGTGCAGAATGGGCTTATACTATGGATGGTGGAGAAGTTGGAGAATTGGAATATGAAAACTTTAACGCTGCCGGAGCTGTGGTAAAAATCCACGGGTTAAGTGTTCACCCTGGTTATGCTTACGGAAAAATGATCAATGCTGCTCTTTTAGCTGCTGAATTTGCTCAAATGCTTCCTGCAAACGAAACACCTGCAACGACAAAAGGTTTTGACGGATTCTATCATTTAATGGATATTACTGCTGATATTTCTGAAGCAAAACTTCAATACATCATCCGTGATCATGATGCAGATAAATTCGAAGCCAGAAAAAAAATCATGGAGGAAAAAGTAGCAGAATTCAATCAAAAACATGGTGAAGGAACTGCTGAAGTGGAGATTAAGGAGCAATACAGAAACATGAAGCAACAATTTGAAGGTAAAATGCATATTGTAGATCTTGCTGCTAAAGCAATGACTGAAGCTGGTATTGAACCTAAGATCAAAGCGATCAGAGGAGGTACAGATGGTGCTCAGCTTTCTTATATGGGACTTCCTTGTCCGAATATTTTCGCAGGAGGAATCAACTTCCACGGACCGTATGAATATGTCGCTTTGGAAAGTATGGAAAAAGCAACTGAAGTAATTATTAATATTGTAAAAGCCTAATAAATCATGAAAAAGGTCTTAGCATCAGCATTCATTTTCACTTTTATTTTCAGCAGTGCCCAGGTTTCTGAATTTCAGAGGGCAGATTCTCGCTATGAAAGAAAGAAAACGGCTCTGTATAATAAATATCCTAAGCCTAATGATTTAAGAACCAAGAAGGAATGGCTTTTAACAGAGGATAAAATAACGGCTTACAAAACCGCTTTAGATAAGGCTTCTCTGGAGGATCAGAAAATGATCTCCGCAGATCCTCCTGTAAAAACAAAAGTGAGTAAGGAAGCAGAATATGATAAAGGTAAAGCTGCTTTTCAAAAGCTATTATCTGAAGCTGTAGACCTTGATTTTCTCAACTTTTCTTCAGATTCTTACAAAACAACAATAAGTTTTGTTGTGGACTCTAAAGGGAATGCTCTTAATCCCAATGTAAAAGGAAACAATGAAGATGTAAACGCATTCATTGAAGCTGCTTTTTACAGGATTAAAGAGAAAGGCAAATGGAAACCGGCAGAAGACAAAGGAAAACCCGTCTCCTCCAATGTTACTATTCCTTTAGTAATGTCTTTTAAAAAATAATATACAAAACCCGCTATTCTGATAGCGGGTTTTTATTTTTCATATACCGAAAGCATAATCGAAGATCATTATGTTGTTGATATTAATTTAACACAATTCTTTTGTAAGTTTTAAATAATTCACTTAATTTTGATTAAACCTTAAAATCACTTTATATGAAAATGAAAACCAACCATTTCAAAATCAACAGAAATTTTTACTTTTCCTTTCTTTTTTCTTTTTTCTGTTTGTTTCTTTTAACGTCTTGTTCTCAGGATGATCCGGCGGATGCTCCTGTTGAAAAACCTTCAGAGTCTGCTCAAATGAAGACTTTAGGAAATCTGACTTTACAGAAGAATGTTATTATTCTGAATGATGAATCAGTAAATGCCATTTCTACTCATAATGAAGGAGAAATTACATTTAGCCGTATGACTCCACAAACTGACAGTATTTCTATAGGAACTGTTATTGTAGGGACTAAGATAGAAGGTGATCAGGTGAGCACTATTCTTTCGAAAGTAAGTTCTGTTTCAAAATTGAATAATCAATTTAAAGTACAGACTTCCAGTGCAAAACTTGAAGAGTTCATCTACAGCGGAACACTAAGCGGAGTGTATGATCCATCAGGGAAAGCTCCTGTTAATATTGATGGAAAAATGGTTAATTACATTCCTGTAGAAGGAATGGTTTCTGAGCAGATCAATCAAAGAATACATTCTATAGAAGCTAAAAACCTTCAGAATCAGAAATTAATTACTTTCAACCGTTATAATTTTAATAAAACTTATTCATTTCCTCTAACTTCAGCAGGAACATCCAGTGTGAATGTACAAGGAGGATTTACACCAAAGATTGATTATAATATCACATTCTCATGGGGACATTTATCCAACTTCTATGTCAACCTCATCATGGATGATATCAAACTTCAGAGTACGGCAACTATTGTAGGAAGCCTGGGCTATACAGCAAGTACTACAGATTACCTGAATATTCCTATCGTTCCTATCGTTTTGGGACCTACAGGACTGATCTTAAGTCCTACTCTTTCTGCGGGACCTTTTCTGGGCGTACAGGCTACAGGAAAAGTACAGGCAAAGCTTTTGGATCTTGAAGGAAATGCTAACTTTTTAGTAAGCAAAACTCCGGAGATTAACATTAATCTTCAAAAGAAATCAGAACCTGCCATCACTCTTGCAGAGGGAAATTTATCTGCTGAAGGTGGTTTAGAAGCAAAAGGAGCTGTAGGATTAATGTTTCTTACTATTCCAATTGCTAATTCAGGATTAAAAGGAAGAGCTTCTGCCCTTTCATCTTTAGGATTAACATTGGTTCCTCAAAGAAAAGGTGTGATTACTGTAAAAGGTAAAATCCAGGCGGATATGTTCTATGGTTTTGGAATCGCTCCTTTACGATATGAAGGAACCATTCCTCTTTTCCAAAAAGAACGTACACTGTATCAGAAGGAATTCAGTTTCTAAGACATCTTTTTCTATTGATCATAAAAAGCCACTTTCACAGTGGCTTTTTTATATAAAATCTTCCCATAAAATTCATTTACAATACATTAAGACAATTTTATTATATTTACGAGGACGTACAATTTTAAACGATAACATTTAATACCAAATTATCATGAAAACAATGAAAAAACTTTTGAGAAAAGACTTATCTGAAATTTTAGGAAGCGGAAATGGAGGCTGTCATATGGGAGGAAACTCTTACAATTGTCAGGACGACTGCCAATGTGCCTGGGGATATGCCTGTGAAATGTATGAAGACGGAAATCCGGGGCAATGCATCGCTGTAGGAGGCGGTGGAAATCCGGGCGGTGGCGGATGTGTTCCTCCTTCCATCTGTGAAGAACAACCTTTTTAGTAATAGAAACCCGGAAGTAGTGATACTTCCGGGTTTTATTTTTCATCCTAAAACAGATCCTTGTCAAAGTGTTTCTGCCATTCATCAAATAAAATTTCATTCCACGCTTTATCGTTGTTGTTTTGCATTAGATTTTTAACAATAATTAATTTATGAAGCAGCAATTTTTCGCGCCAAGTGCATTGTTATTATGTATTTTTTGCGGTATAGAAACTAAAGCACAACAGACTCCGGCTTTTCACATTGGGGTAAAGGGAGGGGCAAACTTTACAAAAACCTCCACGGAATCTTCACTGGAAGGAAAATATGGATTCGGGTATCAGGCAGGAGTAATGACAAGAATGGATATCGGAAAACTGTATGTACAGGGAGAAGCACTGTTCAACAAAAAGAAAACATCATTCGAGTCCCAAGACGGAAGCTCTTCAAAACTTTCCTGGAACGCTATTGATATTCCTGTAGTGGTAGGATATAAACTGATTAAAGCCGATGATTTTAATGTAAGGATATTTGCAGGTGGGGTTTACAGTTATGCTTTCAACGATAAAGTGTCTACTTCTCAGGCTCTCCAGGAAGGTTTTAAAAAGTTTGACAAATCCAATATTGGCATTACAGGAGGCGTAGGATTAGATTATAAAAACTTTACAGTAGATTTGAGATATGAGACTGGTCTTACGAGCATTAGTAAAGAATTTAAGTCCAAACCCCACAGTTTTTCCCTTGGAATAGGTTATTTCCTGTTCTAAAAAACTTAAATTATCTTTACCATTAGAAACTGTTTTCCCTGCAGTTTCTAATTTTTTTATCAACCTATTTCCAGTTCCATGACAAAATCTTTTGTTTTAAAAGAATACATATTTACTTTTATTTTCTGGTTTGTTCTCGCTATTGTACTCTGGTGTAATTTTCAGATTACAACAGAGAAGTATCTCGCTATGATTCAAACCATTATCATTACAGCTTCTTCTTTTACCTTCACTCATTTTTTGACCAATAAGCTTCTTCCGAAAGCTTTACGGGAAAAAAAGATGAAACGTTTTCTGATACAGGTTGTCATGGTTATTTTCATATTGAGTCTCATCTTCGCTGTTATTTTTACTTATCTTGAGGTTGCTCCAAAGGATCAGCTTCCCAAAAGCTTTTCCGGCCAGCTCCCTTTTTTGTGGAAAGGTTTTTACATGTCTTTACCAGCCTCTTTTCTTATCAATGGAGCAGCATGCGGCATCAAATTTTATAAAGAACATGGAAGAATAGAGCGGGATCATATTCTCCTTCAGCAGGCTCATCTGGAAAACCAGCTCAAACTTTTACAGGATCAGATTAACCCTCATGTGGTATTTAATATCCTGAATCATATTCATATTCTGATGAAAACGGATACCCAGCTGGCAGATTTTTTACTGATGAAATTTTCGGATATTCTCAGGTATCAGTTGTATCATTGTAATCAGGCTATGGTTCCTTTGGATAAAGATATCGAGTATCTCCAAAACCTTGTTGAGGTAGAAAAACTGAGATGGGGAAATGAACTGGACGTAAAAGCCAGTTGGGAAATTGATAATAAGAAAGCTTCTATTGCTCCTTTGCTTCTCGTTCCTTTTATAGAAAATGCTTTTAAATATGTCTGCAGGCTTCCCGGACATAATGGCTATGTAAAAATCTCCTGTAAAGAAAAAGACAATCATCTCTATTTTTATGTTGAAAATTCTTATTCGGATATGGTTACTTATAAAAAGAAAGACGGAGCAGGTGGAATTGGCCTTCAAAATGTAAAAAAACGGTTAAAATTACAATATCCGGATTCCCACGATTTAAAAATTGAAACAGATCATCATATCTTTAGAATAACTTTAACGCTAACACTTTCTGACCCTCATGAGCAATACTCTTCCTAAAATGAAATGCCTGATTATCGATGATGAGCCTCTGGCAAGATTCCATCTTAAAGAACTGGCAGACCAGATTGACTTTTTATCGGTGGAAGGAACATGCGCTACCGCTCTGGAAGCCAATACCAAAGTAAAGGAGAGTGAAATAGACCTTCTTTTTCTCGATATCAATATGCCTTATCTCACAGGATTGGAATTTTTGGAACAGCTTGAAAATCCTCCTTTATGCATTCTTACCACAGCTTATTCAGAATATGCTTTGGAAGGATTCCGTCTGCAGGTTGTGGATTACCTTTTAAAGCCCATTGCTTTTAACCGTTTTTATCAGGCAGTTAATAAGGCACAGCAGCAGTATATCATTGGGGAAAAATTAAAAAACAATACTACTCTGGATGATCCTTTTCTCTATGTAAGGCAGTCTGATACTTTTATTAAAATTTCATGGGTAGATATTCTGTACATTGAAAGTATGCAAAACTACACCAAGCTTCATTTTAAAGATAAATCACTGATCATCCATCAGACTATGAAAGCGATTGAAGAATCTCTTCCTTCTGATCATTTTTTCAGGATTCATAAATCTTACCTCATCAATATTACCCATATTGACATGATTTCCGGAGGACGTCTTTTCATTAATAAAATTGAGCTTCCCATATCCCGTACCCGAAAGGAAGAACTGCTTCATCAGGTGGTGTATAAGAAACTGATCAGCAAATAGCTGGAAGAGAGAAGCCGGAAGCTGGGTGGTATTAAGTTCAATGAACAATTGAGTGCATTCTATTCAATGTTTTTCTCTGCTTCCGGTTTTTCATTTTTTATGGGAGATTCCAGCGTAGTGATACTGCTGCGTAGAATGTGCTTGAAAATCTTGGATCTGCGATCTTCTTGTCTCTGAAAATACTGCTGATTTTGCGGTCATTTTCGCTGAAGCTCCTCAATATGGCAGTTCCTCCCGTAAGACGCAAAGTAAGCCTGTCATTAATTTTTAATTCCGGTCTGAGCCCTGCAGTGATCTGCTGATACCCTAGCAACATTGATTTTCCGTTTATATTTCTCTCTGCAGTCATTCCGTTCAGTTCTACAACAGCCTTTAAAGTAAATTTATCTGAGAAAAGATATCCGGCTTCCATCCCTTCCGGGAAATTGATCTTAAACTTAATTTTACCATTCGTTTTCCAATCGAAATAAATCCAGGGTAAAATCATGGGAACACCAAAAGCCGTCGTAAGCACCGGACCTCCACCTAAAGAAATATTAGAATTAAAATGTCTGATAAATAAAAGTCCACCCTGGCCCAGCACATCATCGAAATCTATTTTTTCAAGGTCTGTATACACTCCAACGGATGCCATCATCATCATACTCCATTTTTTGCCTAAAGGTCTCATATGCTGTATTCCGACCTGCGCATTCAGCATCTGATCCGGAAACAACGGAGTTTCGTAATTTTTATGGGTCATCTTTGCATAAGAGCCACTCAATAGCATAGACCACGACCTTACCTTCCCGTCAGTATCTTTCTTCACGGATAACGGAATACTGAGATTCAGGTCTACTCTTTTAAAATCACTTTTAGAATTGGTCTTTGTACTGTCTTCAGGTCTGATGTAATTGGAAGCAGGAATATACTCTGTTTTAAGTTCTGCAGAGAGCCCGGACTGTGCGTTCACCCAATATCCTAATGGCAATATACAGCATAAAGCTGTCGAAAGGGTTCTTTTCATATTTTAAATTTTATGCAAAGAGAACCCTTTGACTATTTTTCACAAAAAATACTTGATTAAGTGCCCGGATTGTATGACAACCGGATTAAATAACAGGATCAATTTCCGGATCAGAACTGGTGTTTAAGCTTTCTCTTTTTTGAGTTTTAAAAATCCGGTATCCGAACCACACTGCAATCAATGCCATTGCAGAACGTGTTACAACCATAGGAATAATAGAGTCTGCTTCTAAGAAACCTATCAATCCTGATATTAAGAAGGTTACCATCAACTGCATAAAGCCCAGCAGTGCCGCTGCAGTTCCTCTTCCTTCTTTAAATGGAGACAAAGCATGAGCCGATGTAATAGGAAACAAAATTCCGATAGCCAGTAATGACAGATACAACATGGCAATTTCCAATGCTACAGACAGATTTTCAGCTGCAATCAGAATATGAAGGGTACATACCACCAACAGAACAATTGTAGCGGCAAATAAAAGGGTGGAATTGCTTATTCTTTTGATCAGTTTAGGCGTAATATAAGCGGCTGTTATCAACGCCAATGAGTTAAAAGCAAATATAAAACTAAAGGTACTGCTCGAAAACCCATGGATCTCCATGAATAAAAATGGTGCATTGGAGATATAAATAATCAAAGAAGCAAAGGCAATACTTCCTACCATGGTACTGTTGATAAAATCTTTGTTGGAAATGATCATTTTCAATTGGTCTTTCAATCCCTTTTCATTCAACATTTCATCATCGGAAAGATGGATTCTGGTATTGGTTTCAGGTACATATTTGTAGACCATGAAAAAGGTAATCAGTCCCATGATGCATAAAAAGGCAAAAGAACTGTTCCAGCCCCAGAATTTAAGGAATACACTTCCCAGTAGCGGAGCTACAATCGGAGCAATCCCGCTGATCTGTGATTGTTGTGAAAAGATGGTAACGGCTTTATGTTTATCATAGAGATCAATAATGATTGCTCTTCCGATAACAATTCCGGCACTTCCTCCAAACGCTTGTAGAAAACGCATTGCCCATAATACATAAATATCAGATGTAAAATAGATGGCCGTAGCTCCTATAATAAAAAGCAAAAGTCCGCAGTACAACATGGGTTTTCTTCCTTTTTTATCTGATAAAGGTCCCCATAACAGCTGCCCGAAAGCAAATCCTGCAAAAAACACAGAAATGGATACCTGAATGTGTCCGATATCGGTATTAAAAATCTTCGCCATACTTGGGAAAGCGGGAAGATAAAGATCTATACTTAGCGACTCTAATGTGTTGAGTAGTGCGAGAATAAACACTACAATGCTCAAATTCTTCTTCATAAATAACAATAAGCCTTCGCAGGCGATTTTTTCAACTGCAAAATTGCTGTAAAAAGTATCGTTTTTCAATAAAAGAACTGAAGGAAGGATAGCACAAACTGAGGATTACTCAATCTGATTATATCCGAATTATTTATTTAAAATGAAAAACAAAGGAACATTCTGAGGATTAGTCTTTTCCAGGTCTGAATCCATCAGGATTCTGCCGGGTATGCTTTTTAAAAAACCGGGAAAAGTAGGAAGCATCGCTAAAACCCAGTTTAAAAGCAATCTCTTTTACTGTTAAAGCACCAAAACTGAGCTCTCTTTTGGCTTCCAGAATAAGTCTCTGGGCAATCATTTTTTTCACTGTTGTTCCTCTGGAAAGACGGACAATGTCATTGAGGTGATGGGCACTTATTTTGAGCTGTTCAGCATAGAAATCTGTGTTTTTCTCTGTGATATAATGCTCTTCTATCAACGCTGCGAGTTGCTGAATTCTCGGTTTGTCATCTTCTGCAGTATTCTGCATTGTGATCTGATCTGTAATAATGAGACAGAAAGCTCTCAGATAAGCTTTTAAAATTTCAACACGTCCGGATCCAAGATATTCTCTTTTAATCATTGAAATAAGCATATTTCCGGTTTCACTGCTTTCTGCATCCAAAAAGAAAGGTCTTGCTCCGTTAGCCAGAACCACTTCCGTATCACAGGCTTCTTTGAAAATTTCTTTACTGATGGCCAGTACATAGCCTTTTTCATTGCGGAGTTTCATATTAAAAACCTGGCCGGGAACGATAATACAGAGCTGGTTGTTTTTTACGGTATAGCTCTCAAAATCCAGCTCAAGACGACTGTCTGTATGCACTTCTTTGAACCAGATGATTTCAAAAAAATTATGCCGGTGAATATCCTCGAAGTTCTCCGGATGTCCATTTTCTAAAGTGTTGACCTGAAATTCTTCAGACACCAGATTATGAACGGGAATATTTTTTTCAGATGAATTCATTGCTAATGTATTTGATCAGAGAAAGCGAAAACCGCAGTAAAAAATACTACGGTTTTCTTACAATATTTAAAATTAAATATAATTTTTCTATTTTATTGACTTAAAAAAGCATCCCATCCCTGAGCAGTAAGTGCTACCAATTGGTTAGATCCTCTGGCTACCATAAAGTTTCCTTCTTCTTTTTCTACAGCATGCCCGATAATAGTAAAGTCAGGGTGGTTTTTAATTTTATCAAAATCTTCTGATGAAATGGTGAATAAAAGTTCATAATCTTCACCACCGCTTAAAGCCGTCATTACAGGATTTAAGTTCATTTCATCTGCTGTAGAGATCGTAAGATTGTCTAACGGAACTTTTTCCTCATACAGTCTGAACCCTACATTGGATTGATCCGAAAGGTGAAGGATTTCAGAAGCCAGACCATCTGAAATATCAATCATAGACGTTGGTTTAATATCCAGTTCTTCCAGAATCTTTTTAACGTCTGTTCTTGCTTCAGGCTTTAGCTGTCTTTCAAGGATATAATCGTAACCTTCCATTTCCGGTTGCATATTAGGATCAGCAAGATAAACCGCATGTTCTCTTTCCAGAATCTGTAATCCCATATAGGCACCTCCTAAATCTCCTGTTACAACAAGAAGATCATTTGGTTTTGCACCGCTTCTTTTTACGATGTTTTCTTCATTTTCAATTCCTACAGCGGTAATGCTCATCACCAGACCTGAATTGGAACTTGTTGTATCTCCTCCGATAAGGTCAACCTTATATCTTCCACATGCTGCCTGAATTCCGGAATAGATCTCTTCCAATGCTTCCACAGGAAAACGGTTAGACACTGCAAGGGAAACCAATATCTGTGTAGGTGTTGCATTCATCGCAGCAATATCACTTAGGTTTACCACCACCGCTTTATAACCTAAATGTTTTAAAGGAACGTACCCTAAATTAAAGTGCACACCTTCCGCCAATACATCTGTTGTAAGAACTACTTTTTTGTTGTCAGGATTAATTACTGCCGCATCATCTCCTACTCCAAGCTCTGAAGATTCGTTGGATAAAGGAAAATGCTCTGTCAGATGTTTAATAAGACCGAATTCTCCTAATTTTGAAATGGGCGTCAGCTCCTGTGATTTATCTTCAAACATGATTTTTTGTATTAATGTCTAATGTAAAAAGTATGAATGATATAAAAATTGCTTCTCAAACTTTAAACATTAAACCTTGAATTTTAAACTTTGAATTATTGAGTAAGTTCTGCCGGGTCAATATTGTGTGGGTGGAAAGGAAACTTTTTGAAGTCTTCTTTGGATAATACAACAGTGTCCGGGGTTTTATACTTATTCATTGCTTCCACTACATCATCCGGTGGCGTGGTCATTTTTCTAAGCATCATATCAATCCATACGCCTGTAGCTTCTGCAGTAGCACAGTGCATTCCGTCCGGAGTATAGAACTTGTGTACGAAACGGTAGATGGAAGAATCTTCTGCACATCCGTCTATTTCTACACTTACGATGACGATCTGATCTGCATAGATTTCTTTGAAAAAAGAATATCTTTCATGCAGGATTACCGGACCTATTCCCCATCTGCTCAGCTGGGTAACGCCCATTTTCTCTTTAGTCATAAAAGCCATTCTGGCCTGTGCACAATACTGTACATACGATGAATTGGCCAGGTGCTTATTAGCATCAAGATCGCTCCATCTTACTTCAAATTTATGGTAGAAAATCATATGAAAATCGTTTTTGATATAATTAAAATTATAATCTTCAAAAATACTCAAATAAGATGGTTTATAAAAATTGTACTTTTGAAAAAATAATCTTCCGCATAGGATTACATATACATGAAACAGATCATTATTATCGGAGGCGGTGCTGCAGGCTTTTTCTGTGCATCTAATCTTGACGAAAAGAAATATACAATTACGATTTTAGAACAGAACTCAGATGTCCTTCAGAAGGTTAAAATTTCCGGAGGCGGACGCTGTAATGTGACTCACGCATGCTTTGATCCCAGAGAATTGGTTCAGTTTTATCCCCGTGGAAATAAAGAATTATTAAGTGTCTTTACTAAATTTCAACCTGGTGATACGATGGAATGGTTCGATCAACGAAACGTTCCTTTGAAAATTGAAAATGATAACAGAACTTTCCCTGAAAGTAACTCTTCTCAGACTATCATCAATACTTTTCTGAACGAAACTCAAAAGAAAAACGTCAAAGTTCAGACAAAATGTACGGTAAAAGAGATTGAAAAACAGGACGAAAAATATATTGTAAAGACCAATTCAGGGGATTTTGAAGCAGATTATATCGTTTATACGACCGGAAGTTCTCCAAAATCATTAAAAATTGTAGAAAATCTGGGTCATAAGATTGTGGATCTTGTTCCTTCGCTTTTCACCTTCAATATTAAAGATGAATTGCTGAAAGATCTTCCGGGAACAAGCTTTGAAAATGCCGGAATTTCAATTCCAAAACTGAAAACGGAAGAAAGCGGACCCTTACTAATTACCCACTGGGGACTTTCCGGACCTGCTGTATTGAAAATTTCAGCATGGGAAGCCATAAGTCTGGCAAAACTTAAATACAACTTTGAAATTGAAGTGAATTTCGTTTCCATAGAAATGGATGAAGCGGAAGAAATGTTCCATAATTTCAAGCAAAGCAACCCTAAAAAAACCATCGGACAGTCAAAGATCTTCGATATTACCAACAGATTCTGGCAGAAAATTTTAGAGAGCTCAAAAGTTGATCTTAATAAACAGGTGGCCAATATTTCCGGAAAAGAGATGCAAAAAATATTGGAAAATCTTTGCCAGAAAAAATTTCAGGTAACCGGAAAATCGACATTCAAAGATGAGTTCGTAACGGCCGGAGGCATTGATTTAAAGGAAATTAACTTTAAAAACATGTCTTCAAAATTACTTCCTAATTTCTATATTGCGGGAGAAGTTTTGAATATCGATGCCGTGACCGGAGGATTCAACTTCCAGGCATGCTGGAGTGAAGGATGGCTTATTGCACAGGATCTCAACAACTTGTAAAAAAATATTACTTTTAATAAAAACTAAATACATGAAAAAAAAATTCGGTTTCTTTTTTCTACTCTGCTTCTTTTTAGGATACAGTCAGGAAAAAACGATTGTCTCTGACTGGACATCATTCACTCAAGCTGTGAATATAGAGCATAAACAGAATTGGAACTTCCGTATAACGGTAAAAATCAGAAAAGACAATGAGGACAATGGTTCCAATTGTGGGCTATGGTGCAGAATAAATAATAAAGATGAGTCTACGAGTTTCTTTGAAAATCAATATTATGGAATCCAGGTAACCCATGAATGGAAAACCTACGAAATAAAAGGAACCATCAATCCATCTGCAAAGGCCATGAATATCGGAGCTTTTGCACAAAATAACGGGGATTTTTATTTTGATGATTTTAAGTTGGAAGTCAATGATGGAAAGTCAAAAAAATGGACTGAAGTTCCGCTGGAAAATTCAGGTTTTGAAAAAGAGATTGCCTCTTCAAAGGGTTGGTTTGAAGGAATCCATTCTCAAAAAATAAAGCACGTAAAAAATTTTACCATTGAAACTTCGGATTACCAACCATTCAGTGGCAGCAAATCTTTGTTGATCAAAGGTCGTGGTATTATCGGAACAATGCCGGAAGGAAAATTTATGGATGTTAATGGCATCAAATTATATTATGAAACCTATGGAGAGGGAGAACCTGTACTTATGCTTCATGGCAATGGCCAGTCTATCAGTGCCTTTATGAACCAGAAGGACACCTTTGCTAAAAAATATAAAGTGATCATTGTCGATTGCCGCGAAAGAGGGAGATCTACTTATGACAAAACGAAAGAACTTACTTTTGATATTCAGACAGAGGATATTAAGCAGTTTTTAGAGAAGCTGAACATTAAAAAAACAAAAATTATTGGTTGGAGTGACGGAGGAATTCTCGCACTGTCTATGGCGATGAAATACCCCGAAATGGTAGACAAAATTGCCTGTTCAGGTGCCAATATTTTTCCGGAAGGAGTGAAAGATCATGATTTAAAATCCATGAAAGAAATGCTCGTAAGCCTTACTAAAGACAATAAAGACCACAAAAACGATATCTTTATTGATCTTCTGAATCTGGATTTGAAGTATCCCCAATGGAAGTATGAAGACCTGAGTAAAATTCAGTGTCCATCATTGATCATTGCTGGTGATAATGATCTTATAAAAACAGAACACACCGTAAAAATCGCAGAATCTATCCCAAAAGGACAATTAGCTATTATCCCCAATGCCAATCATTATGTTCCCGAAGAAAAACCGGAATTATTCAATGAGTTAGTGATTGATTTCTTTGAAAATAAATAACCTGAATACGATAATATTAATCATGAAAAAAATAATAACCTTCGCTTTGTGTCTTGGTTTTGGACTCGCATTTTCACAAACCAACCAGCCAGAAACCACTTATAATCCAGACAATAACACAGAAAAAACAGTTACTACACCTGTTGAATATCCAGGAGGAATGACTGCTCTGATGCAGGATATCAGTCAAGTTTTCGATCTTTCCTGTCTGGAAAAAGCATCTGGAACATCGAAATCATTAACAACTTTTGATGTTAATCCTGACGGAAGTATAAGTTCTATTTCAACAACAGGAAACAACCGTGCTATGAATAAAGAAATGGATCGTGTGATGAATGCTTTAAAAAAAAGATGGAAACCCGCCACTAAAAATGGGCAAGCCATTAAATCAACATATAACGTTCCTATGACTTTTAAAAATTATTAAAATGCTCTCTGCCAAAAGAAATACTGCAGTTTTCTTTAAAATCTTACTAATCATAGGGTTTGGGTATTTCTTTTGGCTGATGCTGAAAATCACCTTAGAATACATTCCTTTTAATCCTGAAGTCAGTTTTCTGATGATTAAACAGACTGAAGTGGTAGAAAGACCGGAATATCTTACGTTTTTCTATACTCATGTTTATACGAGCATTTTTGTGCTTCTTTCGGGTTTTCTTGCTTTGCTCAGAAAGAATTTTGGACTCAAAAATTTCCACAGGAATATGGGAAAAGCGTATATTTTTCTCATTCTGATCTGTGCAGCACCTTCGGGAATTTATATGGGAATATTTGCCAACGGAGGTCTTTTTTCAAAGATTTCTTTTGTTATTTTAGGCTTTTTATGGTGGTTTTCAACGTTGAAAGCCTATCAGCTGGCAAGACAGAAAAGGTTTAAAGAACACAAACAGTGGATGTGGCGGAGTTTTGCTTTTACACTATCTGCTATTACCCTGAGAATGTGGAAGGTAATTATTGTATATTTATTTCATCCCAATCCTATGGAGGTCTATCAGATCATTGCATGGCTGGGCTGGATTCCCAACATCCTTATTATTGAATATTTAATCACAAAAAAACTTATATGAAAATTCTAAATTACACACTCATTTCCCTGCTTACAGTTTCTCTGTTAAGCTGCAAAAAAGAGGGAAAGACTACTGAATCAGGAAAAGATTCTCTGACTGCAAAGAAAGACTCTGTGGTAATCCCCGAGGTTCACAAAGAATATTACGGAATTTACACGGGTGAATTTGCCGGCATGGAAAAGGTAGTTGACCCAACAGACGGCTCAGAATATGATGTCAGTAACTACAAAAGAATTTCTTTAAAGATCAACAGAATTACCAAAGACAGTGTTTACGGACAAAGTATCGTGAATGGTAATCAACGACCATTCAGAGGAGTTTTCAATGCATCAACCGCTTCTTTTGTACTGGATGAACCCGGCAATGACAAAACAGATGGAAGATTTGAAGTAAAATTGAAAGGAGACAGCTTAACCGGAAAGTGGAATGCTTTTGATAAAACAAGCGTTAAAGCTCCTTCAAAAACACTTAAATTGACCAAAAAAGAGTTTGTTTATAACCCTAACTTTATGCTGGATAAGGATTCTGATCTGGTAGACTGGTCAAATCCTAAAGAGTTTACTGAAAAATACACCGATGAAGAAACCGGAAAAACAGAAAGTTATAAAACCTCTAAAAACCGTATCGCTTCAGAAGCCATCTTCAAACTGAATGCATCGAAGCAAAAACTGACGGAAAAAGATCTTAAAAATTTAAGAAAACTAGATCTTGAGATCATCAAAAATTCCGTATTTGCAAGACATGGCTACTCTTTCAAAAAAGAAACCTACAGAAATTTCTTTGAGCAGACAGACTGGTACATCCCGGTTTCCAGCAATGTAGATAATGATCTTTCGCCTATGGAAAAGGAAAATGTGGCTCTTCTGAACCGTTTTACCAAGTATGCTGAGGATAAATATGACAGTTTTGGGAGATAGATAATAGGTGGCAGGTTGCAGGTGGTAGGTGGTAGGGACTAGGGACTAGGGATTAGGGGTTGAGGTTAAGCCATCACTGTTTGTCATTTTTACGATAAGATAGAGAATCAGGCAGCCTACAGCATAGCAAAGATTATCTATCCAGGAGAAAGAATTTCCAATAACAATATACATCAGGCTTCCAGGACGGAAGCCTAGTTTTTCTGCAATATTGAAATACTGTGCAAATTCTACCATCAATGAAAAAATCAGAATTCCCAGAATCAGTTTCTGATCATTTACTTTTAAAAAACTTTTTACAAAGGTATAAAGAAGCATCACCACAATAACGTCTCCAAGATAAGCTCTCACGAAGAAAATATCACTTAGTTTGGTGGCAATCAATACTTCTACAAGAAAAATAAATACGGTAAGAAGCAGATACTTCAGGCTGAACTGGAATTTCATTTCAAATTGAGTTTAAGGCATAAAAAATCGGTATTCTAAGAACACCGATCTTATTTTATACAGGCAAATATATTATTTCTTTACTTTGATTGTACATCCAATGGCTACTGTTTTGGTCATTTTCACCGGTTCCCCTTTGATCAGAGCATTTACGGCATCCTGAGCATAATATTCTGAAACATCATTCGGATTGTCATAATTGTTGTCGATAGCACCAATGTACTTTACAATATTCTTTCCGTTTTCTTTTTTCAGTACAAAAACATGCGGAGTTTTTGTTGCTCCGTACTGCGGATAAATTTTCTGCCCTTCATCTGCCAGATAGGGGAAAGTAAATCCTTTCTGCTTTGCTCTTTCAATCATCTGCTGATAGCCATCTTCCGGCTGTACATTGGGATCATTAGGATTAATGGCAATTACCGGATAGCCCTGAGCCTTATATTTTTTATCCAGCTCAATGATTCTGTCCTCATATTTTTTTGCATAAGGACAGTGATTACAGGTAAATACTACAATGAATCCCTTTGCACTTTTAAAATCACTGAGGGAAACCATTTTCCCATCAATATTTTTAAGCTTAAAATCGGCGGCTTCGTCCCCTACTTCATAGCCTTTTACCGATGAAACGTCCATTTTCTGACTAATATTTCTATCATGATCTTTCGCTGTAAAGCTTAGTAATCCCAGCCCAACGATGCATGCGGTCATTAAAATTTTCAGGTTTTTCATAATTTAATTATTTATTGTAGATTTTCTTTAATTGTTTTTTCCAAATCTTCTTTGCTCATTTCACCGTCATTGAAATGGATTTTTGATCCGTTTTTGTAGAACAACGTTACCGGAATATTTCCGTCCCAGTCTTTTTCAAATCTTGGAATCCAGGTGTTCATTCTTTTGATATCATCTAACAAAAGTACTTCAGCGGTCAGATTTTTATTTTTAATGAACTTCAAGACTCTTTCTTTATCGGCCAACCTGTCCAGTGAAACCAAAATCATCTTATACTTCTGATTATCTGCATATTTTGCATTAATATCCATAAAATAAGGAAGCTCTTTTACACACGGTCTACAGGTTGTAGACCAGAAGTTGACCACAAGCAATTTATCTTTTTCCTGTTGAATTCTCTTTTCCAGATCTTCATATTTCACAACAGAAACATTGGTCTGCTGGGCTTTGAAAAGCGAGCAGAATAGGATCATGGCTAATATTTTTATTAAATTTTTCATTATAAAACGCAAATAACTATAATTCAACAATATACAAAAATAAAATTCACTTCAATCGAAATATCTTTTTTTGGATCGAACAAAAACACATTTTTTCCTGAAATGTATTTCCACTTAAAAAAAATCAGTATGCACGAATACCCGTACATACTGATTATAAATCACTTATATTCCAGTCCTTATAATAATGTATTATAGAACTTTGCAGAACTTATCTCTTACATTCTAATCGTGAG
>NZ_JAMZGF010000019.1 GCF_024158915.1 Chryseobacterium sp. S0630 | reverse complement strand
GAATTTACGGTGATTACCGCATCGTCAGAATTATTTCCGGAACCTCCCGCTTTGTTATCACGAACGGTAAATCTGAAGTTTAATGTTCTGGCTACTGAAGAAAGAGCTTCTACTGTGATTTCAGAACCAGCTGTAGTAGTTGCCCCCGTTAAAACCGAAGCCATTCTTGGGAAATATCTTACAGGTGCAGTGGTAGGAGTCCATGATCTGAAGTTAGGTCCTGAAGCTTTTGTAGCGCTTGCTGCAGAGCTTGCTCCCGTCTGAGAAGAAGAAGCGCTGTCCATTTGTTCCCAGATGTAGGTTAAAGAATCTCCGTCAGCATCCGTTCCTGTACCTGTCAGTACGAATGGTGTTCCTTTTGGAATGGTATAATCTAACCCTGCGCTAGCTGTAGGAATGGAATTTCCTGTATTGGTATTAACAGAGCAGGTTTTAGCTTTAATATTATTGGTAATCTGTTGGATACTTACCGCATGGAAAAATGCATCAGAATGTGGTTGGATATCCTGGCTGGTGATTCCTGCATATCCCATGATGGTTGATCCTGATCCTGGTTCCACGTTTACACCTGATCCTTCATTTCCATGAGAAAAAGTGTGGTTTCCACCGAACTGATGTCCCATTTCATGAGCCACAAAGTCGATGTCAAAATTATCTCCTGAAGGAATATTATCTATAGGAGAAGTATAGCCGCTTCCTTTATTTTTATCAGTATTAGATGAAGTATCATTTACACAGACGCAGCCGATACAGCCTGCGTTTCCACCTCCTCCTGAATCTCCAAATAAATGCCCAATGTCATATCCGGCATTTCCAATAACATTGGTTAACGTGTTTTGTAACTGTATTCCCCATCCATTTGTATTTCCTTGGTTGGCAGAAGAAGTACCTACTGATGGTATTGAGTAGGGATCAGTAGAAGCATCTGTATAAATCACCGCATCATTGTTGGCAATCAGAACCATTCTAGCTGAAAAGTCTTTTTCAAAAACACCGTTTACACGGGTCATTGTGGTGTTCATTGCTGCTAAAGCCTGAGCTTTTGTGCCTCCAAAATAAGTAGTGTATTCTCCGGTGCAGGATAATGCCAGTCTGAATGTTCTCAGTTTAGCATCGTCAGCATTAGGTCTTGCCGCAAGAGCAGAATTGGAAACTCCTTTCTGTGCAGCATCTACTACAGTACATTCAAATTTACTAAGATCATCTTTTTTGTCAGATTTTCTGTACACTACATACGAAGAAAGATCTTTGGTGTAAGGCTCAATGAAAACGGCCGATTTATCACCATAAATTTCCATTGATGACAGTCCAAGTGGAGAAACACTGAAATAAACTGTGGAATTAGGATCATCCAGACCTTGTCCTACATAGGATTTGATATCCGGATATTTTGCTGCCAACTCAGGGGCAAAATTGGAATTCTCCCTCACTTTAAAATTTTCCATTCTGCCTTCAGAATTCGGAAAAGAGATGATGAGTTCTGATTTTTCGCCTGCAGCCAGTCTTTTGGGAGCTTTTGCCAGAATGTTTTTCAATCCGTTGATATCCAGGTTGTATACCTTAGGATTGCTGATACTGGTTTTGTTTTCAAAGATCTCTGATGAAGTTCTTTTTGAACCTTCAGACCAAAGACGGTCAGTCTGTGCGAAAGAAATACCCGTTATAAGGAGCATTCCGATCATTGATAGTTTTTTTTTCATAGGATAGCTATTATATCTTTGGCTAAATCTATATAGAAATTGCTGTTTGCAAATAGAAAACAGGGTAGATATTTAACTACGGTTGTGTAGTTTTTCGCTTGTTGGCCTTGGGGTTAGTTGATGTAATTAAGAGTGATGTATTTATTGTATTGTTGGAAATAGTTGATTATCTATATTGTCGTTTTTCTAATACAGGACCTCTCATCTGAAACTACATAGTTGTCTGTTTATTCCTACAGTATTTACTTTTGATAAATTATTAAATCCCATAGTTTTGAAATATTATTACTTGCCGCATGCCAAACAGTATTAATACAACTAAAAACAATTTAGAATTTTAATCACATGAAAAAAATAATTATTAGCGTAATGCTTTGTGGTATGGGCCTTCAGTTCGTGGACGCGCAACAGGTAAATGTAAATTGTCCGGAAGGAGCAGCATTACAAAAACAAAAAAATGCTGTTGTAAAATTCTCATGGAATGCCGTGGGAAGTTTGATCAATAATGGTGATGGTAAAATTTACTTATTAACTTCCCGTACTGCAATGAATGACTATATTATGGGACAGAATATTGAAGCAGATTTGACATTTGGGGCAGAAAATACAACATGTACAGGAGGTGTTATCAATCCTCCCGTTAAAGCTTTGGTTGTTATAAAACCAGTTGCGAGAAGTTATCAGGATCCTTATAATTATGCTGTTGCGGAAGTTATCACTGATTTATCCACTATTCCAGGCTTGGATTTATCAAAAATTTATCTCAATGGATGGGATCGCCAGGATACAGCTCCTCAATCAGGAGCATATATAGGTTTTCCAAATTATAATGATACAAAGAA
Source organism: Chryseobacterium sp. S0630 (assembly GCF_024158915.1). Taxonomy (GTDB): domain Bacteria; phylum Bacteroidota; class Bacteroidia; order Flavobacteriales; family Weeksellaceae; genus Chryseobacterium. The sequence continues at coordinate 84,740 of NZ_JAMZGF010000019.1, read as the reverse complement.
AATAGGAACATTTAATAAGGCACAAGCTCCGGTAATTTATGATAACAGTAAAAAACTGATTGTGACACTTATACCAACAGCTAGCGGATACCAAGGAGCAAGTAATACTTCTGGTTCACCTATATTTGACGAGAACAAGAGGACAAAGGCTGTAGTATATAATTCACAAGGCCAGACTCTCAATCCTTCTTATACACAAAAAGAGGCTGTTTGTACTACATTAGCAGGAGCGTGGCAGCATGGAGAAAGTATTAATGAGTACTTAGTAGGCAAAACATTGCAGTCTGCACTGGATCCTAATAATACCAGTTTAGAATATACCAATGGCATAGACCTTACGGAAATGCGTAGAATTGTTAATGGTCCTAAATATTTAATTAATAAAAAATCTGGTTATGTATTTACCATTAACAACAATGGTGATTTGATTCAACAATCAACCTCTGGTGGATCTAACACATTCACTATAAGCACAGATATGTATGGCTATTATAAATTTAAAAGCCAGTCCAATAATGTTGTAATTGGAAGTATAGGGACTAATGCCGGGAGTAAAATTACTGCCGGGCAGAACATAGCTTATCCAAATGATACTAATCAAAGGTTTCGAATATTGCCAACAGGTTCATGGGATGGGACTTACTATATTCAGGATGTAAGATCGGGGTTGAATCTTACAATAGAAGGCTCTTCCAATGACTATGGAGCCAAAATTGTTTTGGGAACGAAGTCCGGAGCAGCTTACGAAGAGTGGTTTTTAGGAGATGCACCTGGATATGCTTCAAGAAATTCTGTTTCTAAAAATGCAGATACTTCAAAGTCAATTAGCTCTATCTCAGTATATCCTGCTCCTGCTGTGGACTACCTGAATGTAAAAGTATCATCTGATAAAAAAGTAAAAGCAGTATCCGTTGTTAATACGATGGGTAGGGAAGTGTTCAGGACTGAGCAGATTTCTTTAGAAGGACAAAGTGTAAAAATTGATGTACAAAAGCTTATGACCGGTAACTATATGGTGAATGTTATGTTTACCGATGGAAGCCAATCATCTGCTAAATTCCTTAAAAAATAGGATTCATTTTAAAATCAACTTCATATTTATTAACTGTATGTGGATGGCTGTTTTGGCCATCCATTTTTTTTGTAGAGAAATATTTATTAGCAGTAGTTATACATCGGTGATAATGTCATTTTTTTAATTTAATAAATTGAGGAAAAACTATAGACTGTCTGTTTTTTTCTACACAATAAATTTTTCAGCCACTATTAAATCCTTTAGTTTTGAAATATTATTACTTACCGCATGCAAGACAGTATTAATACAATTAAAAATAATTTAGAATTTTAATTAGATGAGAAAAATAATTATTAGTGCGCTTTTATGCGGTTTAAGTTTTTCATTAACAAATGCACAGAAAGTTAATGTAAATTGTTCTGAAGGAGCAAATTGGGAAAAACAAAAAAGATCAGTTGTCGCTCTTGGAACATATGGAACAGCTAGTTTAATCAATAATGGAGATGGTAAAATCTATTTGGTTACAGCGACTCATGCAATGCATAGCGAGCCCATGCTGCAAAATAGTCAGGTAACATTGACTTTCGGATATGAAAACCAAACTTGTACAGGAAGTGCTATGGTACCTACAATAGAAGCTCAAGTAACCATAAAACCTGTAGCTAAAACTTACCACCATCCTTTTGACATTGCTGTGGCAGAAGTAGTCACAGATTTGTCCACTATTCCAGGGCTGGATTTATCACAAGTATATATAAATGGGTATGACCGTCAGGCTATAGCTCCTACATCAGGAGTATATATGGGTTTTCCACTGGGGGAAAGTAAAAAAATTGGAACATACAATAATCCGCAATGGGTATGGTATTATCCAGATAAAACATTTAAAGCAAGATTAGTAAGAACAGCCAATGGGTTTCAGGGTGCAGATGTAGGAGCATCTGGTTCACCAATATTTGACCAGAATAAAAGAACCGTAGCTGTTCTATCTGGTTTGTACGGAAATGACGTACCTTATGGTGCGGGTGCTGATGAGTTTTTTGGATCAACAATGGCTGTAGGTTGGGAGAATGGCGAAAATAATCCTAATGGACCAGAACTAGGCAGAAAAATACAAGAGGCTTTTGATCCTCAGAATACAGGTATACTCTATAGTAATGGAATTGAGCTTACAGAAATGCGTAGACTTGTCAATGGACCTAAATATATAGTGAGCAAAAAGACAGGATATACGTTGGGTGTTTTTGCAAATGCATTAATGACAGATACACAAAATCCAACAACTTCGACTTTACCCAATAAGTTTATATTAAAGGCTGAAGCCAATGGATTTTATAGTATTGGGATTGCAGGCACTGCCACTACATTGACTTGCAATGGTCAACAGTATGGGGATTTAGTTCGAACTAGTGACTATGTTAGTTATGCAGTTGGGGTACAAAGATTCCGTATTTTACCCACAGGAAAAGGAGACAACTCGTATTATATTCAGGATCTGCAAGGAGGGCTTAATTTAGCACTTCAAGGTTCCTTTAATTCGAGTGGAGTTCTGATTCTCTTAGGGACTAAGGCAGGCAATGACCTGGAAGAATGGTATTTAACGGATGTTGCTCCATCATCAGCAGCAAGAACTTCCGGAGTTCAGAGTAGAGAGATGAAAGATAGTTCTTCTTCTATCTCAGTATATCCTGCTCCTGCTGTGGACTACCTGAATGTAAAAATATCATCTGATAAAAAAGTAAAAGCAGTATCTGTTGTTAATACGATGGGTAGGGAAGTATTCCGCACTGAGCAGATTTCTTTAGAAGGACAAAGTGTAAAAATTAATGTGCAAAAGCTTATGACCGGAAACTATATGGTGAATGTTGTGTTTACCGATGGCAGCCAATCATCTGCTAAATTCCTTAAAAAATAGGATTTATTTTAAAATCAACTTCATATTTATTAACTGTATGTGGATGGCTGTTATGGCCATCCATTTTTTTGTAGAGAAATATTTATTATTGGCAGCTATATATTGATAGCAGTGTAATTTTTATTCATATTGTTAAAATGAATAAAAACTACATGCCTGACTGTTTATTCTTACAGCGTTGTTTTTTGATGGATTATTAAATCATTTAATTTTGAAAATTATTATGTTGTTAAGTAATAAGGCAATTGTAATTAAATATTGTGCAATGGGCTGGTCTTCTTGAAAGATATTATTGGGACGTGTTCTCGGATTTTCCAATTGAGATTTTCTATTCAATTGGCTATACAAATAAATTCAAGGATTTACAATGGGAATTCAAAGATAATGTAAGTTGAGTTCTATCGTTTCTCCAGGCTTGTATTGCATAAGCGTATTTACTTTTCCATTTTTAATAAATAACATAATCCGATGGTTGTGAGTATGTTGAAAAAAAAATAAAAATTTTTTGTCAGGATTTCAAAATTCTATCGACTACAATAATGTAAATATCAGTATTAAGAAATAGGTACAAAAAATGAAAAAGAAAACAAATGTATTTTTAGACTTTGATAATACCCAATTTGATGGTCATCTACATAATGCGATCATGAAATATACAAATAAGTATCAAGACAATGATCTTCCTGGATTAACAAAAGATCAGTTAATGAAAGAGCTTATGGGTAAAGATCCTCTTACACTAAGTTCCAAGTATGCTGTACAGGTTGCATTGATAAATGCTAAAAATGCTGCTAAAGAAGAAGCTGAAAAAGCAGGAAAGCCTGAAAAAACATTTAACTTTTTTGATGCAAAGGGTTTGAATGAATTTGTTAAAAAAAGTAAAAATCAAGGTGTTGACGTTGTTGTATTAACTGCCTCTCTTTTTCCGGGTGCAATTAAAGCAGTATACGAAACAAGGGGTTTAACTGATTTAAACAATGTTCCAATGATTGCTGTTCCTATTAGTAAGGATAGAATTGTAATGGCTAAAAGTAAGGATGCAGAAATAAAAAAATATGAAAAAGCACAAAAATCAAGTATTGAAGGATTGAGTACTGTTCATAATATTTTTGTTGATGATAGTAAGGAAAATATTGAAGTATTTACCAAAAGTAGAAATCCGAATAATATCGGGATTTTAGCAACGAAAGGAATTGATTTGGAAAAGCTTACTACTGAAGTTGAAAAAACGCTTATCCAACAAGTAGCGAAATCTGAACAAAGTAAGAGCAAGAAAAACGGGTCATCTATAAAAGAAGGTCTATATGCAAATGCAGATCAGGGTCTATATGCAAATGCAGACCAGAGTATATATGCAAATGCTGGTGAAAGTCTGTATGCAAATGCGCGTGAAGTAGGATCAGGTAAAAATAAAATTGACCTTTCAAGATTTACAGAGACTCAGAATAAACCTGAAGTCGCACCAAAACTTCCTCCAAAATCACCAAAACTGCCTGCTAGAGCTCCTAAAGTCGTGTCTGAGGCTGCTCCTGCACTTCCTCCTAAAGGACCAAAACTGCGTTAAAAATATTGAATAATAAAGACACAAGCAAAAAATATACTATAGATAGGATACTTCTATATAATCTACCACTTAATTATATACTCACAGGAATTAATTGTGAGCTGAGAAAAATAGGTTGTCTCCCAAGTGATTTTTTGTAATGATAAAGAACTTTTTCGAATAAAATAAACACAACTTGTATGGAATATAAAACCCCAAAAACGTTGGAAAGGACGCCTTTAATCTTTGGTTATCCTGTAATTACCGCTATGATAGTTGTTATATGTTTAATGCTATTCCTTTTTATTGTATTTAAGAAGGTCTTATTATCATTAGTGTTTTTAGTAATTCCTGTTATTTATTTATACATAATAAAAAAGTATCCTAGAAAAGGTGAATTTAAAGAGTTTTTTTTTGATTTTAAGATGGGAGTACAATGTATCAGATTTGATGAGAAACTGGAAAATTTGATTAGTATAAATTCAAAAGACAGCAAAGGATTTAAGAAAAATAGTAACTGAAGTATTACAAATCATTAATTGATCTGAATTAAGTCATTGAGCTTATATTCAAGGTCTTATTTATCAAAATGTTTATGGAATGGTATCATTCTACGGGATACTGATGACAAAAAAACAGGAATACTAAATTTTCAACAGGTATTCCAGATACAGATCAACATAAACAAATAAAATTAAAATTTAGTTTAAAAAAAATATAATAGAATGAAAAATTTGAAATTTAATAGAAGGAATTTTATTGCATTATTATTGCCAATGGGGAGTTTATTATACGCTCAAACAGGAGGAGGTGCAGGAACAATTGATACGAAAATTGCTGGGTGGACACAGACTCTTAAAACTTCGTTGAACGCAGGTGTTGCTGCTTTTGCAATTGTTGGTGCTTTTCTGATATTTGTTCAGTATATGCAAGGTAATGAACAGGCTCAAAAGAATTTTGTCCGTTTTGTAATAGGTTTAGCTATTTTCGGTTTGGTTGATGTTATTACTCATGTATTCATCTAATATAGAGTTCTTTACATAGTATTGTTAGATTTAAGCTATATGTACTAAGCAGTCTGTATAGCTTTTTTCTAAAATTAACACGATCTATCTCTGTGAGACTTATTGAATACTTTTTACAATGTAAAATTATTCAACATCATCTTGTCAATTACTTTTTCTTAAAATTTTGCTTGTGGCATGTATTCTCATACTATGCCCATTAAGAACACCTTTAATTTAACTATGGAATTTAAATCTTTTCTTACCTCTTCAAATATTGAAGAAGAAAGAGTGAAGTTTGCTTCAATGGAAGCAGAAAATAAAGCATTAGATAATGATATCAGGTGTGTAAAGTGTAAAAGTAACCAAAATGTTAAGCTTGCTAATAGTGCCTCATTATCAGAAAATGGGGATGACAGGCAATCTTTCTTATGCGAAAATTGTAGAAAAGCTTCTTTTAAAGTTAAAATATTCAGATAGAAGGCTTTTATCTGTATCATAATTTATCAATATAAAAAAACAATGGATTTAAAAAAATTACGTGAAATTCCTTCTACTTATTCTTTAGTTAAAAAAGCATTATTTCTTAGCTTTTTTATCACAGTAATAGCGATTGTTTCCAGTGGAATCTGGGCTGTTTATGTAAGTAAAGTTTTTACTAAAAAGATATATGTTCTAACTGAAAAGGGGCAAGCTGCCATTGCAAATTCTATGAATAATGATCAGGACTATGAAAATTATAGATTACCTGAGATTAAGAATCATATTAAAGTGTTTCACCGATTATTTTTTGGCTATGATCAATTTAGCTATGATAAGAATATCAATGAGGCGCTCTATCTGATCGGAAACTCTGGTAAACAATTGTATTTATCTCTTAAAGCAAATGGGCATTTTGCGAGGATACAATCTCAAAATTTAGTTCAAAAATTAGATATAGATTCTATAAAAGTTAATGATAAAGAATATCCTTATCACGCATCTGTTTATGGAAAACTCAGTGTCTCCAGAGTTGACCAGAATGTGAGTACAAAAAATCTGTTCTATGCTTCATTTGATTTATATAATGTAGCAAGAACTGAAAATAATCCTCATGGGTTACTTATTGAAAACTACCTGTTCAAAAGTAAAGGATTTGAAGAGGCTTCAGCTCCTAATGCTGGCAATAGTGTACAAGAGGAAACCCCTCCTAATGCTGAGGATAACTGATACAGTATAGTATGCTGAAATCCTTTTTGATGAGTAAGTATTGGTAGATAATTTGGAATTCCAACAATTGGATTCCATCGTAATTTGTATATAATGAAAAATGATAAATATTCTTTAGATATTTTAATTATATTCTCTTTTTTAGTAAGTATACTATTGGTTTTAGTAGATATTTATTATTCTAAATATAGTTATGTAGCTCAGAGAAACTTGGGTAACGAATATATCAATATATTCATCATAAAGTTATTTAAAGCTTTCCCTCTCATTAAGAATCCTTTATTATTAAGAGCCTTAAGCCTTACTATTGTTACCTTTTGTTGCTTTGGTTTTGAAGTTAAGAGAGAGGTAGGAGAAAATTCTTCTTTTATGAAGAATATTATAGTAGCAGGAATATCCCTTATTATTTTCTTAAGCGTATCGGTTTTGAAGATCGAGATTATATCTTATACTATTATATCTTTTGCGTCTTATATTATTTATATCGTTGGATTTTTAAAACTCAGAAAATTCTTCAATTTTTATGATAAGAAGGATGAATTTAATGACAAGAATCTAATTTTTGAACAAGAGAAAGTAGTTAAGAAAAACCCTTATTCTGTGAATTTTAAAACAGAAAATGGGGTGATTAATGTAGTGAATCCTTTTAGGGCCACGATGGTTTTGGGAACTCCGGGATCAGGAAAGTCTTACTCTGTGGTTGAAGAGTATATACGGCAGCATATTCAAAAGCAGTTTTCAATGATGGTGTATGATTTCAAATTTCCTGCACTGGCAAAAGAAACATTTGCTTTTTATGAATATTATAAAGAAAAATACAATATTAAACCTCGTTTTTGTGTAGTTTCTTTAGATGATTTGGAGAAATCTAATTTTGTGAATCCTCTGGATCCTCAACTGATAAGGAAAGCAGCAGATGCCATTGAAGCATCACAAACCATCTTATTTAATTTGAATAAAGAATGGATTACAGAAAAAGACTTTTTTGCTCAATCTGCTATTTCCTATTTCGCAGCCTGTATTTATTTCTTGAGAATTTATGAAGATGGGAAGTTTTGTACGTTGCCTCATGCCATATCTTTAGCTTCTTTGCCGGATGAAAAAGTATTTAAAGTTTTTGGGAAATACTCAGAACTAAGGTTCTTTATGACTCCTTTTGCAGATGCTTTGGCAAAGCAGGCTTATGAACAGCTTTCAGGTCAGACGGCTTCTGCGAGAATACCCCTGTCTCAGTTGGCAACAAAGGAATTGTTTTGGGTAATGGGGAATAATGTTTTCCCTGAAGAGAATATTTCATTAAGTATCAATAATCCGGAAAGTCCATGCATATTAATTATTGCTAACTCACCAAGTACCCAAACCACTAATTCTCCTGCTTTAGGGCTTGTAGTTACCCAACTTCTAAAAGAAATTAATCAGCAAGGAAGGCAGCCTTGTTCAGTCATATTGGATGAGTTACCAACCATGTATTTTATGGGGTTAGATAACCTGATTGCAACGGCCAGATCCAATAAAGTTTCTACAACCATCGGAATGCAGGATCTTGAACAGCTGAAGAGAGATTACGGTGATAAAGTAGCTGAAACAATATTTAATATCGTAGGGAATATTTTCAGCGGTTCGGTAAGAAGTGAGACAGCAAACAAGCTTCAGGAAATTTTTGGAAAGAAAAAACAAAAATTAAAAAATATAACAATTGATACCAATAATTCATATTCTATCAATGAGAATTTGGAGTATGCCATTCCGGTATCTACGATATCTCAGCTTTCTCAGGGAGAATTTGTAGGGGTTGTTGCTGATAATTTCGGAGAAGAAATTAATAGAAAGATTTTTAGAGGAAAAATAGAAGTTGAGAAGCGTACTGATCAGATAAAGAAGGAAATACCAACCGTCATAGAAGGAGAAATGATCAGTGAGGTTTTAAATGGAAATTTTGAGAGGATTGTAAAAGAGGTAGATATTCTTATTGAAAACGAATTATATAGAATTTCTCAGGAGGAAGAAGCAGATATGGCCACTGAGCCACTGTCTGATATAGCCACTGAAGAGGATTGATTTTTTTAATTGAAAAAATGTATAATGATGGTAACTTCTTATGTATAGAGTATTTAGCGAAAGAAATAGCTTGCTTCCTGTGTATGTTGTTTTTCTTATAGTGTTTACCTGTCAAAAAATAAAATCACAAAAGATGATACCACCGGTGGAATCCTATGATAAAATTGTTTCATCCCATTACGGATATCGAAAACATCCTATTGATGGAGTACTTAAAAAGCATCAAGGTGTTGATTTTTCTGTACCTACAGGAACTGCTGTGTTTTCTACCTATTACGGTATTGTATTAAGTTCAACATACGAAAGAGGATATGGGAATACAATCTTAATTGATAACCAGGGAGGTTTTAGAACCAGGTATGGACATTTAATGGCCCTGTTTGTTGGAAAAGGTGAATATGTAAAGCCTGGACAAATGATAGGATTAAGTGGAAATACAGGACATTCTACAGGACCTCATCTACATTATGAAATAATACTTGAAGGTAAAAGAATAGACCCTTTATTGTTTCTGAATATTATGTGTAATAATAGTTTATAAAATATGTTTGCAAATCTAGACAAGAAAAAAAAGATCATCATTGGGGTTGTTTTTGTGGCTGCCTTAGGGATTCTTATTTTGATTATGAGCCTCATACTTTTCCCAAAAATGAAGGAGTCCAATGATAAATTGATTTTAACTCCCAATGTAGATGAGAAACAGCTTGAAGAAAGATCAAAATTAGAAATTTATAATCAGGATGAAAGGGATCTAAAGAAGTATTTTTCAAAAGATGGAAAATATGGTATAGATACCGAACTTCCGGAAGATGAAAAATTATTGCAGGAACAACTGCAGAACTTTAATGGCCAGAGTGAAGAAAATGACTATGCTAAAAGGCAAGAGCGTTACATGAAAGCTTTATCTAGCATTTCTTCACAAGAGAGAAGCTATCCTTCCGGTTCCGGTTCTGGGTATAGTTCAGGCTCAGGCTATAGTTCCGGTTATGGTTCAGACCCTGAAAATAGTTTGAGTAAAATATTTGAGCTTCAGAATAAGATTCGTTCAGGATTAGCGGAAAATGCAGTCTCTGGTAATTCTGCAGATTCGGTTAGTACTTCAAAAACAAGAGAAAATAAAAAGAATCTGGCTAAAAATGATACCAGAGATCAAAAGAATTTTTTCCAGGGGACAACAGCTGGCAGTAATAAAAAGATTTTACAACTCATTCCTTCAGAAACTATAGAACAGAAGAGAATACTAGACAAAAGTATTATTCCTATAAGAATAAAAGAAGATATGAGGCTTTCAGATGTCTCAGGTGGGCTGGTAATTCCTAAGAATACAATTGTTTATGGAAGAATATCTTTAGGAGAAGACCGTATAAATATTGATATTGAAAGTTATAAAAAAGATAATGTTCTTTACCTGCTAAACTTTAGAGTGTATGATTATGACGGAAGAGAAGGTATTCATATGAATAACCATTCCTGGCTTAAAATACCATCAACAGTTTCGAAAGATGTTTTTGATTACGCCATTGAAAGAGGAACAAATGCAAGCGGTTCTATTTTAGGAGGTACTAATACTGGGGTCGATTTAAAGGAGGCCAGAAACCTGGCAATTTTATCAGCTGGAAAAGAAATCAGTAAAGAAGTATTTGAGAAAAAAAGAGTGTTTTTACCTAAAAAATACCAATTATGGATCAATATAAGAGCATCCAATAATAACTCTGTTTCTAATTAGAGAAGTCTTATAAAATGGTATTAAGAATTATTTCCTAAGATTATGAAAGATATAGATATCAAAAAAATATTTAACATATTAGCTGTAGATGATGATTTGCTAATTAGTAAAAAAGGAGATGTTGGCCTGGTCTATAAGGTTATGCTTCCTCAGATATATTCGCTTGATAGCGATCAGATTGAGCAGATTAGTGTGATTTTTGACAAAGTGATCAGATCTTTACCTGCCGGAACAATTTTGCAGAAACAGGATTTCTTTTTTGTAGATTCTATCACAGAGCATGTATCTGAGAGTCCTAATTTTTTATCAGCAAGTGATAACAGGTTTTTCCATGAAAAGCCGACCATGAGCCATGAGTGTTATCTTACAATAATAAAAGATTCTAAAAGTAAAGTAAGTATACTTAATAACTCCAGCCAGTATAATAAATACTTAGACGGAATAGATGATTTTATCAAGGCAGTAGAATCGAGTCTTTCATTTTTAACAAAGGAAAGCTTTTTCACTGTGGAAAGATTGAATAGTGATCAGATTATTGCTCTTTTAGGGAAATATTTATCTCTTTCGAAAGAAGGAGAGACTAACCTGAGAGATATGTTTTTTGACAGGAACTTGCAGGTAGGAAATAAATTTGCAGAATTGTATACCATTTCTTCAAATAATCAACTTCCTATTACCATTAACAGCACCATCAAAAGCATTGAATATTCTACACCTAAAACTGATTTCAGAATTCCTTTTATACAGCCGGTATCTACAGGGCTGGATGTAAACCATATCTACAACCAGGTGATTTTTATTGAAGATTCAGAAAAAGTTTTTTCTTCTCTGAAGACCAAAATGAATCAATTTAAAAGTATGGCGATACTTTCAAGAGAAAATCAGGTTACTTACCAACAGGTAGAAGATCTGGTAGAAGATGTTTTGGAAAGAGAATTGACATTTATTTATCAGCACTTTAGTGTGATCGTCTGGAATGTTTCGCAGAAGAAATTGGAGCATGACGTCAACTTATTAGAAAATGCTTTCAGGGATTTAGGAATTACGCCTTATCAGGTTAAGTATGCCTTAAAGGAATTATATATGAATAATTGCCCCGGAGCTCCTGCTTATATTTCAGAGAATCATAAATTTATTGGTATATCCGAGCAAACCTCTTCATTATTGAATTTTGAGTCCTATTACGAGAGTAATAAAGACGGAATTCTTTTCTGTGACCGTAAAAATGAATCTCCTTTACGTCTTGACTTATGGGACGAACCTGTTAAAAAGGGAATCATTGTGAACAGAAATAGATTAATTTTCGGGCCTTCAGGAACCGGGAAGTCATTTTTGATCAATCATATTGCGAGTCAGTATTATGAGCAGGGTCACCATATTGTAATGATAGATATAGGAAACTCCTATAAAAAGCTATGTGAATTGGTGGAGGGTGTTTACTTTACATACGACTTAAACTCACCTTTACAATTTAATCCTTTCTATTACTATGATGAAGATGAAATTAACATAGATAAGAAAACCTTTCTGCTTTCACTGATCTTTTTCTTATGGAAAGGAGAAGAAGGAGCTTCCAGAGAAGAAAAACAAATACTGTCCAGCTATCTGGATCTTTATTACGAACATGTCGTCAAGAATGGTATTTTTCCTTGTATGTCTACTTTCTATGAGTTTATATCAGAAAATACAGCGGTTGAAGAAGAATCAAGTTATTTTGATAAAATCAGCTTTAAACTCTCTCTCAAAGATTTTTACGACGGACATTATAAAGATATACTCAATGCAGCAGAACCTGCGAACCTGATTCATGAGCGTTTTATTGTATTCGAAATGGACAATATCAAAGACCATCCTATACTGTTCCCTTTAGTTACGATGTTGTGTATTAATCTGGTGATGACGAAGATTCAGAAGATTCCCGGAGAGAAAAAATCAATATTTATAGACGAGTGTTGGAAACCTATTTCTAAAGGAGAAATGGCAGAGTTTATTAAATATTTGTATAAGACCGTTCGTAAGTTTTATGGAGAAGTTGCTATTGCGACCCAGGATTTGGAAGATATTTTAGATACTGCTGCCGGCCCTGCCATGGTAAATAATACGGATACCTTGATTATGCTTTCACATAAAAAGAAAATGGCATCTAAAGATAAGTTTTCCAAATATTTGTCACTCAGTGAATCTGATCTTCAAAAACTTTACTCTACAGACAAAGGAGAAGTATATGTGAAAGTAGGAAGTATGTCTAATGTATATAAAGTCAAAGTATCCCCTGAAAGATATGCATGTTATTCTTCCAATGCTGATGAAAACAAAATAATCCGGGGTATATATGAAGCAAAAGGAAACATGTCTGTGGCTATTAATGATTTTATTGATTTAAATTCTCAAAAGAAATGAAAAAACACATTGTATTATTTATTCTATTTTTTATGTGCTCTCAGGGATCTTTCGCCCAGGAAATATTGGAGCCTCTATCTCAACGCCAGGCAATTGAAGTTTCAGATGTGAAAACAACACACATTATTTTTGACGAAAAAATAAAGTATGTGGATGTGGGATCTACTTATTTCGTTGCAGATACCATTGGTAATATGCTAAAATTAAAGCATACGGGAGAAGAGCTGAATGATCCAAAAAGTCAACAGGCAAATCTTACGGTTATTAACGGTAAAGGAAGCTATTATTCTATTGATATGGGGTACAACAGAGACCCGAATATTACAACGTATAAGGCAGTGGAAACCCTTACTAAGATAGATTATTTTGCAAAGGAAAATATCAACAAAATTGAAAAGGAAGAAAAAACAGCACAAGATCTTCAGGAATTGTGTATGTTATCTGAAAATGCTCCTTCTACCGTAAAAATTAAAGATAATAGTGATGGATTGAACCTGACTTTAAATGGAATCTATTACAGAAATTTTCAGAATAAAATTGTATTACGCGTAGAAATCTATAATACCTCTAAAATCACTCTGGATATAGACCAGGTCCTTTTCAGATCAAAACTCAAGAATAATAATGCGGCAAAGAAAGATTATGTATATCAGGAGAGAATACTGACACCGGTAAAATCCTGTGGCGACCAGCGAAATATAAAATTGGGTGAAACAAGAGTTCTTACCTTCATCTTTGATAAGTTCACCTTAAACGAAGATGAGATATTGAGTCTTGAAGTAGGGGAGCATGCCGGAGGCAGAAGCGTAAATATCCGCATTCCCAGAAAGAAGCTTTTATTTCCGGAATACATATAAATATATTCAGTTATGAAATATCTGATTCTGCTATTCCTGTTTTTTTCACTGCAGTATAAGGGACAGTTACCCTACATTGATCCCATAGGTTTAGTGGAGAGAATTATTGAGAAAGATGGCACTAATAATTATGAAAAAGCTACAAAAAAAAGCTTAGATGAGCTGGTTCAGACTGAGGTTGTTAATGAAATTGAAAATTCGGCCAGAACCACGATCTCTAAAAAGGATCTTATTAATTTTTCCAAATATGCCAACGTTTGCAACCCTTACCTTAATCCTGTTAAGAAAAGCAAGTGCAAAAAGAAACTGGCATATATTAAAGCCGCAAACAGCATATTGGAAGATGCATATATAGCAGGCGTAGGAATAAAGATTAACCGCGGAAACAGAGAAAAGCTGGATGAAGGATTTATAAGTACTTTGAATTTTCTGACTAAGGAATTGGATGAAATGAAATATGAGGCAGAACAAAGCAATCTATTCTACAAATTAGGTCTTATACCTAAGTAACTTCAATATTTATTCATGTATAATAAGTTTTAATAATATAGTATTATGAGAGTATTATCCATTATATTTTTTTTAACATTTCAGCTGTTTTCAGCTCAGATTTTTCATGTTGCTATTCATTTGAATAATACAGATTCAGATACAAGGAAAAAGCTTGCAGAAGTTCTTTTACATACCAGTGCAAGAGCTGTGCAGCTAAAGTTACAAAATGATCATCTGGAAGAAATGATTAAGAATGATGAAGAATTTTTGGAAAGGAATTATAAAAAGTCAAATAAATTTGACAAGCAGAATAGTTTTATTATTAAGTCTTTAACTACCGGGGCTTTAGGGGTAGGACCTGTTATATTGAACCAGTTTAAAAAAATGCCTTATATAACCAATGTTAAGAAAGATTATTTAAAATCTCTGGCATTAGATAAATTAGTGCTTCTTGCTCTTCAAAGTGTTGATGCCTCAAAAATTAAAGCGTCTGAAAGACAGGAAATCTATAGAGTTCGTGACCTGCTGGTAAGGGTATATTCTAAAAATGATAAGGAAGTTTTTGGTGTTATGACTTTGCCTGCTTTGGCACTTCTGATACAATCTAATCCGGATCTCATCCAATTGATCAAGAACCTTGAAATTGTATTTTAGTTTTCTATTCAACTATAAATTTATTCCAATATGTACAGGTTTTTAATAGTACTGTTATTATTTGTTTCAATAAAAGCTTATTCCCAACCATTTGCCAATAATCCTATTGGACCAATTTCGGACGTACCTTCAAACCTTGGTTCAGCTGCAATTATTGTAGAAAATATTTTTTTAAAAGAAAGAGAAGAAACAACAGAGAAAAGGACGAAAGATTTTGTAAAAGAGTATAGAAAAAGGCTTCTGTATTATGGTGGTGCTGCCTGGCTTTCTACAGTAAATGATATTATCAATAATGTGAAAGACAGAGCCAGTAAGCTTAAGGAAGATAATGAAAAGCTTTCTTTCCTGTTTTATTCAAAAAAGAAAGAGAATAAAGTGTATTTACTTTCAGCAGACAACCAGATAGAGAATATGTCTTCCAATTTTTTAAATGGTGAAAAGCTTACCATTCTGGGCGAAAAAATTAATCTGTATGAAGAATTAAGGGCATCCCTGTCTGCCATTAACCGGGAACTTGATAGGGTAGATGAAAATATAAAACAGAGTAATCTCAAGAAGAAATTAGTTCAGCAATTTGTTAAATAGTTAATATAAATTTTTCAGAGTCATGAATATACTATATTTTGATTTCAGATCATTCAGTATTAAGGCATTTTTCGTAGGATCATTATTATTGTCTGTCATCTTCAAAGCTCAAATTATCATTAATTTAACTTGGAGTTGGTCAGCCAATGATCTTCTGTCAAAGGAGCTGTATAAAGATATTGTTTCAGCGCATAGAAAATTAAATGGGTATGCTATAGCAAAAAGTGCTGTTGTTGCAAGGACAAAAGATATTTATATAGAACCTAATAAGGAACTTACCCGTATATCATCTGGTTTAACTTCAAAAAAAGATGATATGTTGAAATTCGTATCCAAAACAAGTTATAGTTATATAGAGGATAAATATCCGATAGTCGCTGTTTCACCTCTTTCAAGCGGTAAACTGTCAAACCTTTTAGTAAGAAGAAGATTCAAAAAAAAATATGATTCCGAGAAAGAGAACATTACAAACTATCTGGATACAACCAACTACATTCCTGAAGGAGAGCGGTTGCGCCTCATTCAGCAGGCATTAGACAAAGTAATAAGAGTAACACTGGAAGATGAAAACTATTAAACAACTATCTACATTCCTCCTTCTTTTTAGCTTTAGTTTTTTTTATACGCAGACAGTGTCTTTTGATATTACGGATTATGTAGTTGCAGGAACCAAAGCTGGAATTGTTGCAGGATTAGGGGCAGAAATTGCCCTAAAGGACGAACAGAATAAGTTGCTGGAAAAACTTATAAAGCTGGAAAAAGAGATTGATGATAAAAAGAGTGTGGTAAACATCAACAGCCTTGCGCTTGCCGCTGCTTCTATTGCTACAATTGAAACTACCAAAAAAGAAATAAAAGATATAAAAAAGGTTATTGACATCATAAAGTTCACTCCATTATCTCTTAAATATTCATTGATAAAGAAAACTGGTGATCTTGAAACAGAAGACAAGTATTTAGATGAAGCCCAATATGACTATTACAGATACTTAGCATCCGGAATTCTCTCCGGAGGTGTGGGGCAGGTTTATACTGTTTTCGGAAAGCTTTTAATAAGGATTTTGAAAATCAGAGCCACAGTTTTGTCTATCAAGAAAGACCTGGAATCCTTATCGGTCATTAATAAAGTCTTACTTAAATAATATATAATAACATCTGTAAAATGAAAAAGTTATCGATGGTTAAAACTACACGCTAAATGACAATAAATGAAATTCTAGATCAATATAGATCAATTCTTCAGACTAGATTTGATCTCTTTATTAATGAGTCGAGACCTTACGTTCTTCTCATAGCCGTTACATTTACGTTTGTTTTTGTGGGGTATAAAGTAATGAAAGCAATGGCTGATCCGGATGAAAAGATTGGACGGGATGCTCTTTTAAGACCTATTCTCACTCTTATGGCAATTACATTATATATTCCTCTGGTAAAATTATTATTATTTGATACTGTAGATATTTTATCCGATATAATAAAACATGGTGCCTATAAAGTGACAGGACGCAGCCCTGCTGATTTTGATCAGGCCTTTCAAACTGCTATAACCCATGTGCAGGGAACTGGGGCAGATGGAAATGGTGTGTATGATGTTCTGCAGATTAATCCCTTTTTAGAACTTTTCCATATCATTATTTATTTTATTGCTTCTGTTGTTGGAGGGTATATCTTAATGAGACAATTACTGATGATATTTGTCTATTATGTGTTGGGAATATTTGTTTTGCCTTTTTCACTTATTGTATCTAATGAAAGAATTCTGAAGTCATGGTTCTTTGGTTTCCTGTCTATACTGCTATGGGAACCCATATTAACAATTCTGAAAGTAATTATAGTTCTTTTGTCTGTTGATAAGACAGAATTCACGAATGTTCTTCTGTCTATTGCTTTTCAGGTTATCATGATACTTATGATATTAAAAGTTCCACAATTTGCCAATCTTTTAGTTGATCCTGAATCCGGTAATAAGTTGAGTAATAAGGCTGGTTCTGTTCTGAGAGGTCTACCTGGAAAAGCTTTTAATGCAATAAAATCTAAATAAAATAAATCTGAATGAGATGTATTTAGTTTTCTTATTAAAGGTTTTTTACAAGAAATTATGATCAATATATGTCCCATTATATAACAATTCAAAAACACTAATGAAATGACTGAAAACACTTTTAATAATAATTCCTGCGAAATATTATACTCATTGATCCAAACCAGGCTTTCAGAAGCTCAGATGGATTGGATGAAAACTGTTATGCTCTTTGAAAATGAGGACCTCTTCTTTCAGAATTTTGGATTAATCCCTCGTATGATTTCATCCGATTCACCAGATTGGAGCCCATCTGAAAAAATTATCCTTGAGCAGCTGTATCCAGACCTTACCTCCGGACAATGGAATCTCCAGCAATTTTGCCGGTGTTTATTGATGGTCCTTATTCCTGAAGATCAGAACATAGCTATCATAAAACAACTCATACAGTCAGCAGATATCAACGAATTTATCTGTATTTATAAAGGAATATTCTTCCTGGAAAATGCCTGTGAATTTGTTCCTCTTGTTGAAGAGGGAATAAGAACCAATATCACCTCTGTCTTCGACTCCATAGCGCTTTTCAATCCTTTTGCAGCCAAATATCTGCCTTTAAATTCCTGGAATCAGATGGTTCTTAAAGCATTGTTTATGTGGCGGCCTCTCTATCAGATTCAGAATTTGGACCTGCGTAAAAATGAAATGCTGGCTTTTATTGCTACCGATTATATTAACGAGAGATGGAGTGCGGGAAGAACAGTATCGCCGGAGATCTGGCGATTGATTGATGGATTTGTTAATAAAGAGATAACAGCATGCCTGCTAAAAGTTATCGAATTTGGTGACCCGCTTTCAAAGCATGCAGCCATCATGGTACTCCGGGAAAATGGTTCCAATACCTGCAATAATATATTAAGGCCCATAAATACTACTTTATGGAACTATATCGGAGAACAATATTACATTCAAAATAAATAAGATAAAATCAACTCAGAGGATAACAATGTTACGGGTTTTCCGAGATTTCGGAGTATAGAATTTTGCTCCAATATTGAGTGTTTTTTTCCCAATCTCATTCGATAGATCTTTAAAATTTGTCTGGCCATATTTTAACTCATAAGATAAGGGAGTAACAAATATTATCCTGTAATGCATTGATTTATAACTACAACTATGTAGGTTTAATTGGACAGGAAATATATTTATCAGTTCGCTCAAAAAAATAAATTTGTAAGAAGATACATAGGATAAAAATATTTATACAGTAATTTAAAATTTTTAATTATGATAGATAGAATAGTAATTTTAGGGGACAGTATGTCTGACCTTGGTATAAAGAAAAATACTATGACAGGTATGCTGGCAAGAGCTATGGGTAAAATGCGTGTTAATTCTGTGGGACGTTTCAGTGACACAAAAAACTGGGCAGATTTTATGTGGGAATGGTCAGGTGGTGAGAGTTTAATAGATGGTAAAGACAAGAAACAAACAGATACTTTAACGGAGAAGCATATGTCCCTGAAAGAGTCAACTCATGGAAGCCCTGGTAACAGGTTGTCCTTCGTAAACTATGCGGTAGGCGGTGCTGTAGTTCGTGAAAGTGAACAATTAGCAAAAAAAATAGGATTGACCACCATTGAAGAACAGAAAGAAAAATATTTCAAAGAATTAGATAGTGATCCGTCTAAGTCTAAAAATACATTACATATTGTCTGGATTGGTTTAAATGATACTGTTACTGATGGTAAAGACCCTGCGTTAATGAAGTCAATTGTTGCTCAGGTCAAAGAGATGACTGATCAGATTCGTGATCGTGTCGCTAAGAATGGAGGGAAATCATATTTTATGGTGGTAAATAATCCTGCTCCGGTAGAAGCTGTACGTTACGCTAAAAAACAGGATGATCCAAAAGTACTTAAAGCTCAGGAAGCTACTTTAGAGTTCAACAAACACCTAAAAGCAGCATTTCCGGATAAATATGATGATACGATGATTGTGGATATGTATGAGGCACTTAAAACCAATTTATATAACTTACGTCTTATAAAAGCTGCACAGCGCCACGGAAGAAAAGTAGAATTTGGAAAACCGGAAAACAGTACAGACACTTCGCTTGCCAATACACTAAAAGAATTTGAAGCCATATATAAAGATACTAAAGGAGGTAAGGAAGTATTTGCTGAAATTCAGCCCCTGTTGGATAAAGCCCTTAAAAGTGATAATGAGATTATGCTTCATAAGGAAGTGGGTGATTTAATCATTAAGAAAATGGCAGATCCAAAGACATCAGCTGAAAAACTTCCCAGCATAAAGGCTATCAAAGATGCATTAATGGTTACCGGGACCTATCCAAGCCAGATAGATTTTGTAGCCAAATACTATCAGGAAATAAAACCAGAAAAACATCAGGAAGATATTGCCAAACTCAGGGTAGAACTTGACAAAGTATTTGCAAACAATCTTCCTAAACAATTGGAGGATAATTTAAATGTCGCAAATACAGCGTTATACGACGAGGTTGCTTCTTTATTGAGAGAAAATAAAAAAGGCCCTGACAATAGTACATTTAGAAAATTACTGGATAATATAACTGCCAGTAACTTAGGATTTGTAGCGACATCTGATGGTGCACATCCCACTCAGGCAGCTCATAGAATTATTGCTTTAACGATGGCTTCCCATCTCGTTCAAGGCTTTTCTGTTTCTCCAAGTCCTGATTTTGTACAGAAAGCTAAAGATGCACTTGTTGAGACTGAAATTTCTGCAGAAAAAGTAAAGATTCAATTTGATAAATCAGCTTATGTTACACCAACTGTGAAGGCAGATCCAAAGGCAGCAGCCCTCTCTGCTGAAGCCCTAAGACAACAGCAACAAAAAGGTTTAAAACAAGAAAAACCTGTTACTAAGACGCACCATACAAGCCTTTAAAGGTAAAACCAAGGGATCTTAAGAGATTCTTAAGGGTAAAGCAAGTTTAAAAGGGTTTTTAAATTTGTAACTTTTTGATTTTTGAATCAGTATAAACTAATACTAAGCAATCACAATTTCTACCTTGCAATACTGTTAACTTCGCTAGTGATTTTAATTTATAACTACAACGATCCAGGTTTAATTGTATAAAAAATATATAGATCAGTTAACTCAAAAAATAAATTTGTAAGAAGATATATAGGATAACAATATGTATACAGTAATTTAAAATTTTTTAATTATGAAAGAGATAGATAGAATAGTAATTTTAGGGGACAGTATGTCAGACGTTGGTATTAAAAAAAATACCATAACAGGTCTTTTAGCAAGAGCTACTGGTGCCATGCGTGTTAATTCTGTGGGACGTTTTAGCGACACAAAAAACTGGACCGATTTCGTGTGGGAATGGTCTGGTGGCGAGAGTCTGATAGATGGTAAAGATAAGAAACAAACTAATGCTTTAACGGAGAAGCATATGTCTCTGAAAGAGTCAACTCATGGAAGCCCTGGTAACAGATTGTCTTTCGTAAACTATGCGGTAGGCGGAGCGGTAGTTAATGAAAGAGAAAAGTTTGCCAATAAAATAGGGTTGACAACCATCATAGAACAGAAAGAAAAATATTTCAAAGAATTAGATAGTGATACATCTAAGTCTAAAAATACATTACATATTGTCTGGATTGGTTTAAATGATACAGTTACTGACGGTAAAGACCCTGCATTAATGAAGTCAATTGTTGCTCAGGTCAAAGAGATGACTGATCAGATTCGTGATCGTGTTGCTAAGGATGGAGGAAAATCATATTTTATGGTGATCAATAATCCAGCTCCGGTAGAAGCTGTACGTTATGCTAAATCACAGAACGATCCGATCGTACTTAAAGCCCAGGAAGCTACTTTGGAGTTCAACAAGCACCTAAAAGCAGCATTTCCGGATAAATATGATGATACGATGGTTGTTGATATGTATAGTGCACTTAAGAGCAATTTATATAACTTACGTCTTATAAAAGCTGCACAGCGCCACGGAAGAAAAGTAGAATTTGGAAAACCGGAAAACAGTACGGATACTTCGCTTGCCAATACCCTAAAAGAATTTGAAGCCATATATAAAGATACTAAAGGAGGTAAGGAAGTATTTGCTGAGATTCAACCCCTATTGGATAAAGCCCTTAAAAGTGATAATGAGATTATACTTCATAAGGAAGTGGGTGATTTAATCCTGAAAAAAATGGCAGATCCAAAGATATCAGCTGAAAAACTTCCCAGCATAAAGGCTATAAAAAATGCATTAATGGTTACCGGAACCTATCCGAGCCAGATAGATTTTGTAGCCAAGTACTATCAACAGATAAAGCCCGAAAAACATCAGGAAGACATTGCCAAACTTAGGGTAGAACTTGACAAAGTATTTGCAAACAATCTTCCTAAACAATTGGAGGATAATTTAAATGTATCAAATACAGCGTTATACGACGAGGTTGCTTCTTTATTGAGAGAAAATAAAGATGGTAAATTCAGAAACGACAATAGTACATTTAGACAATTATTGGATAATATAACAGCCAATAATCTGGGATTTGTAGCGACATCCGATGGTGCACATCCCACTCAGGCGGCTTATAAAGTTATTGCTTTAACTATTGCATCCCACCTTGTTCAAGGCTTTTCTGTTTCTCCAAGTCCTGATTTTATACAGAAAGCACAGGATGCGCTTGTTGAGGCTGAAGTTTTTGAAAAAGAAGTAAAGATTCCACTTACCCGTTCCAAGGATCAATCAGACCTTAGTAAATTTACAACTCCTACTGTGAAGGCAAATCCAAAGGCAGCAGCCCTCTCTGCTGAAGCCCTAAGACAACAGCAACAAAAAGGTTTAAAACAAGAAAAACCTAGTACTAAGTCGCACCATACAAGCCTTTAAAGGTAAAATGAAGTGATCTGATAGACTCATTTAAGTTTACAGCGTTAATACTAAACATTAAGTATACTTAAAATTTAAGTGTTACATGTTATTATTAATGTTGTAAACTTTTATTATTAACCTGAGTTCGGGTTAAGTAAAGTAATATTGAAGGCGGGAAGCGAGAAGCTGGAAGCTGGAAGAAATAGGATGGAGGTAATTATTTTTAGTTATAAAATTACAGTCGCATCACAAGTAAATACAGAAGTTGTTTCAACTTATCAAAAAATATTGGATATCTATTAAAACCATTAAGAAGGATTTAAGAAATAAAGTATAGTTAAGATGAA
Organism: Chryseobacterium sp. S0630; assembly: GCF_024158915.1. GTDB lineage: Bacteria > Bacteroidota > Bacteroidia > Flavobacteriales > Weeksellaceae > Chryseobacterium. Next base: position 62,042 of record NZ_JAMZGF010000019.1, on the reverse strand, counting down.
TCATTCTGATTTTAAGCTTAAAGCGAAGCTCATCTTAATACTCTCAACACCTTAATACATCTTAATGTTTCAATAAACAAAAGTTTAAACAAATTGAAATTGACTCTTAAAAAAGAGAAACAGCCATTGTTGATGCTCTACACTTCTTCCAGCTTCCATCTCCCAGCTTCAAAACCATCTCAATCAGAAATTCTTATCCCGAACTCAGGTTATTAGTTTAGAACCAATCGTCCAAACTTTAAAGTTTATCTATTTCCTGGCAGTTTATTTTGGCAAGTGACCAGACATAAGTAAGAAGATATGTTGCTTAGAAGGGGACTAAAACCAAGATCATATAACAATTCTTAAAGTATTTAATTTATATATTATGGTTCAATCAGAAAACGAAAAATTAGACGGACATTACAAGAATATAAAAAAAAACAGTTCTCACACAAAGCAAACAGATATGCATGAGAATACTGATTTTATAAATGAAAACGCAAAGACAGACAGCTCTCAAATAGAAAAACCTAAGAAAGGAAGAGGTTTGCGTTTCCTTGATTCTATTGCGGAAAACGGCTCCTTTATTAAGAAGGCTTTAAAATCTACCGGGATTGGATTAGCTGTAGGATTGGGACTTGCATTACTTTTTCCACCACTAGGAATAGCAGTTATGGCAATTTCTGCAATAGCCGGCGTTGCAGCCATCGGAGGGAAAGTAGCATACAGTTATGCCAAATCAAATGCGGAAAGCAGGAAAAATAATGAAATTACTGAACCCAAAGCTGAAATACTTCGAGAGATTGTCAAAGAGTTGATGGAAGAAAAATTATCAAATAATAAAGAAGAAACTCAAACACAAGAAAAAAAGAACAGCAGTAAGGAGGATTTGAAACAGAATAGTGAAACTGATAATAGACGTGAAATAAGAAAATCTGTAATAAAAAATACGAATAAATCCGGATTAGCAATGTTTACTAAGCCATTAAATAGTCCTAATCCTAATATAAAACAAGATGCCAGCCCTTCAAAATCCAAAGTACAGCAGAAAGAAGCGCAAACTGCCAGTAGAAGTACAGGATTGAGGCGTAATACATTGTAATGTTTGTAATCAATTATCTTATGCAGCGAAATGTCCTGTATAGAAGGATAAAAACTAAATTAATGGTAAGTGTAATAGTTGAATGAGAATGTTAAATATTAAAAAAATTATTTTATTGAATTTTTTTGGTTTCTTAATGCTTTATTGTAATGAATATAAAAATGTTGGTTCAATGAGCCAGGAAGGTGAAAATTATCAGAAGGTGGAATTCATTGAAATAAGAAGACTGAACTCTAATGATGATCTCAACCCATATACGATCATGACCTCCTCAAAAGAGATAAAAGAACTTTATAAGAAATTCAATGATTCTAGATATGCTAAATCTGCACCCATACCTGTTTTGGATGAAGGTGAATATTTTCTGGTCTTAAGGCCCAAATTGAAAAAGATTCCCTACGGAGATGTTGAAATAAAAAAACTGGAAGCCACTGGATCCACACTTAATGTTTTTTATAAAGAGGTGAAAAGTCTGGAATATGAAGAAAAAAAACAATCGAATCCTGTCCTGATCCTCAAAATCCTGGACAACCCAAAAAAGATTAAATTAATTTCAATTTAAAATAATGAGAAAAAAACTATTATTGCTTACAAGCCTTGTACTTCTTTCAGGGACAGCTGCTGCCCAACAGAATATGTGGAGTAGAACCGTTGATAATACGGTGGAGAAAATAAGAGATAGAAACGTAAGAACTTCAAAGTATCAATTAGTAAATTTGAATGCAGAAGAGCTGAAACATCAGCTTACGATGGCACCTGACAGAAATAGACTTACATCGGAGAAAGGTATTCTACTGAAATTCCCTAATGATCAGGGGGCATTTGATACCTATGAAGTATATGAAGCATCCACAATGCATGCGGATCTGCAGGCAAGGTATTCTGAAATAAGATCTTATTTGGGAAAGAAAGTAGGAGAACCAGATACCAGTATCAGATTTACCTTCGATCCGTATTTTGGATTGAATGCAGTAGTGAGAGGTAGTAAAGGGACCTATTATATAGATTCCTATTCTAAGGATAATAAAACCTATATGGTATATGATCGTAAAAATGCAACTTCACAAAGCCGTTTTGAATGTTTGTTTAAAGGAGATTCTCCATTGAGTGAACTGATTCCAGGTATACATGGTAAAACTGTTGCAGATGGTTTGATGCGCAGATATCGTCTGGCCATTACTACAACAACAGAATATACGGCTTATGCAGCCCAGCAGGCTGGTGTAGGAACCGGTACTGATGCCCAAAAAAAAGCAGCCGTACTTGCTGCAGTTAATTTGGCAGTAACAAGGCTTAATCAGGTATTTGAAAATGAAATTTCTGTATCCCTGCAGCTTGTGGCTAATACAGACCTGTTATTTTTTACTTCTGCAGATACCTTTAATGCATTGGATGCTGGCCAGATGATTGATGAAAATGTTGTAGTGACCAATAATGTAATTGGTGCTAATAATTATGATCTGGGACATTTGTTTTTTCAGGCTACTCAGGGGAATGATAATGGCTTGGCATATACCCCGTCCGTATGTAGCAGTGTAAAAGCGGGCGGAGTCACTGGTTCTGCAATTCCTGTGGGAGATCCTTTTGTAATTGATTTTGTAGCCCATGAAATGGGACATCAGTTTGGAGCGAATCATACTCAGAATAATAACTGTAACAGAAATAATAATACCTCAGTAGAACCTGGAAGCGCAAGTTCTATTATGGGATATGCGGGAATTTGTTCTCCAAATGTACAGAACAACAGTGATGCCTATTTCCATGCTGTGAGTATCCGTGAAATGTACACAAGAATTACCGGAGCAGGAAACTGTTCAGTAAATACAGCGACAGCAAACAATGAACCGACTGCCAATGCAGGACCGGATAGAACAATCCCTATGGGAACCCCATTTGCCTTAACAGGTCTCGGGGCTGATCCTGATGGGGATGCTATTACCTACAATTGGGAGCAAATAGATTTTGGTGCCGCTACAATGCCTCCAAGACCAGAAAACATACAAGGGCCTATGTTCAGATCCTTATGGGCCTCCACATCTCCAACAAGATATTTTCCAAAGCTTTCAACAATTGTTGAAGGATATGATTCCACCATTATTACAGCTACAAATCCTAAATCATGGGAAAAATTGTCTACCACAGCAAGAACTCTCAATTTCTCTTTATTAGTAAGAGATAATAAACCGGTTGGAGGGCAAACGGGACGTGATGATATCCAGCTTACCGTATCTACAGCTGCAGGCCCCTTTACCGTAAGTTCTCAAAATACTACAGGAATTATATGGGACGTAGGGACATCTCAAACGATTACATGGAATGTTGCCAACACCAATGCCGCTCCTGTAAATACAGCCAATGTAACGATCTTACTTTCTAAAGATGGAGGGCTTACTTTCCCATATACGCTTGTAGACAGTACCCCAAACAACGGTTCCTATACATTTAATGTTCCTGGAGGTTTGGGAACGAGCTCTACAGCAAGAATTATGATTAAAGCTATTGATAATGTATTTTTAAATGTAAATAGCACAAACTTCACAATCAATTCTACATTGGGAATCAGTGAAGCTGAAAAAGCTGAAGCAGAAGTAAAAATTTATCCAAATCCTTCAAAAGGAATTTTCACTATCGAAACTGAAGCGTCAAATGGTATGACATACAGTGTTTTCGCAATGGACGGAAAACTGGTAAATGTGAAAAAAGAGCTTAAAGCTAAAAAAATCCGTGAAGAAGTTAATTTATCTTACCTACCTTCAGGAGTTTATATTGTTCAGGTAGAAAAAGACGGACAGAAAATTTCCAAGAAGCTGATTATTAAAAAGTAATAATTGACTTTACTATAAAAGATCTTGCTGTGTAATGAGAATTATGAATACAGCTTAACAAGAAAATAGATTAAAGATTACAATCAATAAAAAATACAGATCATTTTTGATCTGTATTTTTTACTTAAAACTATGTTGTATGAATGTAATGATTGCTTGCATAAATTAAACCTAACAGGTTTTAAAAACCTGTTAGGTTTATAAATCATAACAGATCTAAAAACTCCTGCATGAAAAATAAATCGGGATAAGAAGCCCCGCAGACACTTTCTTTCAACAAAAAATTGAGACTGCCCAAACTTTTTGGACAGCCTCATTTTTTACTTAAAACTAGGTTGTATGAATGTAATGATTGCTTGCATGTAATATATCTGTTTTTTACTGTACCCAAATTCGTAAGAATGAGTTGTCAATGATTACAGATATTCTATACTTTATGAAAAGGCAAGCTTTTTCAATTCAAACGAGTCATTTTCATTACTTCTGCAATACCTTCTTCTTTTAAAATATCGTAATGGTCAAAAGTACTTTCAAAAAAATCAACCTTATTAATAAAATTTATATTATTCTCAATAAATGAATCCTGATCACCTTTTGCTTTAATATGGATAATCTCAGTATTAAGCTTTTTATTTGAGAGATCATTATAAACAAAGTGGAATGTACTCTCCACAATATGGGTTATTCTTCTAATGCTGTCCATCCCCAGATCTCCATTTTCCTGATTGATAAAATGAATAAAGCTTTCTCTGTCCTTACATTTTTCAAGGCAGTTTTTTATTGCTGTATCGTCAATATTACGAGTAAATACAGAATATAAAATGGTAACAAAATAGGGATCATCAAAGGAAATACTTTCCTTCTTCCTCTCATTCATTGTTCTATGATTGGGAGAACCGGGAGCAATAAGTAACATCCTATCAACAGTATCATTCATTTTTTCTAATTGAAAAGCAACTTCATAGGCAAGTTTTGCACCAAAGGAATATCCTACTAAGGTATAAGGACCTTTTGGATACTTTTTCTTTAAGATCTTAATATCCTCCAAAGCCATTTCTTCTAAACTTGTATAGGGAGCTTCATTACTATTCAGTCCATAAGCCTGAAATCCATATACTGGAGTGGAAGATATTTCTTTTCCCAGCGGTTTCAGGTTTAAAGGATAGCCACCTAATCCTGGCCAGCAAATGACAGGTTGTATTCCTTTGGCTTTATTAAGAGAAATCATTCTTGAGCTGTTTATAGTATCGGTATTCTGAATAACCACATCAGATAATGATACAATATCTCTTGCTTCAAACAGAATCTGGGCAGGAAGATTACATTTTAATTCTTTATTGATCCTGTTAATTAATAATAACGCAGAGAGTGAGTTTCCTCCTAATTCAAAAAAATCATCTTTTGTGGAGATCTCATCTATCTTCAAAAGGTTTTTCCACAGATCAAGTAATCGATGCTGAGTTTCATTTTCAGGCAAAAGAAATGGAGTAATACGTTTATTAATTATTTCCTGAGCGCTATTTTGAATTTCTATAAGATCAATTTTTCCATTGCTTGTTCTCGGTAGAGACTGCAGAATAACAATCCTGCCGGGTAACATATAATCCGGTAAAAATGAGGCAAGATCCTGTTTAATAATCTCTGCAGGACCTGCCATATGTACAGTATCTTCTTTCATCCCTCTGGAATATTTTTGGTCAGGAGATATCTTTCCTCCTAAGGCAAAATAAACTCCCGTCTTATCGTTCAGTTTAAGTATTTTTTTTATTTTCTTCGCTGCTTTAAGATCATTTCCACTTTTTGAACTATAGCCCGAAGATACAAAGCCCATCATCTGATCATTCATTTGAAAAATCTGCAGGAGTCTTCCCAATTCTATATATTGATCCCATGTCTCCACATGATTCAGAAAGCAGACACCAATTTCTGCGTTGTCATATATTCTTTGATTAATAGCAATAACATCGTTTTTTTCTATTTTTTCATCAGCAAGTGGCATCAATTCTCCATTGATATACTTATAAATTCCCTTATTGTCCAGGGTTTCTTTATTGAATTGAATCAGAATTTCAATCGCAATATTATCCTTCTCTTTTTTACGATCTCCTCTTATGATTGGAAATGACCCCAGATAATAATCCTCCTTACGGCATCCAAATAATTTTTCTTTAACACAATCTATTTCTTCACTATAATATCCTTTTCCGATACATTGTTGAAATTGCTTTAAAACATGATCAAAGAGACCAATGATGTGCCCAGCTTCAAACTCCAGAACTTCTTTGATATTATTTTTATAAACAGACTCAATAGCACTCTTTTTTCCTATAAAATGCAGGGTAATGGGTGATTTTTCATTAGCTGAACTTTCTTTATATTCATCAATGAGGAATAAAGTATGCATAATAGGATGATAATAATACAAACCATTTTTCAAGCCCTTCATATTAGCAGTCTCAAGGAAAATCTGAGTGGCATATAAGGCGCCTGGCGAAGCATAACCGTATTTGGGAAGTATTCTTTCCTGACTGTAAAAAGCTCCAAAATATCGCATTATATAGCCAAGATCCTGAAAGTGTATGTCTTTATATGAAGAAGGAACAAACCTGCCAATCTTACTGGTGAGAATTTTGGTAAGGCAATTCAAAACCTCATCTTTATGAACATGACCGCCTTCAAATGACCGATAGCTTTTTCTTGCAAAAATCTTTTCAGTCTGAAAGCTGTCTGAATAATAACCCGGAAGTTTTACGGATTCTTTACCTGTCAATTCTTTATCATTCTTGCATCCGGAATTGGATAATTGTGCCTTTACCTGAAGTTGATCTGATTTGGAGGCATGATGGTATGCATTTTCTACTCCCTGATCCATGAGAGCGGCTTCATTTGGATTCAATTCTATGAAAGCAACCAGCTGCTGTGTTGAATTTATCGTATTTTCGGATATAATCACTGCTGCATGACGTACCCATGGATGCTTTTCAATATTAATCTTTATTTCATCCAATTCTAGTCTGTATCCCCTTAATTTAACTTGATTATCCAATCGTCCTACAAAGTACAAATGAAGGCTCTCATCCTGAACGACCAAATCTCCGGTTTTATAATAATACTGATCATCAATTGTAACAAATCGTTCAAGGGTTTGCTTTGTATTCTTATAATATCCATTTGAAACCTGTATTCCTGAAATATAAAGCTCTCCTGTTTCTCCATTTGAACAATGGTTGCCCTTCTTATTTAACAGTAGAAAACTATGGTTACTTACAATATTACCAATAGGAATAGTATCTTTATAGTCTTCCATACTATCTTTTACAAGAATATGAGCGCTAATATTTATCGTACATTCTGTAGGCCCATAAAGATTAGTAATTTCAGCGTTGGGAAGCTGCTTAAAAATGCTTGCTGCTAATTTCCTGGTGAGTGCCTCTCCTCCGCTGAAAATACATTTTAATGTTTTACAGTCCCTAAAAAAGTCATTTTCTGTAAGTGCTTGAAGTAAAGTGGGAACGCCCTGCAAAGTATTAATTCCATATTGTTTTATCATACCCGTTATTTGGTCAGGGTTTTTATGAATCCCTGCAGGACCTATTACAACTTCACTTCCATTACATCCTGAAAGAATTTCCCATTGTGCTGCATCAAAACTGATGGGTGTTTTATGAAGTATTTTAGTTGAAAAACCAATATTATGCTGGCTTTCCAACCAGTTCATCTGATGAGATATATTTTTATGTTGTATCATAACCCCTTTGGGATTCCCGGTACTGCCCGAAGTGTAAATGATATAGGCAAGATCTTCTTCTGAGCTCCAAAAATCCAGTTCAGTATTGGTAATTTCATATTCACTAAGAAAACTTTCCACATCTTCTAAACAGATTATCTTCGTACTTTTCAAATTAAAAACGTGTAGTTTTTTTTGACATTCCCTGCTCGTTAATATATAATTGATACCACTATTATCAATCATGTATTGCAGCCGTTCTTCCGGATAGTCAAGAGATAGTGGAATATAAGATTTACAGGCCATTAATATTCCCCAAATTCCTAAACCCATTTCTACGGATGGTTCCATATAAATCCCAACCGGTTCTTTACTCAAGGATAAAAGCCGTAAATACAATGAGATTTTAAGACTTTCAATACAGACGTCATTAAAAGTCAGTTCTTTTTGACAGTCTCTTAAGTATATTTTCTCACTGTAATTCGTTTGTTGTGAAAAAAGGAGATAAGGAAGAGTTTCTTTTGAATAATTTTTTTTGAAATAGTTGCTATCCAAATAAGATTTTATGAATAGACTGTTGGAAGTAATAGTTCTGTTCATTATTAGGTTCAATTTTGAGTGGGTAGGTAATCGGAATATTCTATTTTCCGGTAAATCTGACCTTTACAATATCACTTGAATTCTGACTGTTTTCTGATTCTTCCTAAACCACAGGTTGCGAAGGATGAACAATCTCTTTATGAAATTGATCATAGAGTTCTATTTTAATTTTTTTGAAACAAAAAATATTTTAGAGGAATAATAGATTAGATCTCCTGCATCTGAAAACAGGCAGGAGATCCGGTAACAATATTTAAGTTAAATCTAATTTCAAAGTTGGATCTCCGGTTTTTAAAAAGGATATTTATAAATGATATTTTATTTTTGTCTTAATCAAAGATTCCAGAATGTTCATGTTTCTAACAAGAGCCGTTAGATTCTTAGAGTACATTCGGTAGACGTATTTAATTGTTATTAAAAATAATATTCAGCAGATACTGACAAACATCTATGCTTTCAATTGTTGAATTTGATTGTATTTCACTAATGAAAATAGGTTTATTATAATCATCCTTTGGAATAATTCCATGGGAACCATTTACCAGTGATGCATCCAGAGGGATTACATCCATAAGAGTCCTAAAGCCCAGTTTTTTTTGCAGAAGTTTAAAAATAATGATAGGTTTAATCATTGTTTTTGTAGGGTCCAGAAAAAGCTCAGCAGGATCATAACCTGGTTTTTTATGAATTTCAACAGTTCGGGCAAAGTCGGGAGCTTTTTTATCTTCCAGCCAATAGTAATAAGTGAACCAGCTGTTCTCTTCCGCCAGAAGAATAAGATCTCCAGAACGTTCATGATTCAGATGGTATTCTTTTTTTTCATCATCAGTGAGTACTTTTGCAATACCTGATCTTTTTTCCAGAGAATTTTTTAGCTCCGGAATAATGCTTTTATCTTTTACATAAATATGGGCTATCTGATGATCAGCAAGAGCAAATGCTTTGGACTCTCCAGGATCTAAAAGTTCACGGCCGTTTTCTTCCCTGATTTGCAGCAATCCTTTGTAACGTAACATTCTATTGATGTCTATAGGATTATTGACATTGGTAATCCCATATTCTGATAAGATGACGGGTTTTACTCCATGACTTTCATAAAATTCAATGAGATCCTTAACCACTTTATCAATAGCTTTTACTTCTTCATGTATTTCTTTAGAAGAGGAAGGAAATTTCTGACAGCAATAATCCAAATGTGGTAAATACACCAGATTTAAAGTTGGTTTGTACCAGGTATAAACTAATTTCGATGCATTGGCAATCCACTGGCTTGAACGAATGGTAGTTTTAGGACCCCAAAAATCAAAAAGAGGGAAGACTCCAAGTTGCTGCTGAAGACGTTTTCTAAGATGAGAAGGTTTAGAATAACAGTCCGGTTTTTTTTGACCGTCGGCTCTGTACTGTGGACGTGGGGTAACAGTGAAATCAGCATCCGAATACATATTGTACCACCAGAATAGATTGGCACAAGTAAAAGCAGGATTAATTTCTTTAGCCAGATCCCAAATTTTTGGAGACTGAATCAGCTTATTGGATTGTTTCCACATTTTTATCTCACAATCGGTTCTGTCATACCATCCATTACCTACAATCCCATGTTCAGAAGGCCATCTACCAGTCAGGTAAGTAGCCTGAGCTGAACAGGTTAATGCCGGAATTACCGGTTCGATGACACTTAGATGCTTATTCTTTTTCATCCATTGACTGATGAATAAATCAGAATCCTGAAGTAGGGTAGAAGTAAGGCCTACCACATTAATAACAACTGTCTGCTGCATAGTATGTATTATATTCTTAAAGCTGTTTGTTCTTGATTTTGTTAATCGTATCTGTAACCCATTTAAGTTCCCTCTCTATAGATTCAGTAATATTGGTTTGAAAGTGATCCGGAAGAACGTCCCAGGTGTAGGTTTCTACCTCTAAATGCAGAGAACATTCTGTTTCATACCAATATTGGAGAGTATTGATAATTTCATTCTGAGTAGTGCTCAACAATTCAAACTGATCCAGAAATATGGGTACATGGAAATGGGTACGCAGTTCTTCAAAACCGGGATGCCCCATTGAAACAATGGCAGGTCCAAGATCCTCAAATCGCTGGATACTTCCATCAGAATTTTTGATAACAGCCTGATGCAAATAAGTACTTTCGTCAAAAGCATGCAGGTAATTCTGGGCTTCCTTTACAGAAGCTTTTTCAGATGTATTAAATTGTAGGGCTGCACTGATCTGTATTTTTCCGATTTTCAGACCATGACTTTCCATTTTTTTCAAAACATCTTCACTTCTTTCAAAACCAACTGCAAAATGACAGACGTCAAAACAAAGCTGCACATGTTCCCGGATGTGTTGCTGTGCTTCTGTAAAAGTGCATTTAAGATGGACAGCAAGCTGGGACGCTCCTTCTTTGAGAAGATAATCTGTGAAAAATTGAATATACTCATCACTGGTTTCAATAATTCCGTCCGGTTCAGGTTCAATATTGAGATGCAGTTTCTTTTTGCAAAAACGGTTTATTTTTACCATTAAGGCAGTAATTTCCACCAGATGTTGCGTAGATTTTTGTTTTACGGTGACTAAATCTTCTTCAGTCTTAAACCAATGCCTGTAGGATAATGGAGATGTTGAAATACTGCCCTCAATGCCTGAAGGCAGCAGTTCTTTAAGAATGCTTATCAACAATACTGTGTAATCCAATCTTTCTGTACTTGTCCAGTCCGGAAGATGAACATGGTCTTTAACCGGTTCACCATGAAAGTTCCCATAGGGAAATCCATTGATGGTAAAGACATACATATTGTTCGTATGGAGCCATGATTTAAAATCTGAAAGTCTGTTCCCGCTTAGCAATTCTGTTGCTGCCTGATTAGAAAGCCGCAGACCAATACCAAAAGGCTTATCTGGTGAAATATTCTCTTTAACCGGAAGACAATAGGATTTTATATTAGTAAATATTTCCTCCCATGATTCTCCGCTGTGGATATTAGTACAATAACTTAAGTGGCTGTTGGGTGTAACTAGCATAATACATGAACAGATTGTGAATAGAAGGATAAATATTGAATCGAGTTGGCTATTGTAGTACTTAGGAGGGTATGTACTTCTTCACCTTTACCAATTTTAGACAATAGGGTAATGGTAAGCTCTCCTCCCAGATGTTCTCTGAACTCATCAATACTAGCCAGGATCTCATCAAAATGAGTAATTAAAAATGGATGTGTTATAGAAAAACCTAATACAAGAAGGCTGTCCAGGATTCTATTTAAGCTATCCAGATCAATTTTATTAGATAAATAAGAATAGGAAGCATCAAGAGCAATTCCAATGGCAACGGCTTCACCATGTAAAAGCTCATAGTTGGTGAGATGTTCCAGCTTGTGCGCTACCCAATGTCCAAAATCTAATGGTCTTGAAGAACCATTTTCAAAAGGATCTCCGTTTTTGGAAATGTGGTGTGCATGAAGTTCAGCACAGCGGAAGATTAATTCTTCCATAATGGCAATTTTTCCATTATTCAGAGCCAGAGCATGATCTTCTATCCAAGAGAAAAAGTTTTCATCTTTTATCAGTGCAACTTTTATAGCCTCAGAAATTCCGGATCTCCAGTTTCGGACATCAAGTGTTTTTAAAAAATCAGAATCATTGATTACGGCATAAGGAGGAGCAAATGTACCCAGGAAATTCTTTTTCCCAAAGTAATTGATGCCATTCTTTACTCCAATTCCTGAGTCATTTTGAGATAAAACGGTAGTAGGAATACGAATCAGTCTGATTCCACGGTGGGCTATAGCAGTCATATAACCCACTGCATCAAGCACTGCACCTCCGCCTATGGCTGCAACAAAAGAATGGCGGTCAACTTTATTATCATGAATAAATTGAAGGATTTTTTCGTGATCATCCTGATTATTTTTTATGGCTTCTCCACCTTTCATAACTAAAAATTGTTCAGGCAAAATACCGATATGATAATGGTTTAAATAATCAGTAATGACAGCCATAAGCTCAATGTTGGAGTCAGCAACCCCTTTATCTATGATAAAAACAATTTTACGCCTTTGATACTGCTGTTCCTGTTTGAGAATATTAATAAATGACGGATTGTCCAAATCAAAAATGGAACGGCTGAATATAACGTCATAATGGAAGGGAACCGCAAAGTTTTGTTGTATAATTTTTTGATCGTTCATGTTGTGAAAAATAATTTATGTAACTGCAAATTTTTTTGATAGTGTAGTGGATAATGGAAGCAGTATGAGTACCGGCAGGGCATGCAGTAAATCTGTGGAACCTGCAATATAACTGGCATTAAGGAGAATAAGTGATAAGACACCTGTTTTTACAGCTATTTTAATATAATCAGGCTGGTTAAAATGAATAGCCGAGAGCTTTGCCAGAAAATTGACTGCTAACCAGCAAAATAAAAGAGGAAGCAGATTGAGAATTTTCAAACCAATCAGATTTCCGATAAAGGTATACAGGAATATAAGCAGAAAATCCAGTAAAAAAGTAGAGAGAATCACAGATTTATTGTTTCCCTGGTTTTCTTTCTTTGAGATAAAAGTTACCCCTGTAATAAAGAGAGTGGATATAACGGCTATTAACCCATTACTCCAAACTGCATTATTGATAATACTGATACCCAGCAGCAGGTTGAATCCTCTGCATAATCCCATATTCAGAGAGCCGGCAAAAAAATAATATTTACTTACTGTATTATAAAAAAGAGCCAGAATGCAAATGCTTAGTGCCAGAAAACCACTTAATAATGATACTGAAAAGGCTGATATAATACCTATAGCAAACATGGAAATTCCCAGTATGACAGCTTCTTTTTTAGAAACCAAATGACGGGGAAGTATCCTTTCCGGTCGGGATATCATATCTGATTCCAGATCAAAAACATCATTAAAAACAATTCCTCCACCATACAGACCACTTGTTGAAATGACAAGCAAAAGAACATGAAGTAAAAGAGGATAATCCGTGTACTGATGAATCAATATTCCGGAAATTGCAACGCCTGCAAGGATATCAGAGATAGCTGTGATAATATTAGCCGGGCGCAGTAAAGCAAATAAATAATATATTTTACCAGACATTGGTTAATTTTTGATGATATTGTTAAAGGTGATTTCCTGTGATTCCTGACCTCTTAATATACTGTTGCCTTCAAACAGACAATCCTGTTGGATAATCATTTCATTTGACCAGTCACTTTCATTCATTTGCCCGCTTTGTGAATAAGCAGTAAGAGCATTTTTGTAACAGGTTAAATGTACATCTTCTTTGGATATCCCTCTTTCAAGCATTAAAGCTGCTGTTTTAGGAACAGATAACGGATCGCTTACTCCCCAGTCTGCAGAGCTGTCTACAATAATTCTTTCAGAACCATACTGTTTTACAACCTCTACCATACGCTCATTACCCATTTTTGTATTAGGATAAATGGTGAAAGCAGCCCAGTATCCATTGTCCAAAACGCATTTTGCTGTTTCCTCGTTGTTATGGTCTATTACGACCATATTTGGACTTACCCCATGTTCTTTCAGGACATTCATACTTCTGATTGTTCCGTTTTTTTTGTCCCTATGCGGTGTATGAACCATAATAGGTAAATTAAATTTCAAAGCCAGCTCAATCTGCAGTCTGAAATACTTGTCTTCAGCAGGGGTTTGGTCATCATAGCCAATTTCTCCAATGGCAACAACACCTTCTTTGGCTGCAAATAAAGGCAGCAGATCCATTACTTTCTCAGCTAAAGCTTCGTTATTGGCTTCCTTGGAGTTCAGTCCAATGGTACAGTAATGTTTTATTCCGAATTGTGACGCCCGGAATCTTTCCCATCCTACCAGTGTGCTGAAATAATCTTTAAAAGAGGAAGCTTCTGTTCTGGCCTGTCCCAGCCAGAATGCAGGTTCAATTACAGCAACTATTCCTGCTGCGCGCATTGCCTGATAATCATTAGTGGTTCTTGAAACCATATGAATGTGTGGATCGATAAAGTACATAGTGTTTATTTTATTTATTTATTTATTTGAATGTAATATTGTTCTCCTATATAGTTCCATAAAGTAGTATTTATGGGTCTTAATATATTATTGCAGGTGTTGGAAGCATTTTCTCTGAGTACGATGATGGCTGCATGTTTGGACAGTGGGTCACCAGATTCAATAACCTTCAACAGATCTGAGGTAATCTCTTTATTGACAAATCCATCCATCAATCGCCAGATCTCCGGCGATACTGTTCTTCCGGCAGACCATCTTTCGTGAATATAGTCGGTAGCAATGAAAGCCAGTATTTCATTTTTACGCAGATCCAAATTGGTGATCTGATAGAGTGGACGCCCCATAAATAATGCTTTAAGAACAAGCTGATTCCAGGATTTCAGAGGAAGATATTTGGCTGCAAAAGGATTTAAAAGTGCTATAGAATCAAAAATAGAAGTGATATTGGTTCTGATACCTTCTTCCACTAGGGGAACAAACTCAAATGCATTTTCCAGGAAGAATATTCCTTTATAAATACAGATAAGCTCGTTGATATCTGCTGACTGTGTTAGTTTTTTTACGATAGTTACGTTTTGATCTTCAGGAATATGAGCCATAAGCAGACATCGGCAGAATTGCTGGAGATTCCATTGCCCAGAGGTAAGGCCTGGGTAAAGTTGCTCAAGGTTGATTTTTTCAGATCTACTCCATTGTGGTGAATCAGAGGGAATCATACGGGAAATCAGCCCGAAGTTCTGAAAGAAAAGGTTTTCATTTTCAAAGAGTATAACAGTTTTCATCCAATCCATCTGAGCTTCTGAAAGCCTGGTTTGGATCAATGAATATAAAATTTCGCAGGAATTATTTTTTATAGTATTCTCTGTCATTCCGGTAGTATTTTTGAATTGTTATATAATTGTAGATGTATTTATCGGCTGCCAAAAAATTGATTTCGTGTAAATTCTTTGTCATTAAGAGTATTTAAAAACAGGATCAGTTTTGAAATGTCTTCTTTTTGTAAACTGATGGACTTCAGCGCCTTGTTTTGGAATGAAGGATTTTTATTTTTTTTATTGGTATAAAATTCAATGACTTCTTCCAGAGATTCATATCTTCCGTCATGCATATAGGGGTAGGTATAAGAGATATTTCTAAGAGTTGGAATTTTAAATTTAAATCGATCCTCTTTTTTTTGTGTAACCTGATACACGCCATAATCCTTTAAATTTTTGTCAATGGGAAGTCCGTTATTCTCAAATCGGTTGGTGGTGAACAAAGGTTCTGTATGACAGGAAGAGCAATTTGCTTTAAAAATTTCATAGCCTTTTTGCTCATCTTCAGTAAATTTTTCTGATCCCCGCTGTACCCTGTCGTATTTTGAATTGGCCGAAACCAGCATAAGCATATATTGTGACAAAGAACGAAGTATTCTTGCATTGGTAATCTCCTCATCGCCATACGCTTCTCTGAACAAAGAAAGATAATAGTCATTGGCTTTTAATTTCTTCTTGATGTTATCCAGATTTTCATCCATTTCCAAAGAATCATTAATGGGAGAGACCGAAAGCACATGGATATCATTGATTCTGCCATCCCACATAAATTGATCCATCCAGGCCAGATTGATGAGTGCCGGAGCATTTCTCTTACCAAATTTATCTTCAATTCCATGGCTCAGATTGTGGTCTACATGGGCGAATGACATTTCCTGAGTATGACAGCTTGCACAGGAAATCGTATTGTTTCTGGAAAGAATAGGATCATGAAAAAGCTTTTTACCCAGATTATAGGCCTCGGCAGATAAAGGATTTTCTTTGAAATTATATTTTGTTTCCGGAAAACCTATAGGAACGTTGAAGTACAATGGGGTAGTATTGAAATCTTCCACCATCATGAAAGAAAGTGTGAGAAGACTTAAAAATTTTATTGGAAACATTTTTTAAAGAATTGTGAAAAGGAAAGGGAATCGTCATTGATAGACATAATGGTCTTTTTTCTGTTATCATTAAGGAAATCAAGGACAGGCTTGAGTTCAATATCTGTTATAAGGGTATCTGTTCCCTGATCTATTTTTTTTACGGTAAATGTTGTGTTGTAGTCCTGGGAATTGCCGCCTATATGGAAAACAAAAGGCTGGTTGTTCTTGTTATTTTTGTAAGATCCTTCAATTTTATAATTAATATATCCGGCACGCCAGGACCAAAACATACCATGGATAGGATCAAGCTCATTCTCCATATCGCTGTTTTTGGTGGTAAGGCTGTCCAGTCCGATGGTAAATAAGACTGATTCTACTTCTTTAACACTGCTTTTAGGCAGTTGTATCATCCACGATTCTTTTTTTGTTAGATTGTAAAGGAAGACCTTGTCGATAATTTCAGATGAGCCATCTTTATAATTGATCGTAAAATTAGAAACGTAAAATTTGAATAACTTAATTGTCAGCAGTTGATCTTTAGGATGCTGCTGGGAAGTATGTATTATTTTTTCACCGTTAAGAAGGGGATTAAACTTAATGTTTAGACTATCCCTTGTAGATGAATATACATTGGGGCTAAGTAGTAACATGGTCAATAAAAACAGTATTTTTTTCATAATATAAAGAGGTGCGCCGTTAAGGCGCACCATTGTGATTGAATTCTACTTTTTAATAATTTTCTTAGTAGCTCTTTCTTTTGTTGAAGCGTTACTGAACACAATAGTGTAAGTTCCGTTTGGATATTTAGAAATATCTACTGTCGCATCCTGTATTGGCCCTTTCTTTAGTTCTCTTCCTGCCATATCGTAAATACTATACTCTGTATAATTTTTTATGGCACTATAGCTGAAGTTTACACTTGAACTGGTTGGGTTCGGATAGACAAGATCACTGTCCACTGGAAGTTCTGGTTTATCTCCGTTTGGAGCAGAAATTGCCTTGGCATTGTTACCCATTCTTGCAGTAGTTGTACACTGGCTCTTAGGAATCCATCCACTTGTTTTTGTATTGGTCCCTAATGAGTTGGTTGCTTTCAACGAAACTTTATAGTAGCCAGCAGCATAATTAGGTAATGTAAATACAAAATCTTTGTTGGTATTGGTTAAGATATTGTAGTATTGATTTCCTTCCTGAACAGTCCACTCATAAGTAGTAGCAGCTCCTCCGGCACTTGTATTGATAATCGTATTATTTCTATTCGTACACAATGTTGTAGGCTCAGTAAAATTAGCAACCGGAGTAACAGTAGGATCACATATTTTCTTATTAAGCCATGCACTATACTTTATACTAGATGACTGACCAAAATATGGATTAGTAGCTGTTAATTTGATATAGAAACTATTAGAAGTACTATTATCAGGCACTTTAAGATCATAATCTTTGTTTGTACTGGTTGAAACAACCTGACCATTTGTATCAAATAATTCCCATTTATAGCTATTTAAAGTTCCTCCAGTACTAGTGTTTACTACCTTTGAACTAACATCAGTACAGATGGCAGTCGGATCTGTAAAATTGGCAGAAGCTTGTGCAGCATCATTGACTTCAAAATCAACATATACTGGATTGGCATTACCATAATTAGTACTTCCGCTAATTCCTCCTGCTTGTAATAGAATGATTCTCGCCGCTCCGGATTCTCCTGTGAAAGTTATTTTACCAGAATTATCAACATTGATAGGTCCAGATATTCTTCTGAATGATATTGGTAATCCTGAAGATGCATAAGCCGATAAATTAAAGGATGCAGAATTCTTATTTAAAAAAGCAGGTGGATTTTGAACGGTAATCGTCTGATTTTGCAATCCATTACAAGTTTGGAAAATCTGCTTACTGAACTCTGTTTCAGCACCATCTGCATCTTTTACTTTTACCAAGACTTCAAACCAATAGGTTGCTCCTTCTCCACACCCTCCTTCTGGTACAAAAGTGGTATTGGTAGTTGAGCCATAGATTATTGAGCCGTAGTGAATATGGTCATCATGGTGCCTGTTCACTTGCATGGTATAGGTTAAGTTAGCAGCACTTGTCAAATCATCAGTGGCCGCAACGCTAATATCAACATTGGTAGAGCTTGGATGAGTATTAGGTAAGGTTTGAACAATAGTATTATCAGATGACCTCTTCACCACTACATCCTGAATAACAGGAGCATTGTTGTTAAGATAGATTTCTTTGGTGGCAATATTGGTTGCACCTCCTGCATCAGTAACAGTAAGGGTTACCACTCTTTTACCAGGAGCAGAGTTTGGAATCGTAAAGGTACGGACTGGGTTCACTTCAGTAGAAGTGGTTCCGTCTCCAAAATTCCATAAATATTGTAAGTTTTGAGTTTCCTTGTCATAAGAAAGTCCACCGTAAAATTGTACTGTACTTTCACCTTGTTTAATAAAAGTTTTATCAGATTTAATGAGTGCTGTTGGGGTGTAATTACCGGTTATCTCTAATCTTGAAATAGAATTTGAAACTCCACCGTTTGAATAGTTTACAGTATAAATATATCCGTCGTATGGATTGGTATATAAATGGACAATGCCACCTGCATTAATAACCTTGTATACCTTTGCCGGACTTGAAAAATTGGCATTTGTACCATTTTCATTAAACTTAATACCCATAAGTTCATAACCAACATAATCTGCAGCCAGAACCGTGTTTGTTAGGGCACCATTATACCTGTCAGCAATAATATCTTTAGGATAAAAGGTGTTACCGGTAGAAGAGGTACCTTGATGATTATATGAATCAGAAGATAGATTATACCAAAGCACAGCGTTACCGTTTTGGTTAATCTTACTGTCTCCTCCCCAACCTTTGTTGGCATTATCTTTATGAGGCCATGAATATAAAGGGAACTTGAAGGTGTAAGAAGGGTCTTTTGGAAAGGTAGTAAACTGTTCACTAATCCTTGCATTATCAAATCCTTCATAATGAGGCCATCCTCCATTGTCCCCCATGGAATATAGGGCCGCTTCTTCCCAGGCATTTTCTCCTGTATCACTTACTAAAAATTGTCCAGGACCGCCTCCAAGAACATTCTGTGTCAGAGGTGTTACTCTATAAGGGTTTCTAACACCCATTACCGCCACTCTGGATTGGGCACTTCTCGGTTGAGATGAATCATAATAGGGATTTCCAGGTATTCCGTCTCCGGTATCCTTATTAATCCTTAAAATCTTACCGGAAAGAGACGTTTTTGATTGAGCTCGCATTGGTTGTAGTTTTAGCTCTGCCTGAGTAATAATACCTCGTTCAATCGCTAGCTTTCCATCGGGAGTTGTCTCTATCGATGAATCTAATGCAAGGTTACCATCACCAATAGAGAGCATTAAGTTACCGTCTGCACCGAAAAAAGCAGAGCCAACCCCGTGTGTTGAAGCAAAAATAAGTGGTCCATCTGAATAATCATATTTTCCATTTACTACTTTAGGGGCACCTACTAATATTTTTCGGGAATTGTAGTCAAGCACCCCATTTTTATAGGTATACCTGGTACATCTTCCAATAGTTGGGGAAAGTTGATCATTAGTATTTACATTGGGGAATAAAATGCGGGGTTCTACAGTATACCATAAATAAATATAACCATTAACAGCAAACTGAGGGTCAAGAGCAAATCCTAATAATCCATGGTCAGCAAGATCTGGACTCATGACTTCACCTGAAATATCAATAACAGTAGAAATGTTACCTCCATTGGGAGCGATTTGTTTTACCTTACCACCTTTCTCCCAGACAAAGGCATTTCCACTAGGGTCAAAAACAACACCAACCGGAAGATCGAAACCTGACTTGTAGGGTTGAAGCTGAAAATTCTGACTGTACACATCACATAATCCGGCCAGGAATAGTGACAAAAACATAATTTTTTTCATTATTTTTTTATATAATTATAATAATATTCATGGTGTATACGAATGTGAAAGAAATTCCCCGGGGTCATGAATATTTGTGCGCAAATATCCCATTTAAATCCCTTTTAAAGGATGTAATGTATGTAGGAATAAATTGATTGAATGCTGAAATAAAATGTGAAAATATCGTTAAAAAACTACAAAGATTATAGGTATTATTTCCTATGGTAGTGAAAAAAAATATAGCGCTTCTGCTCTTACTGTGTGTGGGATCAGGCTCATTATCCATCCTGTTGTTTTGGGGTAATACTACAAGAAAGGATTCTTTGTCTATGAGTTGTGATGAAGTACCTTCATTATTGATCATTAAATAGCAAACATAGGATTTAAAATATTAATTGTATGTATTTGTTTTTTAAGGAAAAAACTAGACGTTGGTTGTGGTTTTTTTGCAATTTAAAAAGAGAGTGAACTTAATGTTTAGGCTATGGTTTGTGGTTGAATAAGAATTAACCCGGTTAATAAAACAATTTTTTGCATGTTATAAAAAGTGCGCCGTTAAGGCGCACCATAGTGATTGAAATTTACTTTTTAATAATTTTCTTGATAACCCTTGCTTTTGTTTGGGTATTGATGAATATGATTGTATAAGTTGCGTTTGGATACTTGGAAATATCTATTTTCGCATCCTGTATTGAACCTTTTTTCATTTCTCTTCCTGCCATATCGTAAATACTATACTCGGTATAGCTTTGTAAGGCACTGTAGCTGAAATTAACACTTGAACTTGTTGGATTTGGATAAACAAGATCATTGTCTATTGGAAGTTCTGGTTTATCTCTTTCTGAAGCATAAATTACTTTATTGTTAAGACTTGTTTTTGTTGTACATTGATTCTTATACATCCATGCGCTGGTTTTTGAGTTGGTTCCTGATGAGTTGGTTGCTTTCAAAGTAACCTGATAATAGTATGCGGGAAGATTAGGTAATGTGAATACAAAATCTTTGTTGGTACTGGTAAGAATATTTTGATACGTATTTCCTTCTTTCAGCGTCCATTCATAAGTGGTGTCAGGTCCATTGCTACTTGTATTAATGATCGTATTATTGCTGTTAGTACATAATGTATTGGGTGCGGTAAAGTTGGCAAGAGGTGGGGAGGCTATAGCAGAACATTGTTCTTTATAAATCCATGCACTGGTTTTTGTATGAGTCCCTGATGAATTGGTTGCTTTTAAAGTAATTTCATAATAATAGGCAGGGAGGTTAGGCAATGTGAATACAAAATCTTTGTTGGTACTGGTAAGAATATTTTGATAAGTATTTCCTTCTTTCAGCGTCCATTCATAAGTGGTACCAGGTCCATTGCTACTTGTATTAATGATCGTATTATTGCTGTTAGTACATAATGTATTGGGTGCGGTAAAATTAGCAAGTGGAGAGGAGGTTGTAGCAGAACATACTTTTTTAGCTATCCATCCACTTGATCTTGTATTTGTTCCCAGGGAGTTAGTAGCAATCAGTTCTATTCTAAACCAGGTAGAAGTACTGTTAGGAATGGTAAAATCAAAATCTTTATTAGGGCTGGTAAGAACAATCTGATTATTACCATCATATAATCTCCACGTATAAGTAGAAGATCCACCGGTACTATTATTGATTACTTTTACACTCTTGTCTGTACATACTTCAAATGGATCTGTAAAATTAGCAACTGGTGTAGCATCATTATTAACTTCAAAGTCCAGGTAAACAGGATTGGCATTTCCATAGGTGGTATCTCCTGCCTGTAATAGAATGATTCTTGCAGCTCCGGCTCCTCCGGTAAAGGTAATTTTTCCGGAATTATCTATATTGATAGGTCCGGAAACCCTTCTGAATGAAATCGGTAGCCCTGAAGATGCTGCAGCATTCAAAATATATGGATTAGCATACTTGCTGATTTTCGTTAATGGGTTTGAAACGGTGATCGTCTGATTTTGCAGCCCGTTGCATGTTTGGAAGATTTGTTTGCTGAATTGTGTTTCAGCACCTTGTGCATCTTTTACTTTTACCAAGACCTCAAACCAATAGGTTGCTCCTTCTCCGCATCCTCCTTCTGGTACAAAGGTAGTATTAGTTGTTGAACCGTTGATTACTGAGCCATAATGGATATGATCATCATGGTGTCTGTTTACCTGCATGGTATAGGTTAAGTTAGCAGCACTTGTCAAATCATCAGTGGCCGCAACGCTAATATTAACATTGGTAGAGCTTGGATGAGTATTAGGTAAGGTTTGAACAACTGAGTTGTCAGATGACCTCTTTATCGCAACATCCTGAATAACAGGAGCATTATTATTAAGATAAATTTCTTTGGTGGCAATATTGGTTGCTCCTCCTGCATCAGTAACAGTAAGGGTTACCACTCTCTTATCTGCATTAGAATTTGGAATCGTAAAAGTACGAACCGGGTTCACTTCAGTAGAAGTGGTTCCGTCTCCAAAGTTCCATAAATACTGTAAGTTTTGAGTTTCTTTATCATAAGAAAGATCACCATAGAATTGTACTGTATTTCCATTCTGATTAATAGAATTTTTATCAGATTTAATGATTGCTGTTGGAGCATAATTGCCTGTTATAGCTAATCTTGAAATCGAATTTCCATTGCCATCATAATTTACAGTATAAATATATCCGTCGTATGGGTTAGTATATAAATGAACAATACCACCTGCATTAAGGGCCTTGTATACCTTTGTTGGACGTGAGAAATTGGCAGCGGAATTATTTTCTTCAAATTTGATGGCCATAAGATCACTTCCTACATAGTCACCCACCAAAACAGAGTTTGCTAAACTACCACCATATCTGTCTGTACTAATTTCTCTTGGATAAAAAGTATTGGCGGTAGAAGAGGTACCTTTATGGTTGTATGAATCAGAAGAAAGATTGTACCAAAGGGTCGGATTTCCGTCTTTGTTGATTTTGCTGTCTGTTCCCCAGAGTTTATTAGGGTTACCATTATCTGGATGAGCCCATGCATATAAGGGATATTTGAAAGTGTAAGAAGGATCTTTTGGAAAGGTAGTAAACTGTTCATTGATTCTTGCGTTATCAAATCCTTCGTAATGTGGCCATCCTCCGTTGTCCCCCATAGAGTATAGGGCTGCTTCTTCCCATGCATTTTCTCCGGTATCACTTACTAAAAACTGCCCAGGTCCGTTTCCTATAATATTCTGTGTAATGGCAGTAACCCTGTAAGGATTTCTAAGACCCATCACTGCTATCCTGGATTGCGCACTTCTTGATTGGGTTGAATCATAATACGGATTCCCGGGTATTCCATCTCCTGTATTTTTATTTACTCTTAAAATCTTACCGGAAAGAGAAGTCTTTGATTGAGCTCGCATTTGTCGTAATGATTGCTCAGCCTGAGGGAGAATGCCTCGTGCAACTCCTTGTGCTCCTGCCTGATCCCCCAGAGAACTATCTCCAACAGAAAGCATTAAGCTACCATCCGCTCCGAAAAATACACTTCCAACCCCGTGTGCCGTTGCTAGAATAGGAGGTCCATCTGTAAAACCATATTGGGTATTATTTCCTACCAACACCTTCCTGGTACCAGGATCAAGAACACCATTGGTATAAGTGTATCGGGTACATCTTGCAATAGTTGCAGAAAACTGATCATCAGCATTTAATCCAGAGAATAGAGTCCGGGGTTCTACAATATACCATAAATACACATAGCCATTACTGGCAAATTGAGGATCAAGAGCAAATCCTAATAACCCATGATCATCACCACTAGGATTCATCACTTCATTTGAAATATCAATAATTGTGGTGACATTACCTCCATTCGGGGCTATTTGTTTTACCTTACCAGCTTTTTCCCAGACATACGCATTGCCACTACTGTCAAAAACTACTCCAACTGGTAACTCAAAGCCTGCTTTGTAGGTTTGAAGTTCAAAATTTTGACTATACACATCACATAATCCGGCAAGGAATAGTGATAAAAACATAATTTTTTTCATAATTTTATAAATATTAATATGGTTAATCTTTCGTAAAAACGTTATATTAATTCTCTTTAATGTGATACTTGTGTTGTAAATATCATATTTAAATCCCTTTATGTAGAAATAATGTGTGTAGAAATAAATTGTCGGATGATTAAAAGAAAATGTGAAAATATCATTAAAAAACTACAGTTTTTTATGTTTTTTTTTTTTCTTAATGCAGGGAGGAATAATGACCTGTTTTTAGCACATTTTGTTTGGTTAAATGAACCGGGATATAGATTGCTGGCGTTGAAATAAGGGATTATTTTTTCTATAACTTTATCACATACTTCAAAAAAAGAGAAAGATGAGCAGTAGCCCATCTTTCCACAAACACTTACAAAAAAAACCTACGGTTTATATCCTGAAGGGATGTTTTCTAAACTAGGATGTTGAAATAAATACAGATAATATTATTCTTAACAAAATTCCGGATTAATCCAAGGCCAAAATTTCTATGACGATGAGCGTTGTCAAATATTTTTATGATATTTTGTAAGTGAAATCTATTATTACAAAGCTATTGAAATAAGTAAAGCGATAGAGAATTAAAATTGTAGATATTGTACTACGGATAAGAAGTTATTTATTGCTGTGTGGTAAATAAGTTTTGGTCTTTTTTAAAACAAAAGGATGAGCAAAACTGCTCATCCTTTTTTACAATGTACTGATTCTAAATTCGGACTATATCATAAGGTACAATTGAAAAGTTTGTGAAAATTTTATATAAATGATATTTTTTAATCAGTATATTTATATAATGATGTTTGTACTTTACGGATATTATCAGGATTAGTGTGTAATTTTCCAAGAAAATTAGCATTAGGATACATTACATCATCAGCAAGATCAACGTGTTCAGCTCCCATATTATGCCCGCACTCATGGGTCAGTACCGTGCTATAGTCATCACAAGCAACTAATATTGAGTTTCCATGAATATATGGATTGGAATTATCACTATCTCTGTAGAAATTAAGATAAGCTTGACCGGCATGGTCCTCCCAAGCATCTGCATATAATACAAATCTTACGAATCTACCTGAACCTGTAAAAGGATGGCTAACAGACCAATTTGATAATTTAGTCATCTGGGCACCTGAGGTAGCTACCTTTGATGTTGCGTTTGCCAATTCTGCTAATTCTTCTACATAAGCTTCGTTAAAAGTGTCGTCCGGATTACGTATAGAGTTGGTAAGTTGATATTGGGTAAGGTTTACTGTAAATCTTGCATCAACGTTATATAATGTATTTACTAATTGTGCATATTGTCCATCAATATCAGCATTTCCATACATTTTTACAAGTTGTAGATTATAAGTTTGAACTTCATAAGGTCTGCCTTGTTTTGAGGCAGTCATATTTGATATTTTATTGATAGCTGGATTAGAATGTAAATCTGTGTTACATTTTCTATGACTTTCTATTGATCCTCTTTTTTGTACAGTAGCGGTCTCATTTAATAAAATATAATGATTTGAATTTTCAATAGTTACATTATAAAGACTATTGTCATTTATCATTTTTTCGTTCACTTGGTTTAGTAATTGCTGGCCATTGATCCCTTTTTTTTGAGCAAAAGCAAGAAATTCTGATTTCTGTTTTCCCTGGGGATTAAATTCAATTTTTTTGTAACCAATATTTAGCTCATTTTTCCCTTTTAGCCTAAAATCCTGATTTTTGTCTTTATAAAACAGGTCAAAACCATTTTCGCCGACAATCATAATAGCTCTATTTTGGTTTTCATCACCTGTATTGACTGAGCCAATAAGTGTTCTCATTTTTCCAAATAAAGTACTATTAATACTCTTTAGTTCAAAATTAAGTTTTGTGCCATCATTTTTAATGAGTATGAATTTTCTAACCTCTCCTTCCTTTTCAATAGGTTTTGCAAACTCCGGAACTAAAGGTAATTCTGAAATTTTGTACATACTGCCATTATTGGTTACGATACCGCTATTAGCAGGCGAACTGGTTTCAAGGTTTTCATTGTGACATGAAACAAACAGAGTGGCTGCAAAGGCCATTGAAATCATAATTTTTTTCATAAATATAATTCTTTAATCGGTGACAAAATTACTCTCTTGTCTGTGAAATAATAAAGAATAAATGTAGATATTGAACTACACATGTGAAAATATTAATGATATTATTTGTCGTTTTTTTGGAACATAGAGTAATATAATAAAAGGATGAGCAAAACTGCTCATCCTTTTTACAATGTACTGATTCTAAGATCCGGATTATATTAAATATATTTACTATTAATAAGTTAATGACCCTTTTATGTTAGAGATGTTGGTAGCGTCATAATGCTTATGTGTAAAATTGGCACTTTTATACATCAAATCGGAATAACTATCTACATGTTGGGCTCCTAAATTGTGACCACATTCATGTGCGAAGGTATTACTATAATCGTCACAAGCTATCAGTGCTGAATATTTACGATAAAAACTATTCGTACTTTTTTTATACATATCTGGTCTTGCCAGCCCCAAAGTTCCTGACGCCCATGTTGAAGCATCCCAAGTACTTTCATACAATGCAACTCTAATTAGTCTTTCTGCATTATTAAGATGGCTTGAGCCAATCCAGTTTTCAAATTTTTCCAATTGCTCAGTCGAATTATATACTTTAGAAAATGCTGTGTTATAATTTAGCTCGTCTTCTACAGATAGCGGGAAATCTGGATTACCAGGACGCCCTTGATATTGAGTAACATTGGGTAGAATTGTTTCAAATCCTGAATCTACTGAATTAAGTGATGTTAAAAGAGCAGCGTAAGATGAGTCAAAATCAAAAGTACTGTCACTATATACAATCTCAATATTATATGCACGCAAAGACCCTGAATTTTTGCCATATGATTTTTCAGAAGATGGAAAGGGAAGAGAATCTGCATTACATTTTCCATAATTTTTACCGGAACCCTTTTTCTGTAAGGTAGCTGTTACATTAATTAAGGAATAATAGTTTGACTTTTCCACTGCTACCTCATAACGTTTATCATTATCAACAGGTTTTTTATTCGCTTCCTGTAATAAATGATCACCGTCTAATCCTTTTTTCTTAGCCAAAGCCAGAAACTGATTTTTGTGATTTGGGTTGATTCCCAGATTTCCTTTTTGCAAACCAATATTGAGATCCTGATTACCCCTTAATCTGTAATCCTGATTCTGATCTGTGTAAAATAAGTCAAAACCATTTTCTCCTACAATCATGATGGCTTTTTCTTTATTTTGTCCACTTGTATCTACTGTTCCCATAAAGGTTCTCATTTTTCCAAATAGAGTTGCTTTGTTGCTTATAAGTTCAAAATTCAATTGTGAACCATCATTTTTAATCAACGTGAATTTTCTCACTTCTCCTTCTTTTCCAATAGGCTTTGCAAACTCCGGTATTAATGGTAATTCCGAAATTTTGTACATACTGCCATTATTGGTTACGATACCGCTATCAGCAGGTGAACTGGTTTCAAGGTTTTCATTGTGACATGAAACAAACAGAGTGGCTGCAAAAGCCATTGAAATCATAATCTTTTTCATAAATATAATTCTTTAATTGGTGATAAATTTAATCACTTAATAGTGATATAATAAAAAGACTGATGTAAAAATTAAACTACATATATGAAGATATTAATTGCTTTTATTGTCGTCTTTTTTATTGCTATAATAATATTGTGAATGGTATATACTTGCCAATTTTTAGGCTCCGGCAATAATAACATCGTAATCCGGAACAATTAATCTCCTGGAATAATTGTTTTCGTGATAACTTCTTTCAGAATGTCATGGTGTATTTCTAACTTCGAAAATATATTTTTCAGTTTTAAACTTTGTAATTTTTAATGATATTTATAGTTTCTACACGTTATTCTTAAAACTTAAACAATATTGATTTCCCCATAAAAAACTACCCCCAAAAAGTCAGATACTTTTTGGGGGCAGTTCATTGTGTGATGATTTTTGTGTTATAAGAGGATTTACTTTTTTTAAGAAAATAAATACCCTAATAATATTCATCAGATCTACTCTCTGTTTTTTAATAGGATCCAACCTGATAGTTCAACATTCTTTTTACTTATTTTATCTTGCCAGAATAGTTTGTACCAATAAGTATCAGTTGGAAGAGGATTTCCAATATATTTCCCATCCCAGATTGGAGTTTTTGAGGTTGGTTTAAATACTGCTTTACCATATTTGTCGAATATGCTTCCTTCAAAATTTCCGTATTTACTGATCTCACTAAAATTTATTACATCATTAATGCCATCATTATTTGGAGTAATAACATTAGCCATAAAGAATGTGTAATATTCTACATTTGTATCACAAGAAGTCTCTTTGTTTCTAACCCGAATAGAATATAGAGTCTTTTTAAGAACATTGGTGAAAACATTTGAAGTCTGCCAGGTAACCCCTCCATCAATAGAATATTCAAGAGAAATACTTCCATTATTTTTTGCATTAATAGTTAAGGTATTGTTATTGTAAACTATACCGGTAATTTCTGGGGTAAGAATATATGAAACTGCAGCAGTAAAGGATTTAGAGCAAGTTCCATTATTGATGGTTACTGTATAAGTACCGGTAGCAGTTACATTGATTTTCTGAGTTGTCGCTCCGGTATTCCAGCTATAAGTATAGTTTAAACCTGATCCTGCATCTAATATACCAGTATCTCCTTTGCAGATTTCTATATTGTTCAGAGCGGATGTTATTTCAGGAACCACATTGATGGTAATGGTTGCAGCTGTTTGTGAAGCACAACCATTGATTCCCACTCCAGTTACGGTATAGGTCGTTGTGGAAGTAGGGGAAACTGTCTGAGTATTTCCGTTACCTGATAATCCAGTCCATGTATAGGTTATAGCACCGGATGCAGTTAGAGTAACAGATTGCCCTTTACAAATTGTAAGAGCAGGTGCGGTGATAGAAATAATAGGTGGAGTTGTATTATTTATTACGGTTACTGTAGCTTGTTTCACACAACCTGATGGATTAGCACTTGTAATCGTAAGCGTGTAAGTTCCACCATTATTCACTATCGGAGTCAATGTATTTGCTCCTGAAACAATATTTCCACCATTAGTTGCTGTCCATAAGAATGTTGCTCCAGGCTGATAAACAGATGTTGTAGCATCCAGTGTAATTTGAGCAACAGTACATGTAATTTGTGAAGGAGTAGCGATATTGACAATTATTGCAGGGTCCATGGTTACGGTTACGGTTTTTTGATATTGACAACCTGCAGGTGTTGTAACAGTTACTGTATAAATACCTCCTGCAACAACTGTATTGGTAGTTCCGTTTACCCCGTTTGACCAGGAAAAAGTATTTCCTGTGCCTGATGCCGTTGCCGTTAAAACTGTAGATGAACCTTCACAAAACGCTAAATTCCCAGTAATCTGTACGTTGGGATCCACATCTGCTACAATAGTAATTGATGCAGGAGCAATGGCACAGTTTCCACTTGTATTAGTTAAAGTATAAGTTCCGGGAGCTGTTATGGTGATAGATTGAGTCGTTGCACCTGTAGACCATGTATTTCCCGTTGCAAAATTCGATGTTAAAGTTACACTCCCGTTATTACAAATTGCCGGAGCGGATGTAGAAATGACTAGAGTGGGGTTTGTATTGATTATCAATTGCAATTCTACAACTTTCGAACAGGTAGCTGATGCTATACGGACATAAATGGTTGCATTTCCGGAAAGATAAGCCGCAGGATTGGCAATGGTATTGGTATTTCCTGCATTGGCGTCTGCTAATGTCGTGTAATATGAAAATACAGTTCCCGGAGTAGTACTTATTAAAGTTTGTGCAGATGTTAAATCGAAATTAGCTGTTGCGGAGCTGGAACATTCGCTTAAGGTTGCGTTCTGAGCTACCGGAACCACACCTTGAGTTACGGTCACGGATTTTTGATATTGGCAACCTGAAGGCGTAGTAACAGTCACAGTATATACACCTCCTGCTGTAACGGTATTGGTAGATCCGCTTACCCCGTTTGACCAGGAAAAAGTATTTCCGGTTCCTGTAGAGGTGGCCGTTAAAGTAGTTGTTGAAGGGTCACATAAGACCAGATTTCCAGTGATCTGTACATCAGGATTGCTTTCAGCATTGATGGTTACTGAAACAGGGGTACTTGTACATGATCCATTGCTGTTGGATAGGGTATAAGTTCCCGGAGAGGTCACAGTAATAGATTGTGTTGTTGCACCTGTAGACCATACATTCCCCGTAGTTTGGTTTGAGGTAAGAGTCACGCTTCCTCCATAACAAATGGTAGTTGACGAAGGAGTGATAGCAGGAGTTACAGTCTGTGTTATTGTAAGCTGTAGCTGTGCTACTTTGAAACATGTTGCAGAACTGACACGGACATAAATGGTTGCATTTCCGGAAAGATAAGCTGCAGGATTGGCAATGGTATTGGTATTTCCTGCATTGGCGTCTGCTAATGTCGTGTAATATGAAAATACAGTTCCCGGAGTAGTACTTATTAAAGTTGGTGCGGATGTTAGATCGAAATTAGCTGTTGCGGAGCTGGAACATTCGCTTAAGGTTGCGTTCTGAACTACCGGAACGACACCTTGATCCACCGTCACGGATTTTTGATATTGGCACCCTGAAGGCGTAGTAACAGTCACTGTGTATACACCTCCTGCCGTAACGGTATTGGTAGATCCGTTTACCCCGTTTGACCATGAAAAAGTATTTCCGGTTCCTGTAGAGGTGGCCGTTAAAGTAGTTGTTGAAGATTCACACAGAACCAGGTTTCCTGTAATCTGGACATCAGGATTGCTTTCAGCATTGATGGTTACTGAAACAGGGGTACTTGTACATGATCCATTGCTGTTGGATAGGGTATAGGTTCCCGGAGAGTTCACAGTAATAGATTGTGTCGTAGCACCTGTCGACCATATATTTCCAGTAGTTTGGTTTGAGGTAAGAGTCACGCTTCCTCCATAACAAATGGTAGTTGACGAAGAGGTGATGGCAGGGGTTACAGTCTGTGTTACTGTAAGCTGTAGCTGTGCCACTTTGAAACATGTTGCAGAACTGACACGGACATAAATGGTTGTATTTCCGGAAAGATAAGCTGCGGGATTGGCAATGGTATTGGTATTTCCTGCATTGGCGTCTGCTAATGTCGTGTAATATGAAAATACAGTTCCTGGAGTAGTACTTATTAAAGCTTGTGCGGATGTTAGATCGAAATTAGCTGTTGCGGAGCTGGAACATTCACTTAAGTTTGCGTTCTGAACTACCGGAACCACACCTTGATCCACCGTAACGGATTTTTGATATTGGCACCCTGAAGGAGTAGTAACAGTCACTGTGTATACACCTCCTGCCGTAACGGTATTGGTAGATCCGTTTACCCCGTTTGACCATGAAAAAGTATTTCCGGTTCCTGTAGAGGTAGCTGTTAAAGTAGTTGCTGAAGATTCACAAAGAATCAGGTTTCCAGTGATCTGTACATCAGGATTGCTTTCAGCATTGATGGTGACTGAAGTAGAAGTACTTGTACATCCATTGTTGTTGGATAGGGTATAAGTTCCCGGAGAGGTCACGGTAATAGATTGTGTCGTAGCACCTGTAGACCATACATTTCCCGTAGTTTGGTTTGAGGTAAGAGTCACGCTTCCTCCATAACAAATGGTAGTTGATGAAGGAGTGATAACAGGAGTTACAGTCTGTATTACTGTAAGCTGCAATTGAGCCACTTTGAAACATGCTCCTGAGCTGACGCGGGCATAAATGATTGCATTTCCGGAAAGATAGGCTGCAGGATTGGCAATGGTATTGGTATTTCCTGCATTGGCGTCTGCCAAAGTAGTATAATATGAAAACACAGCTCCCGGAGTAGTACTTATTGAAGCTTGTGCGGATGTTAAATTGAAAGTGGCCGTTGCTGAGTTTGAACATTCACTTAAGCTTGCATTCTGGACGACAGGCGAAGTTCCGGCTACTACAGTAATGGTTGCTTCTCCTGGACAGTTGTTTCCCTGAATAAAAACTTTAACAGTATATACACCAGGTTGTGTTGCAGTATAGCTCGCATTTGTCGCTCCCGGAATAGCATTGGTTCCCTGATACCACTGATAGGTTATATTAGATCCTTGAATTGAGGCAGTAAAAGTCTGTGGTGTATTATCACACATAGTGACAGAATCCGGAAGTTGGACTCCTGCCGGATCCATCATTCCCACTCCGATATCAAAGGATCCTGCCTCAAGAAATACTGCTGAATCATATGCGGTATCATTAAAATCCGCAAGCACAATTTTAAAATGATAGGTTTCTCCAGGAACTACCGTTGCTTTTGCAGTAAGTGGAATGGTACGTCCATTAAAATTAGTCTCAATCTGAGCAGTATTGTTACCCGCATAATATACTTCATTCTGAGGTCCGCAGTTTGGATATTGAGGGTGAATATTGGTTACACTTACAGGCCCTGCTCCTCCTGGAAGTACAGCAAGATTGGTATAAGTAGGATCAGATACTTTTTTTAATAATAAGGCAAAACCATCAGTATAGGTACAAGGATAGTTGCTCTGATATTCTTTAGAAGCAAATAAATATCTGAAAGTAATTTCAGTAGAAGCAGCCACAAAGTCAAACTCTATAGAAGTGGCATTATGTAAGTTGTTGGTTCCTATAGCAGCAGATAGATCTGGATCTCCTGCGGTCCCAAGGTTATCACTTAAATTGGGCTCAAAAGTGTTCCCTGCTTTATTTGCATATCCTGTTGAAAGTATAATTCCTTTAGTGAAAGGAAAGTCTGTACTTGATTTATTGAAATATCCCCAGCTTCGGTTCGGATCAGTGGCCGGTAAGTTTGGGGAAACAGTTACATTGCTTACATTTGAACTGACACAAGTGGTGCCTCCTGATATAAGAACATCACTGATCAGCTGATTTATAGGATAGTTCGACTCTGGATAGCCTGGTGCATTTACATCTATAAAAGCACCTGCTTTCATAGATGCAGCCGTAGGCTTTGCCGCAATCTCTACCCTGCCTTTATTTTGAGCCAAAACAAAGTTTCCAAGGAATGTTAAAAATAACACTAAAAGTAAATTTTCTCTCATATTATTGTTTTTTTTATTATGTTTAATGACTGTATGACCGTATTGTTAAAATAGATGATGTGAATGAAATTTCTGTGAGTAGTGAGCAGTTTTACTCATTCTTTTTTATATGAAAAAGTTGATATTTCTTTTCAATATTGATCTTTTGTACATGTCCTTTACTGATTGAATGGCTGTTTCAGAAGTTCAATATCGATGTAGTGAATAATGGGTTTTTAAATGCAACCTGGCATAATAGTTTTCAGATATTAATTCTTTTTTAGCCATGAAATTAAGAATGTAATAGGTATAACAAAGAATTTAAATCGTAGTTGTTTGACTACGATTGTGAAAATATTGTTAGTGTTATTTTTCGTTTTTATTAAGCTGCTTACAAAATATATTATCGATCTTATTTAAACTTTTATAATGGATAAAAGAGGTTAGAGAAATTAGCAATTTATAGCCGCAAAAAAAGGACTGAAATTCTGGAATTCATAAAGAAATATAAATAGGAAAAATAGATTTTACCCTATCTAAGAAAAGGTAAAAGGAGAGGGTTCTATAAGATTCAATTTTGGAAGAATTTTCCAATTTATTATAAAATGATTAAAATGGGCTGTCGATGTTGTGAATTGAGTTTGAAAAAAAAATTCTAAGAAAACAATAAGCTAGAAACTTTTAGATTATTATTTCAATAAATGAAGCAAGCAATAAAGGTTCCTTTTAAGCGAGTCTGGATTTTTCTGCTACAGAATCTGATTCTTCCCTGTGTTTGGTTAAATGGAAGTTATACATGAAGTAGAACAGGAGGAGAGCTGGATATTGGGAGAGAAAATCATCAAAAAAAAGCAACGGTATTTTTCTTTATGATAATCAGAGGCAGATGCTTTCTTAGAAAAATTCTTTAAGTAGACAGCTTCATAATCTCTATAAGATTGAGTATGTTTTTAAAGAAATCTTTTCTCTCTTAAAAGATATCAATGTAGAATAGAAAGGTTTGTTTCTTAATGCAGGTTCAGGGTTGAGAAGTAAAGAATTCAGAGATATTTTGGAGCAGAAAGAAATCTTTTCTATTTCGTTCCTCTGGAAAATAAAAGTTTAAACAGGTTTGTAATTTATTCTTTGACAAAGATTATCATTTGTTTCTGGAATTGGCTAAAAGTTTTCTTTAATAATTCCAGGTAAATTAATTTCGATATTTTTATATTTAATGCTTCGTTTATTTTCTCCTTGTAATGTACAATCTTCTTGATTATCAGTATAGGATAAGTCATAGCTGTTTTCTCCAACAGTCATAGATGCTTTTCCTTTTATTTTCATGTGGTTTGTCACGAAACCAGCAAGTTTGTGCTTATCTCCAGAAAACTTTTCTTTAGTACTTTTTAATTCAAAATACAGTTTTGTTCCATCATTTTTTATGAGTGTAAATTTTCTTACTTCGCCTTCCTTTTCAATGGGTTTCGCAAATTCTGGAATTAGTGGTAATTCTGAAATCTTATACATACTATCATTATTATCAGTGAATGAACTTGATTCAATGTTTTTTTTATTACATGAAACAAATGATATGGCTGCAATAGCCATTAAAAACATAATTTTTCTCATAATTTAATTCTATTTTAATGATGAAATTAAGAATGTAATGGGTGTAACAAAGAATTTAAAGTGTAGTTGTTGAACTACGATTGTGAAAATATTGTTAGTGTTATTTTTTTCTGTTTTTTTATGACATAGGTATTATGTAAAATCGATTTAGAAATCTCATTGTTGGGTAAAGTATATTATCTCCTGGTCCTTGCATAGGTTAGAAGTTTATTCTTGAGAATACTCAGCGGATCGGTCAATACTTTATTATCGGTGTCAGTTTTACCTTGTAATTTGAAGATTTTGCAATGATCAGTATAAATCAGTTCATATCCATTTTCTTCTATTGTCATCACTGCTTTCTCTTTTGTTTTTTTATCAGTCATCACAAAACCAGTCAGGGTATTGTCTTCCTTCCAAAAATATGAGGATGTAACTTTCAATTCAAAATTTAATATTTTGCAGTCAGCCTTGATCAATGTGAATTTTCGAATTTCCCACGATTCTTTAATTGGTGCAGCAAAGTCTGGAACAGCAGGCAATTCCGAAATTTGGTAAACTTTATGATAGATAGGAGAGGAGTTCTTATTGGTAAATATTTTTGGTTCAGTCTGGGTACATGCCAGATTAAGGGCTGCCACAACGGCCAGAGTAAATATAGATCTCATTAATTCTTCGATGTGTGACAAAAATATTTAATGCTTTTCTATAACAGAGAATCAGAATCGTAGGCATTATACTACACTTATGAAAATATTAATCGATGAAACCCTGCCTTTTTAATGATAAAAACAAGTAATATCCTTTGTTGATCTTAATAGATTTATAAAGAAGACTGTGGTATAGAAAAAAGAAAGATGAGCGTATTGCCCATCTTCCATTGTACACTTAAATACTAATAATACGTACTATATCCTTTAAAAAAGTTACTGGACTTTATATCCGATTTATATTATACTTTTAAATTAAAAAAGGGTGAAATTTAATATTATGAATAATGTCAATAGTACTAAAAATCGGAAATTGAAAATGTGGATATAGCAGGTTCTCAAAAGATGTCCCCTATCTTTTACTTATTTAAAATATTACTAGTAAAGTATACATAAACAACTTAATAAGACAAACTTATTAAAATAGCTTAAGTAATAAGAAGTATAGGTTGTAGATATTCAACTATATCAATGAAGTAATAAATTGTCATATAAGACCTTTTTTTAGAATGTTATATAAAAAAGATGAGCTCATTGAGCCCATCTTAATCCTGTACCATCTCAAAAATACAGAAAGTTAAAATATGAATGTTTGACGAATTTATGTTTAGAAATGATATCTTTTTATTAAAGGATCATGTAATTGACTTATATTATACTTTTAAATTTAAATGAGCGAAATTTAAAAGATGAAATGTCATTACTACTTAAAATCGGATATGCATAAACAGTTTAATAATGACAAACTTATTGAAATAGCTTAAGTAATAAGAAGTATAAGTTGTAAACATTAGACTATAGCAATGAAGCTATAAATTGTCATATAACATATTTTTAAGAATGATATATAAAAAAGATGGGCTCATTGAGCCCATCCTGATCCTGCACCATCTCATAAAATACAGGAAGTTAAAAAATATGAATGTTAAACGAATTTATATTTAGCCCCTTTTTATTAGATATCATATTTTATTATATAGCATTTGATCTTATTTTTTAATGAATTTTTGAGAAGACTTTCCTAAAGAAGTTTCGATATCAATTAAATAAGTTCCGCTTTGGAAGTGTCTAACGTCAACCTTGTCACCAATAACTTTAGCATTTATTTTTCTTCCAGACATATCATAAACAGCAATTGATTTAATTTTCCCTGTTGTTTTAATTGTCAATACATCAGAAACTGGATTTGGATAGATGGAAGTTTCTGAGTTTTTTGTATCAACATCTGCAGTGGATAATACACAAGGTGTTGTAATACTGCCATATGGTTGTGTATTGTATGCATACTCAGTTACAGAATAATCTGAACCATTTGCCCCCACAATCAGTTTGAAATAACCGTTAATGTTGTAACCATCGAATTGATTTCTAAAACCAACATAGGCTGTTTGACCAGACCAGGTAGTATAGGTAGGAGTGTACACATCAAGTTGGTTGGGAGTAAAGCCAGGATACCCTATATTACTTGCATTAGTTATGGTGGTGCAAGCTGGAATTAAACTTATATTTCGTGTTCCTGTTTCGCATACTAACCCTTTCCAATAGGTTTCGAACTTTAATTGATTGGCAGCATAGTACCAAGCTCCATATCCTGCATTATCACTAAGTTCCGGGTTAATGATAAAATATTTCCAAGGTGCTCCGGGGTTGGTTGTTACTGTTGTTGCTGTTGGGTTGGCATAACTTTCCAGAGGAGTCCCTGTAACTATTTTATAAGGATCTTTATAAGAGAAAGTTAATGCTAGAGCTGTTGTTGATCCTAGTGAAGCTGTGCCTCCTGTTATAGCCGGATTCAGGAATGTAATTGATGAATTCAGGACCTGGCTTTTTGGGTGACTGGTTGCAGCACCATTTATGGTAAGTGTAGCAGTTGTAGGGCTTGTAACTACTATACTTGCTGTTAGTCCTGCTGGTAATGAAGAGGTGAAATGTGTTCCCGAAACAAGAGTTGTTCCATTTGGTACGTCAAATGTTGCTGAATTTAATGTAATTGTTGATGTAGGGGCAGAGGCTACTGTTCCATCTAATGACACTGCTCCATTATTGTCTAAGTTTTCTGTAAATGTACTGTTGCTAAGGGTTAGCCTGGGCGGAGTATTGGCAACTCCGGTTGCAACTAAGTTGGCAGGCTGCCATAAAGTTACTCTTGAAGCATGGTTTAATGCTGCCAGCATCCTGTAAACTTGTCCATTGGTAAACATTTTATAACAACCGGCAGAGCCGTTGTATCCCATATAGTTTTCAACGTTCACTTTCTGTCCAAGACAATTGTTGCCAGTGGCACATCCTAATCCATTAGAATTATTTTCTACAGGGGTGTCTGCAACTCCATCACCATCATTACCAGGGTTTGCAGTTGAACAAAGAACATTGAAAGTATGCTGAAGATTGAGCCAGTGCCCAAATTCGTGCGTGAATGTATCAGAAAACTCGTTTGAAGCCACTGTTCCTGCAGCATCAAATATATAACGTCCATTATAAACAACTCTTGCTGTATTATCTGAAGTCATGGATGTATCCGGATACCAGGCCACTCCTGAGTTATTAAGAGTTTTATCAGCATAAAGATCATTTTGGATATACACATTCATATACTTT
This sequence comes from Chryseobacterium sp. S0630, assembly GCF_024158915.1. Taxonomy (GTDB): domain Bacteria; phylum Bacteroidota; class Bacteroidia; order Flavobacteriales; family Weeksellaceae; genus Chryseobacterium. The sequence goes on along the minus strand of NZ_JAMZGF010000019.1, from coordinate 23,952 downwards.
GTATTATCCCAGGCATCTGCACCAATTTCTGTATCATATCCGCCACCATTGCCATATCCGCCTTTGAAAGGATGAAATACCACTCCGCTGGTTACTTTTCCGGTGGGGTCAATTTTAGCTAAACGGAATTCAATGCTTAAAGCTCCTCTGATAGATTGGAAATCAGGATCTACGGTGTTTGAATCAGTGTTAATTCCATTGAAATTTAAGTTGATTTGTTCCAGTAAGTCGACTACTTTTTGGTAATTTACTTTTACATTACTTTGAGATTCTCCATACACATGAAAAACCACAGGGATAATGTAGGTTGGATTATTGATTGTATTCAATGAATTTTTGTTTGATTTCATTTTTTTTATGAAATCTTTGGTGTATTTCTCAAAATTATCATATTCAGCCTTAGATTCAGGATGCAGCTCAAAATGTTTTTTCATCATTTCATCTGCTTTACACTCATGAGGCCTATCTTGCTGTGCAAAACCTATTATTGGAAATAGGGACATAAATAGTAATGATTTAAATCTCATAATTTTTGGATTTTTATGTTAATAAATTATTTGAATAATCCAATTTTTTTTGGTTTAATCAACCTATTTAATTGGATCTAGTAGAATGATTTTAATTTGTCTGTAAAATTCTGATAGTCAATACCTCCAATGCTTTTGTCTACAACTTTGCCATCTTTTATAATAAAAGTCTGTGGTATAACGCTATATCCCATGACCCCATTCCCACCCAGAAATGTTTTGATTGTCTCTATATATTCTTTGTTTTTAAACGTTATATCATTAATAGGGTGTTTTGTAAGAAACATTTCTAATTTTTTCTGATCTTCATCCAGCGATAAGAAAACAAATTTGATATGATTATTTTCTGTTGCTATTTTTTGAAAGACTGGGATTTCCTCTACACATGGCTGACACCAGGTTGCCCATACATTAACAACAGTTATTCCCCCTTTACTAAGATATTCTTTATGGAAAGGACTATTTTTAATATCAGGTGATTTATGCTGCTGAATTGATCTGTTTGCGTTCCTGGACCTAAGGAATAATAAACCAATTAATATTATTCCCATTGGAATAATGAAAAATAAAAACCACCTTTTCATATAACTTCTTTTATGAGCAAAGCTATATAATAAATTTGCTTACAAAGGCATCAGGGTTGTAGTTATTTAACGATAGGAATGACGGTTTTTATAGTGGCTATTGTTGATTTATATCTGTAAAAAAGCCCTGTTTTAAAAATTTTAAAACAGGGCTTTACTAATATGAAGTTAAATATAGAAATGCTCTTATTATTCGGTAAGGTTTTTATGAGGGTTATTAAGACATAACTGAAGTTGTTCTTTATCAAGTTGATTCTCCCAGTTAGCCACTACAACAGTAGCCACAGAATTACCAATAACGTTGGTGAGCGCTCTGCATTCACTCATAAATTTATCAATTCCTAAAATCAGTGTCATTCCGGCAATAGGAATTTCCGGTACAATCGCTAATGTTGCTGCTAAAGTGACAAAACCTGCTCCTGTAACTCCTGCTGCTCCTTTAGAACTTAGCATAGCAATCAGAAGGAGTGCCAGCTGTTTTTCAATAGGCAGGTGAATATTAAGAGCCTGGGCAATAAAAAGTGAAGCAAGAGTCATATAAATATTAGTTCCGTCAAGATTAAAAGAATAGCCGGTAGGAACAACAAAACCTACAATAGTTTTCGAACAGCCTGCTTTTTCAAGCTTTTCCATAAGTCCTGGCAGTGCAGATTCTGAAGAACTCGTTCCTAATACCAGAAGAACTTCTTCTTTAAGATAAATGATGAGCTTGAAAATATTAAATCCATTATACCAGGCTACTCCTCCTAATATGACAATGATGAACAGGATAGAAGTGATGTAAAAAGTGCCTACTAAAAAAATCAGATTTAAAACAGAGTAAAGCCCGTATTTCCCAATAGTAAATGCCATTGCACCAAAAGCTCCGATAGGTGCAAGCTTCATCAGCATATGTACAATTTTAAAGATGGGAGCTGATAAATCCTGGATAAAATCAGTGATCCTTTGGCTTTTATCTTTAGTTAATACCAAAGCAACTCCCATTAAGATAGACACCAAAAGTATCTGAAGAATGTTATCACCTACAAGAGGACTAAACAATGTGTCCGGAATAATATTGGTGAGAAATCCCGTGACTGTGGTATCGTGGGCTTTCTGCTGATATTGAGAAATATCGCCTGAAAGATTGGAGGGATCAATATTTAATCCTGATCCGGGCTGTAATAAATTTCCTACAATAAGCCCAATGACAAGAGCCAGGGTAGAGAAAGTAAGAAAATAGATCATTGATTTTACAGCAATCCGGCCCACTTTGGTGAGGTCTGTCATGTGGGCAATTCCCAATGTAAGGGTGATAAAAATAACCGGTGCAATAATCATTTTAACCAGTTTAATAAAACCATCACCCAATGGTTTCATTTTCTCACCGATTTCAGGATAAAACTGGCCTAAAAGTACTCCGCCAATGATAGCTATAACAACTTGAAAGTAAAGCTGCTGATATATTTTTTTTGATTTCATAAGTGTTTAAATTATTATACTTGTAATATGTTAAGGGATAGAATGCCGAATAAATATTGTAGTTTACCGATATAGCTGCATTTAATCTTTATCTAATTCTGAAGTTTTTTTCGTGTCTTTCATTCTTGCATATACAATCAGAGAAAAAAGTATACATGCTGTGATATACCAATAGAATAATGATTCCATATTTATCTTTTTGAGCCATAGGGCAATATATTCAGCAGTTCCCCCAAAAATAGCAACAGTAAGGGCATAAGGAAGACCTACACCCAGAGCCCTGATCTCTGAAGGAAAGAGTTCTGCTTTTACTACTGCATTAATTGAAGTATATCCGCTAAGAATAATTAAGGCAATCATAATTAAAAAGAAGGCAGCCCACGCAGAAGTAATCACACTCAGCATCGTAAGAAGAGGGACTGTGCATATTGTTCCAAGAATTCCAAAACCAATTAATAAAGGTTTTCGGCCTATTTTATCAGACAACATCCCAAATATCGGCTGCAGGCATGCGAAAATAAATAAAGAAACAAATGAAATCAGTGTAGACTGCTCTTTGCTGAGATGCACTGTATTGACCAGGAATTTTTGCATATAGGTAGTATAGGTATAAAATGCCAGCGTTCCTCCCAATGTAAGCCCCACTACAGTAAGTACAGCTTTGGGATGCTTCAGGAGTTCTTTGATGGTCCCTTTCTTTTCATTAGAGGCTTTGTTTTTAAAAGCTTCCGTTTCATGAAGGCTTGATCTTAGATACAGGGCAATCACAGAAAGAAAAGCGCCTACTACAAAAGGAATTCTCCAACCCCAATTTTCCAGCTGTGTTTCTGTGAGAACTAATTTCTGTAAAATGAGTTGAATTCCTAAAGCTATAAGCTGTCCGCCAATTAAAGTCACATATTGAAAGCTTGAATAGAAACCTCTTCTTTTTTCATCTGCCATTTCACTCAGATACGTAGCCGAAACACCATATTCTCCTCCTACACTTAATCCTTGAAGAAGTCTTGCAATCAACAACATGACAGGAGCTAAGATTCCTATAGTTTCATAAGTAGGAGTAAGGGCAATGAGCAGTGAACCGAAAGACATCAGCAAAACGGAAAGGGTCATAGCTCTTTTTCTTCCAATTTTATCTGCAATACTTCCAAACATCCATCCGCCAACAGGACGCATGAGGAAACCTACAGCAAAAATTCCGGCGGTATTAAGCAGCTGGGCATTAAGATCGGAATCCGGGAAAAATGAGTTTGAAAAATAGATGGCAAATGCGGCATACGCATACCAGTCATACCATTCTACCAGATTTCCTATTGAACCGCCAATAATGGCTTTGATTCTCTGTGAAGTTGTAATTTGAGTTGTATTCATAGAAAAATAATTTTAAAGTACGATGAAAAGCCCCAGCAGAAATTCTCCCTTTCTGTCGAAAATTGTTTTGGAAACCGCGTCATATAGAGGTCTGCTGCTATACTGAGCTACAATTTTTGCATTCTGGCCATAGAGAAATAAATTAGCACCAATGTCATAGTAACTTCCTTTTTCCTGCAATGCTTTCATATCTTTTAAAGCATAGCTGAAAAATGGCTGAACTTTCAGAATTTTACTGAATTTAGGAAGTACAAAACCTGCCTGAGTAAAGAATATATTTCCGGTTCCCATTAAAATTCTGTTATTTCCTGCTCCTTCCAGTGCTTTTTGTCCTGTAAATCCGGGATCTGCGGTGCCAGGGTTCATAATGCCGCTTGTTCTTAAATAGTTAGGTCCATAGTTATAATGATAAAAAACACCATATAAAGTAAGTCCCATTTCTTTCTTTTTATCCCCAACGGGAATTTCAGAATAGATATCAGTACCCAAAACCGAAGTATTATGAGACTCAAAAACATTTTCTTTGGGCTGAGTCTGAGTAGCATTTTTATTCGTATAAAATCCCGCTCCCACATTCAGTACTTTTTTTACGGCAAGGTTATTTCCTGCCAGAAAAGAAGTTGCTGTAATTTCTTTATTGAAAAACTGATAATAGGCATATCCTGCAAATGATAATTTTCCATTCTGATTATTATCTACAGCGCCGCTTCCTACACTGGGTTTTAAGTTTGTTGCAAAAGGTTTATTAACACTGAATCTATAATTAAGCCTGTCGAATTCCCCATGTACAAATACCCCAAACTGCCTGGAAAACTGATCTGAAATTTCAATCGTGGGAAAATTAAAAATAGGAAGATCTCCGGCCAGCATTTTGGTGGTGCTTCCATTGGTCATCCGGCTTACTCCATTCCAGGAATGAAGCCCTACACCGAAGTAAAGGCTATTTTTATTAGGTAACCCTGTCTGAAAATCATTTCTTGGAATAATTGCTAATTCATTGTAGGCATCATGGAAAAAGAAAGCGGCCTTTTTTCCTGCTCCGTTTGTTCCGGTACCAGAGCCTCCTCCGGAGATGAAATTCTGATTGTTCGCTCCTACCTGAAGAAATACAGAATAAAAAGGAGTAATCTGGCTTTGTATCGTTACCCTCATTCTTCGCATTCCCGCATCGTAAGTCTCCTGCTGTGGGACAGAATTGACGGCTGTGCCCGGATTATTTTCAATACTTCGAAGCCACATCTGGCTGGAAACACTGAATTTTAGCCATTTGTCTCCTTTAGGAGTAAGATTGATCTTAAGCTCACCAATATCTAAGGGATTTTTTTCTGCTGCAGTTTCGGATGTTCCAGGTTTAAGAGTGTCCTGGCTGTAAGCCATCTGAGACCCTATTAAACCCAGAATGAATAATATTCTTTTCATATGTGGTTTTATTTGCACCTAAGCAATACATAAATTCTGAAGAAATTCTGAAGTTGTTACTGATGTGTGATTTTTGTTATTATATTTTTGTTTTACAGTGTTTTAATTTGTGAAGTATATTGTAACGACATGTCGGTTATTGCTAAAATGGTAAGAGATCTTCTTTTGGTAGATCTCCAAAATTCTCTTCACCAATGCCAAACCAATCCCGATAGAGTTTTGATTGGGGTTGCCACGCTTGAATCTCTGGAATAATTCTTCAGTGGGCAGAGCAGGAGGATAGCCGGTGTTGGAGATCTCAAAAAAATGTTCAGTAAGCTTTAAGCGAATATCACCATTATCCATATTGTGTTTTCTGGCATTACTGATAAGGTTATTGATGATGATGGCTGCCAGGTTTTCATCGAAGCTTAAAAAAATATCATCCTGAATATCAATAATCACAGAGAGATTTTGAAGAATAAATAGTTCTTCAAAGTACTGCAGTCTTTCTCGTAAGATTTTGGAAAAATTGATGGAATTGGCTGTTTTTTTCTCAAAATGTTCCAGTTTTGCCAGAAGAATAAGGGATTGATTGATAGAAGAGAGTCTGTCCAATTCATTATTCATCATATCTAAGGTGGTGAGCTGGTACTCAGAAAGCTGACTGTCCATCAGCAGTTCTATCTTCCCTTTCATAGAAGCCAGAGGAGTCTGGAGTTCATGAGAAGTGTTTTCAGAAAGTTCTTCCAGCAGATTATAATCTTTTTTTGAATTATCAGACATTTTCAGCAGAAACTGATTAAGCAGTTTGAATTCTTTGATGTTGGTCTCCATAAGATTCATCTGACAATGATCTTTTAAATTGAATTTTTTAATCTCGTCCAGAGAACAATAGAACGGCTCCAGAATGCTTTTTGACACAACTGTACTGACAATGATTGTTAGAATGATCAGAAATATTGTTATCCATGCAATCACCATCAGAATACTTGTTAGAAACTGGTGCTCAATGATCGTAATGTAACGGATGCTTTTTATGGAATATTTTTTTTTGTGAATGACCAGATAATCCGTTACTTCTATCTTATTGATATACGACTGTGTTTTATGGTCCCAAATATACTTTTCTTTAATTTTTTTCGCCTTAGGTATGGTATGAGAATCAGGAAGGATATTCACTGCAGGATTCTGTCTGAAAAGAGTGTAATCATAAAATGGATCTCGTTCCAGCTGATGGGCCGCCTGCATATTCTGGGCTTGTAGTTTTAGAATAGCAGAACGAACGGTGGTTCTTTCAAGAGCAAAATACATAATGATAAAACCCGTTCCCAGAACAAAGAATACCAAACAGGCAAAAGCCCTTGCAAACCGTAAACTTAAACTCATTTGTCAATCCACTTATAGCCCAATCCATAGACAGTCTGCAGATAATCTTTACCTCCTGATTCTATGAGCTTTTTTCTTAGATTTTTCAAATGTTGATATACAAAATCAATATTGTCAATACTATAGGTGTAATCTCCCCATAAATGACTGGCGATGGCCTGCTTGGTCAGCATTCTGTTTTGGTTGTTGATAAAATAGATCAAAAGATTTAATTCCTTTTTGGTTAAACTGATCAGCTGATTACAGATACTGCACGCCTTAGATTCCAGATCTATTGATATTTCATTGAAGATAAGATGTCGGTGGGTTTCCGGGGTTTTCCTCCTGAAAACAGCTTTTATCCTGGAATGAAGTTCAGGAAGTGGGAAAGGTTTTGTAATATAATCATCGGCACCTTCATCCAGTCCTGCTAATTTGATGTCTAATGAATCTCTTGCTGATACAATGATTACACCTGTTCCCGCAGAGCAGGTTTTAATATGTTTTAAAATATCCAGACCATTTCCGTCGGGAAGCATCAGATCAAGAAGAATACAATCATACTCAAAAAGTTCAATCTTTTCGAATGCTGTTTGGGCATCGCATGCAATTTCACAGATATAATCTTCATTTTTCAGATAATCAGTGATATTGATGATCAGATCTTTATGGTCTTCTATAATTAAGATTTTCATAGGAAATATTATCTGAGTTGAGCATAACAATAAAAACATCGTGTTTCAAATGGACACAAGGTTTTTTAATTATTTTTTATGTACTTGATTTCGGTCTCCCAATCTAACAAGATCAACTGTGTTTTTAATATTCAGTTTTTTATAAATCCTTGCTTTGTAGGTGCTTACTGTAGATAGGTGAAGGTTTAATTCATTTGATATTTCAATATTTCCGTAACCCTTAACCAGCAGATTAAATATTTCCTTTTCTCTTTCTGATAAAGCTTCCAGTGGATTTATTGGAGTGTCTTTTTTTGCAGAAGAAACCAGTTTTTTCACAATCTCCGGAGAGTAGTAGGTTCCGGTTTCAAAGATTTGCTGAACTGCTTCCAGGATATTGTTTTCGTCAGATAGTTTATTAATATATCCATCGGCGCCTTCAATGATATACTGTACTGCGATGTCATTGTCATATACAGAGAAAACCAGAATTTTAAGATTAGGCTGTATTTTTTTTAATTCACCAATCATGCTTAAATATTTACTTTCCGGCATATTGATATCGAGGATGAGCAGATTGAACTGTTCTGCGTATAACTTATCTGTGAGTTCCGTATAGGATTCTGCACAGGAAATCTGTACATCTTTGTAGTGGGATTCTAAAATCAGGGTAGTGCCTAATCTTACTACAAAATGATCATCTGCAATAATAATTTTTCTAGTCATATTTTTGTTTTTTTATTTTAATCGATACTATAGTTCCTTGTGGTTTATTGTTTTTAAATTCAATTTTACCATTGATCATCATAAGCAACTGAAGGATGAGATGTAATCCTAAACTGTATTTTTGTAAAACCAGTTTTTCATTTTCAATATTGTCCTGAAGCTTTTCATAATAAGTCATCTGTTCCTTGCTCATTCCTTTACCGGTATCTCTTACTTCCAGAAAAAAGATAGTATCATCTTCAATGGTAGAGAGCTCTATAATTCCATTAGTGGTATTTTTAATTGCATTATCGATAAGGTTATGGATAATAACTGCTACCACATTCTGGTTGATCTTTGAATAGGTAGGATCTTTAATATTGTTGACGATAAGAGTATTTTGCTCTTTGGCAGCCACCTCAAAAAGTGTTTTTTTAGCTTCCACAATTTCGTAAACATTATACGTTTCATTTTTTTCAGAAATATTATAAATCTCTGCATATTCTTTTAAGGTTTTCACGAAATTGTAAAATTCTACCGAAGATTTGTAGAAACTTTCAAAATGTTTCTTTTGTATGTAACGATCATGTTCGTCAGTCTCATATAACTTTTTGGCGGTTATAGATAAGAACTTTATAGGAGTAATAATATCATGGCTTATGGTTTCCAATAGTTTTTTCTGCTGTACACTCTCTTTTCGCAGCTGCTCCTTGGTATATTCTAGTTTTGAAACTGTTTTTGAAAGTTTCCGGGTTCTTATTTCAATGATTTCTTCAAGTTCCTTCTTTTTTAATATTTGTCTTTTTATTCTAAGTTTTATCAATTTCAATGTAAATACAGATATAAAAAATAGAATAAAAAACTTAAAGATGAGTATCTGATAAAACAGTTGTTTTACACTGATATTCATTGTTTTATACATATAATTCCCTTTTGGAGAAGTTAATACCCTCACAATAAGCTGATATTGGCCCGGCTCCAGATTTGAAATATAATACTTCCCATCATTGTTTACCCTTTCCCACTTTTCATTCTTTGAACCTTTTAGTTTTGCTTCAATAACCAGATTGGTTCTATTGGAATAGTAGGGAACATCTACTAATATTATTGCTTTATAAAAATTATTTTCCAGAATAATATTTTGCCCTTTTATATAGCTTTTGGGATCATAAAAAATAACCCGTTCCAGAAAGATGTTTTTAGGATAATAACTTCTTATTTTCTGGGGATTGAAAAATACAAGACCCTTAATGGAAGGAAATACAAAATTTCCATTTTGAAGAACTGAAGCACTTGGAGAGCAGCCACCATTGAACTCATTGGTATTAAAGCCGTCTTCCTTGCTGTACCGATAATAGTTAGGTATCGTTTTTCTGTCTTTAGCATATTGCAGAAGGTTGTTTTTCAGTACCTGGAATAATCCATTATTGGTACTGATCCAGATAAAACCTTTTTTATCTTCCAGGAGAGTATGCGAAAATAAAAGATATCTGTTTTTATCTTCCGGCATTTTAATGAGTAGCTTATTCTTATATAAAAAGAAGCCATTTCCCTGGGTCGTGATCCAAAAATTTCCATCCTCTGTTTTTGTAATTTCTCTTACATGTAACGGGGTGCCAGATATTTTTTTAGGAATAAAAGTAGGGGCTTCTATTGAATATAAAGCATCTCTGGTTCCTACCAGCCACTTATCATGGTCATATTCATGAACTGTGGTTACAATATTGGGAATGGAAAATTGTAAGAATGGGATTTTAAAATCAGAGTCTCTGTAAAAGGTAAGGAGAGATTTCAGTATAGGTTTGTGAAATGTTACAATGAAAAAATTTTTCGCCCTCCATGCATAAGAGGGTTCCCTTTTAAAAGCAAGTTTTTCTTTTTTAGAATAATTAGATTCTTTAAGATAACGCAGTAAACTTGATTTCTGCTGAACAAGAATATTCTTTTGATTATCATACAGTAAAAAAAAATTGCTTGTTGTATCAAAATGATACTGTTTTACCAATCCGTTTTCATTGTATACATCACCTAAGGAAGTGATTACCTTATCATTTTCAAAAGGAAGTATTGAATAAAAGATATTTTCATAGGATTTATCTGATTTGTTGACAACATGAAAATTGTTGAATTTTATTACATTCAATCCATCTGATAATGTTCCAAGGTACAGCTTATTGTTCACTTCATCATGATAAATGGCGGATAAAGAGTTTTTATTAAGATCATAATCTGCTAATTTTTTAAAACTAAAAGTATTATGCTCATAACCTATTTTATACAGTGTATGATTCAGGATAATAAAAGATTGATTATTGATCTGGCTCCAGTACACTTCTATACCATTTTTAAAGAAAATCTCAGGGGCATCCAGGTAAGTGATTTGGTTAGGAGAAATTTTAATTATTTTTTTTAATGATCTTGAAATGATAAAAATAGTCTGGTCAAAACAAAAGGTATCTGAAATATAGTTTTTAGGTAGATTCTTCAGCGTTGTAACTTTATGATCCTTGTATTGTATGGTTCCGTCATGCAACAAGTGATAATAGTTTTTCTTATCAAAATAAATAAAGAAATCTTTATCTTCAAACTGATCTGATATAGCATTCTTAGTAAAAATAAAGTCCGAGTTACTTTCACGCAATACTCTTTGCAGGCAGAGCGATTTATGAGTAAGAATACTTACATTTCTTTTAGATATTAATGCCGTATTTTCGTCGAAAGCTGTTGCATTGTAAATTGTATCTTTCTTTGAATTTCCAAAAAAAGAGGTAAATCTGTTGTTTTTAAAGTTGAGATGATTATAGGTGACAAAATTATTTCCGTCATAACGTACCAATCCGTTTTCTGTACTGATCCAGATGAATCCGTATTTATCTTTAATAATATCCTTTACACTGTTCTGAGGAAGGCCATTGTCTGTATCATACCATATTGAAGCTGTTTGCTGACTGTAGTACAGTTGTGTAGTTATGAAAAATATAAATATAAGTTGTTTATAAAACATTTTTAATACTTGTAATTATAAAGTATTCATGGTCTAGTATTATAAAATTAATAAATTTTGAAAGCCAGTAGAAGTGTTGGGTGTCGTTTTAAAACTACACGCTTTTAAATTTAAAATGATAGCCACGTCAATTTCCATGGCTTTTTTAGAGTGATTGATGGATGTTAATTAAATACTTGGTAAACTTGGTGTTCCGTAATGGATACAGAACCTATTTGTTTTGATATCCTGTTGAGAAAGTTATTGATAATAACGTTGGGATAAACAATATTTGTTCTCTTTATTATAAAATAAAATCAGTAGGTATCAGACGAATATCCAATTACTGATTTTTTGCATTTTGAAGAAAAATTATTATACTCTCAATAGGTAAAAAAAAATAGATCCTAGAATCTATTTTTCTTTAGTATAAATTTCTTCGATGTTAGAATTTCTGGCTAAAGAAGAATTTGTTAGCAATTAAATACCTATTTTTCTTTACTGTAAGTTTGAGCAACATTATTTTTAGGGTCTCCAATTAAAGATACAACCGTTAACGATGTATTATCAAGTTTTTGAATAAGTAAGGTGTCAATATCGCTAGAGGTAGAAGGCTGTGCTACTCCTACAGTACGACTCCATAGAAATAGGGTATCGTGAGAAACTTTCCATTGTTCATATAGCAACGTGTGTATATTTATTGATGCTGCGGTACCATTTTCCCGAAGCTCAATACCCTCCTTTTCCTTTTCCTGTCCTGGAATAGGTTGTACCCATTTTCCTACAAGTTTAGCTTTAACATCTGATGTTTTATTTGAACTAACTTCTGTATTTTCTTTTTTGGGAGAAGTGCACGCTGTCAAAATACCCAAGATAATTAGTGATAATACCTTTTTTTTCATAATGCTTATGTTTTTATGTATGTCTTGTAAATGTCTTCGGTATAAACTTCTTATACCAGCCTATCAATTGTTTCTAGCTATGTCTAATTAACCATGATATTTTTATCAGGTGTTTAATTTTTTTGACTTAGCAAAATTAAGTAATTGTTCTCTAAATTATGTTTAAATGAGTGTAGTTATTAAACTACACGATATGCCATTTAAAGTGTCTTGAAGAAATTTGTTTGAGAAAAAAATAAGTTTATTTTATAAAATATAGTAGATGATATCTATTGATGTTTAGCTACTCGATAGATTTAATTAATTTTTATGATTGAATTTATTAAGATGAATCCACTAAATCATCTCTCTATATTTGCCCCACTATAAAATAAAAAATTATGAAAAAAAATGTTTTGTTAGCGGGAATCCTGATAGCATCAACAGTCTATTCTCAACAGTTGACAACTAATACAGGAAGTCCTGTAGGAGATAATCAAAATTCTAAAACAGTAGGTAATAACGGACCGGTATTGCTGGAGGATATTCATTTAATTGAAAAACTGGCTGCTTTTGACAGAGAAAGAATTCCTGAAAGGGTAGTGCATGCAAGAGGAGCAGGAGCCATAGGTGAATTTGTTGCAGATGCTGATTTTTCTGATGTTACAATGGCTGATTTTTTATCAAAGGCTGGTAAGAAAACTCCGGTATTGGTAAGATTCTCTACCGTAGTACATCAGCAGGGATCTCCGGAAACTTTTAGGGATCCAAGAGGATTTGCTGTTAAGTTTTATACGGATCAGGGAAATTATGACTTGGTAGGTAACAATTTACCGGTGTTTTTTATCAGAGATGCAATTAAGTTTCCAGATATGGTACACGCTTTTAAACCTTCTCCGGTTACTAATAATGCTTCCGATAATAACAGGGTGTTTGATTTTATGGCTAATATCCCGGAGGCTACCCATATGCTGACATGGTTGTTCTCTGACAATGGAATTCCTGCCAATTACAGAGAGATGCAAGGAAATGGAGTACATGCTTTTAAATGGATCAATGCAAAAGGAGAAATAACCTATGTAAAATACAAGTGGGTTCCCAAGCAAGGTGAAAGAAATCTTACGCAGGAAGAAGCTGATAAAATCCAGTCTACACAAATAGAACATGCAACAAGAGATTTATATAATTCTATCCAGAATAAAGACTTTCCAAAATGGGATTTATATGTGCAGATGTTGAAAAAGGATGATTTTGAAAAGCTCGATTTTAATCCGGTAGATGTAACTAAAGTATGGCCGGAATCTATCGCAAAATCAGTGAAAGTGGGAACGATGACCCTTAATCAAAATCCAACAAATTATTTTCAGCAGGTAGAACAGGCTGCTTTTTCTCCTGGTACTCTTGTTCCGGGAATAGAACCATCAGAAGATAAACTGTTACAGGGAAGATTATTCTCATATTTTGATACTCAAAGACACAGAATTGGAGGGAACTTCCAACAGTTACCAATTAATGCAGCAAAAAATAATGTGACAACATATAACCAAAACGGCTATATGTCTATGAGAGCTCAGAACGGAGAGGTAAACTATCAGCCTTCAACAACTAAGCCTGAAGTTACTGATAATAAAAAGTTCAAATACTCCCAAACTGTTTTCCCTGCAGGTACATCTACAGCACAAGCTAAAATCGATAAAGAAAACAACTTTAAACAAGCTGGAGAACTTTATCGGTCTTTCTCTAAAAAAGATCAGGATAACCTGATTAAAAATCTGGGTAGTGCTCTGAGCAGTGTTGAGAATAAAAAAGTAGTGGCTAAAATGATCTCCTATTTCTATCAGGCAGATGCAGAATATGGAAAGCGACTGGCTCAATATGTTAAAATGGATCGTCAGCAACTGGAATCTTTATTGTCTTCAAAATAGAAATAATGAAATATCTTTTTTCTATCATCATGATGCTTCTTACAATGAGCAGAATGAGTGCGCAGGATATTTTTTCTTATGCAAAGACAGGTGATGTAGAAGCAATTTCTCAGTTTAAAAAAGAGGTCAATTCTAAAAATGAGGAAGGATATACTCCTTTAATACTTGCCGTATATCATAATCATGAAAAAGTGGTAAAATGGTTGCTTGAAAATGGAGCTCAGCCTGATCTTCAGGATAATAACGGTAATACGGCACTAATGGGAGCTACGTTTAAAGGACATAAAGAAATGATCTTGTTGTTGATTTCCCATAAGGCAAATATAAACATCAAAAACTATAATGATGCAACGGCTCTTATCTATGCTGCTGTTTTTGCAAGAACTGAAATCCTAAAACTGCTCTTAGAGAACGGAGCAGATAAAAATGCTAAGGATAATAGAGGCAATACGGCTTTGCAGCATGCCGTGATGCAAAATAATGAAGAAGCTGTAAAGCTGCTTCAATCATTATAATTTCGGAGAATAATAGTTTTTCTACCAACTTTTGTAATATTCCTCCTATCAATTTGGTAGGAGGATCTTTATTATGTGATATCGGATTGTACAAAAATAACTGCTGGTTTATTGATGTGGTAAACATTTACAGAGGTTTGTAATTTTTTAACTACATGAGTAAGATATATTACTACATGTATGGCAATTTGTTTTTACAGTGGAAAGTTGAATTTTTCACATCCCGTATTTTAAATTTGTACCATCAAAATGAATTAGTTCCATTCTTGAAAAATAAAAGGATTATTAAGTCAGTAATGATGAAAATGCAAATAAAAACATTATAAAATATATTTAAATTCCCCAAAAGTATTAAAAAAGCCATCCGTAGAACAATATATTTATGTAAGGTAATACACCTTTATAAAGATTATATTTCTACTTTTTGTTTATTCTTAAACAAAAACCTCATTTTTTCCTATTCCATTTTTAAGTAAAGGAATGTTTTTTCTGTTTTGTGCTAACACTGCACAAGTGGATATAAGAATCAGATTTATTTGCTTATCCCATATTTTTCACTTCAAAAAAGTTTAAATACTAAAATTAAAACAATGAGAAAAAATTTAACAACTTTATTTACAGCAGCCCTATTGGTAACTTCTGCTGGTGTTTTTGCACAGACGGCAGGTGTAGGGATTGATACTACAACGCCTAACTCCACATTGGATGTTAATGGAAAACTAGGGGCTACTGATCTTGACGGACTTCAGGCACCGAGACTTACCCGCGCACAGCTTTCCGCGAAAGGAGATGCTCTTTATGGAGCTAATCAAAAAGGAGCATTGATATATATTACAGATATCTCAGCAGGTAACAATACCGGACCAAGAGTAAATATTGACGCTATTGGCTACTATTATTTTGATGGTACAGTATGGCAGAAACTGATCAGTTCTTATAACAATATTTATAATGCAAATGGTACTCTTACAGGGACCAGAGTTTTAACACAAGACGATAAAACCCTTACAATTGCAAATGACCTATCTGCTTCACCCGGTGGAGGGCAAAAGACAGTATTTAGCAATAAGTTTGGTTATGGTATGATTCAAGATTCCGGATCGGGTACTAGAGCGACAATATCTTTACAAAATGGTGGCAATCCAAGTCTCCATATTTTTACTGATACAAACTCACAAGCCCAAATGAATGCAACTGGAAATAGTACGGGTTTATCAATAGGAACAGGCTTTACTGCAGCACCCAGTGGAATTCAATTCGTTACAACACCAGCTGCCTCAACTAACGGAGCAACACAGTTTTCCATAGAGCCGAATGGGAATTCCTTTTTTGTTCAAAATTTAGGTATCGGATATTCCACCACGACCTTTGCACCAGGTGAAAAATTGAAAGTAAGCGGAAGTATTACGACAGCAACAACTACCTATCCCGATTATGTATTCGAAGAGTATTATAATGGAAAGTCTTTACTGAATTCTAAATATAAATTTTTAAATATTTATGATACAGAAAAATTTATTAAAGAGAACAATCATTTACCTGGAGTAACTTCTATTAATGATTTAGCAAAAACGGAAAATGGACTTTACTCATTTAATTTATCAGAACTTTCAACCCAGACATTGGAGAAGGTTGAAGAACTTTACTTGCATGTTATAAAACAGCAAACACAGATTGATGCTCAAAAAGAACAAATCAATAAACTTCTTCACTTAACCCAAAAATTACAAAAGAAAATTAAGTCAAAAAAGCATTAATAAAATTGTATTAACAACTTTACGATTCTGATAGAATACAGATGATTAAAAAAACGGAATATTTATTCCGTTTTTTTAATTTACATACATTTAGCAGGTACTTCAATAGATTATTAAAAAAAAAAACTAAATATAGGAGGTTATTTATGTTTGTGTGTCTGGTTTTTATCGCCCAGTCTTACAAGATCAACCGTAGTTTTAATATTCAACTTTTTATAAATTCTTGCTTTATAAGTGCTCACAGTAGAAAGGTGGAGGTTTAATTCATTTGATATTTCAATATTTCCATAACCTTTAATCAACAGATCAAATATTTCCTTTTCTCTTTCTGATAATGTTTCAAGTGGATTTACAGGATTGTTTTTTTTAGCTGAAGAAACGAGTTTTTTTACAATATCCGGAGAATAATAGGTTCCGGTTTCAAAGATTTGCTGAACTGCTTCCAGGATATTGTTTTCGTCAGATAGTTTATTAATATATCCATCGGCGCCTTCTATGATATACTGCACCGCAATATCATTATCATACACAGAAAAAACCAGAATTTTAAGATTGGGATGCATCGTTTTTAATTCACCAATCATACTTAAATATTTGCTTTCCGGCATATTGATGTCCAGGATTAGTAGATCGAATTGTTCAATATGTAGCTTTTCTATGAGTTCCGTATAGGATTCTGCACAGGAAATCTGTACATCTTTGTAGTGGGATTCCAAAATCAGGGTAGTGCCTAATCTTACTACAAAATGATCATCTGCAATAATAATTTTTCTAGTCATTTTTTTGTTTTTTAATTTTAATTGATATTATTGTTCCTTGTGGTGTATTATTTTTAAATTCAATTTTGCCATTGATCATCATGAGTAGCTGAAGGATGAGGTGTAATCCTAAACTGTATTTTTGTAAAATGAGTTTTTCATTTTCAATATTGTCCTGAAGCTTTTCATAATAGATCATTTGTTCCTTACTCATTCCTTTACCCGTATCTTTTACCTCCAGGAAGAGGGTCTGGGTGTATTCAAAGGTAGAAAGCTCTACGATTCCATTGATGGTATTTTTAACTGCATTATCTATAAGGTTGTGGATGATGACTGTTATTACATTTTGGTTGATTTTTGAATAGGTAGGATCTGTTATACTATTAATGATAAGAGTGTTTTGTTCTTTAGCAGCAACATCAAAAAGAGCTTTTTTGGCTTCTACCAGTTCATAAATATTATAAGTTTCATTCTTTTCAGAAATATTATATATCTCCGCGTATTCTTTTAAGGTTTTCACGAAATTGTAAAATTCTACTGAAGATTTGTAGAAGCTTTCAAAATATTTCTTTTTTATGTAACGATCATGCTCGTCAGTTTCGTATAACTTTTGAGCTGTGATGGATAAAAACTTTATAGGAGTAATGATATCATGGCTTATCGTCTCTAATAATTTTTTCTGTTGTATGCTCTCTTTTCTCAGCTGTTCCTTGCTATATTCTAATTTTGAAACTGTTTTTGACAGTTTCCGGGTTCTTGTTGCAATAATTTTTTCAAGTTCCCTTTTTTTCTTTTCCTGCCTTTTTATTCTTATTTTAAAAAGAGTAAATACAATAAGAATAAATAGTAAAGCAATAAAGAACTTAAAAATAAGTGTTTGATAAAATAAATATTTTACATTGATATTGAGTGTTTTGTATAGGTATTTTCCTTCGGGGGAATACAATACTCTTGCAATAAGCTGATATTGGCCTGGCTCCAGGTTGGAGATATAATATTTACCATCACTATTTACCCTTTCCCATTTCTCATTCTTGGAGTCTTTCAGTTTTGCTTCGATAACCATATTAGCTCTGTTGGCATAATAAGGAACATCCACTAATATAATTGCTTTATAAAAATCGTTTTCCAGATTAATATTCTGTCCTTTTATACTGCTTTTGGATTCATAAAATATAACCCGCTCCAAAAAGAAGTTTTTAGGATAATAGCTTCTTATTTTTTCAGGATCAAAAAACACCAGACCTTTGATAGATGGAAATACAAAATAGCCATTCTGAAGGACTGAAGAGCTGGGAGCACATCCACCATTGAACTCATTGGTATTAAATCCGTCTTCCTTGCTGTATCGGTAATAGTTAGGTAAAGTTTTCTTATCTTTAGCATATTGCAGTAAGTTGTTTTTGAGTACTTTGAATAAACCATTATTAGTGCTGATCCAGAGGAATCCTTTGTGGTCCTCCAGAATAGTATGGGCAAATAAAAGATATCCGTTTTTATCTTCCGGCATTTTAATAAGTTGGCCCTTATTATAAAGGAAAAAACCGTTTCCCTGAGTCATAATCCAAAAATTTCCATCCTTTGTCTTTGTAATTTCTCTTATATGTAAGGGCTTGGTGGAAATTTTTTTAGGGACAAATGTTGGTGCTTCTATTGTATATAAAGCATCTCTGCTTCCTATCAGCCACTTATTATGAGTCAACTTCTGTACTGAAGTGACAATATTGGGAACCGAAAATTGTAAAAAGGGATCTTTAAAACTGGAGTCTTTATAGAAGGTGAGCTGAGATTGTAATGAAGGTTGCTCATGAAATGCAATAATATAGTAATTGTTGACATTTAATACATGAGATGGTGTTCTCTCAAAATATATAGATTCACTTTTCGAGTAGTTGGAGTTTTGAAAAAAACGGAGTAATGAAGTCCCATTTTGAACAATAATATTTTTTTTACTGTCATACAACAGGAAATATCGGCTTGTCGTATTAAAATGATACTGTTTTATCAGTCCGTTTTCATTGTATACATCTCCAGAGGAGGTAATTACTTTATTATCTTCAAAGGGAAGTATTGAATAAAAGATATTTTCATAGGATTTATCCGATCGGTTGGCTACATGAAAATTATTAAACTTGATGACATTCAATCCATCTGATAATGTTCCGAGATATAATTTATTGTTGATGTCATCATGATAGATGGAAGCTAAGGAGTTTTCATTAAGATCATAATGGATCATTTTTTTTAAACTAATTTCATTATCCTGAAAGGATACTCTATACAAGGTATTATTATGAAAAAGAAAGCATTGATCATTAATTTGGCTCCAATATACTTTCACATTATTTTGGAAAAAAATATCCTCGGCATCTAAATATCTGACTTGCCCTGACGAAATTTTGATAATTTTTTTTAATGTTCTGGAAATGATAAAAATATTTTGTCCCAAACAAAAAGTATTGGTTATATAATTCTTATGCAGTTTCTTTATGGGCACTATCTTTTTATCATTATATTGTATAATTCCATTATTAAATAGATGATAGGTGTTTTTTTTACCAAAATAAATAAAGAAGTCTTTATGATCTATTTTTTCAGGAGTTCCATTTTTTACAAATAATCCATATAACTTGCTTTCATGCAATGCTTTTTTTACACAATTGGTCTGATAACGTAAAGTGTTTATGCTTCTTTTATTAAGTAAAACTATGTTTTCTGTATAAGCAGTAAAATTATAAATAGAGTCTTTTTCTACACTACCAAAAAATGTAGTAAATCTGTTGTTTTTAAGATTAAGATGATTATAAGTAACAAAATTATATCCGTCATAGCGTACTAAGCCGTTTTCTGTGCTCAGCCATATAAACCCATGTTTATCTTTAATAATATCTTTTACACTATTCTGTGGAAGTCCATTATCAGTGTCATACCATGCAGAATCGGCTAGTTGGCTGTAACAACATTGTATCCATATTAATAGCAGGAATGTAAGTGTTTTAACTGACATTGTTAATTATAGTGTTTTATTTTTGTGTTTTTGTCTTACATATTTAATTATTGTTATAAATGTAGTAAATATTACTCGCTTTTAAAAGAATTAAATGTCATTTATAAACTACATGTAATATTATTAAAAATTACAATAACGGTAATATATATTTACAGTAATTATTTTAGTTTTTATTAAGGTTGTCAGATATTTGCAACAATAATTTATTACTTGATTTAACAATTTAAGTTAAATGTGTTCCCAAACATTTTAATCAAAAATTTCAAGGTCATTTCACACAGAGGAGATAATTTCTCCTTTGTGTTTAAAGAAATAACATGTTGTACTTGATTGAATTGTTTTGTCTTAAAAAAAACAAATTGAAAAAAATAAACCTAAGTATGTTTAAAAACACAAAAGTTACATCTTTAGCAGCTGTATTATTAGGGCTGTCAACTAGCGTATTTGCGCAAACGGGAAATGTTGGGATTAATACAACATCTCCTACAAAAACAATGGATATTAATGGGCAATTGCGAGTTAGAGACTTGCCTGTTATTCCGGCAGGAACCCCTCTGGTTGCTGATGGAGAAGGAAATGTAGGAATGTTTAAGCCAGTTGATCCAAACGATTTTATTTTATATAACATTGATAGTAATGTTAGACAAAATAGTAGTGTAAATGTGCCTTTAACATCTATATTAAACCCATTGCAAACTAATGCACAGGATGGTGGAACTGGAACTACTATCCAGCCTGCTAACTGTTGGGTGGTACCTAATTCAGAAATCATTTTTAAATTTCCTGCAGGTTCTGTAAGAAGAGGTACAGCAACATGGAACACTTGGTTTGAAATGGCATATGGGTTTGATTGGTCTCAAGCAGATATAATTGGAGGTACAGGGAGAATTAGGCTGCCACTTTTCTTTCATAGCAGGGCATATGCCAGATTGTATAAAAAAACGGGCACTACCTGGAATGTTGTTAATGTAGTAACAGTGACAATGCAGACCACTCAGATTTCACCATATCTTCAAGAAGCTGCAACTAAAGATAATTCTGGAACTACATATTCGACACCAGGAAGTACAAACCAAAATTTTAGATATTTCCTATCTGCTTTTTATAGTATTGGAGATGGTACAGCAGTAACTGTTGATCCTGATAGTGAATATAAAGTAGAGTTGTTATATGGAATTGAAAACTTTTCATCAAGACAAACTCTTACGAATCCAGGTCTTTTGCAAAATTGGGGAGTACAATCCGTAGGATATAGTTTTTATAAGAATTAGATTTTTAATTACATTTTTGAATGAGCGGGATAGCAATATTCCGCCATTTGAATCTAAGGATGTAAAAATTGAAAACAAATAAGAATAAACAATTTTAATAATTGGAGGTCGATGAAAATAAATAATAAGAAAAATGTGAGCAATTATATGACTTTTCAGTTAGTTATATCGGCATTGCTTTTTTTGATCATTATTGGCCTTAGGTATTTAGGTTATTATTTATTTTCAGGAATATTTTTCTTAACAGCTTTATTGGTATTGATATATGGAGCATTAAAGAACCGGTTTATATTCGAATATGAAAATTCCGGACAAGTGGTTTCCATTAAAAACTATCAATGGCTTTCAGGTGGAAAAAAAATGCCGGTATTTGAAATGCCTCAAACAAAAATTATTAGGATAGAAACAAAGGAAAGAATCTTTCGGAAATATTTAATCATTCTTTTTTCAAATTCTTCAGGAAAAGTATTGAAAAAAAGTATTGATATTACTTTTTGTAATCAAAATCAAACAAACCAGGTTTTAGGTGATATTACGAAAAGTTTAACCGCGAAAACACAAGAACCTACTTCCAAGATATAGCAGTTGTGTTTTGAATATAAATATATTTAAGATGGAAAATTTAAAAGATATTCATATTGGATCTTTGGTATATGAGCGTGTAAATGAACAGGATATTGATATGAGCAGAATATGCAGATTCTTACATTCAACAGAAAAAGAGATTCTGGAAATGTATTCCATGAAATCATTGGATGTAGATGTACTGCTAAAATGGTCGAAATTATTGGAATATGATTTTTTTCGTCTCTATTCCAATCATTTAATATTATATGCTCCGGTTGGCAGTCAGAACAAAAATATAGTAAAATCAAAACTGCCTCAGTTCCGGAAAAGTTTATATACAAAGGAAATTATAGATTATATGCTGGAGCTTCTGGAAAATAAACAGAAGACCCAAGTTGAAATCATTAATCATTACGGAATTCCCAAATCAACATTGAACAAATGGATAAGCAAGTACAAACAATAAATACGGGACCTAATTATAAAAGGATTTACCATGATTTCATAGAGTCTAAATGTCCGGATAAAAGGGAATATGTAAAGAAATATTTATCAAAAGATACCATGTCCCTGTCTGATGTTTTAAAGATTAATAATATTATTTTTTTTGAGGGATTATCGGAAAGTCAGAAGTTCAAATCTTATGATAAAAAGACCATTTTTGAAATTCTTGATTATCAAAAAATACATAAATTAAATAATAGTCAGCTAGCCAAGCATTTTAAATTAAGCAGAAATACTGTTACAAAATGGAAACGTATCTTTTTAGTATAATCTGCATCTTTTCATCCTAAAGTAATAAGGGTTATATTACTTCGTTTTTTTCTAAGTTTTTAAAGAGTATATCTGATGGGTATACTCTTTTCTATTCTCATAGTAAAAGTAGATTATGTCTATTTAATGTCGTATTTTATTTACAAGATGTAGTTTTTATAATACATCTGTAGCTATTAATCTCTACATGTTATTTTTGCTTCTATATGATAATTAGTGGAAATTTGAATTAGATTAATGATTAGATATTGTGTAATAGTTAATGTGGTTCTAAAAACTAAAGATGAAATATTTAGAGAGAAATTTTCTCTCTAAGTTTTTTAGTCTGGAAAACAGGAGTAATGATGGAAAGTAGATTTTTACTTAATAACTATTAATCAGGATTTGTGCTTTTAATTTTTCAATTCTAAATACTAAAAATATGCGAAAAGTTTATCTTGTACTACTTTCTTTTCTTTTTTCTACTGTATCCTATAGCCAGGTTGGGATAAATACGACTACACCTGCAGGAACGTTTGACGTTGTTGGAAAAGCTACTGACCCGGCAGTTCAGGATGGCTTTTTACCTCCAAGGCTCACTGGTGATCAGTTAAAGGCTAAAGATCTTGCTTACAGTATGGCACAAAATGGGACTATGGTATTTGCTACATCTGCTGTAACCACAGTTTCTCCCAAAACCATTAATGTTACTTCTGCGGGATTTTATTATTATGATGCAGTAAATGCAGTATGGGTAGGTCTAAAAGATAATTCAAGTAATTCAGGGACGTCTTTATATGCATCCAAAGATGGAGCCTGGTCATTAGTAAATCTTGGAATTTCAGGTACTAACTGGAATAAGATCAATCTTTCTTCGCAAGATGTGAAGACAGGAACTGCTTCCCTTCTCAATACTGGAGTGTATACAGCAGCTAAAAGTGGAATTTATGAAGTAGCATTTGAAACGCAATTGGCTGGAGGTATAGATTTGAGTATTCTGGGAGGTAAAAAAATGGGGATTTTAAAAAATGGAACGACAATATTTGAGGAAAAAGTATTTGATGCAGTACGGGTTTCCATATTAGGAGTTACCCTTGCTGCGGTTCCCGTAACTTCTACGACTTTGACTGGTCTTATTAAGCTTAATGCCGGGGAAACAATTGCTTTTGCTATTGAAACTGGAGGAGTTAATTTAACTTTATTAACCGATGGAAAGGTTTCTGTATCGGTATTTAAAGTATCTGATTAAAACTGTTAATTGGAAAATAGAGTCAATTAGTGCTGAAATATGTTTATAATAATCATATACTTAAGTAGCACATAAAAATAAATAAAAAACGACAATGGAAAAAGATTTGAATGACATCAGCAAATGCCCGTTTCATAACGGAACAATGAAAAAGAGTGTAGCAGGAGGAGGAACCCAGAATTCTGATTGGTGGCCTGA
>NZ_JAMZGF010000018.1 GCF_024158915.1 Chryseobacterium sp. S0630 | reverse complement strand
CTTCGGTTTAATTTGGTTCGACTCCAGAAGGTCATGAAAGTGATCTTGTACAAGTCTTTTCGAATCTTGCCTCTTTTTTATTTTAAAATGAATAACCATGCATATACCAAGTAATCTGACTGAATTTTTATACTGGGTCAAAGAACGCACAGAAAAATTGTGGTCTGTAGATGATGAAAATTGTCCTAAAGGATTTTACGGAGCTAAATGGCAAGGGCTTTCTGAAGAACAGATTGATCAGGTTGAAAGAAAATATGAGGTGAGCTTTACGTCTGAACATAAAGAATTTTTAAAGATTCTTCATGCAATTGACAAAAAAGAAATTGTTGAATACGAAGATGAAGGGAAACTGATTGCAGAAGAATGTACTTTCTTTTATAATTGGTTAGAGAATGAAACAGAAATTATCAGTCAGATAAATTCTTTTTACAAATGGATGTGGGATGATATTATAAGTGTCAATCATGTTTGGTTGAAATCCTGGGGAATAAAGCCTAAATCTTTGGAGAGAAAAAAAGAAATTTTTGACGAATGGTTTTCAAAACTTCCTCAATTATTGCCTGTCAGGGATTCAGCTTGTGTTGTAGAAAATAACAATTTAAAATGGAATCCTGTAGTAAGCGTTAGGGGTTCGGACGTTGTCATTCTGGGTTGGGATTTCAGAACTTACTTACTATATGAACTAAGAGATCATCTTGATATTTATACAGATGTATATGATGAAGAAGATAAGAGGTTTTATCCGGAACTTATTGATGAGGTACAACAAATATTCAATGAAAATTTTAAGTATGATGAAACCAAAGACATTCCTTATCTGAAAGAAATAATTCTCTATTGGTCCTCCGGATGGAGTGGGTTTGGTTTAAGCTATTATTCTGAAGATGCCAGAATTCATCCTATTGTCAAAACATATATTGCTGAAGAAGAAAAATAAAAACAAACAAGTGCCGTAGAAAAATGTTACTTCACTCATCACGACGGGGGCACGGGTTCGAATCCCGTCTCTTCCACAACAAAAAAACACGGTCTATATAGGAAGAGTAGCTCAGTTGGTTAGAGCACGACTACATTATTCGTTTTTTGCCTTGTTTTATCATACAAGAAGCCGGAAGTGGGACGTTGAAAGATCTTTGTATCATAATTTTCTATAAAGTCAGATAGATTATCAGGCTTTAACCCCTTTCTTCTGCCCACTTCCAGCTTCTTTATATTACCATTTTGAAGTGTCGTTAGGAAAAAATTCATCGTAACACAATTATGGGAGGAATAGCGAAGCCGGTCACTCCGGCAAGGTTATCCGGTTCGACTCCGGCAAACGTTTAGCCCGGTTTTTTCCTTACTATTACCTTTAAAAAAAATGCCAGTAGATTACTTACCGGCATTTTTCATTGTATTTTCAAGCTCTTCTTCAAACATTCCTTTCCATTTTGAAAGCGTTGTTCGGCTTATTTTATATTTTCGTGACATATAACTCGTAGAATGACCATGCTTTTTTTGATACTGAAGCAGTTTTAGCATAGTCTGCCTGTCATAGGTTTTGAGTTTTTGATTTTCTCTGGATTGCTTGAACAGTTTTTCATTGAACTTAAGAACATCTTCGCTTGTATGAAGCTTTTCAAGAAGGTCTTTAACTTTTGGATCTTTAAGCTTTTCGGGATATTCCATCCTCAGCATATCCTGGTAAATTTTTTTGTAATTAGGGCGCATTTTTATCTGTTTATCCGTTTGAGTTATCACTCTTCTGAAGCCATCTGTGGAGAGTGCTTTTCGGAATAGAATATTCTTTAATAACTTCACTTTGAGTCATTTCACCGGAAAGAATTCTTTTCATAATAAAGTCTTTGATTTCCTGTGTATAAATATTTTTCCTGAAATAAGGCGTTTTTTCGGACTTCTGCTGGTTTTTATTAATGGCAGAAGGAGGAGCGTATAAAATCAAATGTGAACTGTAAAGTCTGAAAAAATCATATTCCAGCAATTTGCTCCATCTTAAAAGAAGATCCGTATCCATTGATCTGCTGTCATACATCATTTCGACAGCCTCTTCATCTTTACTTAAAAATTTACATATTCTCTCTACTGTAATTTCATTTTCATCAACTCTTTCCTTAATGAATTTCCCAATATGGATTTCTTTATATAACATTTTTACTAAATATTGTTCTTTTGTTTAAACTTATATATAAAAAAACGAGAATAGGTGATATATATTATCTTTGACGGTAGGAAATAATTCACAGAAATTTGAAATTGATAAAGAATAAAAATTATGATTAAGAATATTAAAATAGCTTTCATAAGACGATTTATCTTATAAAATAAATTTGAATTTTGCCAAATAGCTTAAAAACAGGTGGGTAGGGATCACCTTAATGTACTTGGATTATATTCTTTATTTTCAATGGTTTCCTCTTCTTCTCTTTCAAACTTCTTTTCCTGCCATTTGTGTGAAATAATATATAACCTATTAAGGTTTTATACAATTCTATGAGTTGAAGCTGTGGATAGATTGATAAACAGCTTTTTACTCGTTGAATTTTTAATTAGTACCAAATAATTGCTTATTCGCTTTCAAATGTAGACAAAAATAAGAAGTAAAAACAATCATAAATATAAAAATTACACCTTATGTGTTTATTTTAATTAAAATTAACATATTATAAGAACTGATGTGTGAATTATTTAAATTAACAGATTTGTTCATGAAAAAATCATAAAAAGAAAAAATTGTATACCATCGCGACAGTCCATACCTTTGTCAATCAATGAAAAATACTATAAGCTTATTCGACTTTTCGAAAAAAATCAATTATAAAAATGAACTACTGGCTGGCTTTACGGTAGCGATGACAATGATTCCTGAATCTCTTTCATTTGCTATCCTGGCAGGTATTTCTCCGCTTACCGGTCTTTATGCAGCTTTTATGATGGGACTTGTAACAGCCGTTTTGGGAGGCCGTCCGGGAATGGTTTCCGGTGGGGCAGGAGCAACCATCGTTGTGTTGATTGCTCTTATACAATCTCATGGGATAGAATATCTTTTTGCCACTGTAGCACTTGCCGGAATCCTTCAGATGATGGTAGGTATTTTTAAACTGGGAAAATTTGTAAGACTGATTCCGCAACCCGTTATGTACGGATTCCTGAACGGATTGGCTATTATTATTTTCATGGCCCAGGTAGAGCAGTTCAAAATAACCGATAGTAGTGGTACGGTAAATTGGCTGCAGGGAATGCCTTTATACATTATGGCCGGCTTAACGGCTCTTACAATTGCCATTGTTTATTTTTTTCCAAAAATCACAAAAGTTGTTCCTGCCTCTCTTGTTGCCATTATCATTGTCTTTGCAGTGGTTCTTGGATTTAATATTCCAACAAAAACGGTAGCAGATATTGCCCATATCAGTGGAAATCTTCCTAGTTTCCATATCCCACAGATTCCTTTTTCTCTGGAAACGTTACAGATTATTTTTCCGTATGCCTTAATTATGGCTGGAGTAGGCCTGATAGAGTCTCTTCTGACATTATCTATGGTGGATGAAATTACGAATACGAAAGGGAGTGCCAATAAAGAATCCGTAGCTCAGGGATTGGCTAATATTACCAATGGTTTCTTTGGAGGAATGGGAGGATGTGCAATGGTAGCACAAACTCTGGTGAATCTCAATGCAGGTTCCAGAGCCAGATTATCCGGGATAATAGCATCATTGTTAATTTTAATAATAATTCTGTGTGGAGCACCTGTCATAGAGAAAATTCCTATGGCTGCTTTAGTAGGAGTGATGATGATGGTAGCCATCAGTACTTTCCAGTGGGTATCCATCAGGATTGTGAATAAAATGCCGAAATCCGATATTTTTGTTGGAGTAACTGTAGCTCTGATTACAGTGGTTTTACATAATCTGGCTTTAGCAGTTTTGATTGGAGTGATCATTTCGGCATTGGTTTTTGCCTGGGATAATGCTAAAAGAATCAGAGCAAGAAAACATGTGGATGAAAATGGAGTGAAGTACTACGAAATATACGGACCTTTATTTTTTGGTTCAGTAACAGCGTTTACGGATAAATTTGATCCCATGAATGATCCGGATCAGGTGGTTATTGATTTTAAAGAAAGTAGGATTGTAGATATGAGTGCTATAGATGCTCTGGATAAATTATCCAAACGCTATAAACAATATCATAAAACCTTACATCTGCGTCATCTCAGTGAGGACTGTCGTAAAATACTTAAAAATGCAGAAGCTGTAGTGGAAGTCAATATTCAGGATGATCCTACGTATAAGGTAATGCCGGAAAAATAGGAGAGGAGTTAATAAGTGAATTTTGCTTCGCAAGTGAATAGTGAATTTTGTAGTAAAAAAATTGACAAGCGTAGCGAATTGACGATTGACCTTTCACTATTTCATAGTCAATAAGTGAATTTTGCTTTGCAAGTGAATAGTGAATTTTGTAGTAAAAAAATTGACAAGCGCAGCGGATTGACGATTGACCATTCATAATATTCCCCATAACCAGACAAGGACTGTAAGAAAAAATCTACAGTCCTTGCTTGTTTAGGTTATTAATGTATTGGCGATAAAATCAGGCACTAAAGCATAGTGTGATAATTTCATGCTGATGGAAGCTCTTCCGCTTGTCAGGGTTCTCAGATCAGAAATATACCCGAAAGTGGATGCTAACGGAACTTCCGCTGCAAAAATCTTTCTTCCTGATTTTTCATCAATCGAAGTAATGATTCCTCTTCTTCTGTTGATATCCGCAGTGACGGCACCCGTGTATTCCTCAATACTCTGGATTTCTACCTTCATAACAGGTTCCATCAGTTTAGGATGACATCCTTTTGCCGCTGCTTTGAATCCTTCTCTTGCAGCAATCTCGAAATCAAATGCTGCAGAATCCTGAGCGTGGAAAGAACCATCCAGAAGAGTCACCTTCATGTTTTCCAGAGGATATCCTTTCAATGGTCCATGTTCCATAGCTTCTCTGAAACCTTTTTCAACAGAAGGGATGAACTCAGTAGGAATAACACCTCCTTTGATCATATTAACGAACTCCAATCCATGTTCATTATCATTTCCTGGTCCGATTTCAAATGTGATATCAGCGAACTGACCACTTCCTCCATTTTGCTTGGAAAGCTTTTCTCTGTGAACTCTGGTTTCCGTTAATATCTCACGATAAGAAACTTTAGGTTTCCCCTGATTGATTTCAATACCATGATTCAGACGGATTTTCTCCAGGGTAACCTCGAGATGAAGTTCTCCCAATCCACTCAATAAAGTTTCCCCGGTTTGTGGATCTCTTTCAACCACTAACGAAGGATCTTCTTCCTGGATTTTTGCCAACACTAAACCGAAAGATTTCTCATCACCATTCGTTTTCGGCTCGATAGCAACTCTGATCACAGGAGTCGGAATCGTAATCGCTTCCAGTAATATCGGCTGCTCTATAGAAGATAAAGAATCTCCGGTTTTGGCATCCTTTATTCCTGTTAAAGCCACAATATCTCCTGCTTTAGCTTCATCCAGTGTTAATGTTTTGTCCGACTGCATCTGTAAAATTCTGGAAATCCTGTAGCTTTCACCTGTTCTTACATTCAGTATTGTATCTCCGGATTGTATCCTTCCGGAATACACTCTCAGCATAGCCAGCCTTCCCATATGTTTGTCAATTACAACTTTGAAAACAAGTCCTGAAAAAGCAGCAGATTCATTTCTTTCCAATGTTACTGTTTCTTCTGTTTGAGGATCTCTTCCCTGAAGGTCAGCAAGCTGATCCGGAGCAGGCAGATAAGTGACCACAGCATCAAGAAGAGGCTGGATTCCCTTATTTTTAAAAGCAGAACCACATAAAACAGGAACAGCTGATCCTAATCTGCAGACTCTTTGTATCGCTTCTGAGAGCATTTCAACAGTGACTGTTTGTTCAGTATCCATAAAAATATCAAAGAACATTTCATCATTTTCTGCAAGAGTTTCCATTAACTTCATTCTGTATTCATCAGCTTCAGCCATATAATGATCGGGAATTTCTTTTTCCACAATGGTTTCACCGTTTTCATCAGTCCAGTATAATGATTTCATTTTAACAAGATCAATAACACCTTCAAAATGTGCTTCAGCTCCCATCGGAATCTGAAGAGCCAGAGGAACAGCATTCAGTTTGGTTTTTATCTCATTGAGAACCGCAAAGAAGTCTGCCCCAATTCTGTCCATTTTATTGATGAAACAGATTTTGGATGTTCCATGTTTTTCAGCCTGGAACCAAACATTTTCAGTCTGTGGCTGAACTCCTGAAGAAGCACAGAAAACTGCAACTACACTATCCAGAACTCTTAATGAACGTTCCACTTCCACTGCAAAATCAATATGTCCCGGCGTATCAATAATGTTGATATTATAAACTTTATCGTCTTTTTTCCATTGGGTAGAAACTGCAGCAGATGAAATGGTAATTCCTCTGTTTCTTTCCTGGATGTCTTTATCCATGGTGGTATTTCCATCATCTACATTACCGATTTTATGAATAAGTCCTGTGTAGTACAAAAGCCTTTCTGATAACGTTGTTTTTCCTGCATCTACGTGTGCTATAATCCCTATATTTCGTGTGTTGTATTTCATTTTGTTTGATTTAAATTGTTGATTTTTAGATCTGTGTTTAGAAAAGATTCTGAAAAAAATGGACACAAAATACACTCCGGTCTTATAAAGCCGGCAAAACATTTTTTGTATTTCGTATCAAAGGAAAATTTTCAGAGATCTTAACAAACAACAGATTTTTTTGAATTGTTAAAGTCTGAAATTAGGGCAGCAAAAAAGACCTATCCGAATAGACAGGTCTTCAATATATTTTTGGGTATAAAAGATCTATAGTACTATTCAGATAAATATTCAGTGCTGCCAAAGAACACAGCTCTGACAGGATTGCTTAAAGTTATAATATTTATCATTTTTGTTGACATTGTTGATTTTTAATCGGTTGCGAAATTATAATTTTTTTTTGATTTCCAAAGAATTTTTGAAAATATTTTTTTGTGAACGGATATTAAGCACTTCGTAAATCACTTTCTGTGAGTCTGTCAAATTCATAGAATTTCATAAAAATATCTTAAAACAGATAACGAACGTAATGCTTTTATGATAAATATTTTATCTTTGGGAAGAATAGTATTGTGAACACTTTTTGATGATTAAAAAATTTTAAATCTTTTTCAAGAAGCTAAATAAAAACTTTTAACTTAAAACCTATTGAAAACAGATATCGACATTCATAACCACTGTCATTTTTCTTTTGATCTGTGGCTCACCTTAATCAAATCTCATCCTGAATTTAAAGCAAAAAGAGTTGAGCTGTTCTCCTCGTTTTTCAACGTAAATAAACCGATAGAAGAGGTTGCGAAAACTGTAAAATATTACGATGATCTTTGCAATACTATCAATGAGGTTACAGGAGGAAATATAGATACTTTTGAAATATATCTGATGATTTTGGGTGCTCTGGATGTGGATGTAAAACAATTGAATAAAGAAAAACTTAATGAGTTTTACAACAAAAGTGAAGAATTGTTTCTGGAATATAAACCAGTTGTAATTTTTGAAAATATTCATGATTTTTTTGAGGATATCAAAAATCAGGGAAAGACCATAAATATTCTAAGCAACACTGGATTTATCAAAGGGAAAACAATGAGGAAATTCCTGATTCATGAAAACCTGGATCAGTATATAGATTTCCATATCTATTCCGATGAAATCAACTGTTCCAAACCTAATCCGCTTATTTTTCAGGAAGTGAAGAATAAGATGAAAGATCAGGATTTGCCACTGCACCAGATTCTGCATATTGGAGACAATCCGGTAGCAGATTATCAGGGAGCAAAGAACTTCGGTTTCAGTGCTCATTTACTTAAACACTAAAAATAAACATGAATAAAAGATACAGCTTACACCACATTCATTCGGCGGATGAGTTTACTTTCTCACCTGCAGAATACAGCTTTTTCAAGTATGGCGATAAGTCGTATGCTGAAAAATTTGCAAGAGAATTATTCGACGGATTTATTTCCGAAAATGAAGAGCTTTTAAATACAGATACAGAGATTGTAGTGCTTCCAAGTCCTTATATGGCGATTCCTACAGCCTCCAACTTTTTATGTTTTTACTTTAAAAAACACCTGGATTTTTATCTCTTTCAGAAAGGAAAGAAGTCAAGTATTTTATCTAAAATCAACAGAAACCATACGTATATAACAGATTATGGGAATCTTAATTTTGAAGACCGCAAAAATCTGATCGCCAATGATACTTATTATATCGATAAGGATTTTTTGAGAGGAAAACTTTGTATTTTTATAGACGATATAAAAATCACGGGAAGTCATGAATATACAGTCAACAGAATCCTGAATGAATATAATGTAGAGGCTGACTTTATGTTTCTGTATTACGCAGAACTGATGAATTTTGACCTTGACCCGAAAATTGAAAACTTTTTCAACTACTATGCAGTGAAAAATGTAAAACATGTTGCAGAAGTGATGAATAAAGAAAGTTTTCAGTTCAATACAAGGATTGTAAAATATATTTTAGGCCTGGATTCAAGTAATTTTGATTATCTTACGTCTAAAGTAAAAAAGGAACAGATGGACCTGCTTTTGGAGCTGGCGATCAGTAACAATTATCATTTAATAAAAGAATACGAAAATAACATCAATACTTTAACACAAACGGAATTATATTATGGCTATTAACTTACAAAAAGGACAAAGAGAAAACATTAACGCACCTAAATTTACTGTAGGTTTAGGATGGGATATCAATAATACTTCTACAGGAACGGCTTTCGACCTTGATGCATCTTTATTTTTGCTTGGGGACGACAAAAAATTAGTTTCAGATAATCACTTTATTTTCTATAACAACCTTGAGTCTCCGGACCAATCTGTCATCCACACGGGTGATAACCTTACAGGAGAAGGCTCTGGGGATGATGAGCAGATCAAAATTGATCTTACAAAAATTGACGATGCTATCAAGGAAATTACAGTAGTGGTAACCATTCACGAAGCTGATTCAAGAAAACAAAACTTTGGACAGGTAAGAAATTCTTTCATCAGAATTTTCAATACAGATACGAATGAAGAAATCTTAAAATATGAATTAGACGAAGATTTCTCAATCGAAACCGCTGTAGAATTTGGAAGAATCTACAACAGAAACGGAGAATGGAAATTTGAGGCTGTAGGTGCAGGACAGAGAGACGGCCTTGAGAAATTTGTATCAATTTATCAGAAGTAATCATGGACAATCAGGAAAATCAACCCATAGATCCGCTAGGATCCATAGAACCTCTTAAAACCTTTGAACCTACACCAATGGTTCCTCCAACTCCGGCTCAGCCTGTTCAGAACGCAGCGCCGGCGGTTCTTGTGGACAGAGAGGGAAATGTAAATCTGACTCAGCTGCAGTCAGAAGAACGTCAGAAATATGAAGTTCTTGCGAACTCTATTGATGAAGCCAACCCAGGTTCTATCGTGAATTTTGGTGCAGAGCTTCAGAAAACTTTAACTAATCAGAGTGACAGCTTCTTAGGAAATGTAAGAAGATCAAACTCAGGAGAAGTAGGAGGGCTTATCAATGATCTTTTGGTAGAGCTTAACTATGTTGACGTGGAAGAGCTTAACGGAAATAAAGTGAAAAGCTTCCTGAGCAAATTACCATTCATGAAGAAGGTAATGACTCAGGTAGAAAACTTATTTGCAAAATATGACAAGATCATCAATAATATTGAGCAGATCTCATACAAAGTAAATGCAGGAATCATCACTTCTACAAAAGATAATGCTGTACTTCAGACTATTTTTGAAAGCAATGTGAATTCTATCAAGCAGATAGAAGATCTTGTAATTGCAGGAAATATAAGAATGGAAAGAGCTGCAGTAGAGCTTGCTCAGATGGAAACTGCTCCTCAGAATTTTCAGGATTATCAGATTGCAGATAAGAGAGATTTCATTGCAAGGTTAGACAGAAGAATGGCAGATCTGAAAGTGGTGCGTGTGATCATGATGCAGTCGCTTCCGCAGATCAGATTGGTACAGAACAACAACGTTTCTATTGCTGAAAAAGCTCAGACGATTCTTACCACTACACTTCCTGTATGGAAAAACCAGCTTTCACTGGCTGTAGCAATGTACAGACAACAGCAGAATATTGAAATCCAACAGAAAGTTTCTTCTACTACAGAAGAAATTTTAAGAAAGAATGCAGAGCGTCTTGGTCAGAATTCTGTGAATGTTGCCAGAGCAAACGAGCAGACTATCGTATCTGTGGAGACATTGAGAGAAACAACATCAATGTTGATCAATACATTGAATGAAGTGAAACAAATCCAGAAACAGGGAGCAGATAACAGAAGAAAACTGGATCAGGATCTTCAGACATTAGAGCATGAACTTAAAGCAAATGTCAGAGGTTAATTTATAGGATACTAAGGTGGGGGATGATGCAGCAACCATATTGTCGCAAAGCAAAAGAAGATTAACAAAGCTTAAACTTCTCGCTAATTTTTTTGAGCATATTGATATCATATCAATTTATATCAAAACAGATATTATTCATAATCTGTTTCAGGAAAATACAGCTTTGGATTACAATAAACTGGAACTTTTCCACCTGCAGTATACAGACAGTCTCATAGAGCTTCTGACTAAGATTAAAAAACAGAAGGAAAATGATATGCTGGCGGTCATCAATGAAATTAACATCAACGGTAAATATATTTCAGGTTTTGAAGAAAGACAGGTAGACAACTTTCAGACCGACAGGAAAATGTACAGCGGTGTATTTTCCCAACATCTGAAAACACTGTATAAAGACCTTACGGAAGATAGTTTTACAGCCAATTGGGAGAATGTACTGTACTTTCATAAGAAATATGCCCAGGAATTTTACAGGACAGATGCAGATGAAACGCTGCTGAAATCTGATTCTTTCCCGGCTTATCAATATAAAGACTATTCCATTGAAAGAAAGCTGTTGGGAAGACTTAATATACAGGGATTTAAAGTCCGTTTTGTCTGTGGTTACCTTATTGGAACTCATGATTATGAGCTTTTTAAAATCTTTCAGTCGGATGATCATTTTATTTTCAGTGTAGACGAAAAGAAATTGTATCTTTTTGACAAAGAATTAGATAAACTGGATACTTCTGAAAATCAGTCTAACCAGAGTACGATTATTGACCAGCTGAGAAGCAAAAATGAACAGCTGGAACACAGTATGAACGAAAGAAAACGTACGTTACCGGCAGAAGTAGAAGGTGTTTTGAAAGATTATATCAAAAACCTGGAAAATATGGACATTATGAGTAAGATATTTGACTTCGATGAAGAAACGAATATTCTGCGGGCAATGCTTAATTTAAATTTGAATAATAACTAAGACGAAATTTGAAAAGCAAAGAAGATTATCTTTTTTGCAAAAAAGTAAATAATAACTAAACATAAAAAGATGGCTATCAACTTACAAAAAGGTCAGAGAATAAACCTTAAAAAAGAAAATGGAGCTGAACTTTCCCAAGCTTGTGTTGGAATCAACTGGGGAGCGATTGAAAAGAAAGGATTTTTTGGAACTAAAAAAGAAGCAGTAGACTTAGACGGAAGCTGTATTTTATATGATTCAAACAAAAATGTTACGGAAGTAATCTATTTCGGAAACCTTAAATCAAGAAACGGATCTGTAAGACACAGCGGAGACGATCTTACTGGTGACGTAAACGGAGATGACGGATTGGATAACGAAGTAATCACAGTAGACTTCAGTCAGCTTGAACCGAATGTGGAGCATGTAGCAATGGTTTTGAACAGCTACAGAGGTCAGGATTTCGGAACCATTCCTTTTGCTTCTATCCGTATTTATGAAGGATCACCTACCAATGTGAGAGAAGTTTTTGCAAAGTATGATATTGCGAATGATGCTTCTTTCAGTGGACACGTTGCCATGGTAATGGGGGTTTTCTATAAGAGAAACGGAGAATGGAAATTCAATGCTATCGGAGATCCTACAGCAGATAAAAAGCTGGAGCAGACAATCCAGACGGTACAGATGAATTACCTATAATTAATTGACAATCAAAAGATAAATAAAATAGCAATATTTGTACTCTGTACATCTATTGCTTTTATCATATAATAACATAACTCAAGTGGAACATCAAAGTATTTTAGAACTACACCCTGGTCTGGTGTGGGGATTTGCAGTAACAGTTGTTATCATGCTGCTCCTGGACTTAGGGGTATTTAATAAAAAAAGTCATGAAGTCTCTTCCAAAGAAGCTACCATATGGTCTATCGTGTGGATTTCGCTTTCTATGGTTTTTTCAGGGGTGGTATATTGGGTATTCAATACCGATGGAAGTCCTGAAAGCCATGCTTTGGCAATAGAGAAATTTACCCAGTATCAAGCTGCCTATTGGATTGAAAAAGCTTTGTCTGTGGATAACTTGTTTGTATTTATCCTTGTTTTCGGATTCTTTAAAGTTCCGAAATACCTTCATCACAAAGTCCTTTTCTGGGGGATTATCGGAGCCCTGATCTTCAGAGCGATCTTCATCTTTGCAGGAGTAGGACTAATAAACCTGACTTACCTTCCTGAAATGAATATCTTCGGAGAAGCAGTGAAAATCAACGTTGTCATGACATTGTTCGGATTGTTCCTTGTGTATGCGGGGATCAAATCATGGGGTGATGGTGACGATGACGATGATGAAGATTACAGCAATACGGCAGGAGCAAGATTAATCAAGAGTTTCTGGAAAGTTTCAGACAATTATGATGGAGATAAATTCTTCACGATCCAGAACGGGATTAAAATGGCAACTCCTCTTTTAGTAGTAGTTGGGGTTATTGAATTTACGGACGTTCTTTTTGCAGTAGATTCCATTCCGGCAATCTTCGCCATTTCAAATGATCCGTTTATCCTTTATACATCTAATATCTTTGCAATTTTAGGATTAAGATCATTATACTTCCTGTTAGCGAACTTTATTCATATGTTCAGCAAACTTCCATACGGATTGGCGATTATCCTATCCTTCATTGGAGTTAAAATGCTTATTGCACCATGGATTCATATTCCGTCTCCGGTTTCATTAGGAATCGTAGGAGGAGTATTGGTAATCTCTGTTCTTTTATCTGTCATCTTCCCTGAAAAAGAAGAAGAGAAGAAAGAAGAGTTGGACGAAAAATAATCACATTTAAAATAAAATGAAAGCCTCTGGAATTTATTTCTGGAGGCTTTTTTTGTTTATGTTTTTTTGTTGGAAAAACGCAAGTTGTTCTCAAATTATATGTTTTTTAAGGCGCAAAGATTTTATCTCCGATAAAATGGATTATGATTGCATGATATCTAGAAAATTGTAAGGCTGGATTCTTTCAGAATGACAAATACCACGCTTAGTTTATCCATACCGTTTGTCATTCCGGTAGGAATCTCTGTATAGAATGGTTGGAAAACGCAAAGAGGGTAAGTATTGTGCTTTTTTAAGGCGTGAGAATATTTCGACTTCGCTTAATGTGAGATTTTCAGTAACGTTGAATTTTAAGAATGTAAATCTTATAGGTTTCAAAAACCTATAAGGTTTGTGGTAAAGGGAATCAGATTATCTACATATTTTCCTCAAGGATACTTACTGATTATCTACTACATCAGAACCATATTATTAGCAATATTAAATTTTATCGGAGATAAAATCCTTGCGTCCTTACTATACTTTATCAATTAAAAATTTTGCGTCTTTGCGTTTTTCCAAATTACTCAAAGAATATTTTTCAAAATAAAACAGACAGACCAGTCTGTTCTTTGTTTTTTTTCCTACCTTTGTTTCATAAAAGAAAAGCAATGAAGTCTCCAAAAGAAAGAATCATAGAAACCACATTTCAATTGTTTGCCAGACAAGGGTATAATTCTACCGGAATTAACCAGATTATTTCTGAAGCAGAAGTAGCGAGAGCCAGCTTCTATCAATATTTTAAATCCAAAGAAGACCTGTGTGTAGAATTTCTGAAGGTGAGACATGAATATTGGTTCAAAGAACTCAATAGCTTTTTAGCAAAAGAAAAAGATTCAAAATCTAAAATTATCAATGCTTTCGATTTCGTAGTCTATATGAACGAAAAAGAAAACTTCAGAGGATGCAGTTTTTTGAATATTTTATCTGAGATACCAATGGATAATACTAAAATTCTGAGTGGTATTCAGTCTCATAAAGCAGATCTCAGAAACTTCTTTTCAGAATTGGTGAATGATGAAGAACTTTCCGATCATATCTATATGCTTTTTGAAAGCAGTATCATAGAAAGCCAGCTTTTCAAATCCAATGAATTAATTGAAAAATCAAAAAAGATAGTCACTAATTTAATACAATAAATTATGGAACAAAAACATCCGCTTCCGCCTTTCACTCTTGAAACGGCACTGGAAAAAATCCAACTGGCAGAAGATGCCTGGAACAGTCAGAACCCTGAAAAGGTTTCCAAAGCATATACCATCGATAGCGAATGGAGAAACAGAGATACCTTTGTGAACGGTAGAGAAGAGATTGTACTATTTCTTCAGAAGAAATGGGAAAAAGAACTTCATTATAAGCTTAAGAAAGAGTATTGGGCACATACAGACAATCGTATTGCCGTTCGTTTTGAATATGAATATCAGACCAAAGAGGGGAACTGGTTCAGGGCATACGGAAACGAAAACTGGGAGTTTGATGAAAACGGACTGATGGCGAAAAGATACGCAAGTATCAATGATTTGGCTATCCGGGAAGAAGACCGAAAGTTTAGATAAAATGTAAAGACTGTTATGAGAACAGTCTTTTATTTTTTAGTTGGATCAATCTTTTTCAAATCAGATTCAAAAATTCATCACTCATCATTACACTAACCGTTTTTTCCGTGTAGCAGTTTATTAATTTTCCTCCTCGTCTGCACAGAAACTTTATACGCTTCATCACGCAGCTTTTGTATTTTTCCTACAGGCTGAAAAAATATTTTATTTTCAAAAGGATTGAATGAAAGAAGCTCAGTCGTACAATTATGTGAATCCAGCAATGAATTTTTATTGATTCTGACTTCTCCGATTTTAATAAAAGGAGCATTTTTCCATTCAACATTCAGCCTGTTGATGGGTTGGTCTTTCAAATCATGGCAAATCTGTATCAAAACATCTGCTGCAAAATCACTCGTTTGCAGATAATTTTTTAAAGAATCTTTGACCTTTTGCTTTCTTCCAAAATTTTTATCCACAGATTGAGGACAAAGCTTTATTTTGATCATCTGGTCTCCCAATCGGAAGGCACCTACAGAATAATAATCAAATGACAGAATAAAATCATTTCTCTTCCCGATAAGTTTTATAATATTGCGGAGCATATCTCCAGTGAATAAAGAAGGAATCATTTTAACCATCTGAATACACATAGGGAATAAACTTCTCCATTGCTTCATATAAAGTTGGTTAATTGCTGTAAACAACTTCAAAAACGTAGAAACAGATTGAATAGGAAACAAAGGAAAATTAACCAACGGATAATTGGCAAGCAATACTCCGTTTTCATCCTTGATCTGCACAGCAAAGCCATAAGCCGGAATATCTTTTTTTGAATTTTTGATTTTCAGCTGAGCATTAGAGAAACGTATGGTAAGGTCAAACTTTTCCTTATCAAAAAAAGGTTGCAGTGATTCCGGGATATCGGGTTCTATCCAGAATATACCCTTTGCTACCGCATACGTTTTAGCATGAGCATTCCTGGTCGCATAATTGACATCACTGATGGAAGAGGATTGTTCAACAAAATCCGCTATTGTTTTTTTATTGAGTTCCAGAAGCTTTTTTTCCTCCTCATTCAGTTCATCAAACTTCTTATTATATTTTAATGGATTTGGCATTTAGTTTTTAAAATTCAATTATAACGCCAAGTTTTGAAATCTGTGTTAAGCAAGTATTACAATTGTTTGAATTTTGTGGAAAAGATGTTTGAAAATAAGGAAATGTAAGATAATATGATTAATGAATATTGAAAAATAAGCTATTTAACTTATTGATTGTGAATGTTTATTTATTTTTAATGAGAATGAATTAAAGACATGTTGTTTGAGAGAAAAATACTTTGGGTTTTTAAACTTCCCTCATTGTGCTTCCTTTTTCCAACCCTAAAAAGCCTTATCTTTGTAAAAAATTATAATATGGGAGTAGCAGATATGTTATTTAAACGTAAAAAAGAATTAGCAGAAAAGAACCTGAAAGATGGTAAAGAATATATGGAAGAGTATGGTAAAAGAGAAAGCGTTGTGCAGTTACCAAGCGGCTTGCAATATGAAATCATTACAGAAGGTGACGGTGCAAAACCAGGTCCTAAATCTACTGTAAAGTGCCACTACCACGGAACCACTATTTCCGGAAAAGTATTCGACAGCTCTGTAAAAAGAGGTACACCTGCATCGTTTCCTTTGAACAGAGTGATTTCCGGATGGACAGAAGCTCTTCAGCTGATGCCGGTTGGTAGCAAATGGAGACTGATCATTCCTCCGCATTTAGCGTATGGAGATCAGGAGATCAGCAAAGAGATCGGACCAAACAGTACGCTTGTTTTTGAGGTTGAATTGCTGGATATTAAATAATCCTTCTTAAAAATAGATTAAAAATTTACCTGATTTCAGGTAAATTTTTTTATTTGTACTATATTCGTATTGATAAATTGTGGAATGAAGAAGAAAAAAGAGATGATTTTACAATATGTCAGAGCAACACAAAATATGACTGTATGAAAAAACTTTTTTACCTGTTAATTGTTTTCGGGCTTCTTACTTCCTGCGTTTCCAGGAAGAATCAGGCTATTCAGCAGAATATTCTCACGCTGAAAGACAGCTATTGTAAAGCGCCGTTCAAATATAACTACAGCAATAAACTTCCATCATATAATTCTGATTCTATCTTAGCAGCCAATAAAGAATTAAAAGAGGTCTTTTCTG
This sequence comes from Chryseobacterium sp. S0630, assembly GCF_024158915.1. Classification (GTDB taxonomy): domain Bacteria; phylum Bacteroidota; class Bacteroidia; order Flavobacteriales; family Weeksellaceae; genus Chryseobacterium. Next base: position 71,169 of record NZ_JAMZGF010000018.1, on the reverse strand, counting down.
ATCAGAGTATCCTCATCTTAAACGCACTGGATAATTTAGATGAGGTTCATGAGATTATTGATCTTAAAAAAGATTCATCCCTTGCTTCTCAGGTTAAAGTTTTACAGCTGAAGACAAAAATAAACAGTAAAATAACAATAGCTCTTACGGAATTGGATGCTGTAGCTGCAGAATTTGACTGTGAAGGAGAAAGAGTAGCCCAGATTGGAAATTATGTAGACAATCTCAACTCATCAAGAAATAATAAGCTTATCTTATATTCAATCATTGCAGGAGCAGCAGCTTCCATAGCCGGAGGAATTGTGCATGATGAAGGATGGAGTAATGCCATTGATATAGGTGGAGGGGTTCTGGGAGCAGGTTTCGGACTGGCAACTCTTAATCCAAAAGGGAAAAAGGTAGAGTTTATTCACCAGAGAAACCTTTTGAGAGATATCTGGAGAGAAAAACTGGAGTCACCCAATTTTCCTCCTTTTATCTGGTATATGTACACAGAGAAAAAGTTTTCCAACAGAGAAGAACATTCGATTATCGGAAACATGAAACTGAGATGGCTTCACTATCAGTTTGATGACAATAAAGAAGTAGCAGATAAGTCTGTGATTTTCAGTGATGGAGGGCTTTACAGGGCAGATGATCTCCATAATCGTGCAGCCATGCTGAATCAGATGCAGTCGGCCACCCGTACCATCAATCAAAACATCAATTATTTGCTGCTTGATCTGGATAAATTAATCCTTTAAGAAAAATTTAACTGTAATAAATTTTGTTACATTTAAAAAATGTATATCTTTGCAACGTAATTACAATGAACAATACAAGATTTGCTACGGCAGTACATATTATGACATTATTGGCGAAAAGTCCTCAGGAGTGGCTTACTTCTGACTGGATGGCCGGTAGTATCAATGTGAATCCGGTGATTATCCGAAAGGAGATCAGCGTATTGAGAGAAGCAGGTCTGATTATCAGCAGACAAGGAAAAGAAGGAGGAAGTCAGCTTGCAAAGAATGCTGAAATGATTACTATTTCAGAGATTTATAAGGCAGTAAAAAATACAGAAGTATTAGGCAAAAAAAATCAGAATCCCAATCCCGCATGCAGTGTTGGTAAGGAGATTAACAATCATTTAAATACATTATTTGAAGAAACAGATCAATTGGTGGTAAAATTTTTAGGGGATAAGTCATTACAGGAATTTTCTGACCAGTTCCAATAAAATTTTTTAACCTTAAATGTAACAAAATTTATTACAATTTAATTAAAATAAAATATTATGAAAAAAGTAGCAGTAATCGGTGCAACAGGATTTGTAGGAGCACACGTAGTATCAGAATTAACAGAAAGAGGATATGCGGTAGAAGCGTTGGTAAGAGATACATCCAAAGTAAAAACACAGGAAAATGTGACAGCAAAAAGTGTGGATGTAAACAATGTAAATGAACTGGCTGAAGCCTTGAAAGGAAGTGATGCTGTAATCAGTACATTCAATGCAGGATGGACGAATCCTAATCTTTATAACGATTTTTTAAACGGTTCTGAGAACATTGAAAAAGCTGTAGAACAGTCAGGAGTAAAAAGATTAATCGTAGTAGGTGGAGCAGGAAGCCTTTACACTCCTGATAATACTCAAATCGTAGATAGCCCGGATTTCCCTGAAGCTTACAAACCTGGAGCAACAGCAGCGAGAGATTATTTAAACAAAATCAAAGAAAATAATACGTTGGATTGGACATTCTTCAGCCCTGCGGTAGAAATGAACCAGGCGAATGTAGGAGAAAGAACAGGAAAATACAGAACTTCATTAGAGACTCCGGTATTTGATGAAAACGGAAGAAGCCGTCTTTCTGTAGAAGATGTAGCCGTAGTTTTGGTAGATGAATTGGAACAGAATAACCACATCCGTGAACGTTTCACAGCAGCTTACTAATCGATAGAAGAACAGAAATGATACAAAAAAAATTATGGTCGTTATTAGCACTGTTGGGATTCATCAGCATATTTGCTGGGAATCTCAAAGTGAAAGTTTATAATCCGGGAACCAAGGCTATTTTTCCTATTACGTCAACTATTATCTATGGAGATAAAGATGCTATATTGGTGGATGCTCAGTTTCAGAAACAATATGCAGAACAGCTGGTAAAAGAAATAAAAGCAACAGGAAAAAACCTGAAAACCGTTTTTATTTCTCACAGTGATCCGGATTTCTATTTTGGACTGGATGTGATTAAAAAAGCTTTTCCTAATGTGAAAATTATTTCAACGGCACAGACTGCTTACCTTATATCAGCTTCAAAAGATGATAAAATGGGAGTGTGGAAACCACAATTGAAAGCAGATGCACCATCAGAAATTATAATTCCGGAAGCAGTTACTTCAATTCCTGATCTTGAAGGAAACAAAATTGAAATCAGACAAAATCCGGAAGATCCTGCACATAGCTTTCTTTGGATTCCTTCCATCAAAACCATTGCAGGCGGGATTTCAGTTTCTGTTGGTTCACATCTCTGGATGGCAGATACTCAGAATTTAAAAGCAATTGATCAATGGATAGGACAGATTGATGCTATGAAAGCACTGAAACCACAGCAGGTAGTTCCTTCTCATTTTGCAGAACTTTCCACATCACCACAATCTCTTGACTTTGTGAAAAGCTATCTGGAAAATTATAAACAGGCAGTTACTGAAAACAAAACTTCATCTGCTATTGTAGATTTCATGGTTAAAAAATATCCTAATCTGCCAGGAAAAGAAGAACTTGAAATGGGAGTAAAGGTTTATCTTAAAGAAATGGACTGGGATCTTAAATCACCCTATCCGGCAATCGGACAGAAAGTGGAAGTGGACTTTGGAGAAGTAAAATTCGTTCTCGATTTTAAAGATAATAAAACCATGACGTTCACGGGAACAGCAGGAAGTTCAAAAAACAGTACAGATACCGTAGAATATACTGCGGTAGAAGTCGCAAAGAATGTTTTTATGGTCTACTGGCATGAGCCGCACCTTGGCTTCAATGTAACCCATATTCAGGATTATAATAAAAATATCGTCTATTCAAATATTGCAGGTCCTGATGGTACATTCACCCATCCAAAAGGAACTTTAAAAATTTTGAAATAAGATAAAAAACTACCATTACCGGATGGTAGTTTTTATTTTGAACCATTAAGATTTTTTTGAAGGATTGAAGCTACATTAAGGAGATTCCACTTTAAAGCGGAGCTCATCTTAATATTCTTAAAAACTAAATAATCCTTAATGGTTTAAAAATGGGTTCAAAAAATTTCTCATAAATAAAAAGGCTGTCGAATAGACAGCCTTTTTTATTATAAATTCATAAACAATTTCGGGTTAATCGGAGTATTGTTTTTGTGTACTTCATAATGAAGATGAGGACCTGTAGAACGTCCGGAATTTCCGGATTTTGCAATTACCTGACCAACCTTTACTTTCTCATTTACTTTAGCAACAAGCTGAGATAAATGTCCATATAAAGTAGCCAGTCCGTTTCCGTGTGAAACAATTACACAGTTTCCATAGCCTCCTTTTTGTCCGGAAAAAATGATTGTTCCGGCAGCAGCAGCTCTTACATCAGAACCATAGGCAACAGCAATATCCAGTCCTTTATGGAACTGCATCTGATCAGCTTCAGCAGGTGGATTATTTTTTTCAGCCACAGCAGTTTTAGTTGCAGGCGTTCCGGAAGCAGCTTTTGTTGTCGTTGCAGGAGCAGAAGTTGCAGCTACAGGAGCAGCTTTTGGCGTAACCATTACTTTTACTTCTCTCTTATTTCCGTAGCTGTCTGTAAGTTCTATAATTTTCTCAACAGGTTCAGCTTTTACTTCAGGCTTAGCTGCAGCAGCTACTGTTGGTTTCGCCTCTGTTGCTGCACTTGATCTTACCGAAGCAAAAACAGTTTTGAATGGGATAGGATTTTTTCTTATCCCGAAATTAGAGGAAATATATCCGTCAGTAGGCATTCCCAATGGAACCTGCATCAGTTTTTTCTGAAGATCCATCAGGTATTGGCTGTATCGGTTAGCCTGTTTGGAAAGATAAATAGAATTGGAGATACTGTCCTGGTTGAGCATCATTAGTTTTTCATTGGTGATGTCTTTGGACTTCAGGAAGGAGTTGAGTTGAGCAACGGTCTGATCTACAAGAGTAAGATCACTTTTCATTTTTAGATAATCTACACTGTCCTTTTCAGTGTTTATTTTTACAAGGTTTACTTCGTAGGTTTTGTCATCTCTTTCAGAAAAGAGCTTCGCAATGAATACACCTTGTGCAAAAACTACTAGTAAAAGTCCTCCCAGGAGAATGTTTACGTTCTTCTTGCTGTTTAGAAATTTTTTCATATTTCTTCTCTTAGTAAGTTAAAACGGTTTTGAAGCTGCAAATTTAATTAAAAATAAGTTTTGTGAGTTATTTTTAATTAAAATTCAGTTTTTTCTGTATTTAACGGCTAATTAGATATTTAATTGTGTTGTAGTGTTAATTTTTTCAGAAAATGGCTTTTATCATAGTTTCAAAGCCTGCGTTACGTCTTTGTTTTAATATCTTTGCAGTTCACATTCCAATTATGGCTAAAAAGAAAATTATTTCAGAATCTTCGAATCCAAAAAAGAATAAAAAGGATATTTCTGTAGGAGTTGTAGGAAGCGGAAGTTTTGCAACCGCTATCGTAAAAATGCTTGTTGAAAACTGCAAAGTAGTACACTGGTGTGTAAGAAGTGAGTTTGTAAAAGGAGCCATTGAGCTTCGTGGACATAACCCGACTTATCTTACGGCTGCCCATTTTAATCTTAAAAGTTTAAAACTGACAACAGATATTAACGAACTGGTTACTGCCTGTGATGTTATTGTTCTGGCAACACCGTCTATCTACCTGTCCGATACCATGGATAAAATGACGTGTGAGTATTCAGATAAGATCTTTATTTCTGCAATTAAAGGGATTATTCCTAAAGTAAATGATGTGGTAGCACATTATCTGCGTGATGAATTTAAAATTGGTTTCAGAAACCAGGCCGTTATTGCAGGGCCTTGTCATGCTGAAGAGGTGGCTATGGAAAGACTTTCTTATCTTACTATTGCGACAGTGGAAGATGAGACTGCTGAAAAGCTTGAAGGAATCTTCAGTTCAGACTTTATCAAAGTTCATACAAGCAAAGATATTTTAGGAAATGAATACAGTGCAATCCTTAAAAATATTTTTGCAATAGGAGCGGGAATAGCAAGTGGATTAGGGTATGGTGATAACTTTACGGCAGTATTTGTTTCCAATGCGATCCGTGAAATGGAAACATTCCTGGAAGCGATTTACGAAGCACCAAGAGATGTGAATGAAAGTGCCTATCTGGGTGACCTTTTGGTAACAGCATATTCACTTTTCTCAAGAAACAGAAACCTTGGAAACCTGATTGGGAAAGGGTATACCGTGAAGTCTGCCATTCAGTCTATGAACATGGTAGCAGAAGGATATTACGCTGCAGATTCCATTTATAAAACAGCAAAACAGAAAAATCTTAAACTTCCGATTATCGATACCGTATATGCTATTTTGTATGAAGGTAAAAATGCTGAAAAACAGTTTAAAAAACTGACTGCAAAATTGAATTAAAAAAAACAGGACTTTAAAAATTAAAGTCCTGTTAAACATAAATAATGAAACTTAAGCATTTTTCATGCTTAAGTTTTTTTATAGACTCATCTTGGTAATGACAAGTGATAATGATGATCTTACATTCAAATTACTGGCGGTAAAACCGTTTCCTGTATCAAATTCAAACTTCTGACGGATCGTTGTCGGAGAAGCGAGTGTTAAAAAATAACTTCCCTGGAAAAAGGTGAATGAGCTTGATAGCTGGCACATTCTGTTGGTTTCCGTAATCGTTGCACTGGTAGTGGAGTTAATCAGATAAGAACGGGTACAGGTGAAATTTTGGGAAAGATATTGTGTGTTAGCTGTCCCGTTATTATTATTCGCATTGCTGGAATCCACAGAATACCGTACAATATATGTTCCGGCAGGCAGGGTAATCGTGGAATTATCCGCCCCTAGTGAAGCTCCTGTAATTTTATTTGAAGTTACCGTAAAACTTCCCAATGTATTATTTGTACTTCCTGTAGGAATAAGTACTCCTGAACTGATAAGCAGAGACATGATCTGAGGTTCAGAACCGGAAACGACAATACGCTGCCATTGATTTCTTACCCAAACATAATATCCTTTCGGAAAAGTAGATACTCCTCCGCTATTATAGATAATAAGCCCGTCTGCAGGATTTGCAATGGGAGTTGAGTTACTGTTCAGAACAAGCAGATCATATTGCGGAAAAAGAACCCCTTTATTGGAAGAACTAATGTCCAGAACACTGCTCGCATTAGGTGCGTTTGTATTAATACCAACTTGTGCATTTGAGAAAATGCCTAACAGTATCATACAGATTATATAAATAGATGTTTTCATTGTGCAATTGATTATTGGTTAAGCGCTGATCTTTGAATATCAACTTTAGCATTCGTGATGATGATTTCTCCGTTATTAGGAGTTGTTCCTCCGGATCCATTTTGGTAAGTTCCTCCGGCATCATGAGCAATGGCAGGAACTAAAAGAATAGGAGCTGCTGAAGTAGTCACAAAAGAGAAACTCATATTCAGAGTATGGGTCTTATTACTCGCAATTGATTGTGCATTGATACTAATTGTTTTACCATATTGATTTCCGCTGGACGGATCAATAAGTTTTACAAGATACTGATGCAGATGAACAGAAGTTCCGCCTATTCCGGCAGTTGTACTTTCAAGAGCTGTTCTGATATTCAGACACACATTTACCAGATAACCGCTGTTTCCGGGAAGTGTGATAATTCCTGTAGAAGTATTGTATAAAGCTCCGATATCATTGGATACAACAGTAAATGCAGCATCGTTAAAATTTTTGTATGTACCGTTGGCAAGACCTCCAAGTATTGAATAATCAGAGGTGCGTTGAAGCATCATATAACTTACCAGGTTATACGTATCAGAAAGCTGAGTCCACATATTGTTTTTCCAGATATAAAGACCGGGGCTAATGGAGTTCCCTTTATTATAAACAACCAGTCCTTCTGCCGGATTATTTACCGGAGAGGTATTATTCAAAACATCTATAATATCCACTCTTGGAAGAAGTACTCCTTTATTGGTGGTCCGTGAAACTTCCAGAACTGAAGAACTGTTCACTGAAGTTTTCCCAATCGCAACTTGTGCATATATGGTATGAGCTATAATCAATAATAGCAAGATATAACTTTTTTTCATATGTTGATTGTTTTTTTATAGCTGGGATATTTTAATATAAGATCCGGTAGGAATTACATTCACAAGATCGTAGAATGTACTGTTCTGCATTCTTCCAAGATTTAATCTTAATCCTCCTATGATATTGGCGTTCGCATTAGCAGGAACGGTGTAATAATAGGACCAGGTGGCAAGATGGTTGGTGCTGACTTTAGAAACAATAGGAACTTCTTTCCTTGTAGCACCTCCTCCGGTAAAGGTATTCGTTGTATTATTATAGGTATCGTTGATGAAATCTATAAAATATCCCATCAGATAATAAGTACTCCCGGAAAGTGGAGCAGTTCCTCCCTGTCCGGATGGACTTTCCTGAGGTGAATTTAAATTCAGGTTAACCTCTACCAGATATTTTCCTTGTGGAAGAATCAGGGAATATCCTCCGGAAGTGTTCGGAAGAACTTTAAATCCACTGATATTTGATACCCCTGAAACTGCAGGATTATTAACCATAAGCTGAGTGCTGGCACCTGCTATTGCATTGTCAAGAGCTGATAGTGATCCGGTAAAATCAAGATAGGCAACCTTGGGAGTGTTTTGTGCATCAATTGTACTTTGCCATGAATTGGTAGTACTATTAAAAAAATGGAGTGCTTTGTTGTTGCTGTTAGTTCCTCCATTGAACCCAATAAGTCCATTGGCAGGGGAGGCAACAGGACTCGTTGTACTGGTTAGGTTAGCAATATTCAGGTTGGGAAATAATACTCCTTTATTGCCTCCGGAAACAGTTACTGTAGGAGCTGTAGTATAGCCACTACCTCCGTTGTTAATCGTTATGCCAGTTAGCTGACCGTTGGAAATGACTGCTGTAGCACGGGCTTTTGAACCTCCGTTCACTACAGATCCTCCTCCATAAAAATTAATTGTTGGTACCGAAGTATAACCGCTTCCTCCGTTGTTGATGGTAATCCCGGTAATAGCACCTCCCGAAATGGTGGCTGTAGCTGTAGCTGGGGTTCCACTGAAGTTCTCAATGTGCAGAATAGCACTGGGGTCCGGTGTGGACGTGTTGATTCCTACACTTCCGCTCTGGGCAAATCCCATTGTCGCGAACAATGTACTCACGAAGTTAATAATTCTCATCTTTAGTATGTTTATGAAATAATTTTAATTAAATACTTGTTGGAATAGGTATTAAATCAATTGAAAGGTACGTAAAAAAAACAGTTATTCAATGTGGTATGTATAGAATTACATCTATAAAATTATTTATTTGTCAATAAAAAGTGATATTTGATGTTTTTAATATAATTATTTATCACTTATTGTTGATAAAATATAATAGTGTAAATGGTTATGGTTGCAGTATTTAATATAATGAACTTAAATAAACTTAAAGTTTTATAAAATTTTAGCCTTGAATAGTTCATCAATTAGTTACCATTCAGTGAAATAAAAAATAAAAAAATAATATTTTTACAAAGAGATATTTTACATTATCAATCATTTCAATGGTACTTTATTGAAATTTTCCATGGTTTTTTGTTGTGTACTCAATAAGTGTTTTGAATTAAAAAATAACGTGTTAAAATCGTTCCGGTTTTTAAAACTTTTCCCGAAATTTGAAGTAAAATTTTAAAATTATGTCACAATCGCTTACAAGCAGAACACCGAAACCTAAATACGACGTTGTACTGATAGGCGGCGGAATCATGAGCGCCACTTTAGCAACGCTGCTTCATGAATTTGATCCAAATCTTGAAATCGCTATCTTCGAAAGACTTGGAAGGTTTGCCAAAGAAAGTACAGCAGCATGGAACAATGCCGGAACAGGACATTCCGCTTTTTGTGAGCTAAATTATACCCCTGAAAAGGCAGACGGATCTATTGACATTTCCAAGGCAGAAAGCATAGCAGAGCAGTTTGAAATTTCAAAACAATTCTGGTCTTATCTGATTACCAAAGGATATATTCATGAACCCAGAGAATTTATCAATTCATGTGCACATATGAGTCTGGTATTTGGAGAAAAGGATGCTGAATACCTTAGAAAACGTCATGATAAGATGGCTGAATCTGTCCTTTTTTCAGGAATGGAATTTTCTACAGATCATGAAAAGCTGAAAGAATGGATTCCTTTGGTGATGAGCAAAAGAAATCAGTCTGAAGTAATGGCTGCAACGAAGATGGATATGGGAACGGATGTGAACTTCGGAACACTGACAAGAAAAATGGGAAGACATCTTCTGGAAGATTCCAATGTTGAGGTTTTCTTATACCATGAAGTGAAAGATATCAGCCCGAGAGAAAGCGGTAAATGGGAAATGAAGGTGAAGGACAGAATCCACAGTCACAAACAGGAAGTGGTAGCAGATTTTGTATTCATTGGGGCAGGAGGCTATGCGCTTCCACTGCTGGATAGTTCAGATATTAAAGAAAGTGAAGGATACGGAGGTTTTCCGGTTTCCGGTCAGTGGCTGGTAAGTCATAATCAGGAGTTGGTAGAAAAGCATCATGCTAAAGTATATACTCAGGCTACAGTAGATGCTCCGCCAATGTCTGTTCCGCACCTTGATCTTAGAATCATTGATGGGAAAAAAGCACTTCTTTTCGGACCTTTTGCAGGATTTTCAACCAAATTTTTAAGAGAAGGAAGTTATCTTGATCTTCCTGAAAGTGTCAATACGAAAAACTTAAAATCACTTTTCGGAGCATGGTGGCACAATATTCCACTAACGAAATATCTTATTCAGCAGGTTGCCATGACGAAATCTCAGAGAATGCAGCATTTGAGAGAGTTTATCAAAGATGCTAAAGAAGAAGACTGGGAACTGAAAGTAGCAGGACAGAGGGTTCAGATCATCAAAAAAGATGAAAAAGAAGGAGGTAAGCTGGAATTCGGAACTGAAGTAGTGGTGAACAAGTCTGGAACGATTGCTTCTTTATTGGGAGCTTCACCAGGTGCATCCACAGCAGTATATGCTATGTTGAACGTGCTGGAAAAATGTTTCCCTGAAAAACTACACGGAGAATGGAAAGGAAAGTTGCTTGAAATGGTTCCTTCTTACGGGCAAAAACTGGCTGAAAACCCTGAGCTGACCCATGAAGTAAGAAATTACACCAAAGAAAAATTAGAATTAGAATATTAACATCAATAATGAGCAATAAGTAATAATCGCTATTACTCATTGCTCATTACTTATTACTCATAAAAAGGTGGAAGAAGTAATTGTAAAACCAGTCATTGCAAAGGAAATCCTGGAATCTCTTCAGGCGAAAACAGAAGAGGAGAGGCAGGTTATTGTACACTGTTGTTTTCCGGCGTCACCGTTTCTGGGAAACCTGATCAGGATCTGGCATTCGACCTATCTTTTTGACAATCAGTCTGAGCATAGAAGCAAAATGATTCATGCGGAAAATATTTCAATTTCACCCTATTGGACGCCGGTTCCTTTTATGAAAGACTTTTGGTTTACCTTGATATTTTCCGGGCTTCCAAAAGATTGTAAAAGTTTTGATCTGAAAGAAGTGATTCCGGAGGAAGGAGGCTTTTTTGTAGAATCAATCAAGAGAAATTCTTCGGACGTATATCGTGTGAAAATATCAGAATCTTATTAATATGAAAGTAAGGGAAGAAAAGCTGGAACAGATTATTCACTGGGCTGAAAACAATCCTGATATCCGTGCTGTTCTTCTGACCAGTTCATTGGTAAATCCTTATGCTCCGGTAGATGATTTTAGTGATCTTGATGTAGAAATTGTTTTTGAAAACAGAGCATCTTATGAATCCGAAAATAAATGGATCAGACTTTTTGGTGAGCCTATTTCCATGATTGAAGAAGATGATAGTGTTTTTGACGGAAAACATGCCATGAAAATGGTTTTGTACAAAGACCATGTGAAAGTTGATTTTAAGCTTTATCAGGTATCGGAATTTGTGGAAGAAATCAATGAAGATGCTCTTCCTGAAGACTGGGATGTTGGCTATAAAGTTTTAATGGATAAAGATAAGCTGACTGAAAACCTGAAGCCACCAACGTATCAGTCGATCATGATTCAGAAACCTTCTGAAAAAGAATTTCAGCAGCTGATGAATGACTTCTGGTGGGATACAACCTATGTTGCAAAGTGCTTGAAGCGTGGAGATATTTTTTACGCCAAATTTATGTCTGAAAATATTCTTCGTACAGATTATTTTGTCCCTTTGATCGAATGGCATATTGCCGGAAATCATGGCTGGAACAATATCACAACCAATAAACACGGAAGGCTTTTTAAAAAATACCTGTCCGCTGATCTATGGAATAAAGTGGAAAAAACTTTCTCGGGAAGCGATATTGAAGAAAACTGGAATGCATTGTTTGCCTATGCTGATGTTGTACATGAGTTGGGAACTTCACTGGCTGAAAAGCTTCATTTTATCTATCCGGAAAAACTGGAAGAAGATATCAGAAACTATCTTAAGGAAGTACAGACAATGCTTTAATTTCAGGCAAATTCATTCTGTTTAATAAGATTTTCAATGCAATATTCTGCAATGGCCGTAATGGTTACAAACGGGTTCACACCAATGGTTCCCGGAATTAAAGATCCATCCAGTACATACAGATTTTCATGATCTTTGAGCTTTCCATATTCGTTGGTAGCTTCTCCTAAAACGCACCCGCCAAGCGGATGATAACAAATATCTGCCCCAAAACCATTATCGAAAAGAAGATGGCTTCTGGTACCACCATTGGCTTTATTCATTTTCCGGATAAAATATTGGGCATTTTCTTTCATTTTGGCGGTATTGCTCTCATCCCAATTCAAAGTAAGAGATTGGCTGGTTTTATTGTAAGCAACTTCTCCTTTCTTATCAACCCTGTTGATCAGAAGGTATAAAGCTGTTGCTACATCCATTCCCATAGGTAAAGGAGCTATTTCTGTGAAAAACGGATGTTCAGGATCATCCCAGTTGTCAATTCCTCCTACCGGAATAGTGGATTGCTTAGCTCCGGTGCCGCCAGACAAAGGCTTCACCCAGTTTCTTCCCGTCATAAAATTTCCGTTATTTCCCCAGTTTTTACCAATCTTTTCATGGATGGGAAATCCATTCTCTGTATGAGATTGTAGCAGAAGCTGTAAAGTGCCCATTGTTCCTGCAGAAAGAATCAGTTTTTTACAGGTAAAGACTTTGTCAGTAAGCAAAGCTCCGGAAGTATCAATCTGCTGGACATTTAATGTATAACTTTTGTTATCATTCAATTGAATATTTTGTACACGATGAAGATCAAGAATTTCTAAATTTCCCGTTTCCATCGCTTTTCTGAGATAAGTTTTATCTAAACTGTTTTTTCCGTGATTGTTTCCATAGATCACTTCAGTATTAAGAGCCGAGCGGGGAACTTCATTGCTGAATTCTTTTTCCATGTATTTAAAATCATACACATTGGGAACTCTTATTGTTTTAAAGCCTGCTTTGTGAGCCTCTTCTTCACCTACCCGAGTGAATTTATAATAAGGACAGTTTTTCAGAAACTGCTCGCCAATCACATTTACTTTAAGTTCTTCCCGTACCAATGGAAAGTAATGGTTGTAAAATTTTTCTGCATCAAGATCAGGAAAAACTTCTTTAAAATAGCTTTCTTTGGGAGTAACAGCCATTCCGCCGTTCACCAGAGAACCTCCGCCAACTCCTCTTCCTACCCAGATTTTAATATGATCAAAATCCAGACGGTCCAAGGTTCCGGTAAAAGGAGTTAACGAAAAAATATTCATAAAAGGAGCAATGCTTTTGTTTTTCAGCCACGCAGAACTTTTTCCGGGTTTCAGCAGATTGGAATAGGGAATTCCTGCTTTTTCCCAGTTAAGACCCATCTCAAGCAGTACTACTTTCTTTCCGGCTTCACACAGACGAAGGGCAGATACAGCGCCTCCATATCCACTACCAATAATAACAATCGGAACATCGTGATATTCATTTATCTGATTGTTTCTTCTTTCTGCAGCATGAAATAACTCAGATTGAAGAAAATAAAATCCTGATATTGCCAAGACACCGGTCTTAATGAAGCTTTTTCTGTCCATGAGCTTTGTTTCTCAAAAAGTATGCTAGATTATCAGAGGTTAATTTTATTTAAAACAGATTATATTTTTTATTACAATTTTAACTTTTGTTGGAATGAAAATTCATAGCTTTACTTATAATTTTACATTCATGAAAAAATATATCATACTCTTTTTACTGCTTCCTTTATGGGCTTTTTCTCAAAAAAAAATATCAAAAGAGGAAAAAGAGGTACAGAAATTTCAGAAAGAACTTAATGCCGAATACCTCAATCCAAAAGAAACTCCGTTAAGAGGTGATAACTTTAAAAATTTTAAAAAACATCCTTTCTTTCCTTTTGATGCTAAATACAGAGTTACTGCCGAATTTGTGAAATCAGAAGATACAAAACCCTTTGATCTTCCTACGTCTTCAGGAAAAACAAAATCTTATCAGGAATACGGAAAAGCAACATTTACACTGGATGGGAAACCTTATACCGTTACTTTATACCAGAGTCTGGATTTGATCAAACAGGATAAATACAAAGATTATCTCTTCCTTCCTTTCCGTGATGCTACCAATGAAAAAGAAACCTACGGAGGAGGGAAATATATGGATCTTAAAATCCCGGAAGGAAATACCATTGTGCTTGATTTTAATCAATCCTATCATCCTTTCTGTGCTTACAACGCTTATGATTACAATTGCCCTATTGTTCCTGAGGAAAATAAACTTCCCGTGGAAATCCGTGCTGGGGTAATGTATGAAGATATCTACCATCACTAATACTATGATACATTTAGAATTCTTTAAACCAGAAGATCTTTCCGGAGTCAGTTATGCTTTGGATGAAAATCAGATGAGGTTTACAGCGACTGCTCAGCAGGCCTTACAAAGCATCAGCGAACGGGATGATGATGATGCATTTCCCGTGACAATCTTTGAAAATGATCTGCCTGTAGGTTTTTTTGTCCTTGATTTTGGAAAAGATAAATTAGATCTTACGGATAATGAGAATTCGGTTTTACTGCGTTCCCTTTCTGTGAATCCCCAGATGCAGGGCAAAGGAATTGGAAAAGTGGCGATGCTTGAAGTGGGTACTTTTGTCAGAAACCGTTTCAATAGCTGTGATGAAATTGTACTTGCTGTCAACCAGAAAAATAATTCTGCTTATCATATTTATCTTCAGGCAGGATATATTTATGACGGTAAAACCAGAATCGGAAGAAGTGGACCTCAATACCTGATGTACAAAAAACTTTAATAAAATTTTAAAATCATAATTTTTTATCTGCTGATATCTTTCCCTAACTTTGAGTAACATCAAATTACAAAACATGGAAATATCACTTCAGAATCAGGTGGCTGTAGTCACAGGAGCTTCCAGTGGAATCGGTTCGGGAATTGCAAAATCATTGGCGGCGGCAGGAGCAATAGTCATTGTTAATCATTCTTCAGAAAGATCTACAGAAGAAGCTAAAGCTGTTTTAAAAGAAATAACGGATGCCGGAGGTAAAGGAATAACCTACCAGTGTGATGTTTCCAAAGAAGATCAGGTAATCAAGATGTTTCAGGATGTTGTTTCTGAATTCCAAACGGTAGATATTCTGATCAATAATGCAGGCATTCAAAAGGATGCAAAATTCACTGAAATGACTTTGGATCAATGGAATGCTGTCATAGGAGTCAATCTGACAGGGCAATTTCTTTGTGCCAGAGAAGCTATTAAAGAATTTCTAAGAAGGGGAATAGATCCTTCAAGGTCTGTTGCCTGTGGGAAAATTATTCATATCAGCTCAGTGCATGAAATTATTCCGTGGGCAGGACATGCTAATTATGCTTCCAGTAAAGGAGCTGTCAGAATGCTGATGCAGACATTGGCCCAGGAATATGGTGCAGACAAAATTCGTGTCAATTCCATTTGTCCGGGAGCTATTCAGACTCCGATTAACCAGAATGCATGGAGCACTCCGGAAGCTCTCAATTCTCTCCTTACTCTTATTCCCTATAACCGAATCGGACAACCGCAGGATATCGGCAACTTAGCTGCATTTCTCGCAAGTGACCTTGCAGATTATATCACAGGAACCAGCATTTTCGTAGATGGTGGAATGACTACGTTTGAGAGTTTTTCTACGGGAGGATAGGGGAATTCAAAGTTCAAAGTTTAAGGTTCAAAGTTTAAGGTTCAAGGTTTAAGGTTCAAGGTTCAAAGTTTAAAGTTTTTGAGGTTGTTCTTAGAGCTTGAAACGAAATTATATATTACTCATTGCTCATTACTCATAATTATTATCGCTTATGTCAGAAAAACAGAGAATTTCAGATGTTTCATGGAAAAAATGGGGGCCTTATGTCAGTAACCGTGAATGGGGACTTGTTCGTGAGGACTACAGTGAAAACGGAGATGCATGGAATTACACCAATCATGACACCGCAGAAGCCAAAACTTACCGTTGGGGTGAGGAAGGAATATGCGGAATCTGTGATGATCTTCAGAAACTGGTATTTTCTGTAGGATTCTGGAATAAAAAAGATAAAATGGTGAAAGAACGGTTCTTTGGATTGACCAACGGACAGGGAAATCACGGTGAAGATGTGAAAGAATATTTTTACTATCTGGATTCCACCCCTACGCATTCTTACATGAAGATGCTGTATAAGTATCCTCAAAATGCTTTTCCTTATGAAGATCTCATAAAAACAAATGCAGCAAGAGGAAAAGAGGAATCTGAATATGAATTGATTGATACAGGGATTTTTGATCACAATGAATACTTTGACATTTTTATTGAATATGCAAAAGAAAGTCAGAGTGATATCCTTGTAAGACTAACAGTAGTTAATAAATCTGAAAAAGAAGCGCCTCTCGTAATTCTTCCGACCGTCTGGTTCAGGAATACTTGGAATTGGGGATATGATGATTATAGGCCACAATTGTCTGCTGAAGATGCGGATCATATTAAAATCAATCATCAGGATATCGAGGTTAAAAATGTCTATGCAAAACAATCTTTAAAGACATTATTTTGTAACAACGAAACCAATAATGAAAGGCTTTACCAGTCTTCCAATGAGTCAAAATACTGTAAAGACGGGATCAATAATTTTGTGATGACGGGAAATTCTCAGTCTGTGAATCCCCAAAATACAGGAACCAAAGCTTCTTTCTTTATTGATGAGGATTTTAAAGGCGGAGAATCAAAAATATTTGAATTCAGGCTTTCCGATAAAGATATAAGAGGGCCTTTTAAAGATTTTGAGATTCTTTTTGAACAAAGACAGAAAGAAGCAAACGAGTTTTATGCAGAAATTCAGAAAGGAATTGCTTCAGAAGATGAAAAACTGGTACAAAGACAGGCTTTTGCCGGAATGCTTTGGAATAAAATGTTTTACCACTACAATGTGGAAAAATGGCTGAAAGGTGATCCTGCAGAAATGCCT
Source organism: Chryseobacterium sp. S0630 (assembly GCF_024158915.1). Classification (GTDB taxonomy): domain Bacteria; phylum Bacteroidota; class Bacteroidia; order Flavobacteriales; family Weeksellaceae; genus Chryseobacterium. The sequence goes on along the minus strand of NZ_JAMZGF010000018.1, from coordinate 54,416 downwards.
CCGCCAAAGTCCCGTGAAACTATAAGAAACTACGACTGGAAGCATCTTAATAATGAACATATCATTTCAATGCCGGATAAATGGGAATATCCATGGTATGCAACATGGGATCTGGCATTTCACACCATCAGTTTCTCTTTGATAGATCCGGATTTTGCAAAGCATCAGCTAAAACTTTTCCTGTTTGAATGGTATATGCATCCCAACGGACAGTTGCCTGCCTACGAATGGAACTTAAGTGATGTAAATCCACCCGTACATGCCTGGGCGGTTTTCAGAGTATTTAAAATTGATGAATATTTAAAAGATAAACCAGATCTGGAATTTCTGGAAAGTGCTTTCCAGAAGTTATTGATGAATTTTACATGGTGGGTTAATAAGAAAGACCTTAACGGGAATAATATCTTTGAAGGCGGATTTCTGGGACTTGATAATATTGGGGTTTTTGACAGGAATTCTGTTTTGCCTAACGGAGAACAGCTGGAACAGTCTGATGGAACAAGCTGGATGGCCATGTTTGCCCTGAATATGATGAGAATTGCCCTGGAACTGGCTCTTTACAATAAGGTGTATGAAGAGATGGCGATGAAGTTCTTTGAACATTTTCTGTCTATTGCACATTCACTGGATAATATGGGCGATGAGAATTTCAGTCTCTGGGATGAGCAGGATGAGTTTTTCTATGACGCCATAGCTTCCAGTGACGGAACACATATGTATTTGAAGTTGAGAACAATTGTCGGATTAATTCCGATGTTTGCCGTTGAGGTTATCGATGATGAAATGATTGAAAACCTTCCCAATTTTAAGAAAAGAATGAAATGGGTACTGGATAATAAGCCTGAACTGGCTTCTCTGGTTTCAAGATGGGAAGTAAAAGGACAGGATTCCAAACACCTTTTATCTCTGCTTCGGGGACATCGTTTGAAAAGACTGTTAAACCGAATGTTGAATCCGGATGAATTTCTAAGTGATTACGGAGTAAGAGCTTTATCCAAAGAATATGAAAACAATCCTTATACTTTAACATTGAATGATACGAATTACAGCGTAAAATATACACCTGCTGAAAGTGATAGCGGACTTTTTGGTGGAAACAGCAACTGGCGCGGTCCGGTGTGGTTTCCTATCAACTTCCTTATTATTGACAGTCTTCAGCGTTTTTTCTTCTATTACAGCCCGGATTTTTTAGTGGAATATCCTACAGGAAGCGGTAATTATTCTAGCCTGGATCAGATTGCAGATGCCTTAAACAAGAGACTTGCCAAGATTTTTTTAAAGGATGAAAATGGGAAACGACCGGTTCATGGACAGTATGAAAGATTTCAAACTGATCCTGATTTTAAAGATTATATTTTGTTCTATGAATATTTTCACGGAGACAACGGCCGTGGAGTAGGAGCTTCTCATCAGACGGGCTGGACAGGACTTATTGCTAAGATTCTTCAACCTAGATTTTCCAAAAAAGAAATGGCAGAATCCGAAACAGAAATGCCGGAAGATATTGAAAAAACAACAGAGAAGGAATAATATTATCTATTCAAATATCTGCTGTATGATTTCCAAGGAGGCTGGAGTTTTGAAATCCGTTATATGGTAATGATAGTATACCAAAAGGCTGTCAAGGAAATCTTTTCTCAAGGAGGAATGGATTTTTGTGGCATAAAAATCTTCTGCACAAAGTGCTTCTTTCCAAAGCATGGAAATTTCTTCATTGAAAAGCTGGTGACAGATTCCAAGTGAAAAAGTTCCGGTTTCCGGATCTAAAAATGGGCCTTCACTCAACAATGGAGCAACGCCCTGAATTTTTAAAAAAGCCAGCAAAAACAGAAGATGTGCCTGATAATTTTTATGGGTCAGCTCACTGATAAGATGATCAATACCGGAATAAATCGGAATATTTTTATTCTCATGCTTAAGAATATGGCTCAGAAAATCTGAAATAAAGAAAATGACGGTATTGACCTTGATATCTGTATAAATGTCATTGTTTTTTACCAGTTCAAATTTTGAAACAGACGGAATACCGTTGCCACGTGGTGGATTTACAGAAAAATTGAGCTGGCTCAACGGTTGAAGCAAGGCTTTCTTTTTATTCTTTTTGGAATAAATTCCCTTCAGAAAATAGCTCTGAAAACCTTCTTCTTCTGTAAAACAATGCAATACAGCATCATTTTCCCCATATTTGATAAATGAAAGTAAAAAACCGTTTTGTGAATTCATTAATTAACCACTCCTATTTTGGCGGTAGCCTTATCAGATCCGTCTTCATTCGTCATCAGAACAAAATACATCCCTGAGGCTACTCTTGTTCCTTTCTGATTATTCAGATCCCATTCATAATATCCTCCTCGTGCTACAGCTGAGTGAACTACATTTCCTGCAGCATCTACAATTCTTATATTGGTTTTTTCTGCAAGACCTTTTATCGTTACTTTTCCTTTGAAATTAGAATAAACAACAGGATTAGGATACACTACCACATCACCGAAATTGGAAGTCACATCTGCAACATCTCCCTGATACGTTACAATACCATTATACGTCACAAAATATACTTTACCTGTTTTCTTATCAACTTTTATATCGGTAACACTATTCGTAGGTAGTGGTGAATTTTCTTTGGTAAAATGTTTTATGGTTCTCTGACCGTCTGAAGACAGGTAATAAACACCACCACCATCAACAGATACCCATTTATAATCACCTGCATCCACAGCGACCTGAAGAATAGCTGATTCTCTGAAAAGTTCTTCTCCTAAACCATTCTGCTCTATAACTATAGGTTCCACTTTAGGCTGGGCACTTTTAATTTCTGTTGCTGCGTTAGACATGATCCTTAGACCTCCGTCTGTACCAATCCATGCATCACCAGCCTTATCAAATGCTACTGATAAAATTCCTCCGGAACTGTTAAATCCATTAGACGTTCCCAGAATATAATCATTGTCATCAGAAAGATTAGTGGCATTTTTATAATCGTATACCCAGAAATTATTAGATCTCGGCAGAGGTGTCCATAGCATGTTTTCATGATAAATAGTCTTTTGTATCCCATCACTGGCAAGAACTATTTTCTTGATAAGAAAATCATCAGATGCTTTATCGTAGATTCCTATAGAAGGGTTTCCATCATTGAATCCAAAAGAAACAAAAAGATTATTTTGTGGGTCTACAGCAAAACCTACCGGACGTCTGAGGTAAGGCTGTGCTCCCAGATTATAATATTTTACCAGTTCAAAATCTTTGCTTGTAGCATTATATTTCATTTTATACACTCCGTTATCCAACATTGTATAATTGGTAAAGAGTACTTCATTACTGTTATAAGGACTTATGATAGCATCCAATACGTTGATAAAGATGGGACGATTGGGATTACTTTTATTGAAAAATGAAGGATAAATCCACTCTGTACCATTGAAATAATAAAATCCTGGTTCTTGGGGCTGAATAAACGGATGGTTGTAATTATTGGCTCTGGCACCCGAGGAAACCAGAAGCTGATTATTATCAAAAAGATTGATATTATAAGCAAAATTGAAGTAAGGTCCGGAAGGTTTAAAAGTATTGTTACCTTCATCCTTAATTCCCGATAATACCGTTCCGCCTAAAATCTTTCCACCAGCTGTTAAAGCAGTATTACATTCTTCACCAAGGCTTACCGCATTTTGCGATACTCCGTTGATTCCATAGGTGTATACTCTGTTATCTGTAACCACAATACTATTGGAAGTCATAACAACATCCCTTATTTTTTCAAAAGTAGTAGGAAGTTGTGTTGGAGTACCATTGTTATAAATATAAGCTGCTGTAGCCGTTGAGTAAACCAATTCTGATTCTGAATCTATATGTTTGAAAGCTCCGGGAGCTTCCGTTGTCCAGGTAGAATACACAGGAAATGTAGTATTCATCTGATGACTTTTCAATCCTGTATCTGTTACAGAATATACTTTATTCCCGAATATCGTAGCTTCATTACTTGCCTGATAAATACCACCGGACAGGAAAAATGCAGAATCACCAAACTCTTTATTCTGAAGGTTAAATATAGAAACTCCATATCCAACAGAAATGACAGCCTGATTTCCGGTGATAGAAATGTGGTTAATCTTTTTATCCCCATTATATCCTGTAGCAATAGGAATATCAACAATATATTTGATCTCCTGTGGGGTAATCACATCCATAGATCCGTTTTCATAACCAATAAGCCCTGTTTTAGTCTGAGGATTATAATCGAAAGCGGTAATTCCGATGTTGTGAAGACCATTGGCTTTGGATAACTTCGTAATTTCTCCTGTTGATATTGTATAATAGAATATTCCGTTTTGAGTGGCTGCAATGATTTTTCCATTGTCTTCTTTCATTGCTAAGACATTATTGTAGGAAAAAAGATCTGCCCACTTTTTGGATGAAATAACCTGTGCTTTTGTCAGCTGCAGGGATGCTAAAATACCAAGAGAAATTATAGAGAGTTTTTTCATATTATGCGGTTATGCTGCTATCTATCACCTGATTGTTCCAGGAAATATGCTGTACGTTTTTGTTTGTATCAAAATAAAAATCTATTCTACCTAAAAGAAGACCTGCCCATCCCACCTGGTTAACAAGGACATTTTTGCCCTGTCTGTTGGTAAAGGTTTGAGGTTCCGGTAAGAATGTATGAGTATGGCCTCCTAAGATAATATCAATATTTTCTGTATTGGCCGCTAAAATTTTATCACTTATTTTATTAGGTTCGTCTCTGTAGTCGTAGCCGATGTGAGAAAGACAAATCACAAGATCACATTTCTTCTCTTTCTTCAGGAAGTTTGAATAATGCTGTGCTACATCAATCGGGTTGGAATAAACGGTTTCTCCGTACTGTTTTTTGCCTACAAGGCCATCCAGCTGGATTCCCACTCCGAAAATGCCTACTTTAATTCCATTCTTATTGAATATCTGGTAGGGAGAAGTTTTCCCGTCAAGAACAGTATTTTTAAAATCATAATTGGAACAGATAAAAGGAAACTTCGCATTAGGAAGCACTTTTAAAAATCCATCAAGTCCATTATCGAAATCATGATTTCCCATGGTAGAGGCGTCATATTTCATCATAGACATTAATTTGAACTCCAGTTCTCCTCCGAAGAAATTAAAATAAGGAGTTCCCTGGAAAATATCTCCGGAATCAAGAAGAAGAACATTGCTTTCCTGACTTCTGATCTGTTGGATTAAGTTTGCCCTTCTTGCAAAACCTCCCTGATTAGGGTTTTTGGTATAGCTTGCGTCAAAAGGTTCTATTCTGCTATGTTGGTCATTGGTATGTAGAATAGTCAGTTTATTTGCAGATTTTAAATTAAGAATTTTTAATTCCTCCGCCATCATCATATTGGGAGCTAAAGCCATTGCTAAAGATCCGCCGCCTATTGCTTTTAAAAAACTTTTTCTATCCATTATTACTTCCCAATAAAATTTAAACGAACATCCGAATTAGCCACCACTTCAGGTGATTTTTTAAAATAATCGATAAATAAATCTCTCATTTTAATCCCTGTTGCAATGGATTCTCCTTTGGCAAAGAATTTCATATTGTCTCCTCCCAGTGCAAGATAGTCTGAAGTAGCAATATAATAATCTTTAGAAGGATCTACTGTATTACCATTGATTAAGGCTTTGATTACCTGTCCGTTTTTTGTTTCAATGTATAAATGAGAAACAGGATTGTTGACCTGCGTTTTTGCATAATACTCAAAAAGACCCTGTAAATCTGCTCCTTTCATTTTTACAATTACCACTTCATTTTCGAAAGGCATTACTTCAAATACATTTTTAAGTAAAATATCTCCTTTTCCAATAGTGGTTCGGATTCCTCCGATATTGATCAGTGCAGCGTCTACGTTTTGCTTACGATGAGTTTTGATCCATTCATTACCTCCTTCAAACGTATAGTCAGCTAAAAGATTGCCCAAATTGCTGTTATCGCCTTGTTTGGTAAGATCCACATTGGTGTGCGAGATCTTCTGGTTCATTTCTTTATCCAGTTTCTGCTTATAAGGTTCGATAAATTTTACAAACTCCTCATCATTCTTTAGCTCATTATTAATAGAAATATTTTTCTGAGTCTTTACATTCACAAGCTGCGGCACAGAAGCCGTTTTGCATGCAGTAAGCGACACCAGAGCAATTCCTAGTAACAAGAATTTATTTTTCATAATCTCTTTTAGTATATGCAAATATAACTATATGTATAATAAAACATTATTATTTATTACAAATTCTTACTGTAAATTATTAAATTTGACAAAAATAATTCTAACAGATGAGCATTTTAAAAGGAGTAGGTGTTGCATTGGTAACGCCCTTTAATGAAGATTTATCCGTTGACTTCGACAGTTTAACAAAACTGGTGGAGTACAATATCGAAAACGGAACCAATTATTTAGTTGTATTGGGAACAACGGCAGAAGCCGCAACGCTTTCTGCAGAGGAGAAGAAACAGGTAATTGAGCATATCATTAAGGTGAATAATAAACGTCTTCCTTTAGTTTTAGGAATTGGCGGTAACGATACTCTTGACGTCAAGAAACAGATTGAAGAAGCAGATCTTTCTGCATTTGAAGCCGTACTTTCAGTATCTCCATATTATAATAAACCAAACCAGGAAGGTCTTTATCAACATTATAAAGCTTTAGCTTCTACAGGAAAAAATATAATTATTTATAATGTTCCGTCAAGAACAGGGCAAAATGTAGAAGCAGATACTACCCTTCGTCTTGCAAAGGAATTTCCTAATTTATTCCTGATTAAGGAAGCTTCTCCTAACATTCTTCAGTATTTTGATATTCTGAGAAAGAAACCTGAAGGATTTTCTTTAGTTTCCGGGGATGATGAATATACTTTACCTGTAACGCTTGCAGGAGGAGATGGTGTAATTTCCGTAATCGGGCAGGCGTATCCTAAAGAATTTTCTACAATGGTACAGCTGGCTTTCGAAGGCAAAGTAAAAGAAGCTTACGAAATTCACAACAAGCTGGTAGATATTACCCGTCTGATTTTTGCCGAAGGTAATCCTTGTGGTATTAAAGTAATTCTGACGGAAAAAGGAATCATCAAAAATTATCTGAGACTTCCTTTGGTAAAAGCTTCAGAAGGTCTTCATGCAAAAATTAAAGCTGAAATGACTAAGATTTAATAATGATCTGGCAAAGTGAATTTTAATCATGTTAAAACTCATCAGTCATCATTGAACAATATAAAGAGTGAAAAGTTTAGGCTTTTCACTTTTTTTAATCATCATAATATAACCAATCATGAAATTACAACAGGCAACAGCAGCAGATATTCCTTTGATTCAGGATCTTGCACGAAGATCATGGGAGAGTACATATGTAGGAATTATTTCCAATGAACAGATCAATTATATGCTGGAGGAAATGTATTCTAAAGATGAAATTTCTAAACATCTTGACAATCCAAACTATCATTACTATTTAATTTTTGATGAGAATAATAATTCCTTTGAAGGTTTTATTGGGTATGAACACGGATATGAAATAGAAACTACGAAGCTTCACAGAATTTATCTTGTTCCGGAAAGCAAAGGGAAAGGGTTCGGAAAAGGAGCTCTGGACTTCCTGAAGTCAAAACTTTCTGAAAGCAGTGACAAGAGAATTATTCTGAATGTAAACAAAGAAAACAATGCAAGAAAATTCTATGAATCTCAGAATTTTAAGGTATATAATGAAATGATTTTAGATATAGGAAATGGTTTCGTAATGGATGATTATCAAATGGAATATATAATTCACCCTGATTTGACTTAAAATTCTGTAACATTTAATTATAATTCTATAACGAGTGATGTGTTTTTTTAATTCATCTTTGCTTCAGAACCAAATCACTTATACAATACATTCATATGCTTGGTTTTGAGCTGAAAAGCTTTTTATCAGTATATTTTTTTCATCCTTAGTGTTTAAATTCCTGTATTCTAAAATACAGGAGTTTTTTCGTATATATAGTAAAATATTAAAAATATACATCTATTTCACGTTTACTTGAAATAAATTATTATATTTACTAAATAATATTGGCTTATATATACTAGGATGAAAATGTATGTTAAATTTGATTTCAATGCTCTTTGCAAAAAGGTATTGGACGAGAAACTTAAAGAACACGGGCTGAAGTACAGGTTACTGAACTTCGGTGAAGTGGAATTCTATGAGCCCCTCACACAGGAACAGCACAATCTTTTTAAGAAAAATCTTGAAGATTATGGGATCGAGATCATAGAAAGCCAAAAAAGTGCGCTGGTACAGAAGATAAAAGATGCTATTGTAGAGCTCGTTTTTTCTGATGAAATTATACCGGTAAAAGCCTCCATCTATATTTCTGAAAAGCTGAATCACAGCTATGGATATCTTTCCAATCTTTTTTCAGAAGTTGCTTATACCTCTATTGAGAATTTTATTATTCTTCAAAAGATTGAGCATGCAAAGGCTCTGATCATAAGAAACAAACAAAGTCTTACAGAAATTGCCCATAAGCTGAACTATTCCAGCGTGGCGCATTTAAGTACCCAGTTCAAAAATACAACAGGAATCACACCATCCCAGTTTCAAAAAATTATAGGCAAACGAAGAAGAGCACAAAGCACTGTAATAAACCATAAAATGCAGTATGAATAAAGAATTTCTGAACGTAATTGTAGCAGATAACGATGAAAACACTTTGATTTTTTTTAAAAATATTCTGAAAGAGTTGAAAATCTCTATAAAAGTTCAATGTTTCAGTAACGGGAACAGTCTGATGGAATACCTGAATAATGATGATGCCGTAGTTCCGGAACTTGTTTTTATCAATTATAGGATTCCCGGAAAAGAGAGCATGGAATGCCTGGAAGATATTGTTTCGAATTCAAAATTCAACAATATGGTGACGGCTATTTTTTCTGACCCCATTCCGGAAAATGAAATAGAAGATATTTTTGTAAAAGGAGCTCACATTTTTATGAAAAAACCTGAGTGTTTTGATAAGCTTAAAAAGGTACTTACGGAAGTTATTACAATCAACTGGCAGTATCATACTTCCGGATTGAATAAAGATAATTTCATCTTGAAAATATGATGAATAAAGGATTTGTTAATTAAATATTAATGATTTTTAAATCATATTTATAGCATACTATTCACAAATAGGTGAAAATTTTATAACTAATAATTAAAATAATATAAAAGGCAACTGAATTAATATACAGACATTTGTAAAAGTATACTAAGACACAAATTTCATAATATAGTAGAAGATACAGATGAATGAAAGTAATTGTTTCTAAAGAACAAAATTATATAAATCACGATGTTAGTTAAACAAAATGGATTATACTAATTTTCCAATTATAAAGCACAGAAGATCTTTAAACAAAACGGTACAATCATGAAAACTCAATAAGTAGTTGGAGATATTTTTATTCGTTTCATTCCCTCATCTCCACCGAAACACAGTTAGTTTTTATAATAAGCAAGTTGGAAAAAATAATTCATTTTGTTTTTTTATAATTTATTTTAATAGTTATGGTTTTAGCTCATTATTATATTGTTATATAAATATTTTCACACCACATCACAAAATATTAAGCCTGAACTATTAAAATAAATTTTTTTTGGACATACCAAAAGTAATTTCTTCTAAATAACAGTTTTATAAGGGGGCCGCAGGAAGTTTTTTTCTGCGGTTTTTTTTATGATATTTTACTCCACTTATTTTTTCCTTTGTAGTATCTGATATAATAATTTTTGATGATCAGATTGTCTGGTCTTGCAAGCATAGGATCTGCTTCAAGTATTCTTTCTACCGTATTTTTGGTTGTTTTGATGATCGCAGAATCATTAATAAGATCCAGTCTTTTAAAATCTACCACACCACTTTGCTGAGTTCCCAATATATCTCCGGGACCACGAAGCTGCATATCTACCTCAGAAATTTTAAAACCGTCATTGGTTTCAGTCATTGTTTTAATACGCGTTCTGCTTTCTTTTGATAATTTATCGGAAGTCATCAGGATACAGTAACTCTGTTCGGCACCCCTTCCTACACGCCCTCTGAGCTGGTGAAGCTGTGATAGTCCGAACCTTTCTGAGCTTTCAATCACCATTACCGAAGCATTCGGAACGTTTACTCCAACTTCAATTACCGTTGTTGCAACCATTATTTCAGCTTTTCCCGAAGCAAAATAAGCCATAGCAGCATCTTTTTCATCCGGTTTCATTTTCCCGTGAAGCATTGTCACATTGTATTCTGAGAAATAATCCATGACATGTTCCAAACCTTCCATCAGGTTTTTATAGTCCAACGTTTCCGATTCTTCAATGAGAGGGTATACGAAATAAATCTGTCTGCCTTTCTTGATTTCATCTTTACAGAAGTTATACACATACAGTCTGTCTTTTTCCCTGCGGTGCGCAGTAATAATAGGCTTTCTTCCCACTGGCATCTCATCAATCACAGAAACATCCAGATCAGAATAAAAACTCATGGCCAGAGTTCTTGGAATAGGAGTAGCGGTCATCACGAGAATATGGGGTGGAATCTTATTTTTAGCCCACAGTTTAGCCCTTTGAGCAACCCCGAATCTATGCTGTTCATCAATAATGGCTAATCCCAGGTTTTTAAATTTAACCTTGTCTTCTAAAACGGCATGAGTTCCTACCAAAATAGAAAGACTTCCATTTTCCAGTTCTTCATGGATAATTCTTCTTTCTGCTGCTTTGGTAGAACCTGTGAGAAGGCGGATATTGATTCCTGTTTTTTCCAACAGCTCTTTAATCCCATTGTAATGCTGTTGGGCAAGAATTTCCGTCGGAGCCATCAAACAGCTCTGAAAACCATTATCCATGGCGATCAGCATGGTAAGAAGGGCAACCATTGTTTTCCCTGATCCTACATCTCCCTGCAAAAGCCTGTTCATCTGAATCGGCCTTTTCATATCCATTCTTATTTCCTTTAAAACTCTTTTCTGTGCGTTGGTAAGCTCAAAAGGAAGATGGCTCTCATAAAAATCGTTGAAGTGATCTCCAATAATCGGGAAAGGATTACCATGAGACTGTGTTTTATGATGGAGTTTCTTTAAGCCATATCCTAACTGAAAGAAAAATGATTCTTCAAATTTCAATCTGTAATCTGCTTTATCAAAATGTTCCTGATCTTTTGGAAAGTGAACATTCAGAAAAGCATGTTGTCTTGACATGAATTTAAAGGTTTTCATCAGATAATCCGGGAAATTTTCTTCAATAAGACTTGGAATCTCTTTGCAGATATTTCTTAAAGCATTCTGGAAAAACCTTTGATTTAATCCTCTTTTGGTTAGTTTTTCAGAACTCGGATAAATGGGTTTAAGACGAGTGTCTCCTTCTTTTTTTTCTTCTGCTTCAATTTCCGGATGCGGCATAGAAAACTGGCGGTTGAAAACATTGATCTTTCCAAAAATATAAACTTCCTTGTTGATCGGAAGCTGTTCTTTCAACCACTTGGAATATTGAAACCAAACCAGATCTATACTACCAGTTTCATCATTGAACTTTGCAGATAAGCGCTTGGTTTTACCGGTCTGAATTTCCTGTACCTGAGTAATTCTTCCTCTCAATTGTATTTCCTGGCTGGTTTCTTCTTTGAGTTGAGAAACAGTATAAATTTTACTTTTGTCCAGATAACGGATAGGGTAGAAATTCAACATATCTTCTACAGTAGATAAACCCAACACACTTTTGATGAGTTTGGCTCTTTCCGGACCTATTCCTTTTACATATTCTATGGAGGTTTCGAGATTCATTTTCAGGTTTCAGGATACTAATTTTCGAATTTTTTGATCCTTATTTCGGATAATAGAAATAAAGGTTCGAATTTCGGTAAAATAAAAAAGACTTCCAAAAAATTGGAAGCCTCTATAGTGAATTTTTAGAATTGAAACAGAAAATCAGGTTTCAAAGTTCTAATTAATCTTTTATTTTAGATTTGAATTTTTTCTGGTAATCCTCCCATTGTTCTCTGGTCTTAATCTTTTTAAACAAATCTTTGGAGATCAGTTCCAGATAAGGTTCCAGTTCTTTGGCAGACAGTTCTCCCTGAAGAATGGTAATGGGATCGCCATGTTCATCCAGAAATACGGTACTTGGAACAGCTCCTACATTCATATACTGTGTAAACTCATGCAGAGAATTCTTTCCCTTTTTATGTTCAGAATTAGGATTTGAAAATGTTCTTCCAAAGATTTCAATGCTCTTTTTTTCTTCTGCATTAAACTTTACAGGATAATAATTCTCATTTAAAATCTGAGCAATTACAGGGTGACCATACGTTTTTTTATCCATGATTTTACATGGACCACACCAGTCTGCATAGAAATCAATTAATATTTTTTTGGGACTTTCCTTCTGGGCTTTTAAAGCTTCTTCAATGGTCATCCACTTTACCTGGGCAAAACTAAAATTTAATAAAAATAAGAGTAGTATGCTTAAAATTTTCTTCATATTGTGATATTTGGATAAAAATAAGCATAATTACTTATTTTTTATTTTACATCTTGCATTAATTTTTTCACGTACGGAGATATCAAAATTAATACCACTCCGGCAATTACCGCATATAATCCCAATTGTTTATATCCATCAGTATAAGTGATCAATTCATCATAGTTGGTAGAACCTTCTTTGGCTGTGGCAAGACTGGCCCCGATAATTCCTGCAACATACTGTCCATACGCAGAAGCAAGGAACCACATTCCCATCATCATTCCCTGAAGATTTTTAGTGGAAAGTTTGGTCATGATGGATAATCCGATAGGAGAGAGGCATAATTCTCCAAGGGTAATGATAAGCAATGCCAGTGTGAAGAAATTCAGTGAAGTGATTCCCTGAAGGTCTGCAAAAAGACGGGTTGCAAACAAAACATAATATCCTAATCCTAAGAAAATGAATCCTAATCCGAATTTGATAATCGTGTTGGGTTCAATTTTTCTTTTGTTCAGCCAGATCCAAAGAAGTCCGATCAATGGAGCAAGGAAAATAATGAAGAATGCTCCTCCTGAGTTGTTTACACCATTTGGGTCTAATCCCAGAAGGTCTTTATTCAGGTTCTTAGCTGCGAAAATACTTAAAGAACCTCCACTTTGCTCATAGATTCCCCAGAATATGATTGAAAATATAATAAATACTAAAGCTGCCCAAAGTTTTTTGCGTTCAGAAGCGGTTACTTTAGACATTTCATAGAATAAATAGATTAAGGTTAATGGTCCGATGGTCCACATGAAATAATCTGTATATTCTGTCTTGGCTACCATGGTCATGATGATAGGAACGAAAATTAAAGACAAAACATATACTCCATACTCTTTCCATTTTGGTATTGGAGCTGTTTTTTCTTCTGCTAAAGGATGTCCCGGCTGTAAACCAATAGTACCCAATGTTCTTTGTGTGAATACAAAATTAATTAAGCTCACCACCATTACTATTGAAGCAAGTCCGAAAGCAATATGCCATCTCATCTCTTCTGCAATGATATTGCCCAGGAATTCTCCTTTACCGATTGCGATACACAAATAACCTCCTAATAATGCACCAAGGTTAATTCCCGCATAGAAAAGTGAGAATCCTGCATCTGCTCTTGAGTCATTTGGTTTATAAAGCTGTCCTACCATAGATGAAATATTAGGTTTGAAGAAACCTGTCCCTACTACGGTGAATGCTATTCCTAAGAAAAAGAATTTGTGGGGATCGGTAGCAAGAATTAAACTTCCTACGATCATCAGAAGGCCGCCCCAGAACAAGGATTTTCGGAATCCTAAAATTTTATCGGCAAAAAGACCTCCTACAAAAGTAAAGGCATATACGAATGCCTGGGTGGCTCCATATTGGAGGTTGGCTTCTTTTTCATGGAAATTAAGCTGGGAGATCATAAAGAAAACCAGCATTCCACGCATTCCGTAGAAACAGAAACGTTCCCACATTTCAGAGAAAAACAGGCTCCAGATTTGTCTGGGATACTTTCCTTTGAAATTTTGTATTTCATCTAAAGTTAAGCTCATAATGATATATGATTAAGTTCTAATTAAGGGTTTTTATCTTTCTGATCCAGTTCAAAACGGATTCTGTCCTGGTCAATAATTTGTTTTAATTCTTCTTCTTTTGGGAGGTACAGCAGGTATTTGCTGGCAAATAAATTGTTTTTATCATTCAAAATGGAATATTTTACAATAGTTTCATCTTTTTCTGAACATAATAAAATTCCAATGGTTGGGTTATCTCCTTCACCGCGTTTCAGGTCATCATACATTCTCACATACATATCAATCTGCCCAATATCCTGATGGGAAAGTTCCCCTGTTTTCAGGTCGATGATCACAAAGCATTTTAAGATGTAATTATAGAAGACAAGATCAATATAGAAATCTGAGGTATCAGTTGAAATATGTTGTTGTCTGGCTACAAAAGCAAATCCTTTCCCGAATTCCAGTAAAAACTTTTGGATGTGATCAATAATGGCTGTTTCGATTTCTTTTTCGGAGAATTGTTCATCAGCTTTTAACCCAAGAAATTCAAAAATATAAGGATCTTTTAAAACACTGTGAATACTTTCCGGAGAAGATTTTTTATGTTCCAAAACCCTTTCGTAAGCAAGCGAATTGATTTGTCTTTTGAGATCTCTGTAATTCCAGTTATTTTGAACGGATTCGTTGATATAATAATTCATTTTATCAGCGTGGTCAAGCCTTATCAAGAGTCTATAGTGTGTCCAACTTAATTGTTGACGCAATGCGTCAACAATTGGAAATGCTGTGTAAAATTTCCGCATATTGGATAGATTGGTATAATCAAACCCTTTTCCAAATTCCAAAGTGAGTTTTTCAGAAAGTTTTTTCAGCGTATATTTTCCATACTGTGCACGTTCTTTTCCATTCTGTTCATCTTCAACAATAAGTTTTCCAATCTGCCAGTACGTGAGCAGTAGAGTAGAATTCGCTATCCGAAAAACTTTTTCGCGCGACTGTCTAATGATTTCCTTTACGGATTGGAATAAAGAATCTTCGGAAATTTCCATCATACGAAAATAAAAAAAACCTCTGACTTGGCAGAGGTTTTATTATATTTTGTTGATACAATTAGTTTACACCATGCATCATTTTCTTCAAGATAGGTGAAATTAAACCTAAAATAACAGAAGCAATACCACAAAGTACTACGAATACCATGAAGAATTCGAATAGATTGTGAATCTCAAATCCTACAAAAGTAGGGTTGTGTAATGGAAGCTGAGCTTTATCGAAAGCGGCAACCTGATCAGCTGTCAGTGTTACTTTTTTATCCAAAACATCCTGTAAATTAACACCCATTTCTTGAGCTTTTTTGAATTTATCACCTGTTGCAGGGATAAGTGCTCCTAATGAACCTGCTAATGCATAACCAGCAGCGTTAGAAATGAAGAAAACACCATATAATAATGAAGCAAATCTTTTCGGAGCCAGTTTACCAACCAGTGATAAGCCAATTGGAGAAAGACAAAGCTCACCACAAGTCTGGATGAAATAGAGTAACATTAACCATTTGATGGCTAATAACCCTGAGTTTCCAAGATCTTTTACATTGTGTGCAATGATGAAATAAGAAAGTGCGATCAATGCTAATCCCATTGCTTGTTTGAATGGAGATACTGGCTCTTTTCCTTTAGCTCTTAACTTGTCCCAGCATAAACTGAAAGGAACAGCTAAAAGAACTACGAAAATACCGTTGAAGATCTGTACCATTGAAGGAGGCATATTCCATCCGAAAATGTTTCTGTCAGTCTGGTTATCTGCAATAAATGTTAATGAAGATCCCGCCTGCTCAAATGCAGCCCAGAAGAAAATAATAAAGAATGATACAATATAGATTACCCAGATTCTCTGTCTTTCCACCTTGTTTTCAGCAGAAGACATAATTAAGAATGCAAGAGCAATACCAGCCGAATAGATGAATGGATAAATGATCCCTTTAATCAACTGTCCCATTTCTACGGAGTTGAATCCAAACTCACCTACAAGAAGGTATCTGAAAACGAAGAATAAAACAACAAATATTCCTCCGGTGATTCCTAAAGCCTGACCTGAGAATTTAGCAGTTTGTGTTTCTCCTTCTTCGAAGTCAGCACTTGTATTATTTTTTGGTAACCCTCCGATAGGTCTTCCTTCCGGAGTTACTACGTATTTGTTTTTAAGGATAAAGAATGTAATTGTTCCGATTACCATGGCAATAGAAGCAGCTAAGAATCCCCATTTGAAAGCGAAGATATCTCTTACTCCAGTTGCAGCATCTTTTACGTCTCCTACGTATGGACAGATAAACTGACCTAAGAAAGCCCCGATGTTGATCCCCATATAGAAAATGGTGAAAGCAGAATCCAGTTTAGATTTTTCCTGCTTCGGATAAAGGCTTCCTACCATTGAGGAAATATTTGGTTTGAAGAATCCGTTACCGAAAATAATAACGAATAACGCCAGCCACATGATAAGTTTGGCACTTCCAATATCCGCAGAGAAAGTAGAGGCACTGATGAATAATAAGAACTGGCCGATAGCCATTAACGATCCTCCGATGATGATGGCATATCTGTTTCCGATATATTTATCAGCAATAAATCCTCCTAAAAGAGGGGTTAAATAACATAAAGCTAGAAATCCACCATAGATGATCGCTGCATCAGCTTCTTTTATCAATAAGGAATTTACCATGAAGAGCGTCAAAAGAGCTCTCATTCCATAAAAGTTGAAACGCTCCCACATTTCTGTTCCGAAAAGAACCCATAATCCTTTAGGATGCCTGGAATTCTTATTCTCTACAAATTCATCCGGTTTCGGACTCAATGCTTCAATATTATCCATTTCTATTGTTAATTTTTGTTAAGACTGACAAATATAGTTTATTTTGGGTTTTTGGCAAGGTTTTAATTTTATTTTTAAATAAAAAAGCTGCGGAACTCTTCCGCAGCTTACTTATCTTTATAATATTAAGGATTTTAATGCCCTTTTTCTGTCATAATTTTATTCAGCCTTTTTAACATAGAAAGGCCTAAAAGTGTAGCAAATATTAACAAAGCGAAGTTCACAAGGAAATAATTCGTTTTGTTTTCGTAATTGTACCATGTGCTTGCCAGGATTCCGGAAAGTTTATTTCCCACAGAGTTAGCAAGGAAAAATCCTCCCATCATCAATGCCGTAATTCTCGCTGGAGAAAGTTTAGATACAAATGAAAGTCCCATTGGAGAAAGGCATAGCTCTCCGATGGTAATCACTCCGTAGCTGGCAACAAGCCATAGAGGAGAGACTTTTACAGATCCATTGTCTCCGGCCATTACTGCTAAAACCATTACCAGACAAGAAAGTCCTGAAATGAATAGCCCTAAAACAATCTTAGTAGGCGTTAAAGGTTCTTTTCCTTTTCTTCTCAGCAATGCCCAGAATCCTACAATAACCGGGGTTAAAGCAATAACCCAGAATGGATTGATAGACTGGAATAATTCTGTATTGTATAAATATACTTTGTTTTCAGGGTTTTTCTCAAGAGCAGCACGTTGTTCGGGAGATATGTTTTTAAAATAAACATCTTTTCCCATTTCTTTCTTTGTTTCCCCGTTATCATCTTTTTGAGAACGGAACTGATTGTCATAAACAGGAGTTTCCTTATCTTCATAACTTTTCCCTTCCACCATATAAATTCCTTCCAATGGTTTTTCAAGAGAAGCAGGAACACTTCTATCCGTATAATAATTAGCCCATCTTGTTAAAGCGGTACCATTCTGTTTGAAAACAGCCCAGAAGAACATACTGATCAGGAATACAGAAAGTAATGCTCCGATAGAGGCTTTTTCATCTGGTTTAGCTTTAAAATAAAGAGAAGCATAGAAATAAATAACAGGTATACAAGCGAAAATAAAGGCATCCGTACTATCACTTCCGAAAATATTTCCAGGAATAAACCAACCTATTGCCCCGGCAGCGATAGCAGGAACGAATACTTTGATCAGAATTTCAGAAAGTTTGGTATCTCCTTCCTGTACAGGTTTCATCTGTGCAGCGTGGATATAATGTTTTCTTCCGATAGTAAAAATAACCATTCCGATAAGCATTCCTACTCCAGCAGTGATGAAAGCTTCACCCCAACCGAATTTATTACGCATGAAAGCCGCAATAATGTTACAGATAAATGCTCCGATATTGATTCCCATATAGAAAATATTGTATCCCGAGTCTTTATTTGCTTTATAAGGCTCTTCAGAATAAAGATTTCCTAGTAAAGTTGAAATAGTAGGTTTAAAGAAACCGTTTCCAATGATAATTAATGCCAGGGAAGCATAAAACAAAGGCAAATCTTTAAAAACTCCCATTCCTATATATCCTGCAGCCATTAAAAAGCCTCCGAGATAAATAGATTTAATATACCCTAAAACCCTGTCAGCCAGGAATCCTCCAATGAATGGAGTCAGATAAGTTAAGGCAATATAAGTTCCGAAAATGTCATCAGCAGTTTTATCCGGAAGTCCAAGTCCGCCTTTCATGCCCGTAGGTTCAATAACATAGAGAACAAAGATTCCAAGAATCAGGTAATACCCGAAACGCTCCCACATTTCTGTAAAGAATAGATAGGGTAGCCCTTTAGGATGTTTAGTCTTCATATAATCAATTTTCAAATTTCCCAAAAATAAGTTTTTAATTTCAATTGATAAAATAAATAATACATACCTAAATGATTAATGAAATAAATAGAAAACCATTTTGGTCTGTAGTAATAATTTTATTTTAAATTGCAGATTTTAAATGATGAAAAAGTTATTATTAGGAACATTTATTTGTTTTTCTCAAAGCAACAGGTTTGCGTATGATGTTGTATACAAGAAAGATTATTATTATGACTCTGTCACTCTGAATGTAACGAAGTGAAATGAAGGATCTAAGCCGCGTATGAGATTCTTCCTTCGTCAGAATGACAATAGTGTGCTGTAAAATATCCTTAATACCAGATAAAAAAAATCCCTTTCAGAAATTCTGGAAGGGATTTTTATGAGATGTACGTTGAATACTTATAAATTATTCAAAATAAAATCCGTCATTTTCTGATACAATTGAGGTCTTGTCTGTCCACCATAAATTCCATGGTTTTTATCCGGATAAGCCATGAAATCAAACTGTTTTTTGTTTTGAATCAAAGCTTCAGAGAATTCCATAGAGTTCTGGAAGTGAACGTTATCATCAGCAGTTCCGTGGATTAATAAGAATTTACCTTTCAACAGATTCGAATATTCTGTAGGAGAGTTTTTATCATATCCATCAGGGTTTTCCTGAGGTGTTCTCATAAATCTTTCTGTGTACACAGAGTCATAATATCTCCAGTTGGTTACCGGCGCTACAGCAATTCCTACTTTGAAAACATCGGCACCTTTAGTCATTGCTAAGCTGGTCATATAACCCCCAAAGCTCCATCCAAACATTCCGATTCTGCTTTTATCAATATAAGATTGATTCCCGAACCACTTGGCTGCAGTGATCTGATCTTCGATCTCATATTTTCCTAAATTCATATAGGTTACTTTCTTATATTTTGCTCCTTTGTAACCCGTTCCACGTCCGTCTACACAAGCAACAATATATCCTTTTTGTACAAGGTGATTGAACCACATGGCATTTCCGTTGTCCCATGAGTTGGCAACCTGTTGAGATCCTGGGCCGGAATACTGGAACATAAATAAAGGATATTTCTTATTCGGATCAAAGTTTTTAGGCTTCATGATCCAGGCATTCATCTGATCGCCTACAGCATTGGGAATCGTAATGAATTCTTTTTCAACAAAATTATCAGTCTTCAACTTCTGAAGCTGATCATTGTTGTTCTGAAGTTCTTTTACTGCTTTTCCGTTACCGTCTTTTAAAACGTATGTATAAGGTTTTGCAGCTGTAGAGGAAGTTTCAATGAAATAATTATAGTTTTTGCTGAAGTTAGCAGAATTGTTTCCTTCTGCATTAGAGATCAGCTGAGTTTTTCCGTTTTCAATATTTACTTTGGAAATCACCTTATTAATACTTCCTTTTTCAGTAGTCTGAACGTAAATTTCTTTAGATTTTGGATTAAAACCATAATAATCCGTTACCTCCCAGTTTCCTTTTGTGATCTGTTTTTTCAACTTACCGTCTTTATCATACCAGTAAAGGTGACGGTTTCCATCTCTTTCAGAAGCCCAAAGGAAAGAATCGTCTTCAAGGAATTCAAGAGTAGGGCTGTCTGTATCAATCCATTTATCATCAGTTTCAGTAAACAGTTTCTGAACTGCTCCTGTTTTGGTATTTACTTTTAAAATATCCGAAGCATTCTGGATTCTTTCAGAAGTAATTAAAACAATCTCATCAGGCTTTGCGGTCTGGAATACATTCGGAATGTAATAGTTTTTGAAAGAACCTAAATTCAGCTGCATCGTTTTCCCGTTATCAAGACGGTATAACTGTGCTGAAACTACAGAGTTCTTTTCACCTGCTTTTGGATATTTATAACGCATCTCAGCAGGGTAAAGGTTTTTCCCGTAAATCGGAATATAGATTTCCGGAACCTGGCTTTCGTCAGACTTCACAAATACGATGGCATCAGAATTTTTTGTCCATTCATATTGTCTTGCATGCCCGAATTCTTCTTCATATACCCAATCTGCCAAACCATTCAGGATAGAGTTCTTTTTACCATCCGTAGTAATTTGTGTGATTTTTCCTGAGCTAAGATCCTGATAGAAAAGATTATTGTCAGATATAAACGCCACTTTTGTAGCATCTGGTGAAAATGTTGGCTCCTGAACCGGTTTTCCTTCATTCAGGCTTATTACTTTCCCGGATTTTAAATCTTTTACATCAAATTTTCCCAGAAAAGAATGTCTGTAAATAGGCTGGCTTCCTGTCTGTAAAAGGATTTTAGATTCATCATCAGAAAAAATATAGCTTTCAAACCTTCCATCCACAAGATTTCCTTCCTTTTGTGAAGTTTTATAAGAATATTTTGCAATTCCTGAAGGTTCAATGACAAGATAGTTCTCTCCGTTTTTCATAGATGAGATTCCTGCAATCCCTTTCCCACGGTAATATCCTGAATATATTTTATCTAAAGTAATTTCCTGTGCTGAGATATTTTGAAATACGGCAGCAACAGTAAGAGTTAAAAGGAGTTTTTTCATTTTCAATTTTAATGATTCCAAATTTAATAATTCTTACTTACATAACCATATAAAATAAAAATCAGGACCTGATATCATTTTTTCTTACTCTTTCAGGAAAATGTTTTTTAGTTTTCGAATCTGGAGTAATTGAAAATATTCATTAATGAAATTTCTTTAAAAAGCCAATTTGGCAAAAAAATTGAATATATAATAAGTATAAATCAAATGAAATAATAATTATGGAAACGAATGCATACAACCAGAAACTGAACCGTTATGTATTAAACGACCAGATTGTTTATACAGGTTTTTCCAGCTTTAGCGATGCCGAAGAATGTGCTCATAAAAAAGGAGGAACATTGGTAGAAGTGGTGTTTAGAGACGGAAATGATAATCCCGAAATTACAGATGAAGCGGGTTTGATAGAGAAAAAAATTCATTACTATGTGTATGCAGGCGATGAGTATAAATTTATCCATTCTTCAGATCCGGGATTCAGAAAATATGCGGATGAGCTGCAGAAAATAAAAGCACGAAATGATAAAACCAGTCCGGACGAACGATACTTTGCTAATTTTGAAATTGAAAATATAGAAGACCCGATTATTGTGATCAAAAATGATCAGTTTGAATCGGTAACATCGAGAGAGCGTTCAAAATATTTGAAGCATGCCTGTGTTTATGAACTAGGGGTTTCCCTGCCAAAATCTTAAAAAAAAGATCATGAGCAAAACAAAATATTCAGATAAAGCTCAGGACAAAGTAGGAGAAGTAATGCACGAATTCAAGGAAGGAAAACTAAAATCGTCTTCCGGAAAAAAAGTGACAGACAGAAAGCAAGCCATAGCCATTGGTATTTCTGAAGCGAGGGAAGAAGGTTTAAAAGTACCTTCAAAGAAAAAAAGCAAATAAACTTCAATACAAAATGCCCGGAAATTTTTTCCGGGCATTTTGTATTGAAAAACGAAAAATAAATAGATTATTTCGTTTCATTATAAAGTATCCTGTAATATTCATCTGCCATCCTGTCGCTGTTGAAATGATCTTTCACATCATTCATTGCATTATGCTGAATTTTTCTCCATTCATCAGGGCGATCATAATACGTGGGAAGAATTTCGTTTTCAAGGATTTCATACAATGTATTTAAATCATAATTATCCTGTTCATAAATGCTCATATTCTGATAATCTGCTTTAGGAACAACGAAAGAGTTTTCTCCATGCTTTGCAAATTCAGGGATCCAGCCGTCGTCTGTGGATAAATTGACAGAACCGTTCATGGCAGCTGTCATACCGGAAGTTCCGGAAGCTTCCCTTGGAACCCTTGGGTTATTAAGCCATACATCAGAACCTTGTTTTAACGATTTACTTAAAGAAAGCTCATAACCCGTAAGAACAGCAATATTTTTATGGTATTTACTTTCTTCCACCAGGGTGTTGAATGTAGAAATTGCTGAGTAGTCCATTGGATAAG
This sequence comes from Chryseobacterium sp. S0630, assembly GCF_024158915.1. Lineage (GTDB taxonomy): Bacteria > Bacteroidota > Bacteroidia > Flavobacteriales > Weeksellaceae > Chryseobacterium. The sequence goes on along the minus strand of NZ_JAMZGF010000018.1, from coordinate 31,739 downwards.
GTTTTCCTGCCCAAATGATCTGTACCGGATATTTTGGATGATTCAGAAGTCTGTAAAATCTTTCCTTGTCATGCAAAAGAAGTTCTGCTCTTTTATAGCCTGCAAATCTTCTTGCCCATACAATCGTAAAGACATTGGGATTAAATAAATTTCCTGTTTGATCAGCCACAATACTGAACAGTTTTTTCTTTAAATATTTCTTGCGGAAATCGAAAGCAGTGGCATCATTTTCATCTTTTGCATTGTATAAAGGTTTATCAGACCAATATTTAAATTCCTGAGCATTGGTAATAGAGGTGATTTCACAGATTCCCGGATATTTATTCCACATGGCTCTGGAAACTACCCCATGAAGCTGGGAAACACCATTGGCCATTCTTGCCATTCTTAAGGCACAGAGAGAGTGATTGAAACGGTCATCATCAGATCCTTCAATCTTTTTTACTTCTTCCATGCTGTATCCTGAAAAATAGGACATATCATAACATAATCTGAAACTATGCTTTTCATTACCTGCTTCTTCCGGAGTATGAGTGGTGAAAACGAGTTTTTCTTTCACTCTATTAAGGTCTCCGTTATATTTTCTCAGAAGATGAAAGGCTGCCGGAAGTCCATGGGCCTCATTAAGATGGTAAACCTCTCTTTCAATATTCATTTCATCCAGTAACTTGGCGCCTCCTTTTCCCAGTAAAATATATTGTGCAAGTTTTGTGGATTCATTGGCATCATACAATTTGTGACAGATCGTTTTTGAAACGTGATCATTTTCCGGAACATCTGTGGAAAGGAAAAACATAGGTGCCGTATTGAAAATCTCAGGATCAAGATACCAAACCTTTACCCAAACCGGAGCACTGTGGATTTCGATTTGGAATTTTATTCCGGTGTCTTCAAGAAAACTGTACATTTTTCTCGTCCATACAGGTTGTAAAGTCTGATCGTGATTTCTTGCCTGGTCATAATAACCGAACTTCCATAAGATACCAATTCCGATAAGATCCTGCTTAAGATTATAAGCGCTTCTCATGTGAGATCCTGCCAGAAAGCCAAGTCCTCCCGAATATATTTTCAGTACCTGCTCAAGAGCAAATTCCATTGAGAAATAGACGGTCTTTTTTGAATATTGAGGATTGATCGTGTAGGGTATTCTGAAATTCCTAAAATCCATAAATGTGGGTTTGTGTTTAAAAAGACAAAGGTATTAATTATGAAAATAAACTTTACATTAATTAATCGATAAATTAATTAAAAAACTAAGTATTGAATTGTTTTTTTACTTACCTTTAAGAGTGTAAATTTTTGATTATCAAAAACTTTTAATAATGAAAGCCATTGGCTGCATGTGTTCTTTAATTAAATAAAAAAATCACACATGAAAAAGACGTTTTCTGAAGAAGATCTGATCAAGAATCTGAGTTTATATTACCTGAACCGGCATTTGAAAAAAAAGCCCATAGAGAAGTATCACCGTACCATAGACGAATCTCCGCTGCATGACCGTGAAAAATACAGAAAGAAATCCGAGATTCTGCTTCTCAATTCTTTTATGCATCACTTCCCCGAAGTGAAATTTGAAAACCTTACCTGCGAAAGTCCAGACTTTATCGCCAAATTAAACGACAAAAAAATCGGAATAGAGCTGACCGAAGTGATCAATCATCTGGAAATGAAAAAAGTAGAAAGTACTTTGAATAAAATGTTCCGTCAGGCAGAAATATTATTAGAACAGGAAGACACTACGAAATATCGTGGTGTTTATTTTTTAGAATTCCATCCGGAAACCAAATTTGATAATCTGGAAGTACAGCAGGAAAACATCATCAGCATTTATAAGAGCATCAAAAAAAATAAAGGAGTGGGCTGTGTGAAAAGTGTAAGAAAATCTTTCCATCGTAGAAATGTATTCATAACTCATGAATACAGCATGAATCTGTTTGATGAACTATGCTCCGAAAAGATTCTGGAACTCATTGAAAAAAAGAACGAAAAATTTCCTTACTACGACACCTCTGTAGATGAATGCTGGCTGGTGATTGTTTCAGATATGAATTCTATTGCTTCACGATATACCTTCATTCAGGATAAAGAACATTTGAGAGAAGTGAAAAGTCCTTTCCATAAAATATTTCACCTGGAGAATTTGTGCGGAAATATTACAAGCATAAAGTAGATTGGTTGTATTTGGTTATTTTATGATTTAATTGATTGTAAGATGAATAATTGAAAAATATTCAGTGTTTTAATTTGTAATAGTTTAAAATTATTTAGATTTTATTGTTTTTAATTAAAATAAGATTATATTTGATGTGCATTGAAAATCAATACAATGTATAACTAATGTAACCATAAAAACATTAATCTATGAGAAAATTTTTACTTTTTATACTTCTCAGCCTCTCTCATACTTTCTATGCTCAGGCCGACTGTGCTACTGCACTGTCTGTCTGTGGAAACTCAAATATTACGTATAGCCCTACAGGATATGGCAATATAAAAGAATTGGTCAACTCAGGAAGCTGTATAGACTTTACAGGGGAGCACAACTCAATCTGGTATAAAATTACAATTGCTACTGGAGGAACTCTTACTTTTGATCTGGTTCCTAATAATCCGGATGCTGATTATGACTGGGCGATTTTTGGCCCCAATGTAAACTGTGGAAGTTTAGGCTCACCAATACGCTGTAATGCTGCAACAGTTATTGGGCCAGGTCCTGCAACGGGATTAAATATGACAAGTACGCTTTTAAGTGCTGCAGGAGGTTCTTTAACTCCTTATTGCAGATATCTTGATGTTTTGCCAGGGCAGACTTATTATTTGTTTATTGACAACTGGGTGAGCAGTACCAGTTCTACAACAGCTCCGTTTTCTTTGACATGGGGAGGAACTGCAACATTGGCTTCACCTTTTACAGATCCAAATATCCAGACTCAGCCCTTTAATCCTCCTGGAATTCCGGCGGCAAATCCTGGTGATCCAAGAGAAGTGGTAATATGCTCTACAACGGCTTTATTTGATTTTTCAACATTGTCCTCTGGAATTCTCAACGGAAATCAAAATTTTGGAGTAAGCTATCATCTGAGTCAAAATGATGCTTTAACAGGGAATAACCCTATTACAGCTCCTATCACAGTAAATACAACAACTGTCTATTATTACAGCATCAATTATACCGACCCAGCCAATGCATCTAATCCGCTTAATAAGTGTAAACAGGTCGGAACATTTAAATTTAAAGATGGTTCTATTACAGCAAAAAATGCAACTTTGACCCAATGTAACAATAATAATGCAGGTACAGCTGTATTTGATTTAACCACAGCGGACGTTATTGGAAACCCTAATGTTACTAAAAAATATTATCATACGATGGCGGATCTCAACGCCGGAACCAATGAGATTACCACCCCAATGGCGTTTGTATCTGCGGAAGGAATTATTTATGTAAAAATAATATCTGAGTTTGGTTGTACTGCAGTCGCACAGATTACTTTGAAGTTTTATCCGGTAGTGGTAGTGAATGAAACAACCCTGAGATCATGCTTCATCGAAGCCAGTCCGTCTACTGCCTCTTTTAATCTTGTGAATGCTTCGGTGACCGGACAAACCAATCCGACAAAAAAATATTACCCTTCATTAACGGATGCTCTTAATCAGACCAATGAGATTCTGAATGCCAATAATTACATTGCTCCTAATGGATTTGTATATATAAGAGTTTCTAATGCTCAGGGATGTTATAATGTGGCGAAGGTTACTTTAGCGGTTATTCCACCTGTCTATTCTGATAAACTTAAAGATGTGACTATTTGTGCTGAAGACCAGACAACGCTGGATGCAGGGCCTGGATTTAAAAGTTATGAATGGAGCACAGGAGCTACTACACAAACGATCAAAGCCGGAATAGGTGTATACCGGGTAAAGCTTAAAACAGGAGAATGTGTTACAACACAGACTGTAAAAGTACTTCCTTCTGAACAGCCGGTTGTTTCCGGTATTGATATCTCAAATAATACAATCACGGTATCTGTCATAGGAGGAACTCCAGCCTATAAATATTCAATAGATAATATCATCTGGCAGGATTCCAATACTTTCAATAATCTGTCAAGAGGAGATCATAAAGTATACGTAAAAGATGCCTTTGATTGTGATCCGATTGAGATAGGAATTGTTGTCCCTAATCTGATCAATGTGATTACCCCTAATGCAGACGGAATAAATGATGTGATTGATTATTCAGCCTTGGCTAACAAACAAAATCTGATCATGAATGTCTTTGATCGTTATGGAAACAAAATTTTCCAGGCAGACAGATCCAATGGCTATAAATGGGATGGTACTCAGGGTGGAAGAAGAGTCCCTACAGGAACATACTGGTATTCTATCACATGGAATGAAAATGATAAAAAGAATACAGCCATTAAATTCACAGGTTGGGTATTGGTGAAAAACAGAGAATAGTATATAAAACAGATAGAAAAAACCACTTCAATCGAGGTGGTTTTTATTTTTAAAAGTTTTTAAATTAGTTATCAAAATAGAAAGAATGAAAGACCTGTTTGTAAAACGTTTTGAATACTATAAATCTCTTGGTGATAAAACCTTTGAACAGTTAACAGATGAGCAGATGTTCTGGCAGTATAATGAAGAAAGTAATTCTATTGCCATTATTGTGAAACATCTTGCAGGAAATATGCTTTCAAGATGGACCAATTTCCTCACTGAAGACGGAGAGAAATCCTGGCGTAACCGTGACGGAGAATTTGTCAATACCTTTACCACTAAAGAGCAAGTTCTGGATTTTTGGGAACAGGGTTGGAAATGTTTCTTTGATGCTCTTGATAAAATAAACGAGGAGAATCTCTATTCCACAACGTATATCAGAGGAGAAGCACATCCGGTTATTGATGCCGTTCTTCGTCAGTTGGCTCATTATCCTTACCATATCGGTCAGATGGTTTATATCGCTAAAATGATAAAGAATGAAGATTGGAATACGCTTTCAATTGCCAGAAACCGATCTCAACAGTTTAATACAGAAATGAAAACCAAATTTTCAAATCAGGATCCGGAGACCAATTCATCACCCGTCTGCTTTCAAAACAGCCCCGAAGTAAGAGACGAATATAAACAATAGATTGAATCAATCTTGGATTCTTATTAAAATTACTATCTTTGCACCCATAAAATTCAGGAGTAACAAATGTCTACTTTTCATAGAACTGCCGCGTTTCATACACTTGGCTGCAAATTAAACTTTGCAGAAACATCTACTATTGCCCGTCAATTAACAGATGCAGGTTATGATAAGGTAAGCTTTGATGAAAAAGCGAATGTGTATGTTATCAATACATGTTCTGTGACAGAAAATGCTGACCGTGAATGTAAACTTCACGTGAAAAGAGCAATGAAAGCCAATCCTGAAGGACTGGTTGTAATTGTTGGGTGCTATGCACAGTTAAAACCTGAAGAAATTTCACAGATTGAAGGAGTTGACCTTGTTTTAGGAGCAAAAGAAAAATTCAATATTCTGAGCTACCTTGACGATTTGGAGAAATCTGAAAGTGAAGGTGTTGTTCATTCCTGTGAAATTGAAGAAACCGATTTCTTTATCGGAAGTTATTCTATAGGAGACAGAACCAGAGCTTTCCTGAAAGTACAGGATGGCTGTGATTATAAATGTACCTATTGTACCATTCCGTTAGCCAGAGGAATTTCACGTTCCGATACCATCGAAAACGTTCTCAGAAATGCGACAGAAATTGCTGCAAAAGACATCAAAGAAATTGTTCTTACAGGGGTGAATATCGGTGATTATGGTAAAGGAGAATTCGGAAATAAAAGACACGAGCATACCTTCCTTGATCTTATTTCTGAACTGGATAAAGTAGAAGGAATTGAAAGAATTCGTATCTCTTCTATTGAACCCAATCTTTTAAAAGATGAAAGTATTGAGCTGGTTTCTAAAAGCAAAAGCTTTGTTCCGCATTTTCATATCCCGTTACAGTCCGGAAGCGATGATCTCTTGAAAAAGATGAAACGTCGTTATCTCACCAAGCTTTATAATGACAGAGTGAACAAGATCCGTGAGGTTATGCCTCATGCGGCTATCGGTGTGGATGTTATTGTAGGATTCCCGGGAGAAACGGAAGAAAGATTTATGGAAACTTATAATTTCCTTAATGAGCTTCCTATCACTTACCTTCACGTATTTACCTATTCTGAAAGGGAAAATACAGAAGCCGCAGCCATGGAAGGCGTAGTTCCTGTTGCAGAAAGAAAAAAACGTAATAAAATGTTGAGAATTCTTTCTGAAAAGAAGAAAATGGCATTTTATCAGACACAACTTGGAAAAACGCTTCCTGTTCTTTGGGAGCATGAAAATAAAGACGGGAAAATGTTCGGCTTCACAGAAAACTATGTGAGAGTCCAGAAAGACTTTGATCCTGCATCCATCAACCAAATTGAATTTCTAAATTTAGAAAAAATCCTGTCAGATGGCACGGTTTCTGTGCAATCTTCTTACCAAAATTTTTTAGCAAAAGCATAGGCTCTTTGCAAAAATTCTACTAAATTTATTTTTAAACTTTAAATACTACATTCATGAGAGATAAGTTTTTATCTTGGGGAATTGTATTAGTAGTTGCTACATGGATTATAGCAATACTGATCAGAGCGCATTACTGGATACCAACGCTGTTATCCGCAATTTATGCATTGGGTGTTTACAATGCTTACCAATCGAAACATGCTATTTTGAGGAACTTTCCTGTATTGGGATACTTCAGGTATTTTTTCGAAAGTATTTCACCCGAAATGCAGCAATACTTTATAGAAAGGGAGACAGATGGGAAACCATTTCCAAGAAACCAGCGTTCTGCAGTATACAGACGTGCAAAAAATTTAAGTGATACTGTAGCTTTTGGTACACAGCTGGAAGTAAATCACAGAAAATACGAAGGGATCAAGCATTCTATTTATGCAAAATCGCCATCAGAAGAACTTCCGAGAGTATGGGTAGGAGGAGAGCAGTGTACACAGCCTTATCATGCTTCTTTATTCAATATCTCTGCGATGAGTTTCGGAGCTTTGAGTGACAGAGCACAGATCTCACTGAACAGAGGAGCTAAAAAAGGAAACTTTTACCACAATACAGGAGAAGGAGGAATTTCGTCTTATCATATGGAAGGAGGAGATTTATGCTGGCAGATTGGGACAGGGTATTTTGGATGCCGTGACGCAGAAGGAAAATTCAATCCTGAATTATTTACAAAATATTCCACCCTCCCGAATGTGAAAATGGTGGAAATTAAATTATCACAGGGAGCAAAACCGGGACATGGAGGAGTTCTTCCAGGAGTAAAAAACACACCGGAAATTGCAGCAATTCGTCACGTAACACCGGGAATGACTGTTATTTCACCACCCTCACATAGCGCTTTTTCTGATGCGGCCGGACTGCTGAGGTTTGTACAGCAATTAAGAGACCTTTCCGGAGGAAAACCGGTTGGCTTTAAACTTTGTATTGGTGATACCAAAGAATTTGAAGATATCTGTGTACAGATGAATGTTCTGAAGATTTATCCTGATTTTATCACTATAGACGGAGCAGAAGGAGGAACAGGAGCTGCACCACCAGAATTCTCTGATGGAGTAGGGATGCCTTTAGAACCTGCGTTGATCTTTGTGAACAGAACGCTTAATAACTATAATCTGAGAAGTAAATTAAGAGTGATCGCCAGTGGTAAAGTTCTTACCAGCCTTGATATTCTGAGAGCAGTTGCAATGGGTGCAGATATGTGTAACAATGCCAGAGGATTTATGTTTTCTTTAGGATGTATTCAGGCGTTGAGATGTAACTCAAACAACTGTCCTACAGGAGTAGCAACACAGGATAAAATGCTGATTAAAGGACTGGATGTGACGGATAAAGCTGAAAGAGTATATCACTTCCACAAAAATACACTTCATACCTGCAATGAACTGATTGCTGCTGCAGGAAGAAGCTCTTATGAAGAAGTGGATGCTACCATGTTTATGAGAGGAGATGAGTTTGACCACCTTGCAGATTTATACTTCCCTGATATTTTAGGAAATGTAAAACAGAAAGCAAGATCGTAATTCTAATTGATACTAATAAATAAACATCCCCCAAATAACAATTTGGGGGATGTTTATATTTTATTTTTTACTTATTATTGTTTTTCACCACTTGGTCTGTCCGATCTTCCATAAATCTGAAAGTTGAACACAAACGATTTATTTCTGTAAGAAGTATTTAAATAAGGATAATGAGGGTTTCTTGCAAAAGCAGCTCTTGAAGGAACAATGATTACTCCCTGTAAATTATAAGGGGTTTCACTGGGAAGATCTTTGAATGATTTGAATTTCAACAAAGCTTCTCTGAAACCAGGAATTTGATAATAACTTGCTTTTTTTGAAGCATCTGTTGTACCAGCCTCTAATATTGATTTCTTTACGTAATAAAACATAGGGTCAATAACAGGAACACCTGTTCCGTCAATAGTATTTAAAAAGGCAGCTTTTGCTTGAAATAAAGTGTTACCGTCAGAATTAACAGCCAGATAGGAGTACACTCTTCCCATGATTTTAATAACATCATCATCTTTGATCGTTTGATCATCGGCAGGATTAACAGGCTGAGCTCCGTTTCTCATAATATAGATTGTTCCTGAAGGAAGGGTTATAGGTGACAACTCAGATAATTTCTTTTCGTTATCATCTGCAGTATCCGTAGAACTGAAAGCTTTTATATTACCCTGTGCATCGAGATAATTCTCATCCATGAATTTCTTAATGGCCTGATCATCATAGGTGTTTTGCGTAGCAATATCTTCCGGTTCTACATAGGTTGATACATCATCATCTTTCTTACAAGCAGAAAAACACAAAGATCCTGCAAGGATATATAAAAATATTTTTTTCATTTCAAAAAACTTTAATTACTTTACAAATAATATAACGGCAAAAGTATAAAAAATTATGAGAATAGATAAATTTTTATGGAGCATTCGTTTTTATAAGACGAGAAGTATTGCAGCAGAGGAGATTAAAAAGAATAGAGTTTCTATAGGAACGTCTGCCGTAAAGTCATCTAAAGAGGTAAAAGAAGGAGATACTATTAAAATCCGTAAGAATCAGATTGATTATAAAATAAAGGTAATTCAGATTCCTAAAAGCCGAATAGGTGCCAAGCTGGTCCCTCTTCACATCCAGGATGTGACAGATAAAGAGCAGTACGAACTGTTGAAACTCCGTAAAATGTCACAAGACTATTACAGAAATAAAGGAGAGGGAAGGCCTACCAAAAAAGACCGAAGAGAAATGGACGACTATGTAGGAAACGATATCGACTCCGATTTTACAGACTGGGATGATTTCTTTGGAGAAACAGGCAGCGAAGCCGATGGTGAAGATTAATAACCTGAGTTCGGGATAAGAATTCCTGATTGAGATGGTTTTGAAGCTGGGAGCTGGGAGCTGGGAGAAGGAAGGTATGAAGAGCATCAACAATGGCTGTTTCTCTTTTTTAAGAGTCAATTTCAAATTGTTTAAACTTTTGTTTATTGAAACATTAAGATGTATTAAGGTGTTGAGAGTATTAAGATGAGCTTCGCTTTAAGCTTAAAATCAGAATGATTCATCTTAACTATACTTTATTTCTTAAATCCTTCTTAATGGTTTTAATAGATATCCAATATTTTTTGATAAGTTGAAACAACTTCTGTATTTACTTGTGATGCGACTGTAATTTTATAACTAAAAATAATTACCTCCATCCTATTTCTTCCAGCTTCCAGCTTCTCGCTTCCCGCCTTCAATATTACTTTACTTAACCCGAACTCAGGTTAATAATAAGATAGAAAAGCTCTAGAGATAGAGCTTTTCTATTATTTCGTTGACGATGTCTTCCGGTTCTCTGGAATCTGTCCCTACAGTGAATTGTGCTTTGCTGTAAAATTGATTCCTTTCAAATAAATGTTTGGCAATGAATTCCGGCAGGTCTTCATCAGATATATTGGCAATTAATGGCCTTTTTTCTTTTTGTTTTGAAAGTCTTTCAACCAATGTTCCAACCCCTGTTCTTAAAAAAATACTCTTGGAGTTATGATTAATGATTTCCATATTATTATAATATACAGGAGTTCCTCCACCAAGGCTTAAAACCACATTTTCTTCAGAAGCTAATATCTCTTCAAGTGCCTCTCTTTCCAGTTTTCTAAAGTAAATTTCTCCCTTTTTCTCGAAAATTTCAGGGATGGTTAATTTATTTCTTCTGGAAATCTCTTTATCGAGATCAATTAATTTAAAATCTATTTTTTCGCTTAATATTTTGGAAATGTGAGATTTGCCACTTCCCATGTATCCGATCAATGAAATTACCATGAAATTTTTTTTAACAAATTTGCGAAAAAGTTTTGAGATAAAGAAAAAAGTCATATCTTTGCACCACTTAAAACAAGGGACATTACTTAAATGAAAACTTGTTATACAAGTGGCCGACTCGGTAGCTCAGCTGGTAGAGCAATACACTTTTAATGTATGGGTCCTGGGTTCGAATCCCAGCCGGGTCACTAGCAATAATAATTACTTAATTTGTAATTTTATTGCCTGCGTGGTGAAATTGGTAGACACGCCATCTTGAGGGGGTGGTTTCCTAAGGATGTGCTGGTTCGAGTCCAGTCGCAGGCACTGCAAAGAAAATTTTATAATTAATATTGAAATTTATTTCATTTTAATTGTGGCCGACTCGGTAGCTCAGCTGGTAGAGCAATACACTTTTAATGTATGGGTCCTGGGTTCGAATCCCAGCCGGGTCACAAGTTTACTGAAAAGTAAATTTTTTTCATATTAATATTTTGTGATTTGGTGTTTCAAAGGCTTCCTTCAGGAGGCCTTTGATTTTTGTATCAACTCAAGTCTAAACCTAGTCTTTTTATTTGTGCACTCAATGAAAAATCCCCAGCCGAAATAGCCAGGGATATTATATTTTAATAGATAAAGATTAATCCAGGTGCATGTTGTCAATTAATCTTACTCCATCTACTACAACTACGATGAAGGCTCTGAAACTTCTGTCTTTATAGAAAAAATCAGTCTCCTGTAATGTGTTTTCATCAGCAATCAGAAAGTATTCAAGCTTCATGCCCTGCTGATCGTCAAAAACATCAGCTACTCTTTCCTTTATTTCCGGAATACTAACAGTTCTGAACCAGTCGTTTACTTTTTTTAAAGTCTCATAAATTATTTTAGAAGCTTCTTTTCGGTCTTCATGAAGTCTCTGGTTTCTTGAACTTAGTGCCAGTCCGTTTTCTGCCCTGTAAATAGGAACTCCGGATATCTTAACGGGAAGATGTTTTTTCTCCACCATTTTTTTAATAATAGCAAGCTGCTGAAAATCTTTTTCACCAAAATAAGCATGATCAGGCTGTACCTGTCTGAAAAGCTCTTCTACAACAGTTCCTACTCCGTTGAAATGTCCCGGCCTGGATTTACCTTCCATTTCATTTTCCAATCCGTCAAAATCATACGATTGGCTTTCAGCTTTTTCAGGGTAAATATCTGCTACCTCCGGGATGTAAACAGCATCTACAAGGCCTGAATTCTGAAGAATAAGTATATCTCTGTTAATATCTCTTGGGTATTTTTCAAGATCTTCAGGGTTGTTGAACTGAGTTGGATTTACAAAAATTGAAGAAATAACAAGATCATTTTCTTTTCTTGCCTCTTCATACAGAGAAAGATGGCCATTGTGCAGGGCGCCCATAGTAGGGGCAAAGCCAATTCTTTTTCCCATTTCTTTCTGTCTTTCAATGAAATCCTGAAGGACTTTTCTGTTTTTTAGAACTTCCATAGTTTATTTTAATACTATTTCAAAAATACTAAAAATATCGCATAATAATATGTACTTTTAATAATTTGAAAAAGGGAATTTTCGTAAAAAAATGTTAATTAAAATAATGTTGGATGTTTTTTTGTAATTTTGCACATTAAAGCATTTTTACAAAAATTAGATAGAAAGTTTATGCCGAATCAAAAAATACTGTACATTACTACAGAGATGTATCCATATCAGGAAGATACAAATATGGCTGCAGTGGTAAACAAAATGGCACTTAAGATGCACCAAGAAGGCAATGATGTAAGAGTTTTTATGCCAAGATTTGGACAAATAAGTGAGAGAAAGTTCCAACTTCATGAAGTAATCCGTCTTTCAGGGATGAATATTATTATCAATGACCTGGACCAGCCTCTAATCATTAAAGTAGCGTCTCTTCCGGGGGAAAGACTTCAGGTTTACTTTATTGATAATGAAGAATACTTCAAAAGAAAACAATATTATTTCGACGATGAAGGAAACCCTTTCGAAGACAATGACGAAAGAGCTATTTTCTTTGCCAGAGGAGTTATTGAAACCATTAAGAAACTAAACTGGGTGCCGGACGTTATTCATTTAAATGGATGGATGTCTTCTTTTGTTCCAATTTATCTTAAAACTTACTACGAATCAGATACTTATTTCAAAGACGCAAAAATTGTACTTTCTCTTTACAATGAGAAAGATGCTGACTTGGACAAAAAGATCGATGAAAAGCTACAGTTTGATAATATTTCAGGATTAAAAGCGTTAGATAACCCAACTATTAAAAGTTTTGTTATCGAGAGTATGAACTATGTAGATGCCGTTGTAAAAGGGGATGAATTTCTGGATGAAGACCTGGATAAGGCTTTCAACGAAACAGCAACCCAGAAATCGGAGTATCTGGACGTAGATTCTATAAATCAACTTTATTAAAAACACATTTTTAATGACTCATAATCTTAAAAAGACTTTCGCCATACTTCTATTGGCGATTTTTGGAAGTGCATTGCTTTATAACTGTGAACCGGATCCGGATTCTCTAGGTGAGCAGCTGTTTAATGGTGATGCAGCACAAGGCAATGAAATTGCATATCCTGTTATAGCATACAATTACGACAATAATGATTCAATCAGAAGTGATGCTTCAAGATTGATCAGCGGATTGAACGAATCAGGTGCTACCACAAATGTTGCCGTTCTTGGAGCCTTTACTGAATCCCAGTTTGGAATGCAGAGAGCATCTTATGTTACGCAGCTAAGAATGCCGGTAGATAATTTCGACTTCAACGGCGCGAATCCAAAAGTTGATTCTGTAGTCCTTGTAGTGAGACCACCTGCAAATACAGCTTCGAATACTTACTTCTTTGAAAGCAGCGATTCATTAAAGACAAATACATACGCAAAAACTGATTTCCCGGTAGACGGGGTAGCTACAGAAGTTTCTATTGAGAAAAAAACTTACCCTGTTCGTAAATACGGTAAAATAGGGGGTGCTTCAAAATCAATGAAAATCAATGTACATGAAGTGACTACGTTCTTAGATGCAAATAATGATGCTCTAAAACGTTCCAATGCCTCAGTAAGTACTGGTGAGCTATTAGGTTCAGGAGTATTTGATGGTAACATGAACTCCTTATCTATTACTAAAAAATCAGATAACTCAGTAGTATTTACCGGAAACTTAGGGTTCAGAATGAAATTGAGCAATACAGATTTCTTCCAGACTCATATTCTTGATAAAAAAGGAAAACCTGAACTTCAGGATGCTGCTAACTTTATCAGATATTTTAAAGGAATAAAAATTTCGGTGGACGAAACGGATAGATATCTGTACCAGTTCTCTCCTAATGATTTGCAGCTTATCATGTATTACAAATATGATAAGACAGACAACGGAACAACCACAAGACCACAAACAACACTTAATTTCAACCTAGGAAGTGCTAATGCTCATATCGGATTGTATGAGTACAACAGATCTGGATCACCTGCTGCAGCTGCACTGGCTGCAAGTAATTCTAGTGAAGGAGATGAAAGGCTTTTTGTTCAGGGAATGGGAGGTCCTTCTGTGGTAGTAAAAATTAAGGATGAGACTATTGCACAACTTAAGGATATTTTTATCAAAGATAAAGCAGGTATTGTAAGTGCTAAGATCAGAATCTATCTTGATCCTTCAACATGGAAAAATACGGGCTCTACCGAAGATCGTAGGTTTACCCTTTTAAATAATACATTAAATGCTGGTAAAATTGATTATTCAAAATTAACATTCACTTCAGATCTGACAAGCGGACTTGGGTTGTACTATTTTAAAGATAAACCTGAGCCTGGTTATTATGATTTTGTAGTCACAAAAACAATCAAGGATCTTGTTGAAGGGAAAAAAGAAACCGTAGATGGAACTGAGCAACCGATCGTTAACAAACCATTAATAATCACTGCAGGAACATTTGCTGCAAGTACTACAGGAACCCTTTTAGGAGTTCGTAATACGACAAGAGCATTTGATATGAACAGAATTATTCTGACAGGTATAGATAAAGCCAATACGAATCCAAAAAGAATCCAGCTAATGGTGACTTATGGTACGAAAAAATAGAACACGATAAACAAACAACACTAGACAAAATAAAATATGTGCGGAATAGTAGGATATACAGGTTTTCAAGACGCTTATGAAATTGTAATTAATGGTCTTAGAAGATTGGAATATAGAGGGTATGACAGTGCCGGAATTGTTTTAGAAGGACCAGAGAACAAGCTGGAAGTAGAAAAAACAAAGGGTAAAGTGGAGGATTTGGTGAATATTTCAAAAGGACTAAAAGGAACGTCTAAAATTGGAATGGGACACACCCGTTGGGCTACCCACGGAGTTCCAAGTGACAGAAATTCCCACCCGCACTTGTCAAACAACGGAAAAATTGCAATTGTACATAATGGTATTATTGAAAACTATGATACCATTAAAACAATGCTTACTGAGAAAGGTTTTACTTTTAAATCAGAAACAGATACTGAAGTATTGGTAAACCTTATTCAATATTTTATGGATCTTAATCCGGATATCGACTTCCCAACTGCAGTAAGATATGCATTGAATGAAGTATATGGTGCCTATGCAATCACTGTACTTCATGAAGATTATCCTGGAGTATTGGTTGTAGGAAGATTAGGATCTCCTTTAGCAATCGGAATCGGAGATAAAGAATATTTTATTGCATCTGATGCTTCTCCTTTCGTAGAATTTACAAAAGAAGCTATATATCTTGAAGAAGGACATATGGCAACAATTTCTCTGGAAAATGGAGTAGATATCAGAACCATCAATGAAAACTCTAAGATTGAGCCTGAAATCCAGGAACTTAAGTTGAGTCTTGAACAAATCGAGAAAGGTGGATACGAGCACTTCATGCTTAAAGAAATCTTTGAACAGCCTAAATCTGTACACGATACCATGAGAGGTAGACTTCTTGTAGATGAGGGAGTAATCAAAATGGCCGGAATCTGGGATCATGTTGAGCGATTCAAAAATGCTAACAGAATTATTATCATTGCTTGTGGTACTTCATGGCATGCCGGTCTTATCGGAGAATATCTGATAGAAGAATATGCAAGAATTCCTGTGGAAGTAGAATATGCATCAGAGTTCAGATACAGAAACCCGATCATTACAGATAAAGATGTGGTGATTGCCATTTCTCAATCTGGAGAAACAGCTGATACCATGGCTGCTTTAAAATTAGCAAAAGAAAAAGGTGCATTTATATATGGTATATGTAATGTTGTGGATTCTTCCATTGCAAGAATTACAGACGCTGGTTCATATACCCATGCCGGTCCTGAAATCGGGGTTGCTTCTACCAAAGCATTTACGGCACAGCTTACTATTCTTACTTTAATTGCATTTAAATTAGGAAAACACAACGGAAACTTAGGAAACGCTGAATTTATGAGCCTAATTGCTGAGCTTGATGCTATTCCTAAGAAAATCGAAGAAGTGTTGAATACCACTCATGAGCTTACGCAGAATATTGCAAAAGATTTTGTGAAAGCTACCAATTTCCTTTACTTAGGAAGAGGATATAATTATCCTGCAGCCTTAGAAGGAGCCTTAAAATTAAAAGAAATTTCTTACATCCATGCAGAAGGATACCCGGCTGCAGAAATGAAGCACGGTCCAATTGCCCTGATCGACGAAAATATGCCAATTGTAATTATAGCACCTAGAAAAGGCCACTATGATAAAATTGTAAGTAACGTTCAGGAAATTAAAGCGAGAAAAGGAAAAATTATCGCTGTAGTTAATAAAGGAGACCGTCAGGTGAGTGAAATGGCAGATTATGTTATCGAAATCCCTGAAACTTCAGAATGTTTCTCTCCAATCGTTGCTTCCGTACCTCTGCAACTGCTTGCTTATTATATAGCAGTATATAGAGGAGCCAACGTAGATCAACCGAGAAACCTTGCAAAATCTGTTACCGTGGAATAAAAAGTTGTTGTAAATAAAATAAATTTAGATTTCTTCCGTTATTTCAAAAAAAATCTTAAAAGTTTCTTAAAAAAATTATATATTTACGGCTTAATTATAAAAATTAACATGAAAAGGATATTTCTTTTATTATTGTCTGCGTCGGTAGCATCGGTATCTTGTTCAGGTGGTGGCAGCTCTTCTGTAGGGAAGCCAGGAACAAAAGGTGAATTGATACCAAGAGAAAAAACTAAATCATTTGTTGCGGAAAGACCATACGGAATGGTTGCAATTCCTGCAGGTTCATTTGTTGCTGGTTTAGCAGACCAGGATCCAACAAATACTCCTGAAAAAGCAGCATTGAAGACTGTTACTGTTTCTTCTTTCTTCATGGATGAAGCAGAAACTACCAACTCGGAGTACAGAGTATTTATCAATTATGTAAGAGACTCTATCGCGAGAACTTTACTTGCTGAAGCTGCCGGAGAAGGTGGTGATGAAGGCGGACGTAAAGGAGCAGCAATAGGAGATTATGCATATCTTGCTAAAAAAGAAGAAAATTTAACACCTTATCAAGAATATATGGAAGGCCAGGGTGGCCGAGAAGACGGAAGCTATGATGCCAGCAAAAGATTAGATTGGAAAATCCCTTTACACTGGAGCACATCAAAATATCCGGATGTAGAATACGCAGAAGTTTTAGAATCTCTGTATCTACCTTCTTCTTCAAGAATCGGAAACGAAAGAATTTTAGATGTAAGTAAGCTGAAATATACTTACCGTTGGGGAGATATGGACGCTGCAGTTGCAGATAACGAAAGAGGAGCTAATTACCTGAAAAGTGAAAGCATCGCGATCTATCCTGATACTACAGTTTGGGTAAAAGATTTCCACTTTGCTTACAATGAGCCATTGTTTGAACAGTATTTCTGGCACAAAGCTTACAAAGACTATCCTGTTGTTGGGGTTACCTGGGATCAGGCAAGGGCTTATTGTAACTTCAGATCTAAATTGAAAACAGATTACAACGAAAGTTTAAAAAGAAAAAAACAAAGACCATTAGAGTTCCGTCTTCCAACAGAAACTGAATGGGAATATGCTGCAAGAGGAGGTATGCAGAATGCTACTTACCCTTGGGGTGGTCCGTATTTAATGGACGACAGAGGTTGCTATCTGGCTAACTTTAAGCCGAAAAGAGGTAACTATATGGAAGACGAGAAAAAAGGTACTTATACATATACAGCTCCAGTTAAGAAATTTAAGAAAAATGGGTTTGGGTTATTTGATATGGCTGGAAACGTTTCTGAATGGACACTATCTTCGTTTAACAACTCTTCAGCTGGGTTCACTTCTACATTAAATCCTTCTACTAAAGATAAGTTGGATACGAAGAAATCTGTAAGAGGTGGATCTTGGAAAGATATAGGATATGCACTAATGACAGGTGCTAGAGATTGGGAAAGAAAAGATTCCGCAAGAAGCTATATCGGATTCAGAACTGTACAGGATATTCCTGAAGCAGCAGTTAAACCAAGAAGAGTTAACAGATAACTAATCAGACAATTATTTTCAATAACAATTTTATTTAACATTAAAAAAACTAACTCAATATGTTTAAGACTAAAGATGCTTGGATGAATTTCTTTTATTCATTCGGTGCTGCAATTGTAATTCTTGGAGCTTGGCTTAAAATTACTCACATTACCTTGGGACCTATTAACGGTAACATCGCTCTTACCGTAGGACTTATTACTGAGGCGATTATCTTTATCATCTTTGCATTTGACCCTCCAAAAACTGAAGAGTCTTATGCCTGGGAAAATGTTTATCCTGAGTTATTAGATAAGCATGCTAATCCAAATCCTTTACACTCTAATGTAACAACAAAAAATACAAGCGCTCAATTTGCAGAATTAGAAAACTCTCTTTCTAACAAATTGGATAAAATGCTTCAAGATGCCAGACTAGACGTTCAATTATTTGAAAGATTAAGAACAGGAATTGATAAATTCTCAAACTCTGTTGATCAGATCAATCAAACTGTAGACGTATCTGCTTCTACTCATAAATATAACGACCAATTAAATAAAGCAGCTCAGCACATGGAAAGCATGAATGCTCTTTATGCAATGCAACTTGAAAGCGGTAAGAGACAATCTGAATTTGCGAACAAGTATGTTGCAGATATGCAGAAATCTGCAGAGCAATCTGAGAAATTCAACCAAGAGCTACAAGGTTTAACATCTAATCTTAATAACTTAAATAGAGTTTATGGTGGTATGCTAACTGCTATGAAGTCTTAATTCCTAACCATTTCTAAATTTAACTACTTAATCAAAAAAACCAAGAAAAGAGAATGGCACAAGGAAAACAGACCCCTCGTCAGAAGATGATCAACCTAATGTATTTGGTGTTCATCGCGATGATGGCCCTAAATATTGATGCAGAAATCATCAGATCATACTATGACTCTACCAGAGCATTAAATGAAACCAGAACTTTAACAGAAAAAAAGAACGAGAAGATCTTTGAAAGAACGTTGGAAGCTAAGGCTCAGCAAGTTCCGGATACCTACGCACAACCTTGGGCTCAGTACAAAGTATTGAAAACCAAAATTGATGCATTGGTGAAATCTGCTCAGGATGTTAAAGATTTGTTGAAAAAACAATCTGAGTTTCACGATAAAGATAAGGACGGGAAAGATATTGACGTAAGTGAAAACTTTGCTGCACTTAACAATAACGAAGCGACTACTGAATATTTCTTCAAGGAAGGAGATGAAAATACTCCATCAAAGAATGCATTAGATCTGAAAGCTAAAATTGATGACGTAAGAAACTACATCAATGCTACTTTTGGAAGCAATGCTCAGTTACAGGATTTAGTTGCAAGAGCTAACAAGTCTCTTATTGCGGAGTATCCGAAAGGAACATCTCCAAATGAAAAGACTTGGTTCCAGAATAAATTTTATCATCAGCCGTTAATTGCTGCAATATCTAATTTGGAAATTATCCAAAATGATGCCAGAAACGTTCAGTCTGATGCATTGGCACTATTACTTCAGGAAAAAGTAGATGCGAATATTAAATTCTCAAGCTACGAGCCTATTGTTTCAGGTCCAGTTGATATCCAGGCAGGAAAACAGGCTGAAGTAAAAGTAATGTTAGGTACTTATTCTAATAGTAATAAGATCAGCATTTCTGGAGTAAGTAAAGTAGAAAACGGTAAAGGTTCTATCGCTATTTCAGGTTCTGGAATAGGTGAACATAAATTAGGAGGTACAATTACATTGACAGATGCTTCAGGGAAACCACAGTCTTTCCCTTGGACACATACTTATAATGTAATCGCTGGACCAAGAGAAGTAAAACTTGAAAAAGGATTATTACTTTCTGCGGATAAAATGAATGTAATGTATAGAGGACTTGAGAACCCTGTTTCAGGATCAATCTTAGGTGCTGACAATTCTAAACTTTCATTATCTGCTGCAGGAGCTACTGTGAAAGGTAAAGGTCCAGGTAAATGGGATGTAACTCCTACTACAGGAAATGTAGTTAAGTTAACATTATCAGGAACTGACCCTTATGGTAAAACAGTTTCTCAGGTATTTGAATATAGAATTAAGAATATCCCTAGACCACAAGGTCAGATCAGAGGTAAAGCTGTAAACTTTATGCCGGCAGGTTCTATACCTAACCAGATTGTTTCTGCTACTTTACCTGACTTTGATTTCCCTGTTTCATTCACTGTTAATAGCTTTATTATTAAGCTTCCAGGAAAAGCAGGTACTCTGATTCAAGGAAGTTCATTATCAGGAGCTGAAGGTATGCTTAGAAATCTTAGACCTGGTGACGTAGTTCAGATCTATGATATTCAGGCTACTGCTACAGGGCTAGGAAACCAAAGGCTTAAGGAGATTTCACCTGTAATTATTAATGTTCAATAAGGTTAATTTGTAAAATCATATTATGAAAAAATATATTAGCACCCTTTTAGTTTTAGTTTCGGGATTCGCTTTTTCCCAAACTATTCTGAATGCTGCTTCTCCTGAAGAATTCAGACAAATGAGGGCTGAATCAATGAGAAAAGCAGGGGATACTGTTATCAGCAATAAAGTAAAGCCTCTTGAATATGGTTTCGTTGATGACAAGGATATTTACAAAAGTATGTTTGTTTGGGAAATCATTGATATGAATGATAAGATCAACCAGCCGTTTTATTATGACAATCCGGATGGTCTTCTTTCAAGTTCTACAAGATCATTATATCAATTATTACTTGATGGCGCCCTTAAGGGGGATATCAAGGAAGTTTATGATGACGAAAACTTCGTTACAAGACTTTCACCTGAAGCTATTCAGAAAAGATTGGAAAGTGTAAGACTTGACGAAGAAGCTATCGATATCCTTAACTCTGGAAGAACACTTACAGAGGACGAAAAGAAAAGATTAACAGATATCATCAGAACAACTACTGATAAAGTAAAAGTTCTTAAAGTAATGGGTATGTGGTTTATCGATAAGAGAGACGGTCAGATGAAGTACAGACCTCTTGGCATCGCTGCTATGGGGCCGGATCCAACATCTGTAGGAAGAATTGGTCCTGATGGCCAGCCTTTGGCAGGTGCTGATGAATTGATTGATTTGTTCTGGATTTATTACCCAAGTGCTCGTGATATCTTAGCAAACAATTATGTTTTCAATAGAAAAAATTCTTCTGCTGACTTATCTTTCGATGATGTTATCAATGCAAGAAGATTCTCTTCTATTATTTATAAGTCTTCAAACGGTTTAGGAGATGGTACTATTAAGGACTATATTCCTAAAAATGCTGACGAACAGCTTGAAGAAAGTGACAGAATCAAAGCACAGATTCTTGACATGGAAAATGATATGTGGAATTACTAGATTTCACTTGATATTTATAGAAAACCTGAGTATTTTTACTCAGGTTTTTTTTATTATGAAAAATGTAGATTATATTATCGTTGGAGACGGATATGCAGGGCTTTTCTTAGCTCATCAGCTCATTAAAAATAACAAGTCTTTTGTGATCTTTACGGAAGGAAGAAAAAGCGCTTCTCAGGTTTCAGCAGGAATTATCAATCCTGTTGTTCTAAAGAAGTTTACCACATTCTGGAAAGCACAGGAGCAAATAGATTTTCTTAAAGACAGTCTTAAAGAAATAGAATCATATACAGGAGAAAATTATTTGATCGATGCTCCCATTCACAGAATTTTCCATGATGAGAATGAACAGAATTTATGGTTGAAAAAATCGGCAAATGAAGAATTATCACATTTTCTTGATCAAAATTTCGATCGTTTAAATGTAGTAAAAAACGATTTTCTTACCGGAAAGGTGAATCAATCTGCAAGACTTAATGTTAATGGATTTTTCAGTGGTTTATTCAATTATTTTGAAAAAAACGATCATCTGGTAAAAGAAAAATTCGATTATTCAAAATTGAATCCATCTGAATCCGTATATAAAGATTTTACTTTCAAAAATATAATCTTCTGTGAAGGAATGGGTGTGAAGGATAATCCATACTTTTCAGAGATTACAGTAAACCCGAACAAAGGTCACCACATAAAAGTAAAACTTTCTCAACCGATTCCGGAAAACATAACCATTAAAAAGAAACACTTTTTATTTCCAACCGGAAACGGATTATATTTTTATGGAGGAACTTATGACAGAGAGCAGCTTCACCATCATATTGATGAATCAGCAGTTGCCCAACTGGTGAAAGGACTTTCAGAGTTTTATCCTTATGATTTTGAAGTAGAAGAAGTACATTTTGGATTTCGCCCAACCGTAAAAGACAGAAGACCTATCATCGGAAGGCACGATACGTTCAGTAATCTTTATGTTTTTAATGGACTTGGAGCCCGTGGGATTCTTAATGGGTGCTATTTTTCAAGAGATCTTTTCCGTTTTATGGAAGAAGATATTCCATTGCATGAAGAAGTTTCATGGAAGAGATTTCAATAGTGTATCTTAGTATTGATATTCAAGGTGAAAATGTATGAATGAAAATATATTAGGTATAGTGGCCGGAGTTCTTACTTCTGTTTCTATGATTCCGCAGCTTGTAAAAGTAATCAGAGAAAAGAATGTAGAAGATATTTCTTTACTCATGCTTCTGGTTCTGATTTCAGGGCTCTCTTTATGGGTATGGTATGGTTTTGAAAAAGACGAACTTCCTATTATTATATCAAATGCATTTGCAGTTCTGGTGAATATCAGCCTCCTGATCTGTTATATAAAGTACAACAACAAAAAATAGAAATATCAATATAAAAAATACGCCTCATCATGATGAGGCGTATTTTATTTTTATTTAAGTGAGATTCAATTACTGAAGAACAAATTTAGCTAAAGGAGCCATTCTTGCTTTGTTTAAAGTAAGCGTATTTCCGTTTACAGAGTAATTGTCTGCTGCAAGAATTGCTTTGGTAAATTGATTTTCAATATCAAGATCCTCGCAAGCCATCATGGTAGACATTCCCTGATTGAACTTAATTCTCATCATTTCAGGTTTGATCTCAAAAGTTCCTCCCAAACCATTACATCCTGCATGTCCCTGATATCTCATACCATCCATTTCAAGTTTAAAATAAGGATTGTTTTTAGGATTTTTCAGTTCAATCGGCTTCCCGTTAAGCTCTGTAAGTTTCCATGTTTTTCCTGTAATATCAGTAGTTGCTTTTTGAGCGTTCTGTGTTTTACAAGAAACAACTAAAAATGTTGCGATAACAAGTGCTGATAAGTAATAATATAAACTTTTCATAATGTTTATTTTTTTAATTTGAATTGCTAATCCTTATGCTAATACGATGCCATTTTTGCAGGACCAGACTCTTTTTTTGCCTGTTTAAGATGGAACAGAACCATATCTACATTCTTTTTCAGGAAGGTGATATTCCCTTTAATATCAGAATATTGATACTCTTCATTAGAGGCAGTATATTCAGGTAAAGCATCACTTTTTTTAAGGTCAAAAGTTTTACCGTTTAAATGTATTGTTGCTGTATTTTTGGTGTTGTTGATCGTAACTTCAATTTTTTCTCCATAGCTGTCAACATACACATTTTTTGAAATGTCATCTGTATTTTCTGGAGTAACAGCAGTAATGGTTTCAGCTTCTTTTCCGGGATGTTTACACGCTGTTAGGGAAATAATGGTCAATCCGAAAAGGACTGGTAATAATAATTTTTTCATAGTGATAAGTGATTTTAAAGTGTTTCATGAATTATGATGTTAATGCTATATAAATTTACAAATATTTTTAATAAATATATGTTAATTTTTCATAAACTAACAGAAAATTAAAGTTTTATGCAATTTAACTCACTGTTTTTTGAAACAAAATTCACGAAACAGAAAGTGATAATTATTGTAGAAAATTAAGGAGAACCATTGTTAATTCAGGATTTTTAACGAACTTGTTTTCAATGGTATAATGTTGTTTTTTTTTCATTTTTCATTTGTTGTGTTAATTTTCGGCAAAAATAATTCAAAAAGAAGAGAGTAACAATAAGTTAATGTTAATAATTATAATTCATGATAAAGTTTAGGTTTGATAGGAAAATTTTCAAAATAGAGTATCCAACCACTTAAAATGTTCAAAAAAGCAACAGCTTTAAAATTAAAATTTCCTTAAATCAAAAAAAATGGCTTGATATTTGAAAATTGAAACTTGCACAGATGAGATATCAGGATTGCTTGAATTACGCTTGAATAAACGAAATATTTAATATTTATCAATTTTTTATATTCAGGTATTTTAAAGAAGAGTTAAATTTTGTTAATCCATGATGGTAATATCATAATCTGGGTGTACATTTGCAACTTCAAAATGAGAAACTTCGTAGTATATTTTTTAACCAGTCTTTTTCTGCTCTTTGTAGTAGAAAGCAGACTTGATGTTAAAACGCTCCGAAACGACTATAACGGTCATGTTTCTCATCATATGCCAAAAAGAGCCAACCGCCTGAATCAGACTTTTGAAAAACTCTCTGTTCAGCAGATGGCCGATAATGTAGACAATTCCACTTTAGAACTTACCGAAGATGATTTCCAGCTGTCTGATGTATGGCAGGCTGTTATTGTTTTTGCCGGAGTCTTCTCTTTAGTCTATATTTTTGGATTAAAAAGCTATAAAAGATCCAAGCCGGATATTCATGGCTTTGTTCTTGGTTTAGCAACCAAAAGATTTATTCTTATCCGCTCCATTAGAATCTAAAATTTCTCCGTTCTATTTATTTTCTGCCTGATTCCGGGTGGAAAGTACTTGCGTTGTGTATGCCGGTAATCATCACATCGTACCCCTTTTATTACCGTTTTTTATTTCTATCAAAACATTAACGATTTATATAAACTCTAGAATTATGATAAAAAGAGTTGCTTCGGGAATTGCGTTGAGTGCCCTTTTGTTGGCGGTTGGCTGCAATAAGAAAAAAGAAGAAAAAGAAGAAGTTACCGTCTATCCGGTGACGTCCCCTGTGGTAATGGATACCGTAATCAACAAAGAATACGTAGCTCAGATTCAATCTGTAAAAAACATTGAAGTGAGAGCTCAGGAAAAAGGTTTCCTGGAAAAAATCTTTGTAGATGAAGGACAATACGTACAGGCCGGACAAACATTGTTCCGAATTATGCCTAAACTGTATCAGGCAGAATTATTAAAAGCAAAAGCAGAAGTAGAACAGGCTTCTATTGAGCTTAAAAATGCAAGTACGCTGGCAGGAAACAACATTGTTTCTAAAAATGAAAGAGCAATGGCAAAAGCCAAATTGGATGCTGCCAATGCAGAAATGAAACTGGCCCAGATCCATTTGTCTTTTACTGATATCAAAGCACCGTTTTCAGGGATTATTAACAGAATTCCACTGAAATTGGGAAGCCTTGTAGATGAAGGTGATTTGTTGACTTCGTTATCAGATAACACAAGTATCTACACCTATTTCAACGTTTCAGAACCTGAATATTTAAGCTACCAGACTCATGCTGCAGACAGAGGCAGTAACCAGGTTTCTCTGATTACAGCAAACGGAGAAACGTATACACAAAAAGGAGAAATCCAGACAATTGAAGGAGAATTCGATAACGAAACCGGAAATATTGCTTTCCGTGCGAAATTCCCGAATCCAGACAAACTTCTGAGAAACGGAGAAACCGGAAAAGTGCAGATGTCAATGCCTGTTCATAACGCATTGATCATTCCACAGAAAGCAACCTATGAAATTCAGGATCAGAAATATGTATTTGTAATTGATAAAAATGGAGTAGCAAAATCCAGAAATATCAAAGTAGCTTATGAACTTCAGGATCTTTATGTAGTGGGATCAGGAATTTCAAAAGGAGATCAGATCCTTCTGGAAGGAGTTCAGAAAGTAAAGGATGATCAAAAGGTGAAAACAAAATTCCAGGATCCTAAGAAAGTTCTTCAATCATTGAAATTAAAAGCAGAGTAGTGGTCTCTAAAATGAAGCAGTATGTTTAAGAAATTCATTCGCAGACCAGTTCTGTCTATAGTAATCTCATTGATTATTGTATTTATGGGAATACTGTCATTGGTAAAACTTCCGGTGACGCAGTTCCCATCCATCTCTCCGCCTAAAGTAAATATCACCGCAGAATATCCCGGAGCTAACAACGAATTGTTGATTAAATCCGTAGTAATTCCTTTGGAAAGAGGATTAAATGGAGTTCCCGGTATGAAATATATGACTTCGGATGCCGGAAATGACGGGGAAGCTTCCATTCAGATTGTATTTGATCTGGGAACCGATCCCAATGTTGCTGCAGTAAACGTGCAGAACCGTGTATCTTCAGTGGTAAATAAACTTCCGCCTTTGGTAGTGCGTGAAGGGGTAAAGATCACGCGTGAAGAACCCAACATGTTGATGTATATTAACCTGTACAGTGACGATCCTAAAGCTGACCAGAAATTCCTTTTCAACTATGCAGACATCAACGTAATGTCTGAATTGAGAAGGGTAAGCGGTGTTGGTTTTGCCGATATCCTCGGAACCCGTGAATATGCAATGCGTATCTGGCTTAAACCAGATAGATTAACAGCATATAATATTTCAGCAGATGAAGTAATGGAATCTCTGAATGAGCAGAGTTTGGAAGCTTCTCCGGGTAAAACAGGTGAAAGTTCCGGAAAACGCTCTCAGTCTTTCGAATATGTATTAAAATATCCTGGTCGTTTCAATAATGAAAAAGATTACGGAAACATTATTTTAAAAGCAAAACCGAACGGAGAATCTGTAAGACTGAAAGATGTTGCCGATATAGAGTTTGGAAGTTCCATGTATGATATTTATTCCACATTGAACGGGAAACCTTCAGCAGCAATCACGGTAAAACAATCCTATGGATCCAATGCAAGTGACGTTATCAAAAATGTGAAAACATTGATGAAAGATCTTGAAAAAAATAACTTCCCTAAGGGAATGCATTACGATATCAGTTATGATGTTTCAAGATTCCTGGATGCATCCATGGAAAAAGTAATCCATACTTTGTTTGAAGCCTTTATTCTGGTTGCTATCGTAGTATTCCTATTCCTTGGAGACTGGCGTTCAACATTGATTCCGGCATTAGCTGTTCCGGTTTCATTGGTAGGAACATTTGCGGTAATGTCTGCTTTCGGAATTACCCTGAATATGATTTCCCTCTTTGCTTTAGTAATGGCGATCGGGGTTGTGGTAGATGACGCGATTGTAGTTATTGAAGCTGTTCACGCCAAGATGGAAGAAAAACATCTTTCCCCATTAAAGGCCACTGAAGAAGCAATGCATGAGATCAGTGGGGCGATTATTGCAATTACGCTGGTAATGGCTTCTGTATTCATTCCGATTGCATTTATGTCAGGACCGGTAGGGGTATTTTATCGTCAGTTCTCTATTACAATGGCTTCATCCATTATTTTATCAGGGGTAGTGGCGCTTACTTTGACACCGGCTTTATGTGCTCTGATCTTAAGAAATAATCATGGAAAAGCGAAGAAGAAAACTCCGATTACTATTTTCCTTGATAAATTCAACAACCTGTTCACGAAGGGAGCAGGAAGATATGAGAAGATGCTGAATAAAACAGTGACGAAAAAGACAATAACATTGCCTTTACTATTAGCATTCTGTGCCTGTACATTCTTCCTGAGTAACTCTTTACCTTCAGGATTTATTCCGGCTGAAGATCAGGGAATGATCTATGCCATTATTCAGACACCTCCGGGATCTACTTTGGAAAGAACAAACCAGATTGCCAGAGAACTTTTGAGAGAATCTGAAGACATTGATGGAGTACAATCCGTTTCTTCTCTTGCAGGTTATGAGATTTTGACAGAAGGTACCGGATCCAACTCCGGAACCTGTCTGATCAACCTTAAAAGCTGGGAAGAACGTAAAGAATCAGCTGCGGAAATCATTGAAAAACTGGAAGAAAAAGCCAAGAATATTCCGGGAGCTAATATAGAATTCTTCCAGCCGCCTTCCGTTCCGGGGTATGGAGCAGCAGGAGGTTTTGAACTTCGTTTGCTGGATAAAGCGGGAAGTGGAGATTATCATAAAATGGAACAGGTAAGTAATGACTTTGTGAAGGAGCTTAAGAAGCGTCCGGAATTGGGATCAGCATTTACATTCTATTCTGCGAGTTTCCCACAGTATATGCTGAAGATTGATAATGATCTTGCAGAACAAAAAGGAGTCACGATTGAGAAAGCGATGGATAACCTTTCTACATTGATCGGGTCCAACTATGAAACGAGTTTCATCCGCTTTGACAGACCGTATAAGGTAATTGTTCAGGCTGGTCCTCAATACCGAGCCTTACCAACTGACCTGCTGAAACTGTATGTTAAAAATGATAAAGACCAGATGGTTCCATACTCAGACTTCATGAGATTGGAAAAAGTATATGGACTATCCGAAATTACCAGACATAATATGTATAATTCTGCAGAGGTGAGCGGAACTCCGGCGCCTGGATATAGTAGTGGACAGGCCATCAAGGCCATTCAGGAAGTTGCAGATAAAACACTTCCAAGAGGTTTTGGTATCGACTGGGCGGGGATTTCTAAAGATGAAGTAAGCCGTGGAAATGAAGCCGTATTTATCTTCCTGGTGTGTTTAGGATTTGTTTATCTGATCCTTTCTGCACAGTATGAAAGTTTCATCCTTCCGCTACCGGTTATTTTATCCCTTCCGGTAGGTATTTTCGGAGCTTTTTTATGCTTAAAATTATTAGGATTGGAAAACAATATCTATGCACAGGTGGCCATGGTCATGCTTATTGGACTTCTGGGTAAAAATGCCGTGTTGATTGTAGAATTTGCCGTTCAGAAAAAGGCAGAAGAAGGAATTCCTGTGGCAAAAGCTGCTATTGAAGGAGCTGCCATCCGTTTCCGTCCGATTTTGATGACATCATTTGCCTTCATTGCAGGGTTGATTCCTCTGGTGATCGCAACAGGACCAGGAGCGGTTGGTAACAGAACCATTGGTACTGCAGCAGCAGGAGGAATGTTAATCGGGACTATTTTCGGATTGATGATTATCCCCGGACTGTATTATATCTTCGGAACAATTGCTGATAAGTCAAGACTGGCAAGATATGAAGAAGAGAATCCTTTAACAGAACAAACTGAACCTTATGAACATGATGGAAAATTCGAAGACTAAAAATATAATCGCAGCCATTGCCTTATCGCTTGTACTTGCAAGTTGTAAGGCACCGATGGCGACTGTCATAAAAGATGAGGTAAAAGAAAATATTCCTCAGAACTTTAATCAGGAAGAACAGCAGGATGCTAACAACAATAGCGGAACAACACCATGGAGACAGTTTTTTACTGATCCGAATCTTGTGACGCTTATTGAAACTGCTTTAAAAAATAATCAGGAGCTTCTAATCACACTTCAGGAGATTGAAATTGCTAAAAGTGGTGTTTTAGCTAAAAAAGGAAGATTGACTCCAACGGTTTCTGCAGGAATAGGAGCAGGGTTGAAAAAATCAGGCCGTTATACCAGTGAAGGAGCTGGTGATGCTACTACAGAAATAGAACCAGGAAAAGAAATGCCGGATCCGCTTGGAAATTTTGAAGCAGGATTAAATGCGAGCTGGGAGATTGATATCTGGAAAAAACTCAGAACAGAAAAAGAATCTGCAGTTGCTCATTATCTTTCTACTGTGGAAGGGAAGAACTTCGTTTTATCTAATCTTATTGAAGAAGTTGCGGATAATTATTATGAGTTATTGGCACTTGATAATCAATTGGATATTATACAGCAGTATATCAAGCTGCAACAGAGAGCATTGGAAATTTCCAAAATTCAGAAAGAAGCCGCTGCTGCAACGGAACTGGCTGTGAAGAAATTTGAGGCAGAACTGGCGAAATCCAAAGCAGCAGAATATACAATCCGTCAGCAGATCACAGAGAAAGAAAACGAAATCAATGCTTTACTGGGAAGATATCCACAGCCAATTGTGAGAACAAAGGAAAACTTTATGTCTACCATTCCTCCCACAGTGTATACCGGAATCCCATCTCAGTTATTAGCCAACCGTCCTGATATCAAACAGGCAGAGCTTGAATTGAAGGCATCAAAACTCGATGTGGAAGCTGCAAGAAAAGAATTTTATCCTTCTTTGGAAATTTCTGCAACGTTAGGTTTGGAGGCTTTCAAACCTTCATATCTTGTTAAATTACCGGAATCAATAGCTTATAATCTTGTGGGCGAGCTGGCTGGACCACTCATTAACAAAAGTGCAATAAAAGCTAATTTTCAGACAGCAGATGCAAAACAGGTTCAGGCATTATACGAATATGACAAAACCATTTTGAATGCTTATCTGGACGTTGCCAATCTGATGTCAAAAGTTAAAAATATTGACCAGTATTATCAATTAAAATCACAGGAAACCAAAGCCCTGGATCAGTCTATTGATATTGCCAATCAGTTGTTCCGTAATTCAAGAGCAGATTATCTTGAAGTTCTTTTGAACCAGAGAGATGCATTGGATGCCAAAATGGAACTTATCGAAGCAAAGCAAAAACAGCTCAGCACTGTAGTCGACATCTATAAAAGTTTAGGTGGAGGCTGGAAATAAAACATCATAATTCTATCAATAAACAGTTAATGTTTTTTGGAAGGGTCAATTCTTTTGAGTTGGCCCTTTTTATTTTTAATACGACAGGTTCTGTCGCCGTGAGTAGATTTTTTTGCATCATAATGATACAAATTGTAATACAATATAAAGAAAATCTAACTATTAATAGCATGATTTATAGTAGGTTGGAGTATATCAATTTTTGTGTCTTAAAAAGTACTAAATTCGCTGCGTTTTTAATAAACTAATTACTAACTCAAAAAACGACAACACGGGAATGAGAAAACTTTATCTCGGTGCATTTACTTTATGCACAATCTTGGGCGTATCTGCTCAGGAAGTAGTGTGGCAAAAAGACATCCAATCCTCTACCCAGGATTTTCTAAGCCAGGTCACGACAACCATTGATCAACAATACCTTATCACAGGAAGTTCTATTCAAAGCAATAAGCAACAGGTTTCAGGCAGTAAGCAAAACAACGGTTACGATTTTCATCTGGTAAAACTCAATCAACAGGGTCAAGAAGTTTGGGAGAAATATTTCTCAGGACAAAATCATGATTATCTGTCGGCTACTGTTACCACTCAGGATGGAGGATTTCTGTTAGCAGGAACATCTTATTCCGGAAAAGGATTAGACAAAAAAGACGATTCCAAAGGAGGCTCAGATATCTGGCTGATCAGAATCAATGAATTCGGAGATGAATTGTGGCAGAAAACATTGGGAAATTCTTCCGATGAAGAAGCGAGAGCTGTTATTCAAACTACTGATTTAGGATTTTTTGTGGCTGGAAATATACAGAACTCATCAAAAGGTTATGGATCTAAAGATGTCTGGATTACCAGACTCGATAAAAACGGAAAAGAACTCTCTCAATTAGTTTTAGGAGGAAAAGGACTAGATGAAGTGGAAAAGATGATTCCAACGAGAGATGGAGGAGCGTTACTGGGGATTTATTCCAGAAGTTCCGAAGTTCGTGTTTCGGGTTCTGAACAAGGTTCCGGGATGCGAGGTGCGGGTTCTGCATCAAACATTCAAAACCCGAATCCTGTATCTCGAAACTCGAAACAAACTGAAAACTTCGGTGAGGGCGACTATTGGATTGTCAAATTAGACAAAAACGGAAAAGTAGAATGGGAGAAGAACTTTGGAGGTAAAGGAGATGATCATTTGAGAACTCTGGCTTTAACGTCAACTGGCTTTATCATTGGTGGAGAATCCAGGTCAGAGAGATCAGGAAACAAAACCGTAGGCATTGA
>NZ_JAMZGF010000017.1 GCF_024158915.1 Chryseobacterium sp. S0630 | reverse complement strand
AAAAAAATCATCCTAAAAAAATAATATGGGTAGTTTATAAACAAAAACCGCCTCAAGGAAAATGAGACGGCTTCTTTGTTTTTTTATCAGTGATAAATGATAATTGATCATTGATCATGTGTAGCTCATCATTTATCATTCATCATTTATAATTCTATTACGTCATCATACAATCTCCGTCTCCATCCTGATAATTTGGTTCAAAATGATCAGGAAGTAATTCCAGCAGGTTTTTGTGAAACAGATATTCCCGTTTGAAATCACGTTCGTAGATAGGCGAAAATACTTTTGACTGTTGTATTTCTTTGTTCAATAGGGTTTGATAAGAAGTAAAACCTTTTACTTTATGGCTTACAATGAAGTCCTGTAAAAACCGAACAACCTCATCTAAATTACCATCTGCAAAAAGGTAAGGGATTTTAAGATAGCCATCACGGAGCTGTAACAGAAAACAGGAGGTGAGCTTATTATTTTGATCGAAAATTTTGATCCAGAAATATTTAAAGATCTCAGCAAAACTTGAAAAGAAGTATTTTTCATCTTTTTTTCCTTCCAAAACCCAAGGATGATTGATAAAAGTGTTGATTTCATCTGCATCACGTCTCCCAGAAAATCCATTAATAAAATCTACACTTTCTTTGTCGATCTGATCCAGAACTTCATATTTGAAATCCGGTTTTGATGCTGTAAGATTCTTTATTGAAATCAATCCATTGGCGGCAACATCCAGAATTTGAAAAAGAGGTCTCAACGGTTTTGTTCCCGGTTTCTTTTCAGGAATCATTTTGGCTGCATCGGTTCTGAAGTAATAGCGTTTCCCTTCTTTAGGAAAGACATATTCAAAAACACCCATAATATTGTAGAGTGCTTCGGCTTCTTTAGTAAATTCTGTAATAGCGATTCTGCCCTCGTACTCTTCAAAAACTCTTTTCAGTAATGCTTTTGCCGGTCTTTTTTTTCTGTATTCAGGGTTTACATATAAAGTGCTCAGCCATGCGTAACGGATTCCTTTTCCATCAATGGTAAAATTATCCGGAAAACATCCTACGTAACCTACCAGTTTTTCTTCATAGAAAGCCAGAATAAGAAGAACATCTTTATCTGATGCTTTTGGATTTTGAATATGAGACAGTGCACGGTGCCTTGTAATGGGAAGAAAATCATATTGCTGAAAATCTCCGGAGGATATAAAATCTTCCAGTTCCCTTCTATTGAATGTTTTCAGCGTTATCATTCTCTAATAATCGTATTTTTATGGATGAGTTTTTTCAGTCTGAAGTAAGCGATTTCCTTTTTTAAGGTCTCTACTCCGCTCTCTCCCATTTCCATTGGAATTCGTTGAAAGTTTCTTTGTATACTGTCCAGTTTGACACCAGCACAACCAAAACTGCAGTAGATTTCTTCATTTTTATAGAGTTCATCAAAAAAATCTTTCTTTACTTCAAAATCGGTAAACGGAAAGGCGAAACTTTCATACAGGAAATCATTTTCTTTTAAATAATCAAAAGTCATATCTGTTGTTTCCATTTGTTCTTTCAAAGATAAATCTCCATATTTCGGATGATCCCAGCTGTGCGAAGAAATTCCGAAACCTTTGTTGGTAAGTTCTTTTAATTCTTCTGTTGTTAAATAAGGTTTAAATTCCTTTGAATAAGCCTTAAAATCAATTTCAAATTTTTCTGCAAGCTGATCCAGAATATCTTTTTCCTGATAATTTATGGATAAGATTTTCTTTTGTAAAACACGTCTGTCTACATTTTTCAACGACAGGATAAAATAAATTTCAGGATCTATGGTTTTTATTTTTTCAGCAGCATCGGCAAGAAGGCTTGCTTTACATCTGAACATCATATCTTCATTGTCTATGAAAGCGGGATTGATAAAATTACAGGCATAAATTCCTTTTCGTTCCAGAATGGGAGCTACAACATCATAGAATTCTCTGAAGCCGTCATCAAAAGTGAGCATGGCAATCTTTTTCTGAGGTTTGAAATTCCCGGACGTATATTCTTTAAACTCCTGCCAGTTTACAAACTGAAAATGTTTTGCGATATAATCCAGATCATTTTCAAACTGTTGAGTCGTCTTATAACGGATCACATGTTTTAAATGAGGAAGTTCTTTATCGGAAACACTATGATAAAGCGGCAGACAATAGTCCAGCGGAAATGATTTCCCGATATTCTCAGATTCAAAAGCTGCCAAAACATTGATGATCCTGTCTTTCATCCTATTTTAAATAAAAAAGAATCTATTCAAAATTAAATTCAAATAGATTCTTAAAGGTATAACTTTTAAAATTATTTTATAATTTTCATTTCATCAACAAGCCACCTTGAATCAGCGAACTTATCGATGATGAAAAGGATATATTTTGTATCTACCATGATGTTTCTGCTGAAACGTGGATCATAATTGATATCACTCATTGTTCCTTCCCACTGTCTGTCGAAGTTCAATCCAACAAGGTTTCCGTTGGCATCAAGAGCAGGGCTTCCTGAGTTTCCTCCGGTTGTGTGGTTGGTAGCAGTGAATCCTACAGGAACGTCACCTGTTTTATCTTTATAGATTCCGAAATCCTTTTTGTTGTAAAGATCAATCAGTTTCTTTGGAACATCAAATTCGTAATCTCCAGGAACATATTTTTCCATTACCCCTGCAAGGTGAGTCTGATATCCGTAAGAAACAGCGTCTCTAGGAGTAGAACCTTTTACTTTTCCATACGTTACACGAAGTGTTGAGTTGGCATCCGGGAAGAATTTTCTGTCTTTATCCGTCTGCATCTGCTGTGCCATAAACTTTTTCTGTAAGGCATCAATTTTTGCCTGCATAGAAGTATATTGTGGGTCTGCAGTTTTCATATACGTTTCTTTCATGGAAACATATAATTGATAAATTGGATCTTTCTTTAAAGTCTTGATTAATTTATCCTGATTAGAAAACGCTTTATCAATATCTGTAGTCAATGCTCCTCCGTTTACAGCAGTTCTTCCTGTGATGATAGAGTTTTTAGACATATCTTCTACTACAGGAATATTAGCATTCTCGTCTTTATACTTGTTGAATCCTGCCGGTAAAAACTGTGTTGCCGTTTTATTCACGTATAAAGCCAATAGTTTTGCAGTTACTTTTGCATCAAGTTCAGCACTGTAATCCTTATAAAAAGAAGTTAATTTTGATTTTAATTTTGAAAGTTCCTTTTCATCCATTCTTCCAGCTTCTACAGAAGCTACGAAATCATAATAATCACCAGCAAGCTTCAAAGTCTCTGCATTTCTGATTACTTCTGTATAGTAAGCATTGTTTAATGCATAAGGAGCCTGATCATTGTACAGTTTATTCAACTGATCCAGAGTAGTCTTGATCTCCGGATTTTTAGCAACCAAAGAACCTTCATACATTACTTTCTTTTCTACGGCATTGGATTTTTTCAATCCTTCTACTTCACCGATCCATTTTTTCCAATAGTTCGCTACTGAAGCATATTTGGATGCATATTTGATACGCGTTTCATTGTCAACACGCATTTTTTCGTCCAACGTTTTTAAAGCTACATCACGTACCGCAATTCTTGCAGGATCAATATCTTTCATGATCTTTTCTACCCCAATTGCAGGAAGATATTCTGTAGTTCTTCCCGGGAATCCGAATACAAAAGTAAAATCGTTCTCGTTTTTATCTTTGATAGAAACCGGTAAATAGTGTTTTGGAACGTAAGGTACATTGTCTTTTGAGTATTCTGCAGGTTTGTTGTTCTTGTCTGCATAAATTCTGAACATAGAGAAATCTCCGGTATGTCTAGGCCAAACCCAGTTGTCCGTATCGCTTCCGAATTTCCCGATGCTTTGAGGAGGTGCTCCTACAAGACGGATATCTTTATACGTTTCGATGGTGTAAGCATAGTATTTGTTTCCATAATACATTGGCTTTACCATGATCGACTGGTAAGATTCAATTTTCTGAGAGTTTTTATACACCTCAATATTGTTGTTGATCCTTTTAGTAAGCTCAGGCTCTGTAAGATTGTCTGTACCATCTAATATTGGATCAGTAACTTCTTTTATATCTACAATAAAATCTACTTTTACTCCCGGGTTAGGAAGTTCACCTTCTGTATTTTTTGCCCAGAATCCGTTTGAAAGAAGATCATTCTGAACGGTAGAATGTGCCTGAATCTGACCAAAACCACAGTGATGGTTCGTTAAAAGCAATCCTTTAGGCGAAATAATTTCTGCAGTACATCCGCCATTAAACTGTACTACCGCATCTTTAATGCTTGGTTTCTGAGGATTGAAAATATCTTTTGCAGAAATCTTCATTCCTAAATCCTTCATTTCCTTTTCATTCAGCTCCGTAGGAATCCACATTCCTCCATATTGTTGCGCAAATGCCATTGCAGCTGGCAAAAGAAATACAGATAAAAGTATCTTTTTTGTCATAATCAAAATTTTGCCCAATTTACAAAGAAAAATAGGAACAGGCTTTATAAAACACGTAGAAAAGTTATTAAGAGTTCGTTTTTGAAAATATGGGTAGGCAATGGTCAGTTTTGCTTCATAAGTGAATGGTGAATTTTTATAATTAAAAATAAGTAAATTCATCAAAAATTGACAAGCGAAGTGAATTGACTATTCACTATTCACGACTCATTCAAAAATTGGATCGTCAATGGTCAATTTTGCTTCGCAAGTGAATAGTGAATTTTTATAATTAAAAATAAGTAAATTCATTAAAAATTGAAAAGCGAAGCAAATTCACCATTCACCATTCACTATTCACCATTCACTACTTATTCACTCATCCTATCCCTTCCCTATGGCTCAGTTTTTGTTGATTGGAAGTAACTTTATTATTAAAAACATCCTTAAATTAATTATTATGATGAAAAGTAAAATGCTCATGTTGGGAATGACATCTGTTCTATTCCTTGCTTCATGTTCTAAAAAGGAAACCACTGAAACAACCGCTACTACAGATTCTGCAACGGCAGTACAGCCTGCTGCTACCGACAGTATTACAAAAGCAACTCCTACAGCAGCCGGAGATACTTCTGAAAATGCTTTAGACTGGGCAGGTACTTATGAAGCAACTGTTCCGTGTGCTGATTGTCCGGGAATCAAGACTTCATTGACATTGAATGATGATAAAACATTCAGCATTACAGAAGAATATCTTGACAGAAATTCAAAGAACCAGGATAAAGGATCTTTCATCTGGGATGCTACAGGAAGCATGATTACTTTAAAGGGAAAATCTGCCAGCTATAAATATAAAGTGGGTGAGAATATGCTGATTCAGCTGGATATGGAAGGAAAAGAGATCGATGGTCCGAATAAGGATCATTATGTATTTAAGAAAAAATAAAAATAAAGGCTCAGGCCTTTATTTTTTTGCTTTTATATCGTCTAAAACTGGTAAGCTGTAATCTTCGGATCATCTATGAGCCTTCTGATCACTTCTTCATGATGACTGTTTTTACCTGTCAGCCTCCAGATAACTGTTAAACTCTCCGGTGAATATTGCTGTTTGAGCATCTGATATCTTAAATGATGTTCTTTGAAAAGCGTCTCACAATATTGGATATCTGAAGCATGCGTCAAAGCAATTTTATATTCTCTTACTTTATTATAATTATCAATAAAATTCTGAAGATAGGTTAAAGCACTCAAAACAATCAAAACTAACGCTGTTCCCAGAAGTGCAATATAAATATAGCCGGAACCTACCGCCATTCCTATAGAAGCCGTGGCCCAAATAGTAGTTGCTGTAGTAATTCCTTCAATTTTATTATCTCCTTTGAAAATGACGCCTGCTCCCAGAAATCCGATTCCTGTAATGATATTAGCTGCCAGACGATCCGGATTCGCAACACCTATTTTTATGGAAAGTATGGTAAACAGACAGGCTCCGAAACACACCAGGATAAATGTTCTGAGACCTGCAGACTTATTACGGTATTCTCTTTCCGCACCAATGAACAGTCCTAGAATAACTGAAATAAGAATCAGCAGCAATTCATTTTTAATAGCGTAATGGTCCTGAAGAAAATCCATTTTTTTACATTTAAACTGAGAATAAATTTACAATAAAATACCATTAAGGAACTATCTTTGCTGCAGAGATTTTGTGTTGTTACTCCAAAAAATTTATTTCACGAAAAACTTTTGTAATATTACATTTTAATCGTAACAATTCTCTTGTATAAAAGCAGTACTGAAAGTATTGCTCATCAACAGGAAAGATCTTGCTTATAAAAAATCAAAAAATAATACTTATATACAATTATGGACAAAGAAATTTCACACTTCTGGTTAGGATATTTCAAGAATGAAGAAGACTTTTATAGCTTTATAGAAGAGGATGAAAACTACTATATAGAGGAAGAAACTGATGATCAGTATGTTTCCAAGTTTGCAGAATCACAGAACATTAAGTGGTTTGACGATGACTTTATAGAATATGGTTTTGAGGATGAAAACCTTAGTCTTTATGACAAGTTTGCAGAATATTCCTATGCAGACCAATGGATTCCAATCTTAGAGAAAAAATTGAATGAACTAAGTCTGGATACGCCTGTGAATGCTATCATTTTTGCAACAAGATTTGTGATTCCTAATCCTGTTTCTGTAGAAAATGATGATTTTTCACTGCATTATGTGGGAGAAATAGAATACGATATTTAATACTATCATTAATAACAAGTAACTTCATCAGAAATGCAGTTACTTGTTATGGATAAGATTCTGAAATGGCATAATAAGTGATAATTTAATCCGTAAACTATCATCATGACCAGAAATCTTATTATCATTAATCTTACTATCATCCTGCTGCTGGCAGTAGGCTATATTTCCGGATATTATTTCATTAATTATCCTTTGGAATTCAATTTCTGGTATTCCTTTAAAGAATCCGGTTTTGAATATTTCCCTTTTATATTAGCTGTTACCGCTCTTATCACCTATCTTCTGAGTAATGTATCAATTAAAAATTTAAGCTTCAAGGCTAAGTTTTTAAGGATTTACCCTGTTCTCAATTCTATGATTCTTCTTTTCTTCATCATTTCATCTGGAAGTGAACTGATAAAAAAACAAAAAGAACTTTCAGAAAAAGAGACTGAATATATTCTGCAAGCCCAAAAAGATATACAGAATGATCAGGTTACGCTATCATATGCCGGAGGCTTTTCAATTCCTGCTTATAATGAATCAACACTAAGCAAAATCCGGGACATCCGAAAGAAATATGGTATAACTTATGTGAATACGGGCTGCATTATTGAGCCTATAGATCTAAAAGCACAAAAGAAATACACAGAAACAGTGAATCCTTATCTTGAAAAAAGAAATGGAAAGGACTGGGAAGATAAGATGCAAAAGGAGATTGATGATTTGGAATAAACTTACGACTATCCATCAAAAAAATAGAAGTATTTTTGCAGCTGATGAATTTATATTCTACCCTACAAATCGGAGATTATCATATTAATCATTGTGAAGATGATCTTCTCATCAAAAAAATCAGTTCGGATAAAATTGTATGTGCTGTGATGGATGGCTGTTCTACCGCTATGGACAGTCATTTTGCTTCAACACTTATTGGAAAAATTTTGCGTAAAACCATTGTTGAATCCGGTTACAAACTATTATATGAAAAAGATAGCCAGCACAGTCCGGAAGAAGAGCTCAAAGAAATCATCAAAGGCTTATTCAATGAACTTCAATTTATTAAAAAGCATCTGATGCTGGATGAAAAAGAGCTGTTATCTACTCTTATAATCCTGATTTATGACATCAAAAAGGACAAAGGATTCATCCTAGCCATTGGTGACGGAATTATTTGTATCAATGGAAATATCACAGAATTTGACCGTAATAATAAACCTGATTATTTGGCGTATCATCTTCATGAAGATTTTGAAACATGGTATTCCTGTCTATCTCAGAAAATATCTTTTAATCACTTGGATGATGTTTCCATTGCTACTGATGGTATTTCCAGTTTTTCAAAAATAAAAAAGACCGATCCTGATGAAGTCATCAATTTTATGGAATACTTGATGATTGATCAGAAAAACAACGATACGGAAGATATGCTCAACAAAAAACTTAAACAGCTGGAACATCAATATGGTATAAAACCTACGGATGATTTAGCGATTATAAGGATGATAAAATAATTCAGGTATTAGTTGAATACGGTTTTCCGTAAGTCTATCCTAAAAATCTCTCATAGATTTGAAGAATAAAATAATATCATGAAACATATTTTAAACCTATTTTGCTTTTTCGCAATTTGCATGACAGCATTATCATGTTCAACAAATTATTACACAGTTTTGTTATCTGAGGATGCTAAAATTTATAACTCTACAGATTCTATAAATATAATTACAACTATTCCAAAAAATACTGAGGTATTTTTGTCTTCAAAATCAAAAAAGAGCTATAAAAAAATAAAATGGGGGAATTATTCAGGATGGGCATATAATCCAATTTATACTGCTTACAGTAATTATGTATCATCCACAACACCTTCCTCAAAGACATCCTCATATAATTATAAATCAGGTAATACTTCTTCAGGAGGAAGTGTAAGTGTGAAA
This sequence comes from Chryseobacterium sp. S0630, assembly GCF_024158915.1. Lineage (GTDB taxonomy): Bacteria > Bacteroidota > Bacteroidia > Flavobacteriales > Weeksellaceae > Chryseobacterium. The sequence goes on along the minus strand of NZ_JAMZGF010000017.1, from coordinate 86,005 downwards.
GGATATTATAGAAAAAATGGGACTTATGTTAGACCACATACTAGAAGTGCACCTTCAAGACGACGATAATAAAAAAACAAAAACTTCCGCCCAAAAGACGGAAGTTTTTTATTTAAGGTCTGATTTACAGTATTTATTAATGCGCTTCCAGCCAGTTATCTCCTACTCCAATTTCTACCAATAGTGGAACCTGTGTTTTTAAGGCGCTTTCCATTTCAGTTTTGATCAATTTTGAAGCGGTATCAATCTCGTCTACCGGAGATTCAAATACCAATTCGTCATGTACCTGAAGCAGCATTTTTGTTTTAAGTTGCTGCTCTTCAAGTTCTCTGTCTATTTTAATCATAGCAAGCTTTACAACATCTGCTGCACTTCCCTGAACAGGCGCATTCACCGCATTTCTTTCTGCATGTCCTCTTACCACAAAATTATTGGAATTAATATCTTTCAAATGACGTTTTCTTCCTAAAATGGTTTCTACATATCCTACCTGGCGTGCTTTGTTCACCTGTTCTGCCATGTATTCCTTCAATTTCGGATAGGTTTCGAAGTAAGCTTCGATCATTTGTTTAGCTTCTGTACGGGATAATCCGGTCTGTTCTGCCAAAGCGAAAGCTCCCTGTCCATAGATAATTCCGAAGTTTACGGTTTTAGCCTGACTTCTCTGGGTTTTTGAAACCTCAGCCAAAGGAATTTTAAAGAGTTTTGCAGCTGTAGAAGCGTGGATATCTTCTCCATCCTGGAAAGCTTTAATCATATTATCCTCTCCGGAAATTTCAGCAATCAAACGAAGTTCAATCTGTGAATAATCGGCAGAAATAATCTTCTTTCCTTCTCCGGAAACAAATGCTCCACGAATCTGCTGTCCTCTCACCGTTCGGATAGGAATATTCTGCAGGTTCGGGTTTACACTCGCCAAACGGCCTGTAGCGGCTGTAGTCTGTGAAAAGTTGGTATGTACTCTGTTATCTTTTTTCTCAATCTGTGAAGGCAAAGCGTCTACATAGGTTGATTTTAATTTCTGATAGGTTCTGTATTCCAGAATATGCTTGATGATCTCATGTTTTGAACTCAATTTTTGAAGAACATCTTCTGAGGTTGCATATTGTCCTGTCTTTGTTTTTTTAGCTTTTGGATCCAGCTGCATTTTTTCAAACAGAATTTCTCCTAGCTGTTTCGGGGAATTCATATTGAATTCTTCTTCTGAAAGTTCAAAAATCTTCGTTTCCAGCTGTTTCAGATCATTTTCAAGGTCAACACTTTCCTGTGCCAGCCATTTTTCATCCAGGGAAATCCCCGAAAGCTCCATTTTTGCCAATACTTCCATCAGAGGCATTTCGATATTGTAGAAAAGCTCTTCCAGATTTTCCTTTTTCAATTGAGGAGCAAAAAGCTCGTACAACTGGAAAGTTACATCTGCATCTTCTGCCGCATAATCTGTCTGTGTTCTTACATCTGCATCTCTGAAGCTGCCCTGTTTTTTCCCTTTCTTTCCAATAATGGTTTCAATAGATACCGGTTTGTAGTTCAGATACACTTCTGAAAGGTAATCCATCCCGTGCCTTCCATCCGGATTCAGCAGGTAGTGGGCAATCATGGTATCGAACATTGCCCCTTTAACGGTGATGTCGTATTGTTTTAAAACCTTATAATCGTATTTAAGATTGTGAGCAACTTTCAGCAGGTCTTCTTTTTCGAAAAACGGTCTGAAAATCTCCAGGGTCTGCAATACTTCTTCTCTGTTTTCAGAAAGCGGAATATAATAGGCCAATCCTTTCTTGTAAGAGAAGCTCATTCCTACCAGTTCTGCTTCCAGCTCATTCAATGAAGTGGTTTCCGTATCAAAACAAACTACTTTTTGCTGTAATAAGTTGTCAACCAGTTTTTTCTGAGCCTTTGAATTGTCTATATACTGATAAAGGTGATCATTATCCTCAATGGTAGACTTTGTAGAAGTAGCCTGTTCCAGTTCTTCAAAATTGGCAAAAAGATCAAGTTGCATCACCTGCCCTTTTACTTCTGTTCCGGCCGGAGTCTGCTTTACTTCTACTTCGCTTACAACCACTGTTTCTACAGCCGCAGGAGCAAAAGCTCTGTATAGATTTTCGTATAACCTTCTGAATTCTATTTCATCAAAAACCTCTTTTACTTTTTCAAAATCCGGAGTTTCAAGGTCATATTGTTCCTGATGGAATTCTATCGGAGCATCACAGATGATAGTCGCTAATTTTTTAGACAAAATACCACGTTCTGCAGAAGCTTCTACTTTTTCCTTTAGCTTTCCTTTCAGTTTATCCGTGTTGGCAAGCAAAGTTTCGATGTTTCCGAATTCTTTCAGGAATTTCATAGCCGTTTTCTCTCCTACTCCTTCTAATCCAGGAATATTATCTACTGCATCTCCCATCATAGCAAGGAAATCTATCACCTGTTTAGGGTCTTCAATCTCATATTTTGCCTTTACTTCTTCAACTCCGAGAATTTCGATATCGCCACCTTTTAAACCTGGCTTATAAATTTTAATTTTATCGGTAACCAGCTGTGCAAAATCCTTATCCGGCGTCACCATGAAAGTGGTATATCCTTCTTTTTCTGCTTTGCATGCAATAGTTCCAATAACATCATCGGCTTCATATCCTTCTACTCCAAGAATCGGAATATGCATTGCTTCCAGAATTTTGTGGATGTATGGAACCGCAATTTTGATCGCTTCAGGAGTTTCACTTCTATTGGCTTTGTAATCTGAATAGTCATCAGTTCTTACACTGGCCTGTCCTACATCAAAAACAACTGCCAGGTGAGTAGGTTTTTCTCTTCTGATCAATTCGATCAAAGAATTGGTAAACCCAAAGATAGCAGAAGTATCCAGTCCTTTGCTGGTAAGTCTCGGATTCCTGATTAGTGCGTAATATCCTCTGAAAATCATCGCATAAGCATCGATGAGAAACAGCCTTTTATCGTGTGTTGCGTCCATATTTTGAATAATGAACAAATATAAGAAAATAGGAGTAAAAATTGGTAGCCCGTTGAAGGGTTTTGGGAATGGAGATTCGGGGTTCGGGGGTTCGAGATGGGGTTAAAAAAACAAAACAGCATACCCGAAGGCATACTGTTTCTTTTTTATTTAAGTTTATGGGATTATTTACCTGAAGAAGGCCATAGTCCAGCGTACTGAGAAGTACCGTAGTCAATAGTCTCAGCACTGATTACGAAGCTGATCAGCATACTGTTGCTGTCTACTGCGTCGAAATCTACTTCGTGTTGGATCACATATCCGTTCTCCCATTTCAAAGTGATTAATGTTCCTTCTTCGTGAGATTTGTTGAAAGTGATTTCTCCTACTGTTGGCTTGTATTTACCATTTAATAAACTTTCAAGGATGTCTGACTTTTCAGTAGCTTCTACTGTAACCTTGATTAATGCGTTAGAAGGATCTGATGCTACACGTCCTGAAACGTCTGTAGATCTTGATACACTGTAATTCATTTTTAACAGTTTCTGTCCTTCACCGTTGTTGAATTTTAAGATTCCTCTTGAATTTCTTTCTGCCATGATTGTAAATTTTAATCGTTAGTAATAAATTGTAATTCAATAATTATATAACAAAGATAGCCTCCTTGGTTTTGAAAAAAAAGCAATTGAAGGGAAATCTGAAAAAGTGTCGTAATTGTACGATTTCATGTAGTAGTTCTACGATTTCATGTCGTAATTCTACGACATTAGATTTAAAAACAAAACACAACATACTATAAATAAATATCTTAAATACAAATAAAAATTGCTTTCAAATCACAATTTATTACACCATTAAGAGAAATAAAATACATAAAATTCACTTATATACATAAAAAAAGACCTTATTCAGGTCTGGTTATTTTATCTTTTTTGAATCAAAAAATGGGTTGTGTTTAGGCATCATTTGCTATTACATGTATTCCGTTTCCGGCATCTTCTGCCATTGCATTGGCTAATATTCTTCTTGAGTCTTCAGAAAAATACGTAGCAATAAATGGGAAAAAGAAACCTATGAATCCACCACCTTTTACTCCAAGCTTACCAATATTTTTGATATTCTGCATTTTTATGCTGGGAAGTTCTTTGGCTAAATTCGGTAAGTTTCGGGGACGTACTCTTCCTAAGCCGTCTTTTGCTGTGGCAACCAGAGATTCTGAATATTTACCGTTACGGATATTTTCTACAATGGCTTTTCCTTCAGGTGTCTTCCATACTTCACGGGAGTCTACTCCTTCTAAAGCAGTTAAATCTTTTGATAAAGCTGTACCCTGTTTTATTTCAATCAGATTTTTCTGCCAATCCTGAACGTACCATTTTCCGTTAAAGAAAATAGGGGTTTTACCATCTCTGCTTGCCAATCCACCTTTTTCATTAAGTTCAAGAATATCCGGACTGGCAAGGTCTGAAGGAGTTATACCTGTCACATTTTTCGGAAAATCTTTTAAATATCCGGGAATTCGGCTGTTTTCATCTGCTTCATTATTCATATCCTGATAATGGCTATTATCTTCCAATGAGTTGCTTCTGATTATTTCTCTTTCCCAATAACTTCCTTCGTTCATTACTGCCATGGTTCCACCCATCCACAATAGGGTCTTACCGATTCCCATTTCTACTCCTGCAATCACGATCCCAGCTCCTCCGAAGAAAGAGGCAGCGGCATTGAGAACAATTTCTTTTCCATTATTGCTATCGATTTGCTGTGCATATTTTTTGGCCACAGAATAGCTGAAAATCGGGCTTAATAATCCTCCGGTATCACAAACCAAAATAGAATTCTGGGTGATAGCCCTAAACTTATCGAATGTCACTTTTTCATGTTCAATTTTCCAGCTTCCTTTTCCTAAAGATTCGGTACATAAATGGCTAATTTTTGTAGCATGATAGGCTGCTGCTCCTGCACATGCAAGAACTCCTACTCCCACAGCTAATGCCGCCCAGCCAATAGGACCGGATAACACAAGAAGTGCGCCTACAATAAGCCCCGCTCCAAAACAGAGAAATCCCCACATTGCATTTTTAGGGCTTTTACAGGGAAATTCCTTATTGATATTACGATCTTCTATGGTTAATAAAGGACGTGTTTTATCTGATCCGTAGAAAACAGTAATAGGTTCTCTTGTAGGAATTAATTGTCTTGGTTCTGAATCGGTTTGAAATGTACACACTGTGTAAACATCTTTGGGTATATAGGAAGCACTCATAATGTTACATTTTATTGATTAAAACATCCTGTAAATAGTGAATTTGTCTTTTAAATTTTCAGAGTTTATATGCCTTAATTGTATTGTGAATACCAATAAACATTCTGAAGACTTTTCTTTTCTGTTTTGGAAAAATGGAGTTCTTTCTGAGCCGATATCAGAAATTTTTTAAGTTCGTTCCCTTTTTCTTCTTCATATTTGTTTTTGTATTCAACATCATTTAAGTAAATGTCTGTCTTATTTTTCAAGCGGAATCTGAAGTATATTTTTGAGCTTTGTAATGAGGGTGCTTTGGTTTCATAATCATAAGCGTAAAATCCTTCAATATCTGTCTTGGAATATTTCTCAGGAGTCTGGTTTCCCTTCTGGATATAAAAATAGTTTTCATCAAACCAGATCTTCAACTTCACAGAAATAGCTTTCAGGATCAGATAACAGGTTCCAAAATAAAAGAGGAAAAAAAACATAACGAATGAAAGTCTGAATACTCCTTTAAAGAGAAAATAATACAATGCTCCATAGAAAACCAGACACGGTATAATAACCAGAAGTGTCCTGGCAATATGATAAGGCAAAACGTTATTGAATGTAAACACTTTATTTTCGGCCATACTTAAAAATTACTTTTAATATTCAATTTGTTTTAGATCAAACTGGGTGACAAACTGATAATTATTTTTCACTTCTTCTTTCATTAATGCCGAAGCATTCACAATAGTTCCTGTTTTTTTATCGACCATTCTTCTGATTCTGTAATCATAATTATATTCACTGAAACCATATTCGATAATAGGTTTGTAGAACTTGTTGTATTGTTCTTCCAGCACAGAATTATCTATTTTATCTTTTACAAGTGTTCCCACTGTTCTGAATTCTATAAAATAATCATCTTCTTTTATAATGGTATGCTGCAATTCCAGTTCTATGGGGATATTGACAAATATCTGTGAAATAAACTTCAAAACATCATTTTGTTCCTTTTTTTTACGGGCATCATAATCATTGAACAATACATGATACAAAAGAGACTTGTCATAGGTCTTTCTCAGATTGGCTTCACTCTCAAATTCCAATCCGCCTCCTTTAATAATATCTTCCGCTGCTTTTGCATTGATTTTTTCGACTTGTCTGTAAAATTCCGAAGCTTTTAATTTAGGCTTAAAAAGTTCCCATTTTTCTTTTATCTGAGGAAAATTCTCTACTCCTTTTATGGTATGGTCATGATTTAAATCGAAAATTACGTTTTCTTTATCAAACTCCAGTTCTTTAACGGCTTCTATAGCAAGAGCCATATTCTCGGGATTTATTTTATACAGATATTCTTTAAGCTTAACTTTAGCTTTTGTGTTGGCTGCATCTTTTTCAACAATGTATTCCTTTTTTGTATTGCAATGGAATGTGATTCTGTCTTCAACCTTTGTAGTATTGAACTGTTCGCATCTGTATCTTGCTTTTTGGGGAAATTTTCTGTCTTCTATTGCCTTATTGATTTCTTCACCCGTTTTCTTTTCTAAAAAAAGATATTGCAGATGAATAGGCAGTTTTTCTCCAATAATAAAATTTGTTGTTCCACAATACAGGTTATGGAAATTGATAAGTTCTTTAACCGATGTCCCTTGCTTCTCTGCAAGAGATTCTAAGGTATCACCTTTTTTAATCTCGTATTTTATAAAATCCATCCTGTTAATTGATATCTACCTGTGATCCCGTTATTTTTGTCAAACCTTTAAAATTAGCTGTTGCACCGCCTCCGCTGATGTCGATTTCATCACTTTTAATAGATACTTTTGTTCCGGTAATGATAATCTCGCTGTTTCCTACTTTAATGGTAATTTTCTGAGCTCCGGTTAAATCAATCACTCCGGCATTATCCATCGTAAATACACTCTGGTCTTTACCTACTGAGACTTTATGGGTATTGCCTACGTCTGAAATATGATCACAGCCTACTTCCAGTTTTTTATTGTTTCCAATCTTATCGGTTTTATCATTACCAACGGTTTTAGTACTATTGTTATTGGCATTATGTATTACATTTCCAGATCCGTCAAAGAACATATTGGCACCGCCCTGATCTTTAAGATTCATCGATCCGGCTCCGTTATCATACTTTAATTCTGCACCACTTCTACCGCTAAAGCTCATAACATTATTTCCGGCTCCACCTCCGGCTCCGATACTACCATGAAACATTCCTCCCATTACGAAAGGACGGTCAGGATGCTGATGTACAAAATTGACTATAACCTGATCTCCAACTTCGGGAACTGACATAAAGCCTCTATTTTTATTGACTTTATCACTGCTTCCTGCATCCGGAGACATTACACGGATAAATTCTGTACTGTCCGGCCCGTTTTGCCAGTCAAACTGTACCTGAACTCTTCCCTGATTCATAGGATCTGTATTGGAAATAACTTTTGCAAACTGAGCCTCAGCTCTTGGAGTTTCAAATTCAGGACGTGGTATGAAACCTGTGTCTGCCGCAATCGCTTCAAATTTACCATCATAGTAACCTCTTGCATCTACTTCATGGGTAACTTCTACAATCATCAGCTTGGTAAAATAGGACGTTTCATTTGTTGAAGATTTCCGCATTTCAATATCTGCTGTACATCCCGGATATAAAAACGGAACAGTAGTTGTCCCCGAAGTAATAAATACTTCCGAGGCCTTACTTCCTGCAGTTCCTTTCTGTGAGGCATCAATGTCCATAAAAGAAGTTGCTTTTATTGGGGCTACTCTCAAAGAAGGTGTGGTGAAGGTTTTTTCTGATATTTCGTAAGCTCGTCTTGCAATATCTGAGGTATGGCTGATCTTCGAACTTCCGGTGGTCAGTTTTTCATTTTTACTGCTGTTATAGCCATAAAATGTAGGATTCACGTGTTGTGCCTTCATTTTAACAGCAATATCGCTTACGCTGCTTCCATAGGTAAGCTTAACAGGTTTTTCCTGTGGCGGAAGTTTTCCAAAATGTAATACTTCACCATCATAATAAAACTGCTCACCATAGGCCTCAGCCATTCTTGCCAGATAATTATAATGGGTTTCTTCATACTGTGAACTGTAGGCCACATTTCCATGCTGGGCATCAATTCTGAAGTCGAATTTATTTTGTCCCAGTCCTTCACGGATCACCTGATCGGCAATACTGTTCAGACTAACCGGCTGCCCACCTCCAAAACTCTGAATATGCGGAGCGGCATCCAAAAGTACTGTCGGGCTAAAACCTTTAAGAACGATATTTCCAAGGCTTCCCTTTTCCTGACTAAAGCCTACTTCTGTAATGACTCCCACAAAATTACGTTCAGCACCTTTTTCTACATCTTTATATTTAAATACAACAGTAATTCTTTTTCCTAAAAAGCTTTGGGCTTCTTCAAGATTGTGATTTTCTGCATTGCCCAGAGTATCGTGAGCCAGCATCAGATTGAATTCATGATGTTTTGCTGCACTCTGGATAAGTTTGAAATGTTTAAAATGTTTGATAATTTGTCCTTCAATAACAACCTCCAGCTTTACTACACGATTGATTCCTGCAATAACACTTTGAGCAATAGCTTCAGCATTGTGTATTTTTGAAGTTGGCTGTTTCGCCCACACTTTATTATCAACAATAGAAGGATTGTTGGGTACAAAAGTCTGGTTCATAAACATATCTGCACCTTGAACAGCATTTAAACTTTGTTGTCCTGCTTTTGCTACCTTTTTTACTTTTTCATCTGCCTTATTTAATTTTCCTTCTGCTTTTTTGGTAACATTCTCAGGTAATGTATTTTTCAACTGTTGTTTGCCCGTCTTTATCTCGTTTTTCGGGTTTGCTACTTTAATTTTTTTATCATCCTGAAACATAGCGTTTTGTATTTATGTTAAATCGTAAATAAACTGCTGATACTTACAGCATAGAAAATATGAGATTGATGAATCACTTGTGCTTCTATCATTTTCTTTTGAAAAATGATTTTTGAAATTCTTTTAAACGGAAAAACAGAACAGTATACCCGAATGAGCGTACTGTTCTGTACCAATTTTATTTTTACTAAGATGATGAATAGGCTTATTTACCTGCTGAAGGCCATAGCCCAGCGAATTGAGCAGTACCGTAGTCAATGGTTTCAGCGCTGATTACGAAGCTGATCAGCATACTGTTGCTGTCTATTGCGTCGAAATCTACTTCGTGTTGGATTACGTATCCGTTCTCCCATTTCAAAGTAATCAGTGTTCCCTCTTCGTGAGATTTGTTGAAAGTAACTTCCCCTACTGTTGGCTTGTACTTACCGTTTAACAAGCTTTCAAGGATGTCTGATTTTTCAGTAGCTTCTACTGTTACTTTGATCAATGCATTAGAAGGATCTGATGCTACACGTCCTGAAACGTCTGTAGATCTGGAAACGCTGTAATTCATTTTTAACAGCTTCTGTCCTTCTCCGTTGTTGAATTTTAAGATTCCTCTTGAATTTCTTTCGGCCATGATTAGTAAATTTAATCGTTATTAATATTTTGTGATGTGGTGATTGTGTTAGCAAATATAGAGGCTCTTTTTCGCTAAAAAAAACTTTTGAATATAAATCTGAAAATTTGTAGTAGTTCTACGATTTCTTGTAGTAATTCTACGACAATTGATTTAACAACTTCATTCAAAACACCATCAATAAAGGGTTTTAATTGACTGAAAATTAACAACAAAAACAATAATTATCCACATCAGTGAGAAATATTAAGATTTTATTAATAAAACATTGGCATGTTTTTAACAGATTATTCAATAAAAAAAGCAACCGTTTTATGGTTACTTTTTTATTTTTTATTGGATATTATATTTTATTGTTGGGTCTTTCCGCCTTCTTTGATGGAACGAACCAATATTTTATTTTTCCTCAGAAGAAAATCGGGCATCAGATCTACAGGAAGATAGAAAGGGCTTTCTCCTTTTTTCTGGAGTTCTTCCACAATTCCCGGATTCCAGGCAAGGATTTTATCTACTTCTACGTTCAATTCAGCAGCAACAATGTTCAGATTGAATCCGGCATTGATTTCTGTTTCTGAAAGCGCTGCAGCAGTTTCTTTACGATCTCCCTCAAAGAAAATCTTGTTGAGCCTTGCAGAATTATAATTGTTCAATACACTCTGAAGTTCTCCTGTGGCATAGCATGCATTAAGATATTTCTTTACATGATTAATGGTTTCTCCCGGAAGGTATTTATAAAACACATGGTATTGAGTAGAACCAGCAGCTTCCATTGCTTTGGCAATATTTCCTTCACCACAGTTATAGGCTGCTACCACAGTCACCCAATTATTATACTTTTTATAAAGATTACTTAAGGAGATAGTAGCGGTTTTAGTACTTTTATAAATGTCTGTACGTCCCTGTTCTGTAAGGCCGTACTGGTTGGCATGTGCAGTCATAAACTGCCAGATCCCTACTGCTCCGGCGCCTGATGTAATATTTCTGTCAAAATGGGACTCAATCAGGGCGAGATTTCTCAAATGCTTGGGAAGACCTTTCTGAAGGAGTAATTGTTCAATAAATTCTACAAGATCCTTATTGGCATTAATAATACCTTTATACTTTTTCACACTGCTTTCCGAGGTATCGGAAGCGGCAAGAAACTGTCCGTTGATCATGATAACGGATCCTAATAATAGAAAACCTGTAAAGATATTTCTGACAATTGTTTTCATTTTAATTTTATTTATAAGCTAAAAGGCAAAAGTGGATAGCAAATCTGCCTTTTTACTTTATATTTAATCTACTTTCCAGCTTAATTTTTCTTCTTCTTTATTCCAATCTACATGAATCGTCTGGCCGGATTTCACTTCTTCTCTCACAATCATTTTGGAAATTGGTCTTGCAAGCTGAGCGCGGATGACTCCGGAGATCTGTCTTGCACCATATTTACTGCTAAATCCTCCTAATGCAAGGTTTTTCACAGCCTCGTCAGTAATTTTTAAAGCAATTCCCAATCTTGTTAATGAAGTATGAAGTGATTTCAGCTGAATATTAAAGATTCTTTCTGCAATGGATTCTGTGATTGGTGCAAAAGGAATAATCTCTGTAATTCTTGCCAGGAACTCAGGTCTGAATCGTCCGGAGTTTGACATAATCTGCATGAGTGAAGATGATTCAGGAATTTTTCCTTCTTCAAACTGTTTTACAATTTCTTCACTTCCGATATTGGAGGTAAACAGGATCAATGCATTACTGAAATCACCTTCTTTACCTAATTTATCATGAACTTTTCCTTCGTCCATAATCTGAAGGAATACATCAAAAACGGAATGGTGGGCCTTTTCAATCTCGTCAAATAACACAACGGTATAAGGCTGTTGTCTGATTTTATTAACAAGCATCCCTCCTTCTTCATATCCTACGTATCCCGGAGGCGCTCCGTATAGCAATGCTGCGGAATGTTCTTCTTTAAATTCTGACATATCAAACCGTACCATTGCTTTTTCATCGTTGAAAAGTAATTCTGCCATTGACTTAGCCAGCTCTGTTTTACCGGTTCCTGTAGGCCCCAGAAGGAAGAAGGATCCGATTGGCTGTCCTGGTTTATTCAATCCGCTTCGGTTTTCAACAATAGCATCGGAAAGGATTTTTAGTGCATGATCCTGTCCTACGACTCTGTTCAATAGAAGAGATTCCATATTAAGGAGTTTTTCTTTTTCCTGAGCCTGGATTTTACCGATTGGAATATTGGTTTTGGCGGCCATTACGGCAGCCAGTTCGAGCCTGTCTACTTTTTCTCTTTTCTTGGCTGCATGCTGTAAAAGCTCTGCATAAGTATCTTCAATAATCTTCTGAATCTGATCTACAGGCATAGAGTTATCAATTGATGGCTGTTCGCTCAGTGAGCCCCATAAAATCGGGCTTATTTTATCTCTCAAAAGATTATAAGTCCAGATCAGTTCGTCTGCTTTATCTTTGCTGTCTGCATATTCTTCTGTTAAAATCGCATCGTAGCTTTCTTTCCAGCTATCCAGTTCTTTTTCTGATAATTCATCCAGCATTTTGATGGCAGCCATTGTCCTGTCTAATAAATCAATAGCGGCATCCGGTAATTTTTTACCTTTTGCATATCTTTTTGCCAGGCGAACACATTCCGGAAGAGCTGTTTTTTCAACTTCAATTCCGTGATGTTTTTTGTACCCTTCAAGGAGTACATCGATCATTTTAACACAGGTTTTCTCGTCCGGTTCATTCACCGTTAACACTTCAAAACGACGGTTGAAAGCCTGTTCCGGCTCTATAATTTTTCTGTATTCTTCCTGAGTGGTAGCTCCGATTACGGTAATTTCGCCTCTGGCAAGCTCAGGTTTCAGAAGGTTGGCAACGTTGCCGATACTTCCTTTAGGATCTAAAAGGGTATGAATTTCATCAATGAAAAGAATAGCTTTTTCAATTTTCTTACATTCATTGATTACTTTTTTCAGGCGGTCTTCAATTTCTCCTTTATAAGAAGTTCCGGCTAATAATGCTCCGGTGTCCAGTTCCAAAAGAGTACCGTTTTTAAGCATTTCAGGAACATTTCCTTTAATAATTTCTGTAGCGAAACCTTCTACCAATGCTGTTTTCCCTACTCCCGGTTCTCCAATGATGATCACATTCGGTTTGCTTCTTCGGCAAAGAATTTCCACCAACATTCTCAGTTCTTTATCTCTACCAATAATATTTTCGATTTCTCCTTTTCTTGCCTGTGCGGTTCTATCCACACAATAGCTTTTGATGGAAGGAAAGGAAGAGTCTGAATACTCTGCACCATTTGAAAATAATGATGAGAAATTTCCGTCTTCTGCAACGGTAAACGGAGTATCTTTTCTATACAGGTTAAAGATCTCATGTTCTCTCAACGGAAGGGATTTTAATTGCTGAAGGGAGAACACCACCTGTGGTTTTACAATTGCGGTAAGAATACAGATGGGAGTAATCTCATCCAATCCTAATTTTAAACGGATATCATCAGCTTCTTCAATAAGGGTATCTATGGCGTCATCCTGCCCAACCTCATCGGGAAGGTGGTTCGTTTTTGGATATTCTTCAATACGGACATCTGCCCATTCGTAGAAATAACCGGGATCTTTATCTATACTTTTCAGGAATTCATTAAGTCCGATATCTTTATGCATAAGAGCCTGCAGAATATGCGGGCCTCCATAGGTTCCATTATAATTTTCCTTCGCTATCGACTGAGCAATGTGAAATAGCTGCTTTACGGTTTCGTTGGTTACTAGTACTCCCATTTATAATTTTCTTATATTAATATATTTGCGTTCTGTTGTGCTTACGATTTGATGATTTTAAAGTATGTTTTTCATCTCTTTTTTCAAAGAATCAAAACTTATTCTTTTTGTGCAGCTAAAATTAGCTATTTTATTCTAAATGATATAAAGATAGTTAATTCTTCAATTAGAGAAGTAGCTACTGTATTTTTTTTGTTATAAAGCATGATTACGTGACTATCATTTAATACCCAATTGTTGTTCTCTACTCTGTTTTCTTTTAAATATTCAAAAAATATAATAAAATCAAGCTGAACCATTGAAGTCCTATATAGATATAGAATAGCATGGCTGAAGGTTCTGCCAGTTCATATAGTTTTTCAATCAATGTGGTTTTGATAATTTCGGAAAAGTCTGCATTATCCTGACTTAAGTTCAGTTCATCAAATTTGATCTTATTTAAGGCATAACCTAATATTTTTTTCAATATTCTGTTTTCAGAGCTGCTTCTGAATTCATTTAACAGTTTAACTTTGGCAATAGCAAAATCTGCACTGGATCGGATTACTGTAGGCTGTTTTGCTTTAAATGTACTGATGACCTTATCTATAAACGGAACGACAATGGTTTTGGAATGGTCCTGCAGCAATTTACTGATCACTACAGACATTGCATATTTTGTGGCAAAAACTACTGTAAAAACCGGAGCTATGATAATCAGCAGATAGAAAATACTCGCTGAAACAGGTTGGGCAGTAATAGTGGTTATCAAAAATCCTCCAGCACCACTGTGCCCTAAAGACGGCCCTAGCTTTTCAGATAAGATATAGATTCCCAGGACGAGTACAATAATGGTTGAAATGGCTCCAATTGCGTAAATTTTCAACACGTTGAGTATGAATACTGCAGATAGTTTGGACAAATATTTCAGGTGATCTGTGATTTTGTTCATTGACAAATTGTTTAATTGAATAATATGGTCTAGTTTTAGTTAAAAAGGAAAGGTATCATCATTTTCAAGGTAAGGTTTATAGGCTCTTAACCATATTCCAGTTTCCATGTATTTTGCATTACCCGTTTTAGCATCTATCCATATTCCACTTGTTGAAGCTTCTGGAACTTTAGGATGAAAATAAGAGGTAAAAACATAATTATTGTCTATTATAAATAAGTTATAAGATTCAGGTTTCTTATTATTTTTTATAGCAAAAGCTGCTTGAATCTGTTTTGCTTCATCAGGTTTTATGTTTGCAGTATTAATAAAATCTCCTGCTTCCTTAGTCTCATAGAGAATTACTTTATGATTATCCAAAAATTTTTGTTCTTTACTTTTGCATCCTAACAATGAAAATAAACTACATATCGATACGATGTAAATTAATTCTTTCATAATTATTAACACTACATATGAAATATTCTATTTCTGAAACTCTCCTACAATAATGTGGCTATTATCATTCTTATCATAAAATGCTACATCCAAAACAATAAGCTGATCTTTATAGAAGCCTTTAGGAATAGTAGTAGTAAAAAAATCTTTTGCATGATATTCATTCCACGTTCTACCATAATCATAAGAATAATAGAATGTAACATAAGGACGGGTTTCTTTGAAATAGCAAGCGAAGTTTCTGTAGCGGTAATACTCTATTGTTTTTTCATTCTCCACAAATAGCTCGCCTTCATTCTGATTATAAATTGTCATTTCAGTTTTAAATCTGCCAGACTTTCCTAATAAATATTCCTCATTTTCATAATACAGAACATCATAATTACTTTTTAATTTTTTGATGACTTTTTGTTGTTTGGTTCTTAAATTATATTCTTGTATTTCATCTTTTAATAAAGAAGCGACTGTATTATCTTTTTTCAGAATAAAAGGTGTTTTTTTCAAATATTCCGGTAATTCGATTTCTTCTTTTGTCAGAAGATTTAATATTTTTTGATTATCATTTTCTGAATAAACAACATTTTCACCATTAAACTGCGAATACATAATTTTAGATTTAGAAGAATATTCATCTATTTTTTTATATTCTAACGTATGATTATTCATGAGATAAAGCACCACTTTCCCAGATTGGCTATTACCACCGCTACCTGTCTCAATTAGAGTATATTTTTCTGAAGGAGTAATAAATGTTACATTTTCTTCTGGAAAAGTAATTTCTTGGTAACTCTTTCCTTTATCTTTTGAAACAAACAATACTGCTGAGTATCCAGGTTTATTGTAAAAACTATGTAAATCTTTACTTCCGGCTAAAAAAATAGTGTTTTCATTTAAAAACTTTAAAGTTGTTAATTTCAGGCCAGTCTCAGGACCAAAATTTCCATTATTTATATTTTTCTTATATAAATCAAAAAAGTCATATTTTGAGATCCATTTCATTTGCCCTAGCTTTGTGTTTTGTGAACATCCATAATTAATACTGATTAAAAGTATAATACAAATTATCTTTCTTATATTATTTAAATTCATCATTTCCTAATACGTATTTTTTGAAAAATCGTTCTAAAGTCACTTCAGTTATTTCACGATAATCTAAATTTCTTGCCATAATTAATGCTTGTTTCCATGTAGCAGCTCCCAACCATTCTTTTATATCTGGTGTAGACATTACCTTTAATAAATCATCCGCTGGCAAATATCTCATTTTTAGTGGATCATAAGCATCCGGATGGGTAGCAAATGCAAACTCCTGAAAACGTTCATTATCTATTTCTATATCAGTATAATATTTTTCTATATTATTCTTTTTAATTTCTTCTAACTTTCGGGGATCATTCCTATATTGAATTCTTTCAAATAAAGTGGGTTTAAAATGATCGTTGAAATTATCTTCTAATCCTTCAGGCAAAACTGTATCGTATGTTGCGATATAATTTTTGTCAATGACACCTTTTTCCATATATTCCTGCAGCTTATATCTGGCTTCTGTAAGCCATGCTTTACCGCGTGAAGTTAGCTTGGGCATAAGAATTCTAGAAAAACGAGTGCAATATTTAAATCCATAACTGCTTGAAGGAACAGGTTTATACTTATTCCCCTGTTTTTCTACCTCATTTACTGAAATACTTACTTGTTTCATTTCTTCAGTGAGACTTGGGGTCCACCATTCTTTGATATCATCTATTGCACTCCAGAAACTGAGTTCTCTCATCTCTCCAAAATAATATACAGGAGGAGTGTGTCCACAATGTTTATGACGACGCATGAAATCATCATACCTGAAACGATAAAAATCACAACTTCCATATTGTCTATTATTGAAACTTTGCACTACATTTTTATCGCAGATTTCAACATTAAGATAAAAATCAGGTGTTAATGGAAGCTTAACATTTAAATCTTCTTTATAGTTGCATTCAAAATAAAGCTCAATATTATCTCCAAAATCATTTTCAATAAAACTTGCCAAGCCATCACTTAAAGTGAGATTATAGACAATTTTATTATTGATAACCCGTTTCTCAGTAACCAGAGCACCAGAACTTCCATCTTCTTTAACTTCTCTTACATCTATTGGATCAGGTTCTCCTCCAAGCCCTCCATCGTCATCATATAATTGTAAGGTTACTTTTGCATCAGGATCTGTAATATTTTGCATTTTTATATGAAAATATACAACCTGGCCTATAGCTGCCTCGGTTATTAGATTTTTACCTTCAGCATCTGAATACCATTTCCCTTCCACAAAATATTTTTTTTCTTCTGACTTATCTTTTTTAGGTTCACCGATAAATGTACCATTCTTAGCTGTAAAATGGCTATTATTTCCAGCATACGCTTCAAAATGATCAGTAAAAACTGTCCAATTTTTTTCTATTGCTGTTATATTCTCTCCTTCAGTAACTCTTATAATAGACATGATTTAATGCATTTTTGAATTTTCACCACTATTATTATTAAACTGATTCTGTGCATGAATATCATTATTCTCCAGAGAAATAATTTCTCTTCTTTTAGAATTTTCTTTTACTTCTTTTGCTTTGGATTCTCTATTTCCTTTAACAAATTCCATTAAACTACCCACAACATTGGTCATGAAATTAGTACCTACAGAAAGGTTTTTCATCATTCCCACACTTTCCGTATGATTCATTGAAATACTATCAGACTTATTCATTCCCACCGTCGTCGTCATATTCTCCCCAACATTAATATTCATATTCTTACAGTTCAAGGTCATGGATTCCGGTGCCGTGATATTAATATTGCTTCCCGTGGTATCCAGATGAATTTCATTACCGCTTTTATCTGTAATAATAATACTTTCATCTTCTGTAAAAACGATTCTGTGGCCGCTTCTTGTCTGAATAGACTTCACACGGTTGTCTGCACCTCCTCCAAGGCCAATTCCTCCGTGGAACATTCCTCCCATAACAAAAGGTCTGTCGGGATGACTGTGTACGAAATTAACCATCACCTGATCGCCTACCTCGGGAATAGCTACATAACCACGATTTTGAGTAATCTGATCTGTTCCTCCTGCATCCGGGCTCATTACTCTTACAAAGTGAGTATTATCATTCATCTGCCAGTCGAATCTTACCTGAACTCTTCCCTGGCCTTCCGGATCTGTGTTGGAGATAACGGTTGCGATCTGTGGCTGAGCAGCCGGTACAGTAAACTCCGGTTTGGGCAGAAATCCCGTGTCTGCAGCAATAGATTCGAAAGTTCCGGTGTAATGACCAATTGTATCAATTTCATGAACAGCTTCTGTCACCATTACTTTTGTAAAATAGGAAGTTTCATTACTATCCGGTTTTCTCATATGAATATCAACCATACATCCCGGATGCAAAAACGGAACAGTTGTAGATCCGGAAACTGAAAATACATTGACAGCCTCGCTTCCTGATGTACTTCTTTGAGAATGTTCCACATCCAGATGAGTTGTTGCTTTGATAGGTGCCACCTGTAGTGCAGGAGTTTTGTATATTTTATCGTTATGACTGTATGCGGTACGGGCTAAATCACCTAAATGACCAACCGGAGTTTCTCCTGAGGTTAGTTTTTCATTTTTACTACTATTATAGCCATAATACTGAGGTTTTGTATGAACCGCTTTTAGCTCTACTTTAATATGATCAGCATTGCTTCCATATAAAAGTTTTATAGGTTTATTCTGAGGTGGAAGCTTTCCAAAATGTAATACTTCGCCATCGTAATAGAACTGTTCGCCATAAGCTTCGGCCATTCTCGCCAGATAATTGTAATGGGTTTCGTTATACTGGCTGCTGTAAATGATCTGAGAGTAATCATGGGTATCTATTCTGATATCAAAACGTTCTTTATCTATTCCCTGTCTGATCACTTCTTTGGCGATGATCCCCATATTAACGGGCTGTCCACCGCCAAAGCTCTGAATATGCGGAGCGCCATCCAGCAAGATCGTAGGACTGTATCCGGAAAGTACAATATTTCCCAGGCTCATTTTTTCCTGGCTGAATCCGACTTTGGTAATAATCCCAACGAAATTTCTTTCCGGGCTCTTTTCAATATCTTTGTAGGAAATAACAGCAGTAAGACGTTTTCCCAAAAATTTATTGGCTTCTTCAAGGGTATGGCTCTGCCTGCCTCCCAATGCATCGTGAGCAAGAGTAAGATTGAATTCGTGGTGGTGACCCGCTTTTTGTTTAAGAGTGAAATGTTTATAGTACTTAATAATTTTACCTTCTACAACCAGTGATAATTTAACCAGCCGGTTGATCCCTGCGTGATGATTCTCGGATATCCCATCTGCATTCTGTGACGGACGGAAAGAAGATCCTTTGGTCTTTGATTCGGTTTTCATATGCTTTGTGTTTGTGTTGGGTATTAAAGATAACAAATTTATATAACAGACACTATATAAATTTGTTATAGAATGAAATTCCAGGTATAGTTTTTTTTATTCAGGCAAAAAAAGACCGTCTTAAATAGGGACAGTCTTTTTTCTTATGAATGTTGATAATGTGTGTCAGTATTTAGCTGGATGGCCATAGCCCAGCATATTGAGAAGTACCGTAATCAATCGTCTCCGCACTGATTACGAAGCTGATCAGCATACTGTTACTGTCAATAGCATCGAAATCTACCTGATGCTGGATAACATATCCGTTTTGCCAGTTTAGGGTAATCAATGTCCCTTCTTCGTGAGATTTATTGAAAGTAATCTCTCCTACTGTTGGCTTATATTTACCGTTTAGTAAGCTTTCAAGGATATCTGACTTTTCAGTAGCTTCTACTGTAACCTTGATTAATGCGTTAGAAGGATCTGATGCTACACGTCCTGAAACGTCTGTAGATCTGGAAACGCTGTAATTCATTTTTAACAGCTTCTGTCCTTCTCCATTATTGAATTTTAAGATTCCTCTTGAATTTCTTTCGGCCATGATTAGTAAATTTAATCGTTAGTAATATTTTGTGATGTGGTGATTGTGTTAGCAAATATAGAGGCTCTTTTCCGCTAAAAAAAACTTTTGAATATAAATCTGAGAATTTGTAGTAGTTCTACGATTTCTTGTAGTAATTCTACGATAATGGATTTACACACCACAGTATAACACCCATTGAAACAGTGTTTTAAATTATATCTCTATTTTTAGATAAAAAATATTTTTACACCTTAAAGAGAAATAAACAGGCTTTAGGGGTTAGAAGTTCAAAGTTTAAGGTTTAAGGTTTAAGGTTTAAGGTTTAAGGTTTAAAAAGTAATCAATATATTGCTTCGCTCTACAGCAGAAAAAAAGCAGAAGTAGATACTCCTGCTTTTGATATTATAAAAAAATGTTTTTTAATGCTTTGTGTATTCCGGTTGTTCGCTCGGAATTCTTGATGGAGTAAAGTACTCATTAAGCCAGTAGAAAGTCTGTCCGTTCTGCTGAATCTTTACAGCCGGATTGTTTCTGTTGGCAAGCATTCTGTCCGCTAAGTTTTTGTAGTGCTGGAAATAATTTTTTACCGTCTCACTAGGAACGACTTTTGATTTTTTCCAACCTTTCAACTTATATTTAGCCATCAGTTCTTCTTCAGTAAGATCAAATCCTGTACTCATTCCGATTGCGTAAGACATTGGCAGCTCATAAAGTGCTCCTTTATCTAAGAATTTTATTGTAGGATTATATTTCTTCAACAGCTTTACATATTCTTTCACCGCTCTTGCCTGATTAAAGTCTGCACGGTCCGCCTGAGTATTTCTGTAAACTTCGGTATAGAAAGCTTTTAAGTTATCATATTCCGATTCAGAAATAAGGATTCCCTTTTCTATTCCTGGTGTAAAATCTTTCAGTTCTTTTGGAATATATCCTTTCACAAGGAATGGGCTTCCGTAGTTAATCAGCTGTGCTGCAATTCCGGCAGAAACCGGATTGGTAAGCCCCGGATACAGATATTTATATTTCAGGTCTACATCTGTTCTTCCTGCTCCTACAGAAGAATGGAAATATTCATTCAGAGATTTATCAACAGTCTGATTGTCTAAAGTAACCTGTGCAATAAGACTGTCAACAGATTTTTTCAGGAATCCCGGAGTTGTAATGTCTCCTTTTTTAGGGAAAATAACGAATCCCTGAGACATACTCTGCTTAGGATAAGCTAAAGAGAAGAATCCCTCATCACCTTCCACAAGGCTGAAATTATTCTTGGTAAGCACATCATATTGGTTGATGATCTTCTGCTTTTTAAGTTCAGCAATATTTTTAGCTGTATTGGTTACCACGTTTTCTGCCATCAATACAAAGTCATTGTAAGTATCAGATGATCTTGCACTGGTCTGGAACATGATTAACCTTGCCTGAGCCTGCGTCAAAGAGCTGATTACACTGTACATATTTCCACTTTGGTTGGCAGAAGTACCTACAGTCACTACAATATTGGTTTCATCAGGAACATTTGAAAGAAGATTTCCAGCTGCTGTAAGAGCTTCTCCTACCGGCTGATAACCATTATTGCTTGCGCAGTTCATTTCATTTGTTTTCTGATCAATAAACGAGGAAATCTTGCTGTAATCTGTACTTAAATTGGATACAGAAATATTCTCTCCGCAAGGATTATTTTTATATAAAACCACTCCATATTTAACATTACTGAAGTAAGATGGTTTTTCAAATCTAAGCTGAAGATCCTGTAATAATGATTTTACAATAGGAGCATAAGGTGCGTTGGCAGCACTTACGTCTAATGCGAAAACAATATTGATATTTTTATCTCTTTCCGTAATCTCTCTGTAACGGTCAAAATAGATGGGTTCTCCCAGTACATTGGATACAAAGTTTTTGCTGTAATCTAAAATATTGGTGAAATATTTTGTCTTTGAATCCGGGGTTGGAGCTTCTTCTAAAGGAAGATTTACCGGGAAGATATTTTCAAGAGGTGTTCTCTTGTTTACATCAGTAAGAAGAACTGCTGTTTTATTATCCGCATCTGAAGCAGATCCACCAGGATGTCCTTCATGAATTCCCAATGTTGTATCATTAATTCCTGTGGTATTTTTTAGTTTGATAGCAGAACGCTCTCCCCAGCTGGAAATTACATTTGAGCTTACCCATCCGTAAAGTCCTTTATTGATACTGTCCATATCAACAGATGGTTTTTTACCTACTAAAAAACGTTTATTATTTTCAGCCATCTTGTATACGTAAACGATCTGTCCGTTAGGTATTTTCACGTTGGCTGTTTCAATAAGACTTGGTGAATTAAACACCATAATAGAGTCATTTTTGTAGTATCTTTCAGCATTTCTGATAACTTCGCTGTTGTTAGGAACTACTGCAACTCTTACAGGATAACCTGTTTTTTCGCTTTTTAAAGCGTTATTCCAAAGAAGGAGGTCAGATTCCTGAATCCAGCCGTAGGTTTTGACTGATTTCGAGGAAACTTTTTTCATTAAAGCATCCGGAACATATTCCGCTACTTTTACCATTCCGTCTCTATGTTTTAAAACCATTAAAGGTTCAAGGAATTTTACTTCTTTGTAAGACTTCTCATTATCTTTATCCAAATAAGCCGTATTTCTGGATCTGTCTGAAATAACAATCCATGGAACTGACTTTTTTGGATATCCGTTAACGACAGGTGAAGCATCCACCTGCCCATACTGTGAAGGCTCCGGGGTTTTCTTTGACGGCAGTTTTACCTGGCAACTCGTCAATAATACTGATAACCCTATATAATATGCTGCTAGAGGAAATTTATTTTTCATCCTATTTAATCTTTTTATGATTGGCACATCCGTAAGACCGGACGAAATTATTTGCTTTGATTAATATCTACTTTAGTTACACAGTTCTGCGTATCATCCAGGTTTACTTTTACTGTCTGGATTACCGTATTTTTGTCAAACTGAAGGCCTGCACAATACATGTAGAAGTTATTGACTTTGCTGTCGTTTACTTTTACCACTGTATTTTCATTGTTACACAGATACGTTTTCAACAGGTAATTGTAATGCATGTTGAAGCTGTTTCCGTTAGCAATCTGCTGCAGGTGATATTTAAAATCGTTATCTACTTTTGCATAAGAGTCTTCTACTGAAACTTCATCTTCTGCAAGAGCGTCATAAGCCGGAAGAATTTTGATACGGTGATAGATAGGATCCTGGCTTTGTTCTGTGTAAAGAGTCACCAGATACTCTCCAGGTTTTTTATAGGAATAGATGGTAAATTTATCCTTAGCATCTGTATTTCCAGACTCGCCGAATTTCCATGCAAACTGTTTTGCATCAGAAACAGCACGGAAAGTCACATTTTCATTTTGCATCGCCTGAGTAACCGCTTCAATAGTTGTTTTAGACTGTGCAGTATCTTTTGGTTTCTGAACGCTTCTTGCGCCTACCATTACAGGGAAAGATTTCGTGTACTTGTTGTCAACGATCAAACTTACCTGATAGTACCCTGGTTTATTATAGAAGTGAATACCACTGTTTTTATCTGAAGTTGTCCCATCCCCGAAATTCCATCTTTTGGTTTTCGCAAACTGGGTTTTATCTTCGAATAAAAGTGTGTCTCCTACCGCCAATGAAGACGGATAAACCACCCCAACAATATCATCGGCTGAGTGTATTACCTTTTTCTGCAGCCACAGAGCAACCAATGCTGCGATCAGCAAAGTTGCAATAACACCGATAATAATGTTTTTCTTGTTCTTTTGAAAATAATTCATAGTTAGTAATTGTGATGTGTTTTATTTAAAATTCCTAGTATTTATTTGCTTACTGCATTCTTGCTTTCAGATCCTGCTCGCGCTGATAGAGCTTATTCTGCTTATCTTTAAATCCGATTCTGCATTCATCTACCTGTTTCTGGAAAATTTTAATGTCTTCAGAGGTTGTTGAAATGACTTTTTTGTCATCAAAATACATTTTGTAAAATTTTGCGATCTGTGGATAGGCATCTTTGCGGATATCCACAACGTCAGTACTATTGAAATAACTGTTAAGGTCGTTTACTCCCAACTGGATATTGTTTTCGATGAAAGGCTGTGGCCCGTCGTCCGTAAGTTTGGTAATCATGGTATACGTACTGTCCATGATAGGAAGAACAACTTTCTGGTGTTGTTCAAATTCTGCTTTCTGCTCAAGATTCTGAATTCCTCTTACATCTTCATCAGAAAAAGGAGATACAAATCCTTTTAAAAAGATCACTCCCAAAAATAACATTGCAGTCACCAGCATCAGTATTAAATAAAAAAACTGATAATGCCTTTCTTTCTTAGATAATGTGATTTGTCCTTGCATATCTTTTCTTTTTATCTTCTTCTTTTACTTCCTGTGAAATTTCTTGTAGGGTCTTTTCTCAGTTCATTATTGGTTACTTTGATCTTACCCATACATTCATCAAGATCTCTTAAAACTGTTTTCTTCTGATACTCTACTTCAATAATCTTGGCTTTTAAAGTCATCATCGGTACAATCTGTTTCATCAGCACAGCATAATGTTTAAAGCTCTGCACACTGTCTTTACCCATAATGTTTTTAGCATCTCTCACATTATCCATAATACTGGTTCTGAGAAACACTTCATTCTCCACCTTATTAATGCTAAGCTGGTTCATTTTGTCGTAAATATCATCAATGTGATCCTTTAGCACGTCACTTCGAAGCATCAATTCTTTATAGGCTTCAGCTTCACGGCTAATCCCTTCGCGCTGTATATCATAACTCTTAAAGAAGAGAAATAAGCACGTAAAAGATACAACCGACAAAACGACAAATGACAGAATAAA
Organism: Chryseobacterium sp. S0630; assembly: GCF_024158915.1. GTDB lineage: Bacteria > Bacteroidota > Bacteroidia > Flavobacteriales > Weeksellaceae > Chryseobacterium. Next base: position 61,360 of record NZ_JAMZGF010000017.1, on the reverse strand, counting down.
CTTCCAAATGCCCGTTCTGACGTCAGATTTGTTTAATTTTTTTTCCCTGTTAGAAGACATAATTTGCGATTTGTTTGGCCTGTGAAAATATAAAAAAAAAATTTTATGCACAATACGTAATTTCCCCAACCCTGTTTCGTGAAAACCCTGATTAAATTAATATTAATTTTCACTTTGATAAGTTTTTCATAAATTAGACCTCTAAATTTTAAATATCATTCGCCAAATCGATATTAAGAATGAGTAAAATATTATCTAATACCGTACGTTTTTCCATTGCAGACAGTGATTTTTATTTTAAAAAAATAATGATCAAAACCCTTATGGAAAATCCTTTCTATATGCTTCTGAATGATTGTAACAATGGGCATGAACTGGTAAACAGAATCTACAGAAGACAGGAAGATGTGTTCATTATTGAACTCTTCATGCCGGTATTAAGTGGAATTGAAGCCATTAAGTACATCAGAAAAAACAATACAGAAACTCCCATCATCACTTATTCCGGCACTTACCAGGAAGATATGGCCGAAATCCTTTCAAAGATTCCCAATATCTATTACTGTCAGAAAAAAAGTACCATCATAAAAGATATTATTAAAGGAAGCATTGCCTCTGAAGACTTTGATTATCAAGCATATTCTAAAGAATGGGAACAGCAACCTCTTGCCGTACAGGAATATATGGACAGGCAGAAGAAAGGACAGGAAGAGCTTTCACCAGCAGAAATACAGCTTATGAGATTCTGTTATGAAGGATTCAGTAATAAAGAAATTGCAGAAAAACTTAATCTGAGTACCAGGACTATAGACACTTACATCAACAGGCTGACAGAAAAACTGGGGTTAAAAACCAAACTTCACCTTATACGCTTCTGTGTAGAAAACGGATATTATAATTCCAGTTTATAAAAAATTTTGATTTCACTAAAAAACAATCAATTCCTCGTGATGTATGAGGACAGAGAAGAGGATCTCAAAATATCATATTCAAGATAAGAAAGTACTGTAAAGCCTGCTATAACCAGCATTTATTAAATTTTGTTCATCAAATTTTGTACCTTTATCCGGCTGTATTATTTTATTGTTAAATAATCTTCACTGCACCTTAATATAGTGTATACATAAAAAGTCCAACTCTTTGAATAAAAATATTTTGCCACTAATTTGCTAGTATTCAATTTTTTTAACTAAATTTGCACACCTAAAATTTAAAATTAAAATAAGGAAATGACAAAGGCAGAATTGGTAAACACCATCTCAAATAAGTTGGGAACAGAAAAGAATGAAACACAGAAAGTTGTAGAAGCTTTTATGCAGGAGATCAGAACTTCTATGTATAATGGGGATAACGTTTATCTAAGAGGTTTTGGATCTTTTATCATTAAAACAAGAGCTGCTAAAACAGGAAGAAATATTTCTAAAAACACTGCAATTGAGATTCCTGCTCATAACATTCCTGCTTTCAAACCTTCAAAATCTTTTGTTGAGAAAGTAAAAACTAAAGTTGCAGTAAAATAAGAACATTAACTGAATATTAACTAGTTACTAAAAAATTAAAATTATGCCAAGCGGAAAGAAAAGAAAAAGACACAAGGTTGCTACTCACAAAAGAAAGAAAAGAAGAAGAGCAAACAGACATAAGAAAAAATAATCTCTTTTTCTCGAGATTTACAATATAATAATATAGTTGGTGGATTTAAATTTCTAAAGTTCACTAACTATATTTTTGTTTGCAACTATAAGATTCCGCGGAAAACGGAGGGTTTCAAATATTATTTTAATAAACATATAATGGTTTTCATTCAAAATCCTTATATTTAATAGATGAATTAATCCATAAAAAACATCTGCGTCTATAATCTTAACAATTTTATCTTATTAAAAAATGAAGAAAGAACTAATAGTTTCGCATGAAGATGATCTTACAAAGATTGCGCTGCTGGAAGACGGAAGACTATGTGAACTTCATGAGCAAGAAGACAAAAGCGATTTTATAGTTGGAGATCTGTTTATAGGAAAAGTAAAAAAACTAGCCCCAAACCTGAATGCTGCATTCGTCAACATCGGATATGACAAGGATGCATTTCTGCATTATCAGGATCTGGGCCCTCAGTATCTTACATACAGAAAGTTTTTAAAAGATACTATTTCCAAAAAACAAAGCACTTCGAGCTTAAAGAATTTCGAGATACAACCCGAAATAGACAAAAACGGAACGGTAGACAAAGTAATTGCCAAGGACGATCTGGTTCTTTTACAAATTACCAAAGAACCTATTTCTACCAAAGGACCAAGAATTTCTACCCAGATTTCATTAACAGGACGCTTTCTGGTTTTAATTCCTTTCGACAATAAAGTTTCTATTTCCAAAAAAATCAGAAGCTTTGAGGAAAAAGAAAGACTAAGAACCCTTATTGACAGCATTAAGCCTGAAGGATTCGGGGTCATTATCAGAACTGTAGCGGAGGGCAAAAAAGTTGCCGACCTGCATAATGATATGAATCAGCTGGTTCAGAAGTGGGAAAGCACTTTCAAAAACATTCAGAGAAATAAAGTTCCGTCTAAAGTTTTAAGCGAAGAAGACAAAGCTTCAGCTATTCTAAGAGACAATTTTAACCAGGACTTCGTAAATATTATCTGCGACGATGAACAGATGGTGAACGAAATGAAAAATTACATTGAAGTAATTGCTCCTGAAAAGAAAAATATTGTCCAGTTTTATGATTCCCATATTCCTCTTCTGGAATATTACAATGTTGAAAAACAACTTAAACAGAGCTTTGGAAAACACGTAAACATTCCAAGTTCTAAAGGGGCCTATCTTGTTATTGAACACACAGAAGCACTTCACGTAGTAGACGTCAACTCCGGAAACAATATTACTACCGGAACTGCTGTCAACAAAGAGCACGCACTGAAAGTGAACAAAATGGCCGCTACAGAAATCGCAAGACAACTTCGCCTCCGCGATATGGGAGGTATCATCGTTATCGATTTCATAGATATGCCGAATTCTGATCACAGAAGAGATCTTTACGAGCATCTGAAAGAGGAAATGAAGCGCGACAAGGCTCGCCACAAAATCCTTCCTCCTAGTAAATTTGGTTTGATTCAGATCACCAGACAAAGAAACCGTCCGGAAAAACAGATCGATACCAAAGAAGAAAACCCGAACAAAGACGGAGAAATTGTAGCTCCTATTGTTATCGTGGAAAGAATGGGTGAAACTTTAAGAAATATCCTGCAGAAAGAAAAAGGAAAAATCTACCTGCATGTACACCCATTTGTGGAAGCCTACCTTACAAAAGGCATTAAAAGTATCCAGATGAAATGGTTTATCAAATACAAAAAGTGGGTAACCATTGTTCCAAGGGATTCTTTTAAATATTTAGAATACAAAATCTACAATGCCAAAAAAGAAGAATTGATAGAATTCTCTAATTAAAAAATTTAAAACCTTCAGTTTTCTGGAGGTTTTTTTGTTATCTTTCCTTACTTTGGTAAGCAAAAAATAAGATTTTTTAAAGTTTTGGCTGAAGCCAATGGATCGACATCTTATTGTTAGGCGGGCTAAAGCCCACCCCTATTGAATTTTAATAACAACATCTTTTATCTTTTATCTTTTATCTTTTATCTTTTATCTTTTATCTTTTATCTTTTATCTTTTATCTTTTATCTTTAAAATATGAAAAACCACCATTACAAAATCACCATTCAGTGGACAGGAAACCAGGGAACGGGAACAAGCAGTTATAGAGATTATGAAAGAAGTCATACTATTTCAGCAGAAAACAAAACTATTATTGAAGGTTCATCTGATCCGGCGTTCCGAGGTGATAAAACAAAACACAATCCGGAAGACATGCTGTTATCTTCACTTTCCTCCTGTCATATGCTATGGTATCTTCATTTCTGTTCTGAAGCTGGGATCATTGTTACAGACTACACTGATGAAGCCACAGGCATCATGACAGAAACAGCCAGTGGAAGCGGTCATTTTACAGAAGTAACTTTACACCCTACCGTAACGGTTGCAGAAGAATCTATGATAGAAAAAGCGGAGCAACTTCATCATAAGGCCAACGAATTCTGCTTCATTGCCAATTCTGTTAATTTTCCGGTAAAGCATATCCCTACCACGTTAGTTAAATAGTACCACACTTCGAAATAACCTTTGAAAATAACGATGAATAATAGATTTTAACAGCAATAACTCCCAAAAACTCCACAAAAAGAGAATTATTTAATGAAAAATCAATAAAAATAACGTTTTACTACTAATAAAAACATAATAATTTTAAAATATTTAACAATTTCATTCAAAATGTGAAGTTTTTTTCCTATTTTTATATAAACAAAACAAACCATGATGAAACCAAGATTGACCATTTTTGATGAGCCCATGCTCTACACAGAGGGATTATCAAGACTGCTTACCCAAAGCAAAATTTTCAGTACCATTGATATTTGTAATTCTTTAGAAAACCTTTCCAAACATTTAAAAGAAGAACCTCCAGAAATGCTTGTAATGAGTTCCAACATGCTCATGCTTTCGGAAATCTGCAAGCTGGTGGAAAGTATTATTTCAGAACATAAAAATACCAAAATCATCATCATTGGGAGTTCATATGATGTGATTGACATCCGAAAACTCTTCAATAAAGGTATTAAAGCTTATCTGGATAAAAACTGTTCCTATGACGAGTTTGTTAAATCCATCAATGTTTTACTTCTTAATGAGATCTACATCTGTGATCATGCCAAGGAAAGAATGATCAATTTTATTAGTAGTGAACAGGGAAAACCCAATCCTCATATCAAAGAACCTCTCACCCGTCGCGAAATGGAAATCCTCAAACTCATATGTGACGGCTGCAGCAGTAAAGATATCTCTGAAAAATTATTTATCAGTATCAATACGGTAGAAACACACAGAAAAAGAATTCTTTTGAAACTCAATGCCAAAAACTCAGTCGGAATTGTAAAATATGCGATAGAGAATCATATCATCGACTGAAAGACTTCCATGAATCACTCAAAAATTCCAGGCTTATACAAAGTCTGGAATTTTTTTTACCCCTGATTTTAATGTTAGCATTTCTTCAGGGAGAATTTTTATTGTCAAATATAATCAAAGTCTATAGCATAAAAAGTGAGGCAGAGAAATCAGAGACTTAACAATGAAAAACTTATTTAATTAATTCTAAATTTATCTCTAATGGGTACAGATATGATCTCATACCTCACTTTAAAACTAAAACCTTGGACTTTAAACATTAAACATTGAACTTTAAACATTAAACATTGAACATTAAACGTTATACCTTACTCATAATCCGGCATTTCTCCATTACTGAACAGAGTTGTTCTTGTCATATCGGTCAGCGTACTACTAAGGTCAATCACCATTACATTCCTTTGAGAAATATTGTCGTTGGAGGTATTCATGAAGATAATCTGAGCATTATTTGGTGAGAACCTAGGATCGAGATCATTCGTTCCCAGTACTTTTTCGCTTTCTGCAGAAATATCACTCACAGCATCTGTAACAAGGTTATAGATAAAGATATGTGAATCCAGCTGACGGTAATTCCCACTTCCATCCAAATATCCGGACATATCACGGGTAAAGAGAAGAAGCTGTCCGTCTACAGAGAAGTTCAAACCTCCGCTGGCACCTGCAGTACCTGACAATACCGTTTTAAGAACAGCACCATTGATGTCTATTACATAAATTTTAGTATTATATCCGTTATAATCATTGGTTTTCAATGCTATTTTACTGCCATCATAGCTCCAGTCACATTCGGAGATCAGGCTTCCGTCCGGAGTTGTATACACTAAGCTCAGCCCGCTTCCATCTTTATTAATCCTGTATAACTTATTAAAGTTGGAATAAATAAGTTCTTTACCATTTGTGCTCCATGCAAAGTCCATTTCATAGTTATTAAAACCTGCAACAGCCACTGTTGTTACTTTAAATGGATTGGAGCCATCCGGATTGGCAGTATAAAGATGGGTACTTCCACCTTCCGTACGAAGGAATGCAATAAGACCTGCATTATTATTTTTGCGCGGTCGCCAGCTGTTGTAGGAAGAACTGGTAAACTGGAAGTTATTTCCCTGGTCATCACTGGAAATAATCACAAAGTTTCCATTCTGTTTCTGAACGTAATGATACCTGTTGGCCGGAACTGTATTGGTGGTAAATTTACTGATAGAACTTAAAACTGGCTGGTGAATGCCGTCCGAAACAGACACCTGCCAGAAGTAACTTACACCAAACTTCAGATTTGAAAGCGTATAGTGGTTTGCTGTCAAATCATTAACCTGAATCACATTAGTGTCAAGATTATTTTTAATGGTCAGACTGTATCTTAATACATCTGCTGTATCGGGATCTGTTGCGCTCCAGGTTAATTCGACGCTCAAAGGTTGATTTACTGCGTTATCTATCGGACTTAGCAACTGTGGTGTAGCGGGAGGAGAATTCAATGAAGTATCATCATCCATCTCAAAAACTACCGTTACCACCTGATTTTGATTTTGTATATTGACTGACTGAAAGCTTGTGATATATCCTGAAAGTTCTGCTTTTACAGAATAATTACCTATCGGCATGGCAGCGATTTCAAATGAACCGTCTGTACCACTGAAAACCGTTTGTGTCGTAGGATTGGTAAATATCTTCACATTAGAAAGCAGCACATTGCTACCTCTTTTTACGACTTTTCCTTTTAACATTCCTGTTTGAGCCTGTTCTACAAGGTCTTCATTGCATGAAAACAGACAAAAAGCAAAGATGAATATGCTGAATATTTTAATTATAGTTTTCATAGTTCGTGTTTTTATTTGTTTCCGAAGTAAAAGTTGATTCCTATTCCAAAGCGCAAAGCCTGATCTTTTCTTTTTCCGTTTACAAGGCCTTCCCAGTCGTCTTTGAAGCCAAGGTCATATTGGGCGGAGGCTCTCAGCGAAAAATTCTTGCTGATCATATATTCCAGCCCGCCACCGAACTGTGCTTTATATTGGGGTTTATATTTTGAATACAACGCTCCTGCTCCACCATAAACAAATGGACTGAATCTGTATTTTGGAAAAAGGATGTATTCCAGATTCACTTCAGGACCATAGTAGTTTCTTTTCACAATATTTGAATTTTCAAGCGTAAAATAGCTTGCGTTCAGTTCCATATTCAGATAAGGAGTAAGGAAATATTTAAGTCCTATTTTTCCACCAACATTCATTTTAGGACCTACATAGTCATCTTTAACTTTCTGTCCTTCAACATTGGCAAATATGGATACTTTCTGTCTGTAATCCTGCGGATATCTGCCTCCAACAGCTCTGTCATTATTTTGCTCCTGCTCTCTGTTGTATTCGTTGATTAAGCTTTGATATCCTCCATTCTCATCTATTGCCTTCCCCCATATTTTATCTCTGATTCCTTCAACAATCAGGGCTTTCACAGCTTTTTCTATTGCTTCTGTTACGGCGAGCTGAACAGGTTCGTTTTGAGTCAGACCTACCTCAGCTTCCAGTAATCTTTCAGTATCAATATATCTGAAAAAGCTTCCGTTAACACTGGTTGAAAGAATGGTTTTAGAAGTATAAACCGTTTTAAGAATTTCTCCGTTAAGTGTAGAGACAGCGCGGAGATAGATGGTAATTCTGTCCTGACGGTACTGTGTGGAAGCTCCGATTCCGAAATATCTTGCTCCAAGTCCTCCGGTCAGAATATTGCTGTCATATGAGATAACGCCGCCTTCGAGAAGAATCCCGGCGTATAAAAGAGGTGGAAGTGATTGATTGTTTTTGTCTGCATCCTTGATGTATTCCTGTCTGGTGGAACGGATGATCTGTCTTTCATTGAGAAGATTGGCTATATTTTCCCTTTCAATAGGGACAAACCAGCGGCTGTCTTCTAATGCTTTGATAAGAATGGTTGTAGTTCCCTGAGGGACTGCCGTACTCCAGTTGTTTCCATTTTCGGAAGGTTTATACTGGCCGGTCTGGTCTCTGAATTTGTAGACTCCTATTACAATCTTCTCTTTGGGAAGCGGAAGATTTTTTAATTCTGCGGTGGAAGATGTAACCTCTCCCATTGTTGGTTTTTCGGGATCCGAAGGTAAACCAAATATTGAACTACAGGCCTGCAAAATGCATAGCAGGAAGGTGCAGAAAAAGATTCTGGTATAAGTGTAGGTTGTCATGGTAAGTTTATTTTTAGTGATTACCTATTTTGGAATTACGATCTCGGACTGATCGCCATTGCTGGTATCCAAAATATTGATTAAAAGTCCCTGATTAGTATTGGTAATTTGTAGATAAAGGGAACCGAAAAGATAATTTCCGGGTTTTATGTTTCCATCACCAAACTGTTCTTCAAACAGTTTTCGTGAAAGCTCACTGAGGATCTGCCTGTTAAGACTTTCAGTAAAACTATCAAGAGAGTTCACTCGATCCAGCAAATCGCTGAAATCATTTTTTTCATCAAATGGGTTTTGTGCATTAGCAGAGCTTAAAAGCCACTGATAATTAAATGTATCTCCTCCAAAGGCTGGATTTACCGGCTTATAGACGAGCTGCTGAGCTTTTCCGTAGAAAATACCCGCAATACATGTCAAAATAATGATAAACGTTTTCATGGCGGACATTTTTAATAGATGAATTCATTTTTTATAAGATTTTTCTTGGCATTAAATTCTTTGATATATTTTAAGCTATAGCCTAGTTGTTCTTTTAAATAATCCTCTGCCGGATTGGTCATAAAACTGTAAATAATTTTATCTTCCATCTGAATATTAATCTGACCACTTGTTCCGCGGAGAGGAAGTTCTGTAATAGTTATTACGCTACTGCTTTTATCAGGAAGCTGACTGTACTGCATGTAAAACATATCATAAAAGTCTTTTCCTACTTTGGTTTTTGTCTCATCGATGGTAAGTCCTCTGAGCTCATAAGCAGCATCTTCTTCTATCTTAGCTGTTTTTTTTTTGAAAAGGTCGCTGTTCAGTTCCAGACTGTCTTTGGCAATCAGCTTCTGGGTTTCTTCATCCCTGATGTAAAGGAAAGCTTTGAGAGCATCTTTTGATTCGAGATTCACACTGATTTCTGATAATACTTTTACTTCATTGGGATTGACGGAAAATTTACCGTTCTGCTGATTGTTGGAGAGATTTCCACTATTTCCTTTTTTAATAGAAATCAAAAGGTAATTCAGTTCTTTATATACAGCGGTGTTATTGATTACCACTGCTTTTAATCTGACCTGGTTTTCAAGAACACTACTCTCTATCCTTGCATTTACTTTCTTATCTTCCTGCCCATAAACCCATACAGACAGGAAGGTAAAAAATGTACCCAAGCTAAGGGAATATAAAAGTTTCATCATTTGTGTTTTAATAGTTTCTCATGAAAACTGTCCTATTATCTCCCTTTACATTAATCTGAATTCCATCCGAAATACTGTTGCTTCCTGTAACATCAATAATATTATTGTTTCCCTGTGCAGTAATGGCAGCTTTTGTTTCTTTATCTGTGAATGAATTGATAAAATACAGGGTATTAAAATCTCCCAGCTGTCTTACTATAATATTGGTTCGGGCGTTAAGGGAAAGTTCGGCATTATTATAGTCTCCTATCTGAATGATATCGGATCCATAAGAACTCTGATCTGTCTGTTGTCTGGCTATAAGATTAAAGATTGTATTGCTGTTGACCTTATCCCAGTCTATTTCCTGTGCATGTAGTGGCAACATTGTGAAAAGAGCCAAAACACTCCATTTCAAGTTAAACATAGCCTTAGTATTAAAATTACATGATAACAAAACGGAGAAAATCGAAGGGGTTAAAAAAGGAGAAACACTGCAGTTTCTCCTTTACAATTTCTAAGATTTACAGTATGTTGTTATAGGGCTTAATTCGACTGATTTACAATCATTGAGTTTCCATTACCCATCTGAGTTCCTACATGAACATGGCCAAGACCGCTCTGAGCTACCCAGGTAAAGTTACCATTACCCATTTGAAGGTCTATAGCTGTGTTGGAATCTCCTATCTGGAACTGATAAAGTTGGTTACCATTACCTACCTGTAATCCTGCAGTGGTGTTGTCATCTCCAATTTGAAGTGAGGCGGCAATATTACCAGACCCTACTTGAGCATGGCTGGCACTGTTATCATCACCATCCTGGTACTGAACAAGAACATTATTAGCTCCTAACTGAAGGGCACTTGCATCATTTCTTCTTCCTAACTGAATTTGATAAGCATCATTACCAAGACCTATCTGAACAGCAGAAGCATCATTTCTTCTTCCATCCTGATATTGGAAAACATAGTTTCCTAATCCAATCTGTACTGAAGAAGCATCATTTCTTCTTCCGATCTGAGTTTGTTCTGTAGAGTTAAGTACTCCTAACTGCCAAGTTGAAGCAGAGTTTCTGTTTCCCATCTGCAACACTTCATTTGAGTTTGCAATTCCCATCTGATCTACATCTACAGAGTTTCTGTTTCCGATACTTTGTGCATTATTGACATTAAAAATTCCTACCTGGTCAATATCTGCAGTATTACGATTCCCTGTCTGTGTAAGAGAATTGATGTTCAAAAGACCAGTCTGGTCTACTGTAGCAACATTTAAGTTTCCTGTTTGAGTAGTCACATCAATATTGAATTGTGCGAATCCGAAACTCATTGCGAATAGTGTAAGTACACCTGTAAGTAAATTTTTCATCTTAGTAAAAATTAATTGGTTAATAGTAAGGCAAAGGTAGCTTCCCCGTCAAAATGAAAAACCACCATCAAAGTGTAAATTTTGAAAATCACGGTTTCCAGTTGGACAAGTCATTATTTACCGTTACGGAAAAACACTATCACAACATGTTGATTTACAAGCAAATCCATCGTCAGTGAATATTAACCTTTCTTCAATCATGATTTACTCTGAATAAACCCGATCTTTTATATTTTTAAAACATCACAATTCAGAGTTTTACGCTTTTTCTTACAAACTCCTGTCAAATTTATTATCTCAACCTAAAATCAATTTTATATTAAAAATTCAAGACTGAAAGTGAAATAGATTGTATTTTATCATTCATGATATCTCATTGGATTTAAGAAGTAAATATTTCCGGCTACAATGCGGTCTTTCTCATAGGTTAATTAATGTTAAGGCACTTATTTCTTCAAGATATATTGCTAAATTTGAGCTATGGAAAATTTTGGAAAAGATTTATTGAGAAAAATAAAAAGCGTGGAACTTCCCGGTGAACACGCCCATGGAGTATTCTCGCCTCCCTACCGTCCCGTTTTTACTTATGATGAAGTATTGTCAAAGAATCCCAAATTTGCGGCTGTCAATATTGTTCTCTATCTAAAGGACAACGAGTGGTATTTTCCATTGATTCAAAGAACGATTAATGAGCACGACAGGCACAGCGGGCAGATCTCACTGCCTGGAGGAAAGCGTGAGGAAATGGACAGAGATTTTGCTGAAACAGCAGTTCGTGAAACTTCTGAAGAAATCGGAATAGATAAACATTATGTAAGGATCATCAGAGAAATGTCTCCTATCTATATTCCGCCAAGCAATTTTTATGTATATCCCTATATCTCTTATACCAAAAAGAATCCGGCCTTTGTTCTTCAGCAGACAGAAGCTGTGGAAACCATAGAATTTCCCATCACTTCCTTTTTAAACCTGTCGGATACCCCGGAAATTATGGCTCTGCCAAGTGCAGCCGGACATGATGTTCCGGTTATTAATTTCAACGGATACATCATCTGGGGTGCTACAGCAATGATATTAAGTGAATTCAGTCAGTTGCTGAAAAAAATGTAACTTTGCACTACCGTGTTTAATTGAGAGATGGCGAAGAAAAATATTTTCACCGATGCATTCGGAACTCCTTATTTTTTGAAAAGGTTTATTATTTTTATTTTAGGTATTGTGTCTTACAGAAGATTCAATGGCTTTAATAAGTTAAAAATAACCGGTACAGAACACCTTGTGGATCTCCCGGATTCTAATGTCCTTTTTGTATCCAATCATCAGACGTATTTTGCAGATGTGGCGGCAATGTACCATGCCTTCTGTGCTGTAAACAACGGATATTTAAATACGATAAAAAACCCGATCTATCTGCTGAACCCAAAGATCGATTTTTATTATGTAGCAGCTGAAGAAACCATGAACAAAGGTATTCTTCCCAAAATTTTCAAAATTGCAGGTGCTGTAACCGTAAAAAGAACATGGAGAGCTGAAGGGAAAAATGTCAACAGAATGGTAGACATGAGTGAGGTGGATAATATTATGAAAGCATTGGACAATGGCTGGGTAGCTACTTTCCCTCAAGGAACTACTTCCGCTTTTGCACAGGGACGAAGAGGAACGGCCAAATTGGTAAAAAACCAGCGTCCTATAGTAATTCCAATCAAAATAAACGGATTCAGAAGAGCTTTTGATAAAAAAGGACTCCGCGTAAAGGTAACCGGTGTAAAACCTACGATGGAATTCAAAGCTCCTTTGGATATTGATTATGATAATGAAAAAGCACCGGAAATTTTATTGAAAATTATGACTGCTATTGAGCAGACAGAAGATTTCAATGTATTACACAGTTATGATGAAGAACTTAAAGCTAAAAAATTAGAACAAAAGGACTCAAATAATTAAAGTAAATTAAAAATTATGAACAAAATACTTGGAATCTTATTCGCAATCATAGTATTAGTTTCATGCAACAGCCAAAAGGTATATTCGGATTTTGACATCAGCTATTCGAAAAGCGGAGGTGTTGCTCCTATTTATGAAAATCTTCTTATCAAAGGAAATAATGTACACTACTCTTTTGAAGGACAGGGAAAAAAATACAAACAGGATTTTAAAATTTCTGATGAAGATTTAAAGAAACTGGATCAGGTTCTTTCTCAGAATAATTTCAGAAGAATACAGGAAGACCGTAAAAAATTGTACGACAATATTTCAACTTCCATCAATGTCAAGAAAGGTCCTAATGAAGGCAGTAAAACGGATGCAAGTATGATTATTCCGAATTACAACACCAACTGGAACAATATTCTTGAAGCTTTCCAGCAGATCATTAATACTAATGTTAAAAAACAGTAAATACAATTGAAAACCCACTTCATTGCCATTGGCGGAAGCGCCATGCATAATCTTGCAATCGCATTAAAAGACAAAGGATATCAGGTGACAGGTTCTGATGACGCTATTTTTGAGCCTTCAAAATCCCGATTGGAAAAGAAAGGAATTCTTCCTCAGGAAATGGGCTGGTTCCCGGAAAAGATCACTTCGGATATTGATGCTGTCATTCTTGGAATGCACGCACATCAGGATAACCCTGAGCTGGCAAGAGCAAAAGAACTGGGCTTGAAAATATATTCTTATCCTGAATTCCTGTACGAACAGTCTAAAAACAAGACAAGAGTTGTTATTGCCGGATCACATGGTAAAACGACTATTACTTCAATGATCCTTCACGTTTTGAATTTCCATCAGAAAGATGTGGATTTCATGGTAGGCGCTCAGCTTGAAGGTTTCGACTGTATGGTAAAGCTGACTCAGGATAATGATTTCATGGTGTTGGAAGGTGATGAATACCTTTCTTCTCCTATTGATCTTCGCTCAAAATTTTTACTGTATCAGCCTAATATTGCTTTGATGAGCGGTATTGCATGGGATCATATCAATGTATTCAAAACATTTGATGATTATATTGAGCAGTTCAGAAAGTTTGTGGCAAGTATTACAGCAGGCGGAGTTCTTGTATATAATGAAGAAGATCCGGAAGTAGTGAAAGTAGTGGAAAATGCAGAGAACTATTTCAGAAAGATTCCTTATAAAACGCCTGAATACGAAATCAATAATGGTAAAGTGTATTTAAAAACCGAAATGGGAGATGTTCCTCTTTCTGTTTTTGGAGCACACAATCTACTGAATCTTGAAGGTGCAAGACATATCTGCCAACAACTTGGGATTATGGATGAAGATTTCTATGAGGCGATCATGAGCTTCAAAGGAGCATCCAAGCGTCTTGAAAAAGTAGAAAGAGAAGATAAAGGGACGCTTTACAAAGATTTTGCCCATGCACCAAGTAAGGTGAAAGCAGCTGTAAAAGCCTTCGCTGAACAATTTAAAAAGGATAAGAAATACGGATTCCTGGAACTTCATACCTATTCAAGCTTAAACCCTGCTTTCCTTGAGCAGTATGACCACGCCATGGATGGTCTGGAGGAAGCCATTGTTTTCTATTCTGAAGACGCATTGAAGATCAAGAGAATGGAACCTATTTCTCCTGAGTTTATTAAAGAAAAATTCAAGAATGAAAAGCTGAAGGTTTTCACGAATGCTGAAGATCTACATGCCTACTGGAATACATTAGATAAAACAGATGGTGTTTATCTCATGATGAGTTCCGGAAATTTTGGCGGATTAGACTTAACAAAATAAATAAAAAGCTTCAGAGTATATTCTGAAGCTTTTTTTATGGTAGTTTATTTTTAATCGATCAACTTTTTATTGTTGGTCAGTTCCATACTTTTTATGGAACCTACCGGTGCTATTTTTATCGTTTTATTTCCTTTAGCCAGATAAATATAATACATACTGTTGGATCCTATCAGATGTACCTGCTCAGAGCTTTCATCACCATAGTTTAATTTATAGTCATATTTAAGCTTGTTTTCCTTTATCTTCCTGGTGAGCCCAAGGCCTTCTCCCCATCCTATTCCTACAAAGAAAGACAGTAACATCATGGCAAGAAATCTCACAAACATATTGGTAAAATGATTCTCAATAGCTTCTTTACTCATGTTTTCATGTTCTTTGAGCGATGCCATTTGTAATGCCCAACGTTTATTTTTATTGGCCTGCTTTGATAAAAAAGAGGGAAAAGCAAATGAAAATACAACAACACCAATCAGGGCAATCAATATAATGGGATGAGCCGTCAAAGTAGCAATCGGACTTATCAGAATATCCATTATTGTTGAGTACTTTAGAATATTAATATTGATCTGATAGTAGAAGACACTCTCTTTTAATATTCCCATTACAACGAGAAAAAGATACCCGAATGGAAGTGATCTCTGAATTCCTTCTGAATATTTCATGGATGTTTTTATTGATTTTAGTTTTTATATTGGGGGCAGATCAATGATATTGATGTACGAAAATATAAAATTATCATCAAATTAGAACATACAGATTCATCTTTCACATTCTTTGATCAGTTTCTTCAAAATTTCTTCTGTAGAAAGTTCGCTATACTGATGGATAGACTGTCCAACCCAGATTCCTACAAATTCTGGATTTTGCAAAGATTTTGCTGCTTTACGTAAAGCATTGGTCAGCTTGTTCTGATAAGGATAAGGTAAAATATATTCTGAATTTTCTACTGTTTCTATAAAATGGTTTTTCACTCCTCTTGCATACCGCCCGGAGAAACTCTTCGTTAAAACAATTTCCTCTTCTCTTACCTTTCTCAACCTTTCTTTTTCAAAAGGTAAAAGAGCACTTTCCTGAGAAGTCAATAGAAGATTCCCAACCTGAAAGCCTTGCGCACCTAAGTCTTTCACAGCCTTTAATGTTCTTACTCCGTAGATTCCTCCTGCATAGATCAAAGGAACATTTACCTGTTCATAGATTTGTGAGAGCAAAGATAAACCTCCGATCTGCGGAATATTGTCTGCTTCAAAACTCCCTCTGTGCCCTCCAGCCTCAATTCCCTGAACACAAATGATATCAATACCGGATTTTTCAAGCAATAAGGCTTCCTTTACAGAAGTGCAGGTTCCGATAAGGGTAACTCCATTTTCTTTTAACTTCTGAATACTCTCATCATCAAGATTTCCGAAAGTAAAGCTTAAAATCTTACATTTTTCTTCAATAATAGCATCCACCTGATCATGATAGCCGTTGACACTAATTTCTTCAAGGTCCGGAAGATGAACTTCTATAGCATTTTCTTTTGCCAGCTGTTCTATAAACTGCCTGGTTTTACTATATTTTTCTTTCAAAGCATCTGTCACTTCAGGAATATGATGAACAAATATATTCGCTGCAAAAGGTTGATCAGTCTGTGTCTTCATTTCTCTGATCAATTCCACAGACTGATCTGCAGAAAGATCAGCCAGCGCCAGTGATCCGAGACAACCTGCTTTTGTAGCTGCTACAGCCATCTGTACCGTGCTCACACCAAACATTGGAGCTTGAATTACAGGATATTCTATCCCTAATTTTTTACTGATTGTATCCGGCCAAAACATAAGAATTATTTTAATTAAAATGTACGAAGAACAAAGCAATACTTTTTATTCCAGAATATGATATTGCTCACGATTTATTCAAAGTTCAAGGTTTAAGGTTCAATGTTTAGAGTTTAAGGCTGTTGATCAACTTCTATTGTATATTGAATAAATGAAGATTTACTTTTTCTTCCTGAGCTCTTTGTAATATAATTTTGATTCCGGATCCAGTTTTTCAGTTGCGTAAGAAAATGTAACAGCAGGCATTGTTTTAACATAAGTATTGAGAAAATGCTGTAATTTCTTTTTGTCTTTTTTTCCGGCTTCCCGAATCCAGCTTCCTACAGCTTTATTCACAAGCTCGTTTGGATCGTGAACGAGGATTTCTGCGATGGCAAAAGTATCCTCAGCATCATTTTGTCTGATAAATGCATGAGTGCTTACTATCGCTGTTCTTCTTTCCCATGGACTTTCGGAATCAGCAAGTTTGTATAAAATGTCTCTTGGTTTATCGATAAGATATTCTCCAATAATACTTCTGGCTGCTCTGTCTACAAAATCCCAGTTATTCAAACGATCATGACGGTTGAGATAGAGATCAAAAAGAGCTTTCTTCCGGTCTTCAGACGTTTTTTTACTTCTCGCCTGAAAATCCATAATACTTACCGCTCCCATTCTTACTTCATAAAAATCACTGTCAAGAAGCTTGTTGATTTCATCCAGAGGCATCATCGAAAATGCCTTCGCCGTAGTAAAAACATCTCCGAATTTCACCCCGAAACTCTTGGTAATACCATCATTTCCTTTGAAAAACTTCTCAGCTTTATTAAGTTCTTTTTCATTTTTAAATAATGCGAGTGTTTCTATGAATTCTTTTGCAGTCATGGTTATATTGATTTAAAAATCCCGCAAATCTCACAATATTTCAGATTCGAAAGTCTGCAAATTCATGAAAACTGCGGGATGTATTTTTATAAAATTCCGGATTAAATATCTGCTACAGAATTTAGCATTTTTTGCTCCCATTCAGGGTCTTTAGGATCAAAGAATAATCTTTTTCCAGTATCTAAAGAACGGACAACATTCATTTCATCTTCTGTCAGTTCAAAATCAAATACATTAAAGTTTTCTTCAATTCTTGAAGGGGTTACAGATTTCGGAATCACTACAAATCCTTCCTGTAGATGCCATCTCAAAATTACCTGTGCTACAGTTTTTCCATATTTCTCTGCAATGGCTTTCAGATCAGGATTGCTTAAAAGATTCGCATTACCGTTTCCTAGCGGACTCCAAGGTTGAGTTACGATGTTATTGTCTCTGTCATACACCTGTAATTCTTTCTGCTGAAATACAGGATGCAGTTCAATTTGATTGATAACGGGTAAAACGGTTGAATTAGCTTTCAATTCCTCCAGTTTCTCAACGGTAAAATTACACACTCCAATCGCTTTGATTTTTCCTTCATGATATAATTCTTCCAAAGCTTTCCATGTACCCAGAAAATCTCCGTATGGCCAGTGGATAAGATACATATCAAGATAATCCATCTGTAATCTGTCTAACGTTCTCTGAAAAGCACTTTTTGCCTTTTCGTATCCATGATCCTGAACCCATACTTTGGATGTGATAAACAGTTCGTCTCTGTTTACACCACTATTTTTCACAGCAGCGCCTACTGCAGTTTCATTCTGATAAATAGCAGCAGTGTCTATCATTCTATATCCTGTCTGAATAGCTTTGATTACTGCATTTTCACATTCTTTCAGATCTTCCATCTGCCATACTCCGAATCCTAAAGCCGGAATATCCACTCCGTTATTTAATGTTACCACAGGTTGTCCTGTATAGGTTTTCTTTTGCATAAATCTTTATTTTAATGATTAATATAAAGTGATAAACAAATTTGCAATAAAAATTTGAAAATCCTGCCTACCAATTTTACTGTTCCTGTTAAAAAATTGTTATTTAATGAGGTTTGTTTAAACTACCCCGTCTTTTTGCTTTGCAAAAATCCACCCCTTCAGAGAAGGGGAATGAGTGGTCGATAAAACCTACTATGTCCACTTCTAACTTCTAACTTCTAACTTCTAACTTCTAACTTCTAACTTCCAGCACCCATCTCCCATCTCCCAGCCTCTAGCCTCTAGCCTCTAGCCTCAAAATTTACCCTTCTCCTAGCTTCTCACATTCATTTTCCCTATTTTTGTTTAAAATTTAAAATCATGTCACAACATATCAGATTGGCTACAGCAGAGGATTATCCGATAATTATGGAAATATGGGAATCAGCAGTAAAAGCAACTCACGATTTTCTTGCCGAAGAGGATTTCAATTATTTCAAAGAAGCTATTCCAAGAGATTATCTTCCTAATCTGGAAGTGTATTTAATTACTGAAGATAATGAATCTAAAGGATTTGCCTCTGTAGCAGAAGGTAATTTGGAAATGCTTTTCATACATAATGATACCCGTGGAAAAGGTTATGGTAAAACACTTTATCAGTTTATGAAAGAGAAAACCGGATTGACGAAAGTAGATGTCAATGAACAAAACCCTCAAGCCATTGGATTTTATGAAAAAATGGGGTTCAAAAAGACAGGAAGATCTGAAAAAGACGGTTCAGGAAAGAATTATCCACTTATTCATATGAGTCTGTAATGGGAAATTTTACTTTCAATCTCTTGCACTCTGATTCAGAGATTCCTTATCATCTGTTGCTATTGGCAGATGAAACCAAAGAGGCAATCAATCAGTACATTTTCAATTCTGACATTTATCTTTTACACGACGGCACTGAAAACATTGCAGTGATGGCATTGTACAGAAAAAGCAATACTGAACTGGAAATTAAAAATGTTGCTGTGATTGAAAGCTACCGAAGTAAAGGTATCGGAAGCATCCTGATGGACAAAGCAAAAGAAATTGCGAAAGAAAATCATTATAAAACACTGACTGTTGGAACATCGGATACCGGTGTCCAACAGATCAGATTTTATGAGAAAAACGGATTCATCAAAAGGGGAATCCTGAAAGATTTTTTTATTGAAAACTATCCCGCTCCTATTTATGAAAACGGTTTACAGATGAGAGATATGGTTTTATTAAGCCATCACCTTGCGGAATAACCCTTTGATATGCTCTATTTCGGTTTGATAATTTGTTTTCTTACGACAACCGAAATACAGGGTATTTTCAAACTTTTTCTTTCCTTCCCAGATCAGCTGAATATCACCGCTTTCAATGTCATTTCTGCATAGAAAATCAGGAACAACGGCTAATCCTGTCCCTCCTTTGAGACAACGGATGATCGAGTTCATGTTGGGAACAATATAATTAGGACGGAAATTCGGTTTATGGCCAAAATTCAATATCCAGTACTGGAAAAGGTGTTCCATATCTCCGGTGGTTCCATACCATTTTTCATTCTTCAGCCACTCTTCAATCTGCTCTGCATCTTTTGTTTTCAATACTTTATTGAAAGCTGCTTTATCCACATCCTTCCCTCCTACCAGAATAATCTGTTCCGAAGAGAATGCTTCATGTTCGATATTGGGTGAAGATCCTTTTTTGGGAGTGATGATAAGATCTAGAATTCCCTTATCCAGTTGATCCAGCATTTCAGGATATTCTCCGAAACTGATAATCAGATTAAAAGGCAATGAAGAAACATATTGCTCCAAAGTGGTCTGAAAAGTCTCAAAACACATCCCGACACTGATGGTAGGAGTATGCTTCTCTGTAGATTTTTGAAAATTTTTCTCTACATCTTCCAGTTTAGTAATAGGTTCGGCAACTGCATTAAACAATACTTTTCCTCTTTCTGTCGGAATCATTTTTCGACCCGTTCTGTCGAATAGTTTGTATCCTACATAAGCTTCCAATGAGCTTAAGTGAAGGCTCACTCCTGGCTGTGATATAAACAGAGCATCGGCAGCACCTGTCAATGTCCCGGTTTTATAGATCGCCTTAAAAGTACGATACCATTCTAAATTAACCATGACTTAATTATTAATATTCTGATACAAAATTACAAAATAATTATAATATTGATACATTTTCATTCTTCAGAAATGACGCATAATAATCCGGAATCCCGCTTTCCCTTATCTGGCGGGCAGTTTCATCAATCTGATAAGACAGCTGTATAATTTCAGGAGTAATTTTTTCTTCATCTAAAGTCACCACCAGATAAGAAGCCAGCCTGTTTTCTTCTTTAGAACGTCCTACAGAACCACAATTGACAGCCCAGGTATTATTATCAAACTGTTTTTTAAATGATAAATGGGTGTGTCCCATGACAATAAGATCAGCATCTGCACTTTCCAGCATAGATGTAAAAATCTCATCATTTTCAGATTCGTATAAATAGGTATCATTGCTTTCAAGACTGGAATGCACTAACTGAATATTCCAATGTTTTTTACCTGTTTTATAATTTAATTTTAAATGAAAAGGAAGTTCGGAGAGAAATCTTTTGTTGAATTCTGTAATATGTTTTTTAGAATGATCTATCGCAATAAATCTGGCGTTTGTTTCTTCTTCTGAATGCTTGGATAAAGGAATCACAGGAATATCAAAGGCAATTCTTTCATCATGATTTCCCATCAGACAAGGAATGTTCAGACTTCTGATTTTTTCTATTACTTCATTTCCCCAGGGTGCAAAGTCTACCAGATCTCCCAAACAGAATTTCTGACTGATTCCTCTTTGCTCTATATCCTTCAACACAACTTCCAATGCAGGAAGATTTCCATGCACATCACTAAAAACAGCTATCTGTATCATTGTCCTTCAATTTGTTAGACAAATTTACATGACGGAAAGGAATTTCAGCTCGGATATACTATGACATTTTACCATGAAAAGGGAAATTGTCAATGGTCAATAGTCAATTTTTGCTGCGCAAAGTCACTTGTGAATGAGTAACTACTGGTTAGCAATACCTGCATACACAAACGAATCGGTTGAACTCAACCTCGAATCACGCAACTCGAAACACATAACAAATTCACAAGCAAAGCGGATTGACCATTGACCATTCACATACATAACCTTAAATTTTGAACCCAAAACCTTGAACCTAATTAACTATCACAAAAATAATAACATCCTATAATTTATATTATTTTTATTATACAAACATCCGTTCTAACTTTGCAGAGTAAAATTCAAACAATCATAAAAAAATGAAAAAAGTACTAATCATCAACGGAGGACAGAATTTCGGACATTCCGGAGGAAAATATAATCAGACTATTGCAGACAATACATTAGCCGTTCTTAAAGAATTTGAGAACGTAGAAGTAAAGATAACCAATGTAAGTGAAACCTATGACAAGAATGAAGAAGTGGAGAAATTTGTATGGGCAGACTATATCATTTACCACACTCCAATCTGGTGGTTCCAATTGCCTAACGGATTGAAAAAATATATTGACGAAGTGTTCACAGCAGGACATGCCAAAGGAATTTATATGAGCGACGGAAGAAATGCTGAGAATCCGGAAATCAACTACGGAACAGGAGGAATGCTTGGAGGAAGAAAATACATGCTGACTACCAGCTGGAATGCTCCTGCAACGGCTTTCACTCTTCCAGGAGAATTTTTTAGTGAAAAAAGTGTAGATGAAGGACCATTATTTGGTTTCCACAGAATGAATGCCTTTGTTTCACTAGAAAAAATGGAAAGCTTCCACTTCCACGATGTAGAGAAAAATGCTAATGTAGAACGTGATATGACATTATACAGAGCGCATGTAAGAAATGTATTTGAAAAAGAATTAAAACCGGAACTGGTATCATGAAAAAAGTACTGATCACAGGTATTACCGGCTATATTGGCGGAACTATCGCAAAAAAACTCCTAGACAAGGATTATGAAGTGACAGGACTGGTTCGTAATGAAACCCATGTACAGGAACTGGAATCATTAGGAATCAAAGCTATTGTGGGGAATATTCATGATGAAGATCTTATCAGAACAGCGGTTTCCGGTGTAGATGCAGTTATTCACAATGCAGATTCAGCAGATGATGCTTATGCAGCAGATAACTTTATCAAAGCTCTGGAAGGAAGTCACAAAACGTTTATTTTCACTTCAGGTTCTGCCATTTTTGGAGGAAAAGAGAATGGTCAAAAAAGTGATTTTATCTTCAGGGAAGATTTCCCTTTGCAACCAAGACTGGAAATGGCATCAAGAGTGCTTATCAACAATTATGTACTGCAATCTGCAAACAAAGATATAAGAAGTATTGTTATTGTTCCTACAATGGTTTACGGAGAAGGTCTGGGAATAAAAAAAGACAGCATCCAGATTCCCGCTCTCATCAATTTTTCTAAGGAAAAAGGACATGGAGTCTATTTTGGTGAAGGAGAAAATATCTGGTCTAACTTACATATTGAAGACCTTGCAGATTTATATGTACTCGCATTGGAAAAAGCAAAAGGAGGTTCTATTTATTATGCAGAAAATGGTTCATCTTCTTTAAAAAACATTGCAGAAAACATCAGTAAAAAATACAGCCTACAACCTGCAGAATCATTAAGTATACAGGAAGCTGTTAATAAATTCGGTCCTGCGGGAGGCTATTTCGGTTTTGCATCCAACAGCAGATGTAGCTCGGATAAAGCTAAAGCAGAATTGGACTGGAAACCTATCTATAACTCAATTGAAAATTTTATTTAATTATGAAAATTCATCTTACAGCTATTATAAAAGCCAAAGAAGAACATCAGGCAGAAGTACTGGAAGTTCTTCAGCATATGGTAGAAGAAACAAGAAAAGAAGAAGCTTGTGAGCTTTACAGCCTGCATCAGGGTATTGAAGACAAAAATGAATTTGTTTTCTACGAAATCTGGAAAAGCGAGGAAGGGTTGGCTCAGCACAATCAGCAGCCTTACATCCAGGCTTTCGGAGCTTTGGTAGATGAGAAGCTTCAGGAAAAACCACAGATTTATCTTACCAACATCATTTAATTATGAAAAAATTAGCGTTGTTAATGTTGGCTGTCTTTACGATAGGATTCGTTCAGGCACAAACCAAAAAATCAAAGAATATGAAAAAGAAAATCTTATTCGTCGTTACCAGCCATGATAAAAAAGGCAGTACCGGTGAGGATACAGGATATTATCTGGGCGAAGTTTCTCATCCGTGGGAAGTTCTTCACCAGGCAGGATATGAAATTGACTTTGTAAGTCCGAAAGGCGGAACTCCTCCGGTAGATGGCTTCGATTTGAAAGATCCTGTCAACAAGGAATTCTGGGAAAACAAGGAGTACAAAAACAAGATTGATCATTCTATGACACCATCACAGGTGAATCCAAAAGAATATTCAGCCATTTTTTATGCAGGAGGACACGGAGCAATGTGGGATTTTGCAGACAATAAAGAACTGGCAGATATTGCTTCTAAAATTTATGAAAACGGAGGAATTGTAGCCGGAGTATGTCATGGTCCTGCAGGTTTGGTGAATATCAAACTCAATAACGGAAAATATCTTGTAGACGGCAAAAAAATCAATGCTTTTACCAATGAAGAGGAAGCTGAAGTAAAATTAACCAACGTTGTTCCTTTCCTATTGGAAGATAAACTGAAAGAAAGAGGTGCAAAATTTGAAAAATCCGGGCTTTGGCAGAATCATGTGGTAACCGATCAGAGAGTGATCACAGGACAAAATCCACAGTCTGCAAAAAGCGTTGGAGAAGCTATCGCAAAAGAATTAAAGAAATAACAGACAATTTTTAACCACACAAGTCACAAAAGTTTTTCAGACGCTTAAATAAAAAAAGATGCTATTCAGAATACAGAAAAGAACATTTTATTTCTTTTTAAATCCGAAAAGTTCTTAAAAGTGTCACTATTGAAACGGCGAGAATTCCCCTCCTCCGGAGGGGTGGCGAAAATTCAAAGAATTTTTGACGGGGTGGTTTAACACAACAACAATTTTAAAACAAGCAAAAATGGAATATAGAAAATTAGGAAACACTGACTTAGAATTATCAACAATTACACACGGAGCTTTTGCCATTGGCGGAAACATGTGGGGCGGTAATGAAAAACAGGATTCTATCAATTCTATTCACGCTTCATTAGATCATGGGGTAACTTCTATTGACACCGCACCATTCTACGGTTTCGGGCTGAGTGAAGAAATGATCGGTGAAGCCATCAAAGGAAAAGACCGTTCAAAAATCCAGCTTTTAACAAAATTCGGATTGGTATGGGACGGAAGCAATAATGGTAAAGGAGAGTTTTTCTTTGATGCAGAAGACGAAGGAAAAACTATTCCCGTGTACAAATTGGCTTCAAAAGAAAACATTATCAAAGAAGTTGAAGAGAGCTTAAAAAGATTAGGAACAGATTATATTGATCTTTTACAGCTTCACTGGCCGGACAGCACAACGCCTATCTCCGAAACTATGGAAGCTATGGAATTATTGATCCAGCAGGGAAAAATCCGTACAGCAGGAGTCAGCAACTACAGCGTTGCTCAAATGAAAGAAGCTAACAGAACCTTACAACTTGCCAGCAATCAGGTTTCTTACAGTATGCTGAACCGTGCCATTGAAAACGATCTTGTCCCTTATTCTTTGGAAAATAATACAGGAATCATCGTGTACAGCCCAATGGAAAGAGGTCTTTTAACCGGTAAATATTTCAAAGAAACCCAATTGAAAGATAATGACCACAGAAACGGATATTTCTCTCAGTTTGATCTGAATAAAGTAAAAACGTTCTTAGAAAAAATAGAACCTATTGCTCAGGAAAAAGGAGCAAGCCTTTCTCAACTGGTATTAAGATGGACAACGCTACAGCCAGCAATCACAGTCGTATTGGCAGGAGCAAGAAATGCACAGCAAGCCATCGAAAACGCAAAAGCAATGTCTATTGACCTTTCACAGGAAGAATTAAGCTTTATCAATTCTGCTTTGAGCGAAATTTAATGTAGATGTTGGAAGCTGGAAGAAGGAGGCTGGAAATAAGATCAGTCTTCTGATCAATGATCATTATCTGATTTAAAGATCTGATTTAACAGAACTTCAGTTGTTATCAGACTTCAATAACCTCCCCCAGCTTCCAGCTTCCCTCCCTTAACCTCAAACCTCATAAAAAATGAAAAATAATCTGATCAAAATGTTCGGGTTCGCTACACTATTGACTTTCAACAGCATTAGTTTAAAAGCTCAGACACTCGTCAATCCGGAAGACAAATCATGGTATCCTTCGGTTTACGGTGCGAAAGATGAGATTGGAGCAGCCAATCTGTTAACACCGGAAGTCGTAAAACAAGCACTAGGATTAGTAAAACAAGGCAAAACCTTAGCACTTGCCGTTCCTATTGATAAAAACCTGCCTGCTTTCAGACACAGAAGTTTCAATTTATATAATATTCAGCCCGGAGAGCAGGGCGGAAAAAGCATAGGACCTAATAAATTCACCTTCAATGACGAGTTAGTAAACGGATGGACCGGAGTGGGAACACAGCTGAACGGTATCGGGCACATCGGTATTGATAATACTTACTACAACGGAAATAAAGCAACAGATTTTGTAACCGTAGAAGGTGTGAAAAAACTGGGAGTTGAAAAAGTACCTCCTTTCGTTACCCGTGGTGTAGTCCTTGATATGACTGCTCATTATGGAAAATCAATCGTACCCGGAGGAACAGAATTTACAGTCGAAGATATTAAATCCGTTTTAAAGAAACAGGGACTTACTCTCCGAAAGGGTGATATCATTCTTTTTAATACCGGATGGCTTGAATTGATCGGTAAAAACAATCAGCAATTCCTGGAAACAGAACCCGGCATCGGAATGGATGCTGCAAAATGGCTTGCCGATCAGGGAATCGTTGCTTTTGGTGGTGATACCTGGGCTTCTGAAGTATATCCCAACCCTAAAAGTAAAGAAGAATTCCCTATCAATCAGTTTATGCTCGCAAAAAAAGGAATTTATAACCTGGAACTGATTGACAGCCGTCCATTGGTGAAGCAAAAAATCTGGGAATTTTTATTTGTACTGGGACAGCCTTTGTATGTAGGTTCTACTCAGGTGAATGTGAATCCGGTAGCTATTTATTAAATTAAATGTTTACAATATGAGGTTGTTTAAACTTTTCTATTCATTATTTTAGGCACAAAAGTTTTAAACACTTAAGTTTTTTCAGAACCACTTCTTATGCATAATAAGTACACTTAAGTTTTGTGAAAATCTTTGATTTTCATCTTGTGTGAACTTTTCTGCGGTATCATTTTAAAGTTACTTAAGTCAATTCAAGTGTTCTAAAATAAAACCTTTTGTGACTTTTGTGGTTGGATAAAATTCAAACTACCTTTATATCCGAGAAACGGAGAGACAATGTAATTCCGGTTTAAAAAATAAAATGAACCAAAGAATTTATTTTTAGAATTAATACCCGAACTGTGTTACACTGTCACTTTACATCTTGCATCAAAACGGCCTTTCAAAAATTTGAAAGGCCGTTTTTTTTAAATAAAGTAAACATCCGTAGATGATGCAGTCTTCATCAACTTCCATCCTCCATCTACTCACTCCCTGATTTCACTATTTTGCAATCGGAAGATGAGTACTTACTGCAATCCTGTTCCAGGCATTGATCGTAATGATCGCCATAATGATCTGAGCGATCTGGTTATCATCAAAGAAAGACTTCGCTTTCTGATACGTTTCTTCGGTTAAACCTTTGTCGCTGATCAGTGTAATTTCTTCTGTCATCGCCAACAGCACCTGTTCTTCTTCAGTGAAAAATTCTTTTGCTTCCGTCCATCCGTTCAGAATAAAAATTCTCTGAGCATTTTCTCCGTATTTGATGGCATCTTTGGTATGCATATCAAGGCAGAAAGCACATTTATTGATTTGTGAAGCTCTGATTTTAATCAGTTCCTTCTGAATATGTGTTAAAGAAATCGTTTGTAAATACCCTTCCAATCCCAGCATGGCTTTATAGGCTGCTGAATCTACTGTTGCAATATTCAATCTTGCGCTCATAATATTATATTTTTTTGGTTAATTGATCTATACTTAAAGAATAATGTTGCTGTACCGCCAGTAAAAGAGCGGCTGCACTTCCCACCCATACAGAATAGTTCAGTGGGGCTTTTGGTCCTGATGCAATGGTCATGGATATCGCAAAAATTAACAGCAGGATACAGCTTCCATAGGCTGCCATTTTTGTTTTAAATCCAAAAATCAGCATCAAAGGAAAAAGAATTTCTAAAAAGGTAGCGGCATACG
Organism: Chryseobacterium sp. S0630; assembly: GCF_024158915.1. GTDB lineage: Bacteria > Bacteroidota > Bacteroidia > Flavobacteriales > Weeksellaceae > Chryseobacterium. The sequence goes on along the minus strand of NZ_JAMZGF010000017.1, from coordinate 33,830 downwards.
CTGAAACTGTACTTAAAGCTTCCGGTAGAAAAAAGGTAAGCTGTCTTGTATATTCTTTAAAACTCTCCATGTTTCCCCATGATGAATTTTCTTTGCTCCACCATCCGAATCGGTCTGCCACTGCAGAAAGCATCGTAACGGCAAGAGCCAGTCTTAAAAAAAGTTGCGGAAATTGATTTTTTTGATCTGTCATTGCATTAGCTTTTAATCACATGACAAATTTCCGGCTTCTGATCCGTAAAAAACTTAAACTGGTTTAAGATCGTAATTTTGCTCTGATTTCACTCAGATATTCCGGCGTAAAACCTAAAAAGGAAGCAATTAAATATTGTGGAATTCTCTGGATAAACCAAGGATACAGAGTGCTAAAATGTACATAGTATTCTTCCTTTGTCATCTCGTAAATATAACGGATTCTTTTTTCAGCCGCCGCATAAGCTGTTTGGTACACCATTCTGAAATAGCGTTCCATGATGGGATGCTTTTCCAATAAAAGCTCCTGAGACTGAAAATCAATGGCTAAAATTTTGGAATTTTCTACAGCCTGAATATTAAAATCCGATTTCAACTGTTTCTCAAAAGCAAAAGTATCAGACATCCACCAGGTTTCAATAGCAAATTCAGTGGTTTGTTCTACCCCTTTTTCGTTCACAAAAAATTTCCTCAGACAGCCTTCCAGAACGAAATATTTAAATTTGCATACCTCACCTTCAACCATCAGATTTTCTTTCTTTTTCACTTTCAAAACATGAAAAAAAGAAATAATGGAATCAAATTCCTCGTCATTGATCGTAATGAATTTATTTAAATGTGATTTGAATGAGTCCATCTTGCAAATTAATACTCAAACTTAACTTTATTTTTTTAGTTTTACAATGAGAAAATATTGAATCATGGAAATCGTTGCTAAAATTCTGATCGCCGTCGTTGCACTGGAACACCTTTATATTCTTTGGATGGAAATGTTCGCATGGGAAACCAAAGGAAAAGAAGTTTTTAAAGCTGCTCTGCCTGCAGAAATGTTTAAACCAACGAAAGGACTCGCTGCCAATCAGGGACTTTACAATGGATTTCTGGCTGCCGGACTGATCTGGTCTTTTCTGATTAAAGATCCGCAATGGCAGACCAATGTAGCATTATTCTTTTTAGGATGTGTAGCTGTTGCCGGAATCTATGGAGCAATTTCTGCCACTAAAAAAATATTTTTCGTTCAGGCATTACCCGCCATTCTTGCAGTTATTGCCGTTTTATTGAAATAGTCTTACGGTTTATCTTTTAAAATAATTACCCTATTCATCTTCTCTTACCTTTAATGATAAGAGAAAATTCGTCATGAAACCGCCTCTTTAAAACTACTTTGAAAATCAACAACTTACACATGTAAAAATCCATTTAATATAAAATTCGTAAATTTGCACCGTCATAAAAAATTGATATACAGTTTTTTGATGCTGGCAAGCATTTTGATAAAATGTAGCCATTCAAGTTGTTCAGTACACATATCTGTAATTACCTCATCAGTAATTTAATTGTAGAATCTATGTAAAAGATCAGTTTCTTTTTACATAATACACTCTTTTTCTAGAGTATAATCTATTGAAATATTTAAAATAAACATAAGACCAGCAGGTCTTTATGCTGTTATTTTTTTGTTTAAAGCTTTTATCAATAAAGGCTTAACAAACTATTTTATCCTATTCTCAGCAGCAGAACAACGAAAGCTAAATGTATATAATGAATTGGTGTACAATTTTTTATATCAAATTATTAATTGAAAAATTCTGAATATGGAAAAAAATGAAAACACTCGAAAAGTAAAACTTAAAGTGAAAGACCTGACGATCATCTTTGGTAAAAACAAAGAAAAAGCACAGGAACTTCTGGACAAAGGTTTTTCCAAAAAGGAAATTCTTGAAAAAACAGGCTGTACCATAGGAATCAACAAAGCCAGTTTTGAAATTTATGAAGGAGAATTCTTTGTGATTATGGGATTGTCGGGAAGTGGAAAATCTACTCTACTGCGCTGTCTTAACAGACTGAATGAACCTACTTCAGGAAAAGTATTCATCAATGACGATGATATTACCGGAAAAAACAACAAAGAACTGCTGGAAGTAAGAAGAACAGAAATGAGTATGGTCTTTCAGAAATTCGGATTACTTCCCCACCATACAATTCTCGACAATGCGGGTTTCGGACTGGAGATCAGAGGAGAAGACAAAGTTTCACGCGATAAAAAAGCACAGAAAGCTCTGGATATCGTAGGATTAACCGGCTTTGAAAACCAATATCCTTCCCAGCTTTCAGGAGGAATGCAGCAGAGAGTAGGATTGGCAAGAGCATTAGCGAACGATCCTGAAGTATTGCTTATGGATGAAGCCTTCTCCGCACTGGATCCATTGATCAAATCTGAAATGCAGGATCAGATGCTTGAACTGCAGAATACATTGCAAAAAACCATAGTCTTTATTACCCACGATTTGGACGAAGCCATTAAAATCGGAGATCGTATCGTCATTATGAAAGATGGGGTCATAGAGCAAATAGGAACAGCGGAAGATATTTTAACCAATCCTGCAAGCGACTATGTGAAAGCATTTGTAGAGAAAGTAGACCGTAAGACCATTATCACTGCAAGATCTTTGATGTTCGACAAAGCGACGGTGGTACGTTTCAGAAAAGACGGTCCTGAAGGAGCTTTAAGAAAAATGAGGGCTACAGGTCTGGAAAACTTACCTGTGGTAGATTTTCAAAATAAATTTCTTGGCTTTGTAACGCTTAAAGATGTGGTCCGCATCGCCAAAAAGAAAGAACCTACGGTAGAATCTATTATCAACAGTAATGTTCCTTCGGTTTATCCTGAAGTGACTGTAGAAGAAATGCTGCCGCTGATCTCAGAAAATAAATCGTCCATTGCCGTAATTGATGAAGACAATAAATTTTTAGGTCTAGTAACCCAGTTATCGCTTGTCATAGAAGCTACCAAGTTTAACGAAGAAGAGATCATAGAATTAAAAGAAATCGCAAACAATCAATAAGATGAATAAAACTATAGATATAGGCCAATATGTAGAAACTGCAATCAATTGGCTCACAGAAAACGGAAAGCCTGTATTTGATGTCATAAAACATCTGGGAAATTCCTCCATTATGGGAATTGAATGGATTTTAACAAACACCCCTTTTTATGTAATCATTCTCTTTTTTACCCTGTTGGCATTATGGAAAGCCGGAAAAGGTATCGCTGTGGTAACCGCTGCCGGATTAAGTTTAATATTTTTAATGGGACTATGGAAAGAAACCATGGAAACACTGGCACTTATCTTTGTTTCCACCATTACCGCTCTTATTCTTTCTATCCCTTTGGGAATTTTAGCTGCGAAAAGCAAAATAGCCGACAAAATCATTCGTCCTTTACTGGATTTAATGCAGACCATGCCCGCATTTGTCTACCTGATTCCTGCTGTACTGTTTTTCAGTATCGGTAAAGTACCGGGTGCTTTTGCAACCATTATTTTTGCCATGCCACCAGCAGTACGATTAACGACATTGGGAATTGAAGCCGTTCCGAAAGATATTGTAGAAGCTGCCAGAGCTTTTGGAGCGACCAACCGTCAGATCCTTTTCAAGGTAGAACTTCCGTTAGCGATGAAAACAATTTTAACGGGAATTAATCAAACCATATTGTTATCCTTATCCATGGTTGTTATTGCAGGAATGATTGCTGCAGGCGGTTTGGGAGAGAAAGTACTTGAAGGAATTAATAATCTGGATATCGGATTAGGATTTGAAAGTGGTTTATCCGTTGTGATTTTAGCCATTATCCTGGACCGTATTACTCAGGGATTTGTAAAGAAAAAGCAATAAGATGAAACAATTAAAATATCTGTTTTTACCCGTTTTAGTGTTGATATTTACAATATTAAGTTCGTGTGAAAACATAAAAAACTCTAAATACATCACCATAGGAATGGTAGACGGCTGGGCGGAAGATGTTGCGATGACACATGTTGCAAAAGCCATTCTGGATAAACAGGGTTATCATGCCATTATTCAAAAAGCATCTACGGATATGATTCTGGCTTCGATGAATAATGAAGATACAGATCTTTTCATGGGAGTCTGGCTTCCTTACACCCATGCTAAAAAACTGGCTAAATTCCCGGGATTAGTTCATCTTGGAACCAATTATGACAACGGACGTATAGGATTGGTTATCCCGGAATATGTTCCTGTTAATTCCATTGAAGAGCTCAACCAGCATAAAGATCAGTTCAATCACAGAATCATTGGAATTGAAAAAGGAGCCGGATTAACTACCGGAACAGATAAAGCAATTATAGATTATAAGCTGGATTACCAACAGATCAACTCCTCTACCATTGCCATGATCACCGAATTACAGAATGCCATACAGCGTAAAGAATGGATTGTTGTAACCGGATGGCAGCCTCATTGGATGTTTGGTAAAATGAAGCTGAAGTTTCTTGATGATCCCAAAAAGATATTTGGTGAAGCAGAACAGATTAAAACCTATTCCAGAAAAAGCTTTGCAAAAGATCATCCGGAGCTGGCTAAATTCTTTTCCAAAATTCATTTTGATGATGAAAATATGTCTGATCTTTTAATGAAAATGGAACAGAGTAAAAACAAAGAAGCTACGGCCAAAGAATGGGTGGAAGATCACTCTGAACTCGTACAGTTGTGGTTAGATAAAAATTAATAAACAATTTGGTAGTATTTAAAATCCTCAACTCTATATGAGTCTGAGGATTTTTTCATCAATACAGATTATCTGATCTTTTCTCTATGAAGCAATATTTATTAGTAATCGCTAGGACGTAAAGAAATTTAATAATATACTTCTTTAAAGCGCAAGAACATTTCGACTTCGCTCAATAGGAGATTTTCAGCAAGTTTGTTTCAGTTAAAATTCAACAGAATTAAATTTTATCAAAGATAAAATCCTTGCGCCTTAAGGCCTATTTAAAGGAAAATTCTTGCGTCTTTGCGTTTTCCTATATCTCATGACTATCCCATGGATTCTTTGATTTTCTCCCGATGAATGATTCCCCAATTAACCAAAGTTTCCGTCACAGGAAATACTGATTTTCCATATTCCGTCACTGCATACGTTACCGTAATCGGTTTTGTATCCTGAATAGTCCTTGTGATCAAAAGATTGGTTTCTAACTCTTTTAATTCTTTGCTCAGCATTTTCGCAGAGATTCCTTCAATACTGCGTTCCAGCTTTTTAAAATGAATCATCTGATCCGGTCTGTTCGTCAGATACCGTAAGATCATCAGTTTCCATTTTCCTCCCAAAACATCGAGACTGTCCCGCATTGCGAACAATTCTTCTGTGCAGCTGGCTTCTCTTTCGATGCCGTTTTCAATGATTTTTGCCATAATAGTTTCATGAAGGTAACTAGTTACCATTGGTTAACTAGTAGCAAATATAAACTATTCCCTTTTTACATTTGTGTATCAAATTAACAATTATGAAAGCAGTTATTTTAAATAAAAACGGAAAACTGGAAGACGGATTTGCAGAACAACCCATACCCAAAAGCAACGAAGTTTTAATCCAAATCAAAGCAAGCGGTTTCAATCCCATCGATTATCAGATGCTGGAAAATGAATTGGAGAGGAAACTGATCAGTTCCCCGATATTAGGAAGAGAATTATCCGGAATTGTAGTGAATACAGGTTCTGATGTTACAGAATTCAATATTGGAGATGAAGTCTACTGTGGAAGCGGCTCTATGGGAAGCAACGGTACTTACGCTGAATATATTGTAGTTCCTGAAGCTATTGTTTCCTTTAAGCCAAAAAATATTTCGTTTGAACAGGCGGCTGCTATTCCTTCAGTAGGGATGACTTCTTTACAGATCTTTAACCGTTTGAAACTAAATCCGGAAAATACAGTTCTGGTAACGGGAGCAACCGGAGGCGTGGGTTCATTTCTGATCAAACTTTTATTAGCACATAATATCCAACAAATCACAGCCACAGTGGGCAGCGAAGAAAACAGACAGATTCTTCTCAATCTGGGATTGAAAAACCATCAGATCATCAATTATAAAGAAGAAAATCTTATCAGTAATATTCTAAAAGCCAATAACGATCAGCCTTTCGAATATGGAATTGATCTGGTAGGAAATTACATGTCAGAAGTCACTGCAGACGTTTTAAAAATTAACGGAATGTATGTAGATGTGACGGCTTTGGTTACAAAAGATGCTCACGAAACCCTTTTCAACAAAGGAACTCTGATTATGAATATCTCCAATTATACGTATGGAATGGTTAAAAAATACGAGTACTATAAAAACAGTTTACTTACCATCAAGACACTCATTGAAAACGAAACTATTCTTCCTCCACGATATAAAACCGTTGGAAATATTTCTTTGGAGACTGTTCTGCAGGCACATTCTATTCTAAAAAATAATCAGACCCAAGGTCATAAACTTATCATGAAACATTAATCTATGAACAAAATACCAAGACGAATCGTAACAGGAATAAAAGACGGAAAATCTGTCATTATTGAAGATATGCAGGTAGAAAATGCTGTAGAACACTTCCCGGGACTTATCATTTCCGATGTGTGGAATACCCAGACCATGCCAGCCAGTCTGGACTTTGAAACCAGAATCCCCAATACCGGATTTCCGCAAACACCTAAAAATGGCACTTATCTTCGATATGTTATAGTCCCTCCAGATAAAAATTTAGGAGTAGAATGGAAAAAGAATGAACCTCATCCGATGATGCATCAAACGCCTACACTTGATTATATCATTATTCTTTCCGGTGAGCTCTATATCATCATGGAAGAAGGTGAAACTCTTCTGAAACCTGGCGACATTGTCATTCAAAGAGGAACAAATCATGCATGGAGCAACCGTTCTGATGAACCTTGTATTCAGCTGGCGGTGTTGATTGATGCAAAAATTTAAATTTAGATGACTATAATGACTATATAGTATTTTACACCATTGTCATTCTGACGAAGGAAGAATCTCATGTAAAGCTTAGATTCTTCATTTCACTGCGTTACATTCAGAATGACAGCGTCATAATAAAAATAGCAGGATTGATGTGAAATTGTATATAATTGTCTAAATTCAAATCTCACACCTTACAAAGCAGAAATCTCCAACAGCTTCTGCTTCATTTTCTCAGGTGTCATCTGCCCTTCCTGATAATACACCAGATTCTGATGTTTATCCAGGAATACCCATAAAGGATAAACAGGCTGATTTTTATTCTTTGATAAAGCCAGTGCCAACTCATGAATTCCGGAGTTTCCATTCTGCAGATATTCAAACTCCTGATTCTGAAAATGGATTTTTTCCTTTGTCTTCTCTGCCTCAAAATTGACAAAATAAAAATTGTCATTGATCATATCAACCAGCTCTTTATCTTTACTCATACGGAAAGACTCAATCTTACAGACTGCACACCAGTCCGTATAAAGGTGAATAACCACCGGCTTCGGGTTTTCTTTCTGCTGAACTTCAAGATCAGAAAAAGTGCCTGTCTTCATCTGAGACAGATAAAAACAGGGCACTAACATTAAAAATAAAGCTATTTTTTTCATTTTAAAGTATATTTTACTCCCAGGAAACCTCTGATCCCCTGCATCGGTGCATAACCGTATGCGGTATCAAAAGTATAATGATTAGGATTATTGATAGGATCATCAACATGCTTATCAAACGGGTCAAATGGTCTCATCAAAGGATCTTTAGGTCTGAAATTGAATAAGTTTTTCATCCCGCAATACACTTCAAATCCGGATTTAAAACTCTTGGACACCTGAATATTGGCCAAAGAATAAAAGGGTGAATATTCAGGGCGGAAATCGTTCACAAGAACAGGAAGCCTCATTGGTCCGTAAAACTGTCCTGTAAAATCGATAGTCAGGTTATTCGCGAATTTATAGGTCAGGTTATAAGTACCACTCCATTTCGGAGCGTGCAGCTGCTGTGTTTTTTGATTTTCATTATCAAATTTCTGATAGACATCCAGATAAGTAACTCCCAGATTAACACTCAAAGGAAACTGAAAACTGAAATCCACATTCAGGGAAGCACCTCTTGAAATTCCGTATCCGTGAAGATTATCATAAATAATTTTGTTAGGATCAGAATCAAAATCCCCTACAATTTTATTACTGAAATACGTATAGAAAGCAGACGCATCAAGATTTACCATTCGGCTGCCTACAGGAATTTTCCAGATATAATTAAGGTTTCCGTTGATGGATCTTTCCGGCTTCAGGTCAGATTTTACCACAACTTCTCTTGAACCTGTCAATGCAGCATGATCTTCCGTAAATAAATTAACCACTCTGAAACCTGTTCCAAAGTTGAAACGCAAGGTATGATACGGATTGGGATTAAATTTCCATGCAAACCTCGGTGAATGTACAGAATGATGCACTTTATCATAATCATACCTGTACCCAAGTAACAACGTATTTTTATCATTAATTTCCCACTGATCCTGGATAAAAGCTCCCCAGATAGGAGATTTCATCGGTGCATTCGTGATACCGTCTGAAGCTAATGTTCCCGGAGTGTTATCATCATAAAAAGTTCTTTTGAAGGTAAGTCCGGCCGTGATATCATGTTTCCCGAAACTTCTGTCCCAATACGTCTGTACAAAAGCCACTTTTTGTGTAGCATTGAATGGGTTTGATCCATAAAACGAATTCTGATCATGATAATTATAAGAAAACTGTGTCACGATATGCTCTTTCATCGGCCATTCGTACAATCCGAAAACCTCTGCTCTGTTGGTATAGATACTTTCTCCGTATACTTCGTCACTGCCACGGAAAGATTTATTCCACTGCATTTCACCGCCAAAACGGTCTTCATACAGATACCTCAAAGCAAAACTTGCCTGTCTGTTTTCTTTTCTCTTAAAATTCCACTTGTTAAATACGGAAATTCTGCTTTGTAAAGTGGTATCCGTGAAATTATCTTTATTCTGATCTATTCTTTCCTGAAAACTGAAATAATTTAAACTTAATAATGAAGCTGCATTCTTCCCAACGTTGAATTTGGTGGAAAGATCCAGATTATTTTCAAACCAACTCGATGTCATCAGATCAACACTTAATTTAGGAGCAGTCAGTGCATTTTTGGTGATAATATTAATTACACCTCCCATTGCTTCAGAACCATAGATTGAAGAAGCAGGTCCTTTTACTACTTCAATTCGGTCAACCAAACTATTCGGAATTCCACTTAGTCCATACACGGTAGAAAGTGAACTTACAATGGGCATTCCGTCAATCAGAATCATCGTATACGGTCCTTCCAGTCCATTAATATGAATATCTCCTGTGTTACATACTGAACAATTCAGCTGAGGTTTTACCCCATTTACCATCGCAATGGCTTCAAAAATGCTGGGAGTAGGATTTTTCTGAAAAAATTTCTGACTGTAAATTTCCACGGCAACAGGACTTTTAGACCTGCTCATCGGTTTTATGGTACCGGTAACCACTACATCCTCAATGTTACTTGTCTTGATTTCCCTCTTCGTAACTCTCGCAGAATCCAGATTTTTAGTCTGTGATAAACTCAAACTATCGGTCTCCTGCGCAAAACAATAGGTTGATAAAAAAGTAATAGAAAATAATATTCGCTTCATGAAATTAAAATTGTTAGACAAATCTAACAATTATTTTTCAAATACAAAACTTAATGCAAAAAATATAGGTTGAGCCAATTCATGAAAAATGATTAAATTTGAGAAACTACATATGAAAGTAAAATGAGATATCATCAACTGGGAAATATCCCACCAAAAAGGCATACGATCTTTAAGTCTCCGGAAGATAAATTTTACTATGAGCAGCTTTTCGGTACAGAAGGCTTCCATGGTATTTCTTCTCTGTTATATCATATCCACCGCCCTACACAGATTAAATCTATCGGTGAGCCGAAAGATGTTACTCCAAAAATAGCAGTGGAAAAAAATGTGGCTCCGAGAATGTTTAAGGGAATGAACGTCACTCCTGAAGACGATTTTATGGACAGCCGAAAGATCCTTTTGATGAATAACGACCTGAAAATGGGATTGGCAAAGCCAAGAAAATCGATGGATTATTTCTATAAAAATGCAGAATGTGATGAGCTTTTGTATGTTCATAACGGAACCGGAATTTTGAAAACATTTGTAGGAGATCTTGAATTCGTAACGGGAGATTATCTGATTATTCCGAGAGGAACCATTTATCAGGTAGAACTGAAATCTGATGATACAGTCTTTTTTGTATTAGAAAGCCACTCTCCTATTTATACTCCGAAAAGATACAGAAACGAATTCGGACAGCTTTTGGAACATTCTCCATTCTGCGAAAGAGATATGATCGCTCCTACTTACAGAGAACCTATCGATGAAAAAGGAGAATTCTTAATTAAAGTAAAAAAAGAAAACCAGATTACCGACTTCATCTACGCCACACACCCATTTGATGTGGTAGGCTGGGACGGCTATTTTTATCCTTACAAATTCAATATCAAAAACTTCGAACCGATTACCGGAAGAATTCACCAACCGCCACCGGTTCACCAGAATTTTGAAGGACATAATTTCGTGGTATGTTCATTCTGTGCAAGAATGTATGATTATCATCCACAGGCTATTCCGGCGCCTTACAACCACTCTAATATTGACTCTGATGAGGTACTGTTCTACACAGAAGGTGATTTCATGAGCCGTAACCATATTGACCTTATGGACTTCACGCTTCACCCTGGCGGAATTGTACACGGACCTCACCCTGGTGCTATGGAAAGAAGTATCGGTAAAAAATTCACGGAAGAATATGCTGTAATGGTAGACCCTTTCCGCCCGTTAAAAATTACAGAAGAAGCTTTAAAAGTAGAAGATCCTTCTTATAAAACTTCATGGCTGGAATAGTCAACAGTTATAAACTTTAATATCAACCACAAAAGTCACAAAAGATTTAAACACTTAAGCCTTATAAGCAAATAATGCTTACCAAAAAGAGCACTTAAGCTTTTGAAAATCGAAGATTTTCGTCTAATGTGAACTTTATGCAGCACTCATACTGTTTTTTTTTATTAAAGTAAAGTGTTTAGCCATAAGCCTTTGTGACTTTTATGGTTAAAAATTCAAAATAGATTAATTTAACAATAAAAATCTATTAAGCTCATATAAAAAAAGTATTACTGAATACATACAAAAGACGCTTTAAATCCTTTATTTAAAGCGTCTTTTTTCGTAAATTTGTGAGGTATGGTTAACATATTTACCATCATTATTTTTCATATCGCATCCTAAGTAATGGTGGTTTAAAACAAAATCAATATTACATGTTAGAAAGAATCAGATTAGAAAGTTTACACCAAAAGGTAACCACAGCCGAAAATGCTGTAAAAATCATTAAAGACGGTATGACCATTGGGTCCAGCGGCTTTACAAAAGCAGGTGACAGCAAAGCCATCTTACCGGCATTGGCTGAAAGAGGAAAAACAGAAGACCTGAAAGTCACTTTGATGACCGGAGCTTCACTGGGGCACGGTACCGATGGAAAACTGGCAGAAGCCAACGTTCTGAAAAAAAGAATGCCGTTCCAGGTAGATCCTATTTTAAGAAACAAAATTAATAATGGTGAAATTCTCTTCATCGACCAGCATTTGAGTGAAAGTGCCGAGCTTCTTCACACCAAAAATCTTCAAAGCATTGATGTAGCCATTATCGAAGCTGCTTATATTGAAAGAGACGGAAGTATTGTTCCTACCACATCTGTAGGGAATTCAGTGACCTTTGCGGCTTTGGCTAAAAAGGTTATTATTGAAATCAATACGGAAGTTCCTGAAGAAGTCTACGGAATTCATGATATCTACCAGGCAGAAGATTATCCTTACAGAAATGTTATTCCAATTGTTGCGCCATGGAACAAAATCGGGAGAAAAAGTATTCCTGTAGATCCTGAAAAAATTGAGGCCATCGTATTTACCAACCGTAAAGACAGCCCGGCGGATATTGCAGAACCGGACGAAAAAACAACAGCAATCGCCAAACATCTTCTTGCTTTCTTTGAAAATGAAGTTCTTTTGGGACGTCTTACAGACCGTTTACTTCCTCTGCAGGCAGGCATCGGTAAAGTAGCCAACGCTGTTCTGACGGGATTCAAAGACAGTAATTTTTATGACCTGACAATGTTTTCCGAAGTGCTACAAGACAGTACATTCGATCTGATCGATTCCGGTAAGCTAAGCTTTGCTTCTGCATCATCCATTACCGTTTCTCAGGAATGCTATGAAAGAGTTCTGGGAAACCTGTCAAAATATAAAGACAAATTCGTTTTAAGACCTCAAAATATTTCCAATACACCGGGATTGATCAGAAGACTGGGAGTAATTGCTATCAACACTGCCATTGAATTCGATATCTATGGAAATGTAAACTCTACTCATATCGGAGGAACAAAAATCATGAACGGAATCGGTGGTTCCGGAGACTTTGCAAGAAACGCTTATTTAAGTATTTTTGTGACTCAGGCAGCTTCAAAAGGCAACAATATTTCTCATGTTCTTCCAATGGTTTCTCATACTGACCATACAGAACATGATGTAGATATTCTGGTAACAGATGTCGGATTAGCTGACTTAAGAGGATTGGCACCAAGAGAAAGAGCCCAGAAAATCATTGACAATTGTGTTCACCCGGATTATAAGGAAGAACTACAATCTTACTTCGACAGAGCCTGTGAAAAAGGAGGTCATACTCCACATTTATTACAAGAATCTTTCAGCTGGCATTTACGATTTGCAGAAACCGGAAGTATGAAGCAGAAAACAGCTGTAGAAATAGCTAATTAAGATTTTTATCAAAACAACAGATAAAACGAAAGGACTGAATGCCAACACATTCAGTCCTTCCTGTTTAATTCAAAGCTGGTTTATCCATATGATAAAAGTCTGTTCAATATCCTCAAAATATTTATATGAATATAAAATTATAAAGATTATCTTTGATAGAAGAGAGGTATTTTTATGAGTTATAAAAATATCCTTAACCCCCTTTTTAAAAATACAAAATATGAATAATTACATCAGCGCAGAAGAAGCAATATATACGATAAAAAGTGGAAACCGTGTCTTTTTTCACGGTAGTGCCTGTACTCCCAATTACCTTATTGATGAGCTGGCAAGACAGTCTAATCGTTTGCAAAATGTGGAAATGGTTTCCATTACCCAACAGGGAAATGTGGAAATTGCAAAACCGGAATACAAAGACAGTTTTTTTATCAACTCTTTATTTGTTTCCACTCCTGTGCGTGATGCAGTGAATTCCGACCGTGGAGACTTTGTTCCCGTTTTCTTAAGTGAAATTCCTATTTTATTCAGAAAAAATATCCTGCCTCTTGATGTAGCCATTGTTACAGTTTCTCCACCCGACAAACACGGGTTTTGTACTTTGGGAACTTCAGTGGACATTGCAAGAGCCGCTGTAGATACAGCAAAAATCATTGTTGCCATTGTTAATCCGAGAATGCCAAGAACTCATGGAGACGGGATGATCCACATCAGCAGAATTCATAAACTGGTTTGGCATGAAGAGGAACTTCCGACCGTAGACTATGGTTCTAAAGTAGGCCCTGAAGAAATGCTCGTCGGAAAAAATGTAGCAGAGCTTATTGAAGACAGATCAACGCTGCAGATGGGTATCGGAACGATTCCTGATGCTGTTTTAAAATGCCTTACCAACCATAAAGATCTGGGAATTCACACAGAGATGCTGAGCGACGGTGTTATTGATCTGATTCAGAATGATATAATCAACAACAAATACAAAGGGTATAACGACAATAAGACCATTACAAGCTTCTGTTTCGGAACCAGAAAACTGTATGATTATGTGGACGATAATACAATCTTTGCCTTCAGAGATGTAAGTGAAGTGAATTTCCCGATCAACATCATGAGGAACAAAAAAATGGTAGCCATCAACTCTGCCATCGAAATAGATCTTACAGGACAGGTATGTGCCGACTCTATCGGAACGATGCAGTACAGCGGAATCGGAGGGCAAATGGACTTTATGCGTGGTGCAGCTTTAAGTGATGATGGAAAACCTATCATAGCCATCACCGCAAGAACCAAAAAAGGAATTTCCAGAATTGTTCCTTTTCTTAAACAGGGAGCAGGCGTAGTAACCACAAGAGGACATATTCATTATGTGGTAACTGAATACGGAACAGCTTATCTGTATGGGAAAAACCTTCGCCAGAGAGCACAGGAACTTATCAGTATTGCTCATCCTGATGACAGAGAAATGCTGGAAAGAGCTGCTTTTGAAAGATTTAAACACTGATTATCAAACTATAAAGTCCTTACAACTGCTTTTTAAAATTGAAATATTAAAACAAATTTTGAACTCTTCATCATAAATTGATAAAAAAATATTAAAATTTTGGCAGTATATTTGATAAAACTCTTTCAAAAACAAGGAAATTGAAAACTATATATAATTCGATACGAGACGAAGTGGTAAAACATTCCAAGGTAAGGAATTCTGTTTTGGGGAATGTGAATGAATGGAAGAGAAGCCATTATATTATTCTTTCCGAAATTATTAAAGATGAGCTTTCTGAAGCTGAAGAACTGAAAGGAGGAAAAAAATTTGAAATCGGAAATACCATTTCTCATGTAACCTTACAACGTTTTTTTGAAAACGATTATCAGGATAAAACCCATAGTGATCTCAGATTTCTTAAAACACTTGATAAAATATGCATCTTCTTAGGATATAAAGATCTTAATGATTACATCCTTACCATCAGATATAAGAAACAGGAAGAAGAGGAAACGGATGACCAGTCTTATCTTACGCAGATGGTTTACGAATACTGTGCCACCGCTTTTGAGTTTTGTAAACAGTTTCCCAACCATAATACCAAGCTTTTTAAAGACCTGGTTTTTGATGATTCTCCATTCCTGGAAAGGGTTTCGCTGTTCAGTAAAGAATTGTGTGATAAAGACTTCCAGCTGGTGACCAAGAACAACAGATCCAATTATGAAGTTTTTGATATTCAGGTGGTCACTGATGATCCGGAGAAAAAAATCCTGGAATCTCAGGAATTCTGGAATCTTCTTTTTAAAGTAGGTGAAACCGGAGAAGAACATTTTGTCAATCAACTGAGTACACAAATTTATTTTATCAAAAAAATAAATAACACCTGGAAGATCTGGGATAACTATAATCCCGATGCGGGAATGCTCAACAGAAAAATTGAAACAACCTAAAATAAGAAAGCCGTAGAGAGTATCTGCGGCTTTCATGTTTCGAAATATTTTTTTTCACTTGTCTTTTGTATAACAAATGTAGGCAGATGATTTTAGACTTATGAAACTTAAATATACTTAAGTAAACTCTTCTTTAACGTTATGTTAAATATATTCAATGAATCCGTGGGAATATTTTCGCCATATCTAAGAATTTTGTAATTTGCATACCAATAAAATAAAAGTAAAAGAGAAAATATGTCAACACTTACATTTGCCGAGAAAATAGCTCAAGCAGAAAATTTCTTACCGATTAACGGTACAGATTATATTGAGTTTTATGTAGGAAATGCAAAACAGGCTGCCCATTATTACAAAACCGCTTTCGGTTTTCAGTCTGTAGCTTATGCGGGTCCTGAAACAGGAGTAAGAGACCGTGCATCTTATGTGCTTCAACAGGGAAAAATCAGATTGGTATTAACAACAGGACTTAAGTCTGAATCTCCTATCAGTGAGCACGTAAAAAAACATGGTGACGGAGTAAAAATTTTGGCACTTTGGGTAGATGACGCTTATGCAGCTTTCGAAGAAACAACTAAAAGAGGTGGAAAACCTTATTTAGAGCCTGTAACGTTAACTGATGAGCATGGTGAGGTAAGAATGTCCGGTATCTACACGTATGGAGAAACCGTTCACATGTTTGTGGAAAGAAAAAATTATAACGGAGCTTTCATGCCTGGCTATGAAAAGTGGGAAAGCGATTATAAGCCTGAAGAAGCAGGTTTATTATATGTAGACCACTGTGTAGGAAATGTTGACTGGAACAGAATGATCCCAACTGTAGAATGGTACGAAAAAGTAATGGGATTTGTGAACATCCTTTCTTTTGACGATAAGCAGATCAATACAGAATATTCTGCATTGATGTCTAAAGTAATGTCAAACGGAAACGGATATGCTAAATTCCCTATTAACGAACCTGCAGAAGGTAAAAAGAAATCTCAGGTAGAAGAATATCTTGATTTCTACGAAGGTGAAGGAGTACAGCACATCGCTGTGGCAACAAAGGATATTATCCACACTGTAACTGAATTGAAGAAACGTGGTGTAGAGTTCCTTTCAGCTCCACCGGAAGCCTATTACGACATGGTTCCTGAAAGAGTTGGTCATATTGATGAAGATCTTAAAAAACTTCAGGAGTTAGGTATACTTATTGATCATGATGAAGAAGGATACTTATTACAGATCTTTACGAAGCCTGTAGAAGACCGTCCTACTCTATTCTTCGAAATTATTGAAAGACACGGTGCACAGAGTTTTGGTGCCGGAAATTTCAAAGCATTGTTCGAAGCATTAGAAAGAGAGCAGGAAAGAAGAGGTAATCTTTAATTTTACATTAAAAATATAAGTTTTGTCAGAATACAGTATTCTGGCAAAACTTTTTTATAAAACACAGTATATGAGAAAACTTTTAATCGGGACTTTCCTTCTGGGAACCTTAGGGCTTAAAGCTCAATATGGAACTTTGAATGAAATCCTTAACCGGCTTGAACAAAGAAAAGGCATCAATCAACATCTTGAAAATGTAAATATTGACAACAAAAAGTTTGTTTTCATTAAAGATGAAGCCGACCATACGGAGAGGGACTTTATTATTATCAAAGGGAATAATGCCACTTATGTAGAAGTTTTCGATGATAAAGCAACAGGAGAAAGCAGTTCCAATGTTTTCACCGGTGATATCATCAGGAAAAAAAATATTATTTCTTTAAGAGCAGATATGCTTGAAAACAAAAAAATCCCAATGCCTGTCACCAAAACTTTATTGCTGACACAACAGGATAACATTCTGTACCTTATCGATGTCAATACCAGAGATAGGTGGATTGATGAAGCATCTTACTCAAAAAAGACCAAATAAATGTTTCGGGGGAATTTCTCCGGATCATATTGAATCTAACTAAAATCTAAACTTATGAAATCATTTGTAGACTACTCCTCAAATTCGGATTTTTCTATACACAATATTCCTTTCGGAGTCGCAGTTTTTAACAAAGAATATATCGGATGCTGTACAAGAATCGGAGATCAGGTCATTGATCTTGCTACATTGTACGATCTTGGCTATTTTGAAGATATTGAAGGATTAGACGACAATGTTTTTGAAGCATATACCATCAATGAATTTATCGAACTTGGTAAACCTGTTACCAACGCTGTTCGTACTAAAATCCAAACTTTACTACAGGAAGGATCAACTTTATCAAAAGATCAGAAAACCATTGAAGAAGCTTTCTATGACCTGGATAAAGTAAAAATGATGATGCCTGTTCACATCCCGAATTATACAGACTTCTATAGCAGCATCGAACATGCTACCAACGTAGGAAAAATGTTCCGTGATCCGGCAAATGCTTTATTACCCAACTGGAAACATCTACCGGTAGGTTACCACGGAAGAGCATCTTCTATCGTAGTTTCCGGAACGGAAATCAACCGTCCTAAAGGTCAGACGAAACCCGCAGATGCAGACAAACCGGTTTTCGGAGTATCTAAACAACTGGATTTCGAACTGGAAATGGCTTTCATCATCAATAAAAATACAGAGATGGGAGAAAGTATCTCTACCAAAGATGCAGAAGATGCGATCTTCGGAATGGTCGTTTTCAATGACTGGTCTGCAAGAGATATCCAATCTTGGGAATATGTTCCGCTAGGGCCATTCCTTGCGAAAAACTTCGGTTCTTCAATTTCTCCATGGGTGGTTACGCTTGAAGCTTTGGAACCATTCAGAACAGCTTCTCCAACTCAGGATCCTGAAGTTTTAGAATATTTAAAATTTGAAGGTGATAAAAATTACGATATCAACCTTGAAGTATATATCCAACCTGAAAACGGAGATCAAAACCTGATATGTGAAAGCAATTACAAACACATGTACTGGAATATGACTCAGCAACTGGCACACCACACCGTGAACGGATGTAACGTAGAAGTGGGTGACCTATATGCCAGCGGTACCATTTCAGGAAGTGATCCAAAATCTTTCGGTTCTATGCTTGAGCTTACATGGAGAGGGCAAAATCCTTTATCATTAAGTAACGGTGAAGAAAGAAAATTCATTGAAGATAATGATACCGTTACCATGAAAGCATGGGCAGAAAAAGACGGTGTGAGAGTAGGTTTCGGGGAAGTTTCCGGTAAAATTATTCCAACACTTTAATAATTATTTAAACACTTTAGTTTTTAAAGTTATATGATAATGGTAAAATTAAGTTCACTTTAGTTTTTTGAAAATCTACGATTTTCATTTTCTTACATTATGATGACTCAAAAATTAGTTAATGATTTATCTTACAAAATCGTTGGAGCTTGTATAGAAGTTCATAAACTGGCTGGTCCCGGTTTATATGAGGAAGTCTATCATCAATGTTTAGAAAAAGAATTTAATTTGTTAGGTTTAAAATACAGAAGTGAACTTGAAATACCATTTTTCTATAAAGGAAATAAAATAGATTGTAAGGTAAAATGTGACTTTTTAATTGAAGAATTAATTGTTTTAGAACTGAAGTCAGTTGCTGAGATTCATCAAATTCATAAGGCACAAACCATCAACTATATGAATCTTTTAAAAGTTCCTCGTTCAATATTAGTCAATTTTAATGTCACAAACCTTTATCACGAAGGTTGTGAATCTTTTGTATCTAAGATATTTAAAGAACTTCCTAAAGAATGAAAATCAAAGATTTTCAAACTCTTAAGTGCCCTTTTTTGGAAGCAATCAGAAATAACTAAAAATAACTTAAGTGTTCAGCTCAAAAACATGAAAACAGTAATCCCCTCCGAGATAACCTCCGTACAATTGCAGACCATTATGCAGACAGCCGTTTCACCACGTCCCATTGCATTGGCTTCTACAGTAGATAAAGACGGTAATAATAACTTATCTCCGTTCAGTTTTTTTAATATGTTCAGTACAGTTCCTCCGATTTTGATTTTTTCACCATCGAGAAGGGTACGTGATAACACCACCAAACATACACTGGAAAATGTTATTGAAGTTCCTGAAGTAGTAATCGGAACAGTAAACTTTCCGATTGTACAGCAGATCTCTTTAGCTTCTACAGAATACGAAACCGGAGTCAATGAATTTATCAAATCCGGTCTTACGATGAAAGATGCAGATCTTGTACAACCTAAGCTTATTGAAGAATGTCCTGTTAACTTTGAATGTAAAGTTCTAGAAGTAAAATCATTGGGAGATCAGGGTGGTGCCGGAAATCTGGTGATTTGTGAGGTTCAGAAAATCCATATCAGAGAAGAATATCTGAATGAAGCCGGAAATCTGGATCAGAAAAAACTGGATATGGTAGCCCGTTTAGGCAGTAACTGGTATTCCAGAAGCAATGAAAACAGTCTTTTTGAAGTGCCCAAACCTTTGGTAACAAAAGGAATCGGTTTCGATCTGTTGCCAGATTCTATTAAGTACAGTAAAGTGTTTACAGGAAATGACCTTGGAATGCTTGCCAATACGGAAGTATTACCTGCCGGAGACTTTCATGCCGATGAAAATATCCATCTTGATGCACAGAAATTACTTCTGGAAAGCAAAATTGAAGAAGCCTGGAAGATTTTAATTAAATAGTCTGAATTCATTGATGAAAAAATACATTTTCTTCCTTTTTCTCATAATCACATTACAATCATGCTATTATCCTGTAAAAAAAGATTATGGGATCTATAGCAAGTCATTGGTATTTTCGAAGGACAAAAAGTGGCTGATTAACAACATCAAAACGGATGTAGATTCGCACCACCGGGAAATGATGAGCAAAGAGGCATTTCAACTATTCCAGGATTTAAGCAATGGCAAAGCCTTTGATTTAAAAACGGCAAAAGCAGAAAATATAATTCAGAATAGCATTTCTTTTGATCCGGAAACTGAAGATCTTGAGGTATTGAAAAGGAGCTCTGATTTTAATTTTCTGGTAAACATCTACACCATGAAAGTGCGAAACGGTTTAGATAATTCAATTGGAACGCAATATGAATATAAAAAAAATGAAACTTTTGCAATGATGGATGTCTATGATATCAGTACTATGAAGAAAATATATTCGCTCAAAGCATATTCAGAAGTTTCAGTGGAGAAAGATCAAAAGGTGACTATCTTCGATCCTTCAACAGAAATGATGACTATGAAAAACTTTCGAAGTCTTTTAAAGGCAGTAAAAAAGAATGCTGTTAAAACGAACTAAAGATATCTATTGATCATCAATAAAAAAAGGAGTGAAAGTTTCACTCCTTTTTTTATTATTTGGATTTAAGCGATTCAGAAACAGTAATTTTTCCTTTTTCAGCAAATTCTGTTGCTTTACCGTTTTTATCAATAGAAACATTCAGGTTGTCATTTTTAGCATCGTAGTAAATACTTGTAGCATATCCCGGGCAGTCATGTTGTTTGCATCCTGTCAGTTTGTAGATTCCATTTTCTGATGCAATAGGACTTTCAACATTGAAATTCTTTACCATCTCATCATACTGAGCACCGGTAAGCTTTTTCAGTCTTTCTGAAATACCTTTATCTTCAAAGAATTTAATATCATGAGGATATTTCCCAACGTTTTTGGTAATAACATTATCCGGAGCAGGAGCAGAAGGAGCTGCAGTTGCTGCTGAATCTGTTTTTGGAGTTGTTACGGAATCCTTAGGCATTACGGTTGCCAAAGTATCACTGCTTACAGAAGATTCTGTTTTTGTTTCTTTTTTACATGAAACAACCCATAGTGAAAGCGCAAATGCGCCTGCAATAATTTTTTTCATAATTCTATTTTATGGTGGTTAATGTATAATAACGTAGTTTTAAACGTTTTATTTCAATTTTTCTTTGATAAAATCAATACATTTTTCAGTTACAGTATTGAGATCTTTTGGTAAATCATTTCCTTCCCATGGTTCTTTCGCCCCGAAAGTATGGTTGGCATTTTCAATCAGAAACAATTCAGAATTGGGGTGAAGAATATGAAGATGTTCTGCCTGCTTCACCTCTACCGCTTCATCTTCTGTTCCATGAATAATCAACATATAAGCTTTAGCCATTTCTGTAGCTCGTTCTACATCAAAACGGTGCATATCTTTTTCATAATCTTCATAAAACTGATAATAATGAGGCATTTCCTGTTGGGTACGTCCATTCAAAGCATAATAAACACCATTATTTTTCCAGTTTTCAAAAGCAGTATCTTTTGGGAAACGATCTAAAGTATCCACACTGGCCAATGTAATCAAACCGTTGATTCTTTCGTCTTCAAAGGTTTTAATAATAGAAATTCCTCCTCCTCTGCTATGCCCGATCAGGACAATCTTTTCATCATCCACATGGGGATCTTTACTAAAGTGATCAATTACAACACCAAGATCTGAAAGTTCTTTAGAATAATTATTCTGTCCAAAAGCTTCAAGATCTCCGAAATTAAACGGATCATCTGTTGTGGTTCCGTTATGCGAAAAATTAAACTTGACGAAGAAAAAACCTGCTTCAGCAAACTTTTCAGCCATCATATTCCAGGCTCCCCAATCTTTATACCCTTTATATCCGTGAACAAATATGACCAAGGGAAGTTTTTTTTGAGTGTCTTTATAAAAAACATCAGCAAGAAAACCTTTTGTTTCTTTATTTTCTAAGTATATATTCTTTTCTACAATCAAATTCATAAAACAAATGGGCTTTACTTAATATTATTTATATTTATAGGATTAATTCAAACTGAAATTTATGAAAAAAACTCTACTTTTTTTATTTTTAATTACTTTTTCTTTCATCCTGAGCCAGACAACCAAAAGGGTCTTTTTTATTGGAAATAGTTATACTTACGTTAACAATTTACCTGGCCTTATTCAAAGCATTGCCACATCTAATGGCGACGTATTCGAACATCACAGTCAGACTCCGGGAGGCGCTACCCTGCAGGATCACTCCAACAACCCGAATGTCATTACAGACATCAATCAGGGGAACTGGGATTACGTGGTATTACAGGAACAGAGCCAGCTTCCTTCGTTTCCTGATTCACAGGTACAAAATCAGGTGTATCCTTATGCCCTTCAGCTTTCCAATTTAATTAAAACAGCCAATCCTTGTGGAAATGTTATTTTCTACATGACCTGGGGGCGTAAAAATGGTGATGCAACCAACTGTCCAGGACTTCCTACGGTCTGTACATACCTGGGAATGGACACTCAAATTTATAACCGTTACATGGAAATGGCCATGAACAATGAAGGCATTGTCTCTCCTGTAGGTAAAGTATGGAGAACAATCAGAGAGCAAAATCCAGCAATTGAACTGTATGATCAGGATGAATCTCACCCTAGCTACATTGGTTCTATGGCAGCTGCGTATACATTTTATACTATTATATTCAAAAAAGATCCTACACAGATTCCTTTTAATGGAAATCTTACTGCTGCACAGGCTCAACTGATTAAAGATATTGTGAAAACAGAAGTGTATAACCAGCCTGGTAAATGGTATGTAACCAACAATGATGTTCACAGCAGATTCACCTATCAGCTTAACGGAGCAGGAAGTATTCAGTTTACGAATACAACTCAAAATGCGGCCAATTATTCATGGGATTTTGGTGATGGTACTACTTCTACTCTGGAAAATCCGACGCACACTTATGCTGTGGGAGGAAGTTATAATGTAAAACTTACAACAGATGCCTGCGGAGCAACCACCACTAAAACAAAACTGGTTGTTGTAAGCACATTAAATACTGCGGAAACAACTATAGAAAACGGTATTCAGATCTATCCAAATCCTGTTCAGAACCTTATCAGCATTGCTTCTAAAAATAAAGTTGAGATACTTTCTCTTACAGATGTATCAGGAAAGATCATTCCTTACCATTTGAATAAAACAGAGACTGGCTACAGTATTTCACTTCAGCATCTGACCAGCGGAGTTTATTTCCTGCAATATAAAACAGGAGAAAAGGAATTCACTAAAAAAATTATTAAAAAATAAGCTTATTTTTGCTGCATGCAGAATTTAAGAACTGTAACCGTGATGCGTTACATTCTGCCCCTGAGAGAAGGAGGATCTCTTCCGGCTCTGGCAGAAGCTGATGATGATTTCAAATATGTATTAAAATTCCGTGGTGCAGGCCATGGGGTAAAAATGCTGATCTCCGAACTGTTGGGTGGGAAAATTACCGAAGCTTTAGGACTTAAAATTCCTGAACTTGTTTTCGTTAATCTTGATGCTGATTTCGGAAGAACGGAAGCCGATGAGGAAATCCAGGATCTTCTGAAGTTTTCTGAAGGTCTGAATCTCGGGTTACATTATCTTTCCGGTTCTATTACATATGATCCGGGAGTAAGTGTGGATCCGCTTCTGGCTTCAAAAATAGTATGGCTGGATGCATTCATTACCAACATCGACCGTACTTTTAAAAATACGAATATGCTGATGTGGCATAAAGAACTTTGGATCATCGATAATGGTGCTTCGTTCTACTTCCATCACTCATGGCAGAATTTTGATGCAGCAGCCAAAACACCTTTCAAATATGTGAAAGACCACGTGCTTCTTCCTAAGGCAAAAATGCTTGACGAAGCTGATAAATTTGCCCATGAAATTTTGAATGATACTCTTTTCAGAGAAATTGTCAACATGATTCCTGAGGACTGGTTACACTGGAATGATGCTGATGAAACACCGGATGAAATTCGTGAAATCTATTTTCAGTTTATGAAAACCAGATTAGAAAATTCTCAAATCTTTGTAAACGAAGCGAAAAATGCAAGAGGATAAAATATATGAATATGCGGTAATACGCCTGGTGCCTAAAGTTGAAAGAGAAGAGTTTTTCAATATCGGGCTGGTGATGTTTTCTAAGAAGGAGAAATTCATCAGAGTGGAATTCTATTTGTGTCCGGACAAATTCAAACTGATGCACAGCAAACTGGATTACGATGATATCATCCACAATCTGGAAAGCTTTAAAAAAATTGCCAATGGTGAGAAAGATGGCGGTCCTATTGCTTTTTTTGATATTCCGGAGCGCTTCCGATGGCTGACAGCGGTAAGAAGTTCTGTGATACAGACCTCAAGACCTCATCCGGGAAAATCAAAGGATCTGAATGCCACTTTTGGTAAGCTTTTTGAGGAGTTAGTAAAGTAATACTTCCTTAAAAAATTTATTATGAATTTATCGACAAACAACATATCAATCTACAGGTTTTTCACAAACCTGTTTTTTGTTTTAATAATAGGATTTTCTAATTTATTTTTTTCACAGAACTTCTCACAGGTACAGGTTAAAACTCCTCCTGTAAAAAGTACATTACTTCCGGAAATAGCCAATTTATCTGAGGACATTGTATATAAAACCAACAGGAAAGGAAATCCTATTCAACTTGATGTTTTCACTCCTAAAAATGCTGCCGCAGACCAGCTGCTTCCTGTACTGATTTATGTTCACGGAGGTGGATGGATAGAAGGAGATAAAGTGATTCACTCAGATAATTATGTTGAAACCACCATTGCAAAGCTAATGGCCAAGCAATATGCGGTAATCAGTATTAATTATACCCTTTTGAATGACAACACTCATTTTCCATTGCCTTTGGAAGATACCAAAGATGCGGTAAGATGGGTAAGAAAAAACGCAGAGAAATATCATTTTGACACCAATAATATAGGGTTATTCGGGGCTTCAGCTGGTGCTCACCTTTCTCTGATGGCAGCCTATACACCAGACAATACTTATTTGGGTAATCCGGAGCTTTCGTCTTATTCGGCTAAGGTGAATTATGTGATTGATCATTATGGCCCTGCAGACCTCAACAAACTTTTCCACACAAAATTAGGTACAATTCCCGTAGCACTCATCGGATTAATGTCAAAAAAAATTGTCGGGTTACAGGAAAATCTTGTCAAAGGAATTTCCGGATATGATATCAGAAAAGATCAGGACAGCGCTATTGATTATCTTAAAACAATGTCCCCTGTCTATTTTGTTTCCGGAGGTGTGCCTACTTTGATTGTTCAGGGGAATAATGATAAAATTGTTCCTTTAAATCAGTCTAAAAAGCTTCACAGAAAATTAAACAGAGCAAAAATACAGAACTCACTGATTATCGTAGATGGCGGAGTACACGGATTTGGCACAACTGATAAAGCTTATCTGGATCAACTTACTGATCAGATGGTGGAATTCATTCTTTCACAGAAGAAATAATATACACACCCTTATTTAAAAACAACACAAAATACTATAAATAAACACAATAAATAAAAACAAAATCACAAATTTGCTAGATTGATATACTTATTGATATTTTTTCATTGAGAATTAATTACCTTGGTCTTTGTTTAAATTATTTACAACAAAAACATCAATAACTTAATTATTTATCAATAAAAATAAGCAATATGGAATCTTTAAACAATATCAATGCGCTTACGCTCATCTTTGTATCTGTTCTTCTTTTTGCGATAGCTTACCGTTTTTATGGTATTTTCATTGCCAATAAAGTTCTCCGGCTCAATGATCAAAATACAACACCTGCTGTAGAATTTGCAGATGGTAAAGATTATGTGGCTACCAATAAAAATGTACTTTTCGGGCATCACTTTGCAGCTATTGCCGCTGCAGGACCTTTGGTAGGACCTGTTCTTGCTGCGCAGTTCGGCTATCTTCCGGGTGCTTTATGGATATTGATAGGATGCGTACTGGGAGGCGGAGTACATGATATGATTGTTCTTTTTGCTTCTGTGAGACATAAAGGACAAAGTCTTGCAACGATTGCTTCCAAAGAAATTGGAAAGGCAACGGGTACAGTAGCGGGTTTTGCTATCCTCTTCATTTTGATTCTTACGCTGGCAGGTTTATCATTGGCCTGTATCAATGCGATGCACGAAGCTTCATGGTCTCTTTTTACCGTAGTGATTACTATGCCCATTGCAATCATTATGGGACTGATTATGCGTTACAAAAAGAACAGTGTGCTTTTTGCAAGTATTCTCGGAGGGATTCTTCTGATTGCTGGGATTATCGGAGGACATACCCTGATGCAGAATCCTACGATGAATGGTTTATTTTCCTGGGATATTAAAACAATTTCTATAGCAATTCCTCTCTATGGTTTCATTGCTTCGGTATTACCGGTATGGCTTCTTTTGGTTCCGAGAGATTATCTTTCAACATATTTAAAAATAGGAACTATTATTATGCTGGCTATCGGGGTAATCGTTATTCATCCTACGATACAGATGCCTGCGATTACAGCTTTTGTTAATGGCGGAGGCCCTATTATTGGCGGTCCGGTCCTTCCTTTTATTTTTATTGTGATTGCCTGTGGAGCGATTTCCGGATTCCATGCAGTGATTGCTACGGGAACCACTCCAAAAATGCTTAATAAGGAAAGAGAAATTCTTTTTGTAGGTTACGGAGCTATGCTTGTAGAAGGTTTTGTAGCATTAATGGCACTTATTGCTGCCTGTACGCTGATGCCGGGTGATTATTTTGCCATCAACACTCCCAAAGAAGCCTATGATTCATTTCTGGCAGCGCATCCTTCCCTGCACGGAGTAGATATAGATTATTATTCACAGAAAATAGGTATTGATCTTTACGGAAGAACCGGAGGTGCAGTATCTCTGGCTGTAGGAATGGCTCATATTTTTAATAAAATTCCGTATATGGATCAGCTGACAGCTTATTGGTATAATTTTGCGATTATGTTTGAAGCAGTATTTATTCTTACTGCCATTGATGCAGGAACAAGAGTGGGTAGATTCTTTTTACAGGAAATGCTGGGTTCTGTTGTTCCAAAATTCAATGATAAAAACTGGATTCCGGGGATTATTATCAGCAGTCTTCTTTTCACTTTTGCCTGGGGATATCTGGTGTATACCGGAAATGTAAACAGTATCTGGCCATTATTCGGGATCAGTAATCAGCTGCTGGCAGCCTGCGGACTTATCGTCTGTACAACGATGCTGATCAGAATGAACAGAGGGAAATACGCTCTATGCTCGGCTATTCCGGGTGTTTTTATGGCTGGAATTACCTTCTGGGCAGGTTATATTCAGGTGACTGCTATTTATATTCCTAAAGGACAATATTTACTGGCAACTTTAGCAGTAACAGCCATGGTTCTGATGCTTATTGTATTTGCAGGAGCTTTCAGAAAATGGTATCAACTTCTTCAAATCAAAACAACTGAAATTGACCATTATGGTGAACCAGTGAAAGAACTGGTATTCAAATTTTATAAAGAAAAACCATTAAGGAGGATTGAAGAAACAAAGTATAATTAAGATGAATCTTTCTGACTCTTAAGCTTAAAGCGAAGCTTATCTTAATACTCTTAAACTCTCATTACCTCTTAAGGGTTCAAAAATAAAAGTTTAATTCATATTACATAAAGAAAAAACAGTTCAGGATTTCTGAACTGTTTTTTTTATTGGAGTTATTTAAACGTAGAATATATTAAAACCATTAAGGGGATTTAAGAAATAAAGTATAGTTAAGGTAAATCATTTTGATTTTTAAGCTTAAAGCGAAGCTTATCTTAATAATCTTAAACTCTTATTACCTCTTAAGGGTTCAACATATAAAAGTTTATAAATATGATCTCTTATTTTATTTAAAAATTGAAATTCAATCTTGCAAAAACATATCTTCCGTTCTGTCCAAACTGTGAAGTCGATCTTGAATAGATAAATTGATCATTATTGGTAGAAGCAGTAAGGTTTTTCGTTGGATAGATATCAAACAAATTGTTTACTCCCAAAGTCAATCCTACATTTTTAGTAAACTGATAAGCAGCAGATAAGTCCGTAATGATCTTATCTCCGATCTGCTGGTGTTCATTAAAATCAATAATTCCGTCTCCGTTCACATCAATAATATCAGCGCCTGTTACTTTCCCGAAATAGGTATTTCTCAGATATAAACTTGCATTCTTCCATGAAAGCGTATGAGAAAGACTGGCTTTCACTCTCGGTACGGCTTCTTCCAGATACACTCTTGATTTCTCAGAAAAATACACTTTCTCCAATTGTGGCGACTGTAAAAGACCTGCAGAATGGATATCCCCAACCTGTTTTGTTTTATTAAGGTTAATGGCAAAGTTGTTATCCAACTTAAATCCTGAGAATCTGGCATTGTGTGAAATCACTACATCTAAACCTTTTGTTTCTGTATCAATAGCGTTGGTAAAGAACTGCGCTGCATTAATTCCCAATTGGTCATAAGCTTCCTGTGCTTTCTGAGGAACATTCGCTTTTAAGAACTGGTCTGTAAGAATAATACGGTTATCAATTCTCGTGAAATATCCGTCTGCTGTAAAGGTAAGACTAGCCGAGGGAATTCTATAGGTAAATCCTACACTTGCTGATTTAGAGGTTTCCTGTTTCAGTTTTGGCATATCCAGCAATCCTGCAAGTTGAGAATCATTGCTAAAGGTTCCTACTTCCAAAAGTTGATTATTGGTGAACAATGTAGACGTTACATTATAATAAATCTGGTGGATAGATGGCGCTCTGAATCCTGTAGAACCAGCAAATCTCACATTGAAATTAGGCGCTACTTTGATTCTTGAAGCCAGTTTATAATTGAATGTAGATCCGAAATCTGAATAGTTTTCATATCTCGCTGCAGCATCCACTAACAACCAGTTGGTAAAGTTAAATTCTACATCTGCATAAGCTGCTACCGACTGTCTGTTTTTATCTACCGCATTTTCAGGTTTAAATCCATTGAATACCTGCGATCCTCCCGGAAGCGATGCCCCAAAAAAATCTGTAGGTCTCACAGAATTTCCGTTCCATATATTTCCTGAAACATCATAGGTTGCATAAGAAGCTTGCTCCCCCTGAGTAATTTTAAAATTCTCATAACGGTGCTCAGCTCCAAACGCTACGTTGATTCCTTCCCATACGTCATATTTTTTAGAGAAATCTAAATTGATCGTATTTTGAGAAAATCTTAGTCCTCCTGCATTAAACTCTCTTGGTGAAGCAAAACGCAAAGAGGTATTTCCTGTATTCTGAATATTATAGGTAAATGAATTCTGTCCGTACGTATTACTGAAATCAATATTCCAGCCTTCCCATTTTCCTTTAATTCCTGCAGCTAATGAAATATCCTGAATATCTGTTCCGATCTGTGGAAGGTAACCATTAGGATATAATCCTGTAAAAGTTCTGTTTTCAGTTGGTCTTCTGTAGAATCCTCCGGAAGTTCCATGTCTTATACTATAACCACCAAAAGTATACACCTTCCAGTTGTCACTTACAGGGATCTCAGCATTCACAAAAAGCTGATGATTATTAAGCTTAGACTGTCCAACCTGCATATTAAAATCCTTTCTCGTCTGTCCTCTATAAGCCAGCTCCTGATCGGTGATATAATTAAGCTGATCTCTGGTAAAATTGGCAGATTTCAAAACATTTTGTAGTGCAGAAATGGTATTTGCTCCCTGAATATCATTTTGTAAACCCTGAGAAAAATAGCTCACATTCTGCGCATACTGATGGATGTAATTTACAATCTGTTGCGAATTGGGTGTACTTCCAATATTGGTAAAAAGCGAAGAAAGATTCACACCGTCATTCAATGCACGCTGTTCGATGGCATTGTAAGCATTGTAAATAGGACCACTTTCTGTTCCTGCTCTGTACGTTGGGTTTCTGAATTGTGAAGACCAGGTGATATTAAAGAAACCTCCTTTGGTTCCAATTTTATTCCCATAGTTTAAATCCAGCTGAATATTTTGTCCGTCAAAATCTCCGGTATGGTCATTAGCCGTTGGCGTCAGATTTCCTCCATAACTGATCTGCCCTGCCAGTTTTCCTGTATCTCTTTTCAGATCAAGATTGATTACTCCGGCAATGGCATCAGATCCATATTGTGCGGCAGCTCCATCTCTTAATACTTCAATTCTGTTTAAAGCAAAAGAAGGAATAGCGTTCAAATCAGTTCCTACCGTACCTCTTCCTGGTGTTCCGTTGACGTTTACCAAAGCTGAAGTATGTCTTCTTTTTCCATTCACCAAAACCAACACCTGATCCGGTCCCAAACCTCTCAGCTGTGCAGGATCCAGGTGGTCTGTTCCATCTGAATTCGTTTGAATGGTAGAAGTAAATGAAGGGGCAACAGCATTTAGAATTTGCCCGATATTAGTCTGTGGAAGAATAATTGAAGATTCTTTTACATTGAATACATCTACAGGAACAGGGCTGTCTACTTTTGATCTGGCACCGGCTCTTGAACCCAGTACTACTACTTCTTCTACAGTATTGGTTTTTAAGGTGTCTTTATTTGCTTTTATGCTGTCTTTTTCCTGTCCGTAAGTAAATACGCCGAGGAAAAATAAAACTGAGGCCGAAAGAATAGTTTTCTTATTATTCATAGTTTAGAATTTGATTAACATTTATGTTTTTACAAGGTGCAAATGTAAAATTTATTTATTAGTCTACAAAACAGATAGACTTTGTTTTTGTAAAAAACTATTATCGTTTCTTTCTATTCCTCATTTAAAGTTATGATAAATTAAGGAAACATTTGTAAAAAACATTGTTTTATAGAAGGTTACCGGTAAAATAAATATTGAAAAACGCTATGTACACAAAGAAAACACATTACTTTTTTATTATTACGATCGCAAAGGCACTTCGTTCAGCAGAGGATTTGTCTTAGCTAAGTGGAACGCCCTTGCCAACATAAATATAAAACACATCTTAATAGAAACTTTGCGAACTTCGCGTTTAAATAAAAAAACGGATCCAAAAATTGAATCCGTTTCTTTTATATTTTTATTTTGAAATTAAATCTTAGTCAGTTTAGCATATTTCAGGATCAGATTTTTCTCTCCTTCATGCATGAAAACAACCTTTGCTTTGATGTTCTGAGGATCTGTTCCGTCTAAGAAAGTAACTTCACCTATTCCGAAACGATCGTGTCTCACTTTATCTCCTACTTCAATATCCTGAGAAGAAGCTCCGCTTGGATTGATAATTTTAGCCGTGCTTACTGGTTTCAGTTTTCTGACTTCAGGAGCAGGTTTTGAAGTATCACCTCTGTCAATAGTTTTCTTTTCAACCTTTTTGAAAGATTTCATTTCTGAAGGATGCTCATCAAAGATATTGGATTTCACTCCTGAATTATTGATAAATCTTTTTTCCAAAGCAGGATTAAGGAATTCAATATATTGATCATCAATTTCACTTAAGAATCTTGAAGGCTCAGCATCCGTAATTTTCCCCCATTGAAAACGGGAAACAGCATAAGAGAAGAAAGCTTGCTTTTCTGCTCTTGTCAATGCCACATAGAATAATCTTCTCTCCTCTTCAAGATCTTCTCTGGTTGCCGAACTCATAAAGCTTGGGAAAAGGTTTTCTTCAAGTCCTACTAAGTGTACCACCGGGAATTCTAATCCTTTTGAAAGGTGAATGGTCATCAAAGAAACCATATCATCTCCCAGTTCTTTATCCTGAGTATCTGCAGAAAGTGCAATGTTTTCAAGGAAATTGGAAAGACTCGGATCACCATCTTCAAGCTGCATCTGCTCTTCAATGAATCCCTGCATGGAGTTCATCAATTCCTGTACGTTTTCTACTCTGGAAATCCCTTCAGGAGTCTGATCATCTTTTAAAAATTTGATTAACCCGCTTCGTTTTGCTACTTCCATAGCCACACTGTAAGCCGTTTCTGTTTTCAGCAATACCTGAAAAGCTTTGATCATAGACCAGAAGTCGTTCAATTTGTTTAAAACCCCATTGTTCAAACCTAATTGCGGTGCATACATCGGAAGGTTTTCCAATACTTTTGAAACTGCAATATTGTGGGCATCAGCAAAAACAATCAGTTTATTCTGCGTCGTTTCTCCGATTCCTCTTGCCGGATAATTGATAATCCTCATTAATGCTTCAGAATCATTTTCATTGATCAGAAGACGAAGGTATCCAATAAGATCTTTTACTTCTTTTCTTTGATAGAAAGAAAGACCTCCATATACTTTGTACGGAATATTTTTACGTCTCAGTGCATCTTCAAAAGCACGTGTCTGAGAGTTGGTTCTGTATAAAATAGCAAAATCGCTGTACTTTCTCTGGTCACGGTTACGAAGTTCCCAGATATTTCCTGCCACGAAATTGGCTTCATCAGCATCGGAAAGAGATCGGTATATTTTAATCTTATCTCCTTCTTCATTATCACTGAATACATTTTTCTTAAACTGCTGAAGGTTTTTAGCGATGACCACATTAGCTGCATTTACAATATTCTGTGTGGAACGGTAATTCTGTTCCAACGATACTGTTTTGGCATCTGTATAATCTTTTTTGAAGTTTAAGATATTGTAAATATTAGCTCCACGGAAAGAATAGATAGACTGCGCATCATCTCCTACCACACAGATGTTCTCAAATTTTGAAGCCAAAGCTTTTACAATAAGATACTGAGAGTGGTTGGTATCCTGGTACTCATCTACCATGATATATCGGAATCTGTCCTGATATTTCGCCAACACTTCAGGAAAACGGGTCAATAGTTCATTGGTTTTCAACAACAGATCATCAAAATCCATAGATCCGTTTCTGAAGCACTGATCCACATATTTCTGGTAAATCTGTCCGATGAATTTCATATTTGCTTTTTCATCCGCTTCCATCAGTTCAGGATTGTTGAAATAAGCTTTTACGGTAATCAGGTTATTCTTATAGGTTGAAATTCTTGCCTGAACTTTTTTAGGCTTATAAAGATCTGCATCGATATTCATATCCTTCAGAACTTTTTTAATTACATTCAGAGCGTCCTGCTGATCATAAATGGTAAAATTGGAAGGATATCCCAGATAATGAGCTTCAATTCTCAGAATTCTTGCAAAAACGGAGTGAAATGTACCCATCCAAAGACTTCTTGCATTGCTGTCTCCTACTACTTTGGCGATACGGTCTTTCATCTCACGTGCCGCTTTATTGGTAAAGGTAAGCGCCAGGATATTGAAAGGGTCTATTCCGTTGTGTATTAAATGGGCAATACGCATAGTCAATACACGCGTTTTTCCTGAACCTGCTCCGGCAAGTACCATGAGAGGTCCTTGTAAAGAGGTAACAGCTTCATATTGTGATTCGTTGAGTCCTTTCAAATAGTCCATACAGCAAAAAAATTTTGGGAACACAAAATTAAGGTATTCAGAGCAGAATTCAAACTTTCATAGAGAAGTTAGGAATTTGAGGGATTAGGATTGTATTAATAGTATTTGTCAATAGTCAATTTTGCTTCGCAGGTGAATGGTCAATGGTGAATGATTAACCACAAATTAGAAAATTTGTCTGCAATAATTATTCGTAATCTCAAACCACGCAACCCGAATCCCGTAAAAATTCACAAGCGCAACGGACTAACCATTCAATCTTGGATTTTCAATACTCAATTTTGCTTCGCAGGTGAATGGTCAATGGTGAATGATTAACCACAAATTAGAAAATTTGTCTGCAATAATTATTCGTAATCTCAAACCACG
>NZ_JAMZGF010000016.1 GCF_024158915.1 Chryseobacterium sp. S0630 | reverse complement strand
CTTGTCATTCCGCAGGAATCTAAACTCTTATTTTATCCTCATTCATTATCACAAGCTTTCTGTGTCTGGATTCCTACAGAATGACAAACAGAGTGGATAGTCTAAGTGAATAGTTTGTATTATGTCTGAAGCAAGTAAGTGGCTATGCACGCACACAGAAACACCCACCTTGTCATTCCGTAGGAATCTAAATGTATTCACATTATTTTACACCTTCATTGTCATTAAGCTTCTTTATTAGCTTACCGGTAAATTTATTCCCAGTTTAAAAATTTTATGATAAGCAGTGATTTGATTATCAGCATTATCAAACTGTCTTTTTATGTTTTCAATTGAAAAGTTATGCAATAATGAGGGAGGATTATTAGAATTCTCATTATCAGGCTGGTGAAGATGAGGGTAAATAATCAGACAATCCAATATCTGATCTTCTTTCCAATCTTTATTTTTACTTTTCATTTCGTTGATAACCTTCTTTAAACGGGAGTATCCTGAAACCTGGCGGATGTCTTTGTGGATATGACTTTTAGTATATTTTAATTTATACTTAGTATCAATGACCATTTCATAGCCTGGTTTACTGATCAGAAAATCCAGATGATTTCCGTAGGTTTTGAATTGATAATGAATATGATGAGCATCTTCAGGATTAGCTTTGATCAATTGATAATAAAAATAAAGCTCAAACAGTCTGGGCATATCAATCCAGAATGGTGGTGTTTTTATTTTTTTCTGCGTCGTTTTCGTAATCGTATACGAGAACCGTTTCAGAATAAACTGTCCTATTCGTAAAGCCTCTCCATATTCATTGAAGAACGCATTTTTTTTACTATGTTTTAATTGAAGTCCATCAACATCGGTACTGATATGTTCAAATGCTGGCTTGCAATAATTTAAAATATGTTGAACAGATTCTATATTGGAAGAAAATAGTGAAGGATTGTTCTCAATATAGCTGGTTGCAAACACCAATACTTTCTTTAGAAACCTGTTTTCAAAATAATCTTCACCAAAAACCTGAAATTCACAAAAAGCAGAGGTAGGTTTATTTTTAAAAACATTCTTCTTTATATGCGGACCTATTAATACTTTGCCCTTTACTCTACTATTAAGATTTTCCTGGACTTTATAATATGCCTTTTTCAATCCTTTTCTTACAATTATTTTCAAATGCTGTAAAAACTGTATAATAAGAAAAGGGGTCAAACGATCATCTTTATGATCTATTTCAATATATTTTGCATCCCAGTCTATTTGGATAACATCTTTTGAATAGTGTGCGGTTTGTGGCAAAGCCATGACATCCAAAAGAATTTTAAGATAATTGACTTCTTTAGTCTCTATCTTTTCCTTACTATCATATGTTTCAGGGAGAGGAACAGAATTTTCTTCTTCATTGAGGCAGTTCCGGAAGTACTGCGACAAACCAGCATTGATCTTGGGTTCTACATAAATGGTTCTGCCGGTATTTCCCAGCCAGTCAATACCTACAAAATAATCTGCCTTAATCTCACAATGATTTTCTCTTTTTACCACCGAAAAAGAATAAGACTGATGGTTGAACTTTTTACTTTCCAAAGCCGCAAACAGCTGAAAAGAGTCGTCATCAAGATGTAGCAGTTCGTCTGCTATATTGGTAAAAGACTCTTCAGTAGTAACTCGTTTGATCAGAAAACTTTTATGTTCCGAAAGTAAAATTCCCATTAATTATTTATTTTCAAGGTATTGATATAGTCTTTAATATCTTTTCCGTCATGGCTTCCGATAAGAACACCATCTTTCACATACTCAAGAAGAATAGGAACTACTTCATAATTCATTTTTATTCTGAAAATTTCCTCCTTTGTCTGACCATCCTCGATATCTTCTTTTTTGGCAATAAAATAACTATGCCCCAACTGAACGTCCTTCGCATCAAATTCACCACTTACATTTCCATTTTTGAATAACTCCGAAACTTTTTTGAAACCTTCATTATTAAAATGAATATGCTCGTCATCCTCCAGAGGTTCAGGTAACACATCAACAAAAGCAAAGCGTCTTCGTATCGCATAATCAATATGACCTACACTGCGGTCTGCGGTATTCATAGTGCCGATGATGTAAAGGTTGGGAGGAAGGATTAATTTATTTTTACTTTCATTGGTTGCATCTTCAAGAGCATACATACTTTCAACGGCTTTTCCTCGGTATTCCAGAGCATAGATCAACTCACCTAAAACGGAAGATAGATTGGCCCGGTTAATTTCATCAATAACAAGTACATAATTTTTTAACTGAACTTTTTCAGCCCAAATTGTTTCAGGTTGATAGTTTTTTTCAAATTCATAGTACTTTTCAACAACCTTCATAAAATAGGTTGCATGTTGCCTGGTTTTTTCTTCAACATCAGACATTTTTTTAATGTCCTGTCTTTCTTTTGCTCCGTATTCAATAATAAGTTTCAATTCTGAAAACTTCATATTTAAGCCGTTTTTATGAGCATCCCAATTATCTCCTTTATATTTGAATTTGGTTTCATCTGCAGAAAACAAATACACAGAATTGGTAATCGGATATTGATGCAGTTCGTTTTCTGCCATTTCATCTTTTACTTTTTCAATGAATATCTCAAAAGTATCTTTTGAGATTATTGTATCCGGTGTATTTTGTGATGCCTTGTAATTTTGTAATGCTACGTGGGCCATATCAGCTAACACTCTGTTCTCAGCTTTGAAAAGTATTCCGTCTCCGTCTTCATTAGGTTGAGAAACAATACCTCTTACAAAATCTTCATAGGTATAACTTGGGTGAAACTGGATAATTTTAAATTGTGGATTGTCTTTTAATTCTTCGGTTGAAGGTAATCCCAGTAATTGAATAGCTAGTTCCTTTGCCTGTCTGGTTTTTCCTGTTCCCGGAGGACCTTGTAGAATGATCTGCTTTTTATACAACAACAGATCTTTTATTTTTTCATTTTTCATTTGTAATAGTATTTTTGTAAAATCATTTATGCCTAGATCTGCACCTGTTTTAATAAAAAGGTTTCTAAAACGGTTGTCAAAATCTAAAAATTCATTAACTATATTGTCATAGTTTTTACCTTCGAAAGCTATTTCTGTCCAGCACGATTTACTGGCATTTGTTGAAGGAACCATATGTTGATATTCTTTAATACCCATTAAATGAAAATGCACAGTGTCAGAAAATCCAACAATATAAGCAAATTTGTCACGTGCATATTCATAGTACTCTTTGGGATATATTTTAGCCCATTGATAATCCTGAAATACGAATTTTCCAGGACCAGCTTGTCTTCTAGGATCTTGTCTTATTTCAAAAGTGTAACCTTTTGCTTCAAGAAGACTGCATATATGTTTTAGTTTGGCATAAACAATTTTTAGTTTGTTATGATCATCGTTGTTTACTTCCTCTCCTCCAGAAGAAGTGATCATGTTCAAGTCCTCTCTTGTAATTAGCTCCATAGTAATATTTATTAGTTTCTAAGGTTGTTCGTTACCTATTTTTTTAAAAATTTTCTGCCTGTTCCAGTACATTTTTGTAAACATCATCTTGTGTAATCGGTGGATACCCATATTCATGAAGTTTCACAATAATATCCATTTTTAGTTTTGCTTTGATGTCTTCTCTATCACTCCAATCAGGGTATTCTGTTGTATTATCTACAATCTTTTTTATTTCCTGAGCCAATTCCAGCATTTTAGCTTTTTCGAATTCAAATCCATATTGTTTACAAATTGAATCTAGTATATCATAAAAGGCTTTTTCTTCGTAGTCGATTCCTAAATCCTGATAAGAAGCCATTTCGGTACGAAGATTTAGAATCAGATCAAGGATTTGTTCTGATGTACTTTCTCGAATATCATTATAGTCCAGAATGTCAAGTTCGCTTCTTTCGTTATAACGGTTGACTATACTTTGTAGGCGCTCAGAAAACTCAATTCCTTTTACTTTATTTACTTTTTTGAAATCTGAAATTGTCTGCTTTAAAAGGCGCTCTAAAATTTTAATTTTGGTATTCGGTAATTCAAGATTATTAATTTTTTCAAGAAATTTATCATTGAACAGATCAATAGCATTTGCCTTATTATCATCCAGCTTAAAAATTTCTTCAACACCTTCCGAAACAATAGCATCTTCTACCATTTTGCTCACTTTAGCATTCATCTGTGCAGTGTCTGGTGCCTCACCTTTGGTTAGTTTTACTACTATAGATTTGATAGCAAAATAGAAGTGTATTTCATCTATTTGGTTGCTGTTGAATATTTCAGAACCACAGGTCAGATTATATGCTGCTTTTAATTTTTTGGTTACCTCTACAAAAAACTGTTCAGATTTTTCCGTTTGTAAAACCAGTTCTGATGCTCTGTTTAAACATTGTAACTGTTCTACAGGTGAACCTGTAAAATAATCTGTGGTGTCAAACTGGTAGAAAAACTGTCGTAATAACTCAAGCTGATCTTTTACAATAATCACGGCTTTATCCAAATCCTCAAAATCATCAGTGGCGGTTTGATTATTGAATAATCCCAAAGCGTGATTCAGATTTTTTTTAATTCCTATATAATCTACTACCAAACCTTTTTCTTTTCCTTCAAACTTTCTGTTTACACGTGAAATAGTTTGTATCAAATTATGGGTTTGCAGCGGCTTATCAATATAGATTGTATCAAGAAAAGGGACATCAAATCCCGTCAGCCACATGTCTACCACAATAGCTATCTTAAAATTGGAATAGATTTGTTTAAATTGGCGATCCAGCTCCTTGCGGTCATCTTTCGTTCCCAAAAGGTTCCAAAGAGATTCATGATCATCTTTGTTTCTGGTCATAACCATTTTGATACATTCAATAGGCTTTATTTCTTTCTGTTCTTTTTCGGTAAGATGATCTGCAATTTTAATTTCATTCCATTCCGGACGAAGTGCAATAATTTCTAAAAACAGTTTATAGGCAATTTCACGAGATGCACATACAAACATGACCTTGCCAGCAACAGTAGCTTTTTCTGCTACACGGCTTTCATAATGCTGAATAAAATCTTGTGCAATAGCTTTGATGCGGTCAGGGTCTCCTAATACAGATTCCATTTTAGCAATAGCTTTCTGGCTGGCTTCAACATGATATTCGGAAGCTCCTTCAGCAACTGCATTGTCATAATATTTTTCAATCTCGACTACTTTAGAATGATCGAGATTCACTCTGGCAGCACGACCTTCATACACCAATCTTACTGTAATTTCATCTGCAACTGACTCTAACATTGTGTAAGAATCTACTATTTCACCGAAAACGTCAAGTGTTTTATCAATATGTGTTCCAGTAAATCCAACATAGGTTGCATTGGGTAAAGAATCATGCAGATATTTTGCAAAACCGTAAGATTTCTTAACTCCTTTTTCTTCATCAATACGAATTTTCAGATCAAGATTGACCTGTGAGCGATGGGCCTCATCTGAGATACAGATAATATTATTTCTGTCAGACAGAATTTTATCATCTTCTGCAAATTTTTGAACAGTTGTCAAAAAAACGCCCCCGCTTTCTCTCCCTTTTAGTCTTGTTCTCAGATCTTCTCTGGATTCTATATTGATAATATTTTCATCTCCAATGAAGTCTTTGGCGTTGGTGAAATCTCTGGAAAGTTGATCATCAAGATCGGTACGGTCTGAAATAATAATGATCGTTGGACTCGAAAATTTTGTCGAACGCATCAGTAATCTGGACAAGAATAGCATGGTGAAACTTTTTCCACATCCTGTAGCTCCAAAATAGGTTCCACCTTTACCATCACCTTCAGGTTTACGGTGCTTTAATATATTATCAAAAAGTTTGTTTGCAGCATAATATTGAGGATAACGACAAAGTATTTTGTCTTCTTTTTTAGAAGTGTCAGGAAACAGAATAAAATGATGTAGAATATCACAAAGCCTTTGTTTATTAAGCATTCCATAAACGATAGACGTTACAGTATGAATCCCTGTTAAAGCTTTCTTTTCTTCTCCGGTAATTTTATGCCAGCCATAGAAGAAATCATAAGGAGCAAACAAAGAACCAGCTTTATTATTCACACCATCACTAATGATGCAAAATGCATTGTATTTCATCAGTTCCGGAATGTCTCTCCGGTATCGTATACTCAATTGTTTGTATGCATCGTATATTGTTATCTCTTCTTCGATTGCTGTTTTAAATTCAAAAATAACTACTGGGATACCATTAATATAAAGAATCAAATCCGGAATACGAAGTTCCTTCCCCTGAATTTCTAGTTGATTGACAATTTTAAAACGGCTGGTTTGTAAAAGACTGTTTTCATCAATATCAATGTAACGAATGTGCAGATCTTTTTTAGCAGGATTATTTCTTTTGAAAATCCATCCGTCTGCTAAAAGCTTTCCAATATGCTTATTACTTTCATATAGATTAGATGCAGGTTGATAGGCTATTTCATTAATAATGGTTTCCAATTCTATAGCTTCCAGATCTGGATATTGCTGCATTAGAAAATCACTTAGATCTTCTCTAATTAATACTTCTTGATTAGAGGTCCGAAATAATTTTTTACCATTCACATGTTCATAACCTTCTTCTTGAAGTAAGTGAATGAATGATTTTTCTAGTTGAGATTCGGTGTATTTCATGATATTAGCTTAAATGTAATAAAATTATTTTTACGAATTTAATTCGTCATGGAAAACCTTCCAATGGTTTTTAATTTGTCCTTTTATTTTATTATTTACCATTACTTTTGAAGATTTATAGACATAAGATAAAAAATTTCCCCAGTTATAATCTTCCGATTTAATAAATTTATTTTGACTGTTATCCCATTTATATTTTTTAAATCTTTTTGCTCCTTTATAGGTAAACATTTTATACAATCTTCTTTTAAATATTTCATTTTTGAATTTTCCTTTTTTAGAAGAGTAGTGCTTTGCCCGCCGGATGCTTCTTTTCATTTTTCTATAATAGTTGGAAATGCTTCCAGACTTAATTGTAGTATATTTTCCATCAAATTCAAATCCTAAATAAATAAAGTTTTTATCCCAATTAATTTGCTTAATAAATTCTTGACCACAGATCAATCTGTCATTTTCCTTTTTGAATCTAAAGATTTGTGTTTTTTCTCTTTGAATTTCTAATTTATATTTTTCAATCTCGGTATAGACCAATTCAGAAATTTCTGTTTTTTTGTTGAGAGGGCATATTACAACCATATCATCAGAATAACGACGGTAGATTCCTCCAAACTTACATATTACATCATTAATGATTTTATCAAAGTGTAATAAATACATGTTTGCTAAAGTAGCACTAATAGGAGAACCTTGGGGAATGCCAAAGTTTTTATAAGTTATGCTTCCATCTTTATTTTTAAAAGTTTTTGAGGGTTTAAGTAGTTTTCCCTTATTGGCATAAAACTCTTTTTTTGTACAAAAAGCAATGGCATTTTGACTTTTTAAAAATTTAATTTTTGCTACTTTACGCCTTTTTATTGGCAGATTAGTACCATCTTTATTTTTTCGTCGTGTGAAAATTTGATTCTGAAAAAGATTAAAGATATCTACAAGATCAATAAAAGAAAATCTTGTAATATTTTTATAAATATTAAAATGATCTGGTGGAAGTGATTTTACATCTAAAACTTCCATCCAAATATCTCTTAATAACTTATGATCTAAATTGTCAAAGAAACTGGAAATATCAAATGCTATTACTGAAAACTCTGTTTGATTATAATCCAGTATGTATTTAAATACATCATTAGCGAAATCGACATTACATTTATTACTTGAATTAGGATCTGTAGGATTTAAAGGAATCGATCGATAAGCATTAATTACTTCTCCAATATTATGTTTTTCAATACATTTTTCATATTCTACATTAAGTATTGTAGCATAATAGCTATAAATTAATGCATCGATGTGACTTGCATAGAATATTTCTCTTTTCTTTTCTTTTTTATATCTGGAAATTAACTTTTCATCTTCATAAAACACTATTTTCTTTCCCGTATTTTCGTCATATTTTTTTCTAAACTTTCTCTGATAATTAGTTTTATGAATGAAGGGTAAAAAACCATGTTTAGCCACTTGGTCAGGATTAGTGATATATTTTTCAATCCATTGCAATCGCATTCTGCTCTCTATAGGAAAACCTATATGAGGATATCTCTTAATTTTAAACCAATCTTTTATTTCCATGATTATAAAAGGAGTAGCGAAGACCCAGTGCGAAGCAATCCTTTAGGAAATTACACATTTCCCTGAAGTAGACATGCTCTCTCGATGATTGCTCATCGCTCCGACTATACGCTGGGTAGCTAAATAATTGACGTATATTTACAACTAAATTCAAATAGTATGAACAAATTGATAACATTCATCTCTGGTATGATTCCAACCTCACTGAAATTGATTCAGATAGGTCTCTTCGGACAAGTTTCCCAAGATATTCTCTTAGTTATTTGTCTATATGAAATTTACAGACTCTAACCGTTTTTCAAGTTAGGTAGACTTTCGCCTTTTGCCCTAATACGTCTACTTCGGTTCTTCACTACTCCATAGTTTTTATTATACTTTTCTTATTTTCTCATAATACATTTTCCACTTTCCCTCCAACTGATAACTGCGACAACAACAAGCTTTGTAGTTGTGTGAGTCTATCTAGTTCTAGTTTTTTATTTAGTAAAAGGTCATTCAATTTGATACAAATGGCTTTGAAGTGTTTTAAAATATTTTCTGAAGGAATCATAAGATCCAATAATTCTACATTATACATGGGTAGCTTAGCTTGAACACCACCTACTGTTTTCATCTCAATTTCTCTTTGACCATCGTTTGAAGTTAAGAAATGATATAAATAATCTGAGTTAATTATTTTAAAATTAGTTAATTTAAAGCAATTTTCTGTTAGATTGGCTTGATGTAAGGACTTATGTATAATATTTACTAATCCAATAGTTCCAACAATTGAAATTAATACATTATCTTTTGCAACAATATATTTTGAAATAAATTTTTGTATTTCATCATTTATATACTGAAATTTAGAATTCAATGCTATAAATTTATTTTTATTCATGTCAGCAACTCTTATGTATGGCCTTCCTTCTTGGTAATTATTTAATTCATTATCTTTAGGTAATCTCTTACCACCTTTAATAGAGCAATAATTTTTTAAAAGGTCTGTACCCCAACCCTCAGGAATTTCCTTTCCAAGCTCTTCATTCCAAACCATTTTACCACCAGAAGATTTATATGGTTTTCCATTTTCATCAGGAAATTCAAAATCCACAAACCAATGTTTATACAAAGCCTGTGCAGTAGCTTCTAGTTTTTCACAAATTTGCTCATTAACTTTTATTTTGTTCTCTATACTTTGATATTGAGCAACAATTTCATTTTGTTCTTCAATAGAAGGGATAGGTAATTCAACGTCACACATATCTTTCCAGTCAAAAACTTCCCTAACACTACCTATTGAATGATATCTTGCATAACGATCAAATTCAGGTCGTGAAAACCACATCATTAAATAATCTGGAGACAATTCATTTTCATCAATAATTTTAAAGCTCGTGTAAGCCTGAGAAACTATCGCTTTTTCAAATTCTTTTAGTAGTGCTATACCTATTTTATCCCCTCTTCTCGATGTATCTGCTATATATGTAAAGTTATTTTTCTCAATAATTTTATACTTTGACATATCTGACCCAATAATATTAGCTATGGAAGGTATAAAACGTTTTTGTACAGAAACTCCTAATAATGGATAATCCGATAAGTCTCTATTTCTATTATCTATTAATGTAATGTAATTTCCTAATCTTTTATAACTCATAGCCCAAAGTTTTAAAAACATTGGAAACCTCTTCCTTCAACTGACTTTCCTGCTGAAACAAATCTTTCAAATCAGTCTGCAAAATTTGCATCTGTTCATCATAATCCAGGCTTTCATCACGGTTTACAAACTCAATATATTTGCTTGGTACTAATGAGTAATCTTTTTTACGAATTTCTTCTAAAGTTGCACTATAAGAGTATTCAGGAATATTTTGATACGTTTCTTCCCAATCAATCTGCTGCCAATTATGATAGTGCCCAGCAATTGTTGTTATTTCTTCTTCGCCAAACTGGATG
Source organism: Chryseobacterium sp. S0630 (assembly GCF_024158915.1). Classification (GTDB taxonomy): domain Bacteria; phylum Bacteroidota; class Bacteroidia; order Flavobacteriales; family Weeksellaceae; genus Chryseobacterium. Next base: position 84,598 of record NZ_JAMZGF010000016.1, on the reverse strand, counting down.
AATTTCTTTTCAAAAGGTTCTCCCTTTTGACGAAGATCCATAAAAAGAACCTCGTTTTCACGGCTGCGATAGTTTTTAGTACCATCATTTACGTGCAGAGTTCTTTCTTTTTTGTTACGATTCAAAATCCATAAAGTCACAGAAATGTCTGTAGAATAAAACATCGCTCTTGGTAGAATGACAATAGCTTCTACCAAATCATTTTCAATAATCTGTTTTCTGATTTTATATTCTTCACCACCACCAGATAAAGCACCATTTGCCAAAATAAACCCGGCAACACCATTCTGAGATAGTTTGGAGATCATATTCAAAATCCATCCGTAATTGGCATTGGATTTTGGAGGTACTTCATAGCCTGCCCATCGCTGGTCATCCGTCAATTCATTTTCGGCTCGCCAATCCTTTAAATTAAAAGGTGGGTTGGCCATAATGTAATCGGCTTTCAGATCTTTATGCTGGTCATCTGCAAAGGTATCTGCAGCCTTACTTCCAAGATTAGACGCAATACCACGGATAGCTAAGTTCATTTTAGCCAGTTTATAGGTCGTGTTAGTTAATTCTTGTCCATAAATAGAAACATCCTTTTTGTTTCCTTTATGCTTTTCAATAAATTTAAGAGATTGTACAAACATACCACCAGAGCCACAAGATGGATCATAGATTTTCCCTTTGTAAGGCTCTATCATTTCTGCAAGCAGATTAACAATAGATTTTGGAGTATAGAATTCTCCTTTTCCTTTGCCTTCTGCGATAGCAAATTTACTTAAGAAATATTCATAGACACGCCCTACAATATCATGGGCTTCATCTTTCAAGGTGTCAATATTGTTGATGCTATCTAATAGAGCAGAGAATTTAGACTGATCCAATCCAAGACGGGAAAAATAATTATCTGGTAAGGCTCCTTCTAAAGATTTATTGGTGCGCTCTATTGTTTTCAGTGCAGAATCTACTTTTAAAGTAATGTCTTCCTGTTTAGCATTTTCTATAATGTATGTCCATCGTGATTCTTCCGGTAGATAAAAGATATTTTCAGCCTGATAGAATTCTGGAATTTCAAGAAATGCGTCTTTGTGCTCGTTGATAAGCCCTTGTCTTCTTCTTAAAAATTTATCATTCGCAAATTTGAGAAATATCAAACTTAGAACGACGTGTTTATATTCTGATGGTTCCACAGAACCACGTAATTTATTTGCAGAGTCCCACAGAATTTCTTCAGTGGATTTTGTCTGGACTTTTTTAGCCATTATTGAAAGAAAAATAGTATTTGCCGTAAAAATAATGATATTAAAATGCAAAGAAAAATAAAACAAGAGAAAAAAGATTACGGTAAACCATAAGTTACTGTGTTTATAGATAGAAATAGAGGATTGAATGGCTAATCTTCAAATATTATTTTTTAACCCCCAAACTTCTTCACCCTAATCACCTTCTCCCTTACCTTAATCACAAAAGGCTCAAGTTGTACTATTTTCCCGGCTTCTACTTTGAAAGTATCAGTAGAGCGTTCGCAATAGGTGTTGGAAGGCAGAGAGTTTTTGTTCAATTCAATCCTGTAATTTCCGGAGGGCAGGAAGGAGGCAAATTCCCCGTTGTCATCGGTGATGATATGATGTACTAACTGTTCGTTGCGGTAAATATTGAAAAGAATACCTCCTACTTTGGGCGTGAAATCTACTGCGGTTTTGGTGTCAAAATCATAGGTTATCTTTCCCTGGGTAGTTCCGTTTTGATGAAGAGGGATCTCAAAAGAGTAGTGGTGCTTGTCTACGGTAAATTCGGTTTCATCATAATACCAGCCTTGCTGGATCACCTGTTTCAGGGCATACTTTCCATAAGGGATAGAACGGTAGCTGATAGAACCTGACGGATCGGTTTTAAATGAAATATTGTTGAGCATAATGAGATAGCCTGCCGCTTCTTTGTCGCCTTCATCATAGATACTATTTTCGTTCAGGTCATAATAGACAAATGCTTTGATATCACCTTTTTTACCCGGATCCAGGGTGCTGTTTCTAAGGTTGACGGTTACACCGGCTTCCACGGTCAACAGATTATTGGTGAAACTTCCTGCAGTATAGCTGAAGTAGGAAGAGTTCAGGTACAGGGCATATTTTTCTCTTGAATATTTCAGGTTCAAAAAACCGGAAGGCGATTTTCCATACAGAACATCATCAGTATAAGAAACACCTGAAGTGACATTCAGCTGACGGTTGAAGAAATTTTTATTCACAAAAGCAGAAAGGGAAAGCTTTTCGTAGGGAGTGCTTTGGTTCATCATTTTTGAAAAAGCATATTCGGAAAGGAAATAGCTTCCATGCTGATAGATCCCGTTCACGGTCAGCCATTTGTAGCTGTAAGTTCCGCTTACTTTCATCTGGAACTGCTGTTTGTCGTTGTCCGGATATTGTGCCAATCCTGTTTCCATGCTTAAGATGGAGGTGTGTTGCTTATCAGGACTCAGCCAGGTAAGATATTCTGTAAAACGTTGTGCTTTCAGCTGTTTCGTGTTCTCATAAGGCTGGGCATTGAAGAAATTATTATAAGAGTTGGAGTTTTCTTCCTGATACTGATATCCGAGTCCCATCCCGAAATTCCCTTTTTTTGGGAAATTGATTCCCGTATCCAGTCTTATATTGCTTGAATTCAGGGTGTTGTCGTAAAAGTAGAACTTAGGCGAAAAATGCGAAGCCACAATGTTGGCATACACATAATGGTCTTTGAAAATCATGGTAGAGAAATTCTGCTGAATCTGCAAAATTCCTCTTCTGTTTCCGGGATAATAATCTGTGCTGTAGAAATAGTTTCCGTTCAGATTGACCTTTTTAATCATTCCTGAATATTGGGATTCCAAAGCTAATGAAGGCTTGGAGGGCTGGTTGTTTTCGTAGAAACTCAGTCCGCCATACACTTTGGTATTCGTTTTCCAGTCTTTACCGAAAGCATACTGAAGATCTGTTCCGGCTACATGATGTCTGGCTTTTTCGTAAGGATCATCCCTGAAAATATAAGTTCCGGAGATATTTCGGGAAGCGTTTTGAGCGCCAAGAGTTCCCCGGGTATAAAATCCATAACCATATTTCAGAAAAGAATTTCTTTCGATCAGGCTGTAGGTCTGGTCTACGAAACCTGCTTCAATTTTTTTGTCTTTATCCGGAGATGTGTAGGCATATTCCAACCCTCTTCCGAACATGGAAAGTTCCAGTAATTTATTGATATTTCCGATCGTGAATTCACTGTTTTCCCTGTGATAGGTCAGATAGGTATTATTGACAATAGGATCGCTCTGATTCGTCATGGTATAGATATTCCCCCGGATGAAAATATATCCTGAAGGAAGGTTGAAACCTCCGGAACCTACCAATTGATACATCTCCAGGTTTTCTCCGGCATGTCTGTAGCTTGCCGTGATGGTGTTCTTGGTAAAGTTGAAAAATGCTGTGGATTCCATATCCTCATAACGCTGTACCGAAGAGACATTCTGGATAGAAACACTGGTGTTGCCGAATATTTCTCTGTCCGGCTCTCTGAAACCTGCGATATTGACGGAAATCTGAGTGCTTCGGGATCTGATTCTGGAAGGCAGAAACCGGAACACAAAGACTGAATCTTTCTGTACACCCATACTTCCTTTTTTCTCTATAAAAGCATTTCCCTGCTCAGCTTCCGGAATTTTAAATACAACCGTTACATACTGCTTTCTGTTCCCAAGATTGGAAACCCTTGCCCTTACTTCTACTGAATCGGTGGCTTTATTCACATAGATCAGTGGGTTTTCTGCCGTGATGCGCATGGCATTATTTTCAGTGACGGTGTATGGTATTTCTTTTTCCGCCATTGTTTTATTCTGCTGGTCCGAAAGACGGAAACCCAGACGGGATTCTCCTGAAACGGCATTATTGCTGACCACGATCTTTACCGGAAGGAAAAGATGCTCCCCGGATTTCATTTCGACCTGAAGACTGTTGCCTGAAATATTTCTGAAACCTTGAGGAATTGTAATGTTTACTTTTCCTTTAAAATCATTGGTGCTTTGATTGTCAAGGACGATGATCAGATCCAGAATCCCTGTTTTATCTGTTCTGGATTCATTACGGATATCAAGACTTACCCCGGAACTGCTTTGTGCCGGAATCCATATCTGAAACGAAATCAAAAAAATGAAAAAGATTTTTTTGAACAGGTCTTGAAGCATGGTTATTGGGGGATAATCTCGTATTGAAGGGTGGTGGAATATTCTTCCGATTTGGCATTAATCAGTCTTTCATCATTGGCTTTGGTGGAATATCGGATATCATAATACAGGCTGGAACTTCCGGTTGAGCCTCCTGTCGCGATAAGCTGCGGAGAAGCACTCAGCAGGATAGGATATACATTCCCATTGTTTCCTGAAACGGGGATGAGATTCATTTTTACGGTTCCTAAAGGAATGTAGTTTCCGGCTGGAGAGCTGAACTGCCCCTGAAGAGAACGTAATTTGATCTGATAATTGGTATTGCTTTTTACAATCAGTCCATTGGAATAAGTGACACTTACTCCGTTGACATAATCTGACATACTTTTAAATTCCAGTGATCCGTTGACCGCTTTTGCGGAAAATTGAAGCGACATTTCGGGTACATCTGTCGGACTTCCGCTGAGTGGCCCGATATGGAACTGAAAAATGTGATCTCCTCTGCCAATAATATTGTTGTATTGATCATACGCTGTAAACTGTACAGGAGCATTAAATCTGGTCCAGGAAGGGTAGCTCCCCAGATAAGATCCTCCCATAACGGTCAGGCTGTATTTTACCTGTAGGTTATAGTAGCCGTTGGGCTGTGGCGGCTGATTGTACAACGCTGCATTGGATTGAGGAATTAAAAAGACTTCCTGGTTTGCCTGAAGAAAAGTATTCAGTGGCATTCCGATCTGAGGAATCGTGGGTACGGGTCCCGGATAGGCCTGTCCTGAAGTGGAAACGGGCTGAAATGATATTTTGTTGGCAGGCATCGTATAATTTCCGTCAGTAGATGTGACAGGCTGTTTCAGCTTCATGGATATTTTCCAGTAAGGAATATTAAACGCTCCATTACCAGCCAGGGTAAATGTATAAGCATCAGGATTGGTATTTCCGCTGTAAGAATTAATCTGCAGATAACTGTTCACCCATGAGTTGTAATTGACCTGTGAGAAGCAGTTCAGGGAAATCAACAGAAAGAAATAAAAGAACTTTTTACTATTCATAGCTGAAACTTAATTCTCCTAATTCCAGATTGTTGTTGTCTCCATAATCAATCATTACAGAAGCGGTATACTTTCCTTTTTCAAGGCTTGCCGGAAGAGGGATATTCATCTCTCTTTTGTTTCCGGGCATGGAGTAAAAGATAACCGGATCCAGGGACACTTTTTTTCCGGTTTGGGTATTCACAAAGTCAGTGTATATTTTTCCGTCACCCCATATATCGCCCTGATTTTCAAAAAAGAGGTTGACTGTATTGGTTGTTTTTCCGTATACCAGATTCTGGATTTCAAGTTTTTTAGTTTTGGCGGCAGGCAGCTTGTGGAATAATTTGATTCCTGAGCGGATGCTTACCTTGATGTTGGCACCTTTATGATCCACATCATCTACCGGATTCATCTGGCTGACATACAAAACGGCTGTATGAGTTGGCAGTTGATTGGAAAGCGCATTCGGAACCGTAATGGTAACCTCAATATCTTTTTTTTCTCCCGGAGCCAAAGTAAAGTAATTCTCTTCTTTTTTGACCGAAACCCAACTTGCACAGGAAGTGGGAAGGGTATTGGCGGGATATGTTACATTCTCACCTTTGCCGTCATATTCCCAGTCTCCTAAACTTACAGCAAGATCCAGAGAATTCTTGGCACTTACATTAGTTACCGTTATTGTCTGGGTATTGCTGTTTCCGTTTCCTGACTCAAAGTACAGTCTTGGTGGTGAAACCGAAACCCCTGTTTGTGCATATCCGTGAAAAGATGACAGGAAAAGAAGACTGAAAAGGAGAAGAGAAAGTCTGCTCATGACGGAGATTAGTTTTTAAGTGTTGATAAAGTGCTGTGGTAGGTACAACACTTTATCATTACAAAATGATGTCTATTATTGAGAAATAATGGTATACGTAAGTTCAGTAGTGTATACTGTAGGATCTTGTCCGGCAATATAATTGTTCAGGTACTTATTATCTCCGGCTCCTTTGTATTCAATGTTAATTTTTTTGTCTACCCCTCCGGTAGAAGAAGTTACCAAAGTAGCTTCGTTAGTTGATAATTGTACATTCTGAGCATATTGAGCACCGTTTACAGTGTCAGAACCTGCGCTTGCTTTAATCTGGATGGTGTTAGCCTGGATGTTTTTACCTCCATACTCTAATACATCGTTACCACCTCTTACTTTTACCTGGAATCCTCCTGTGCTGTAAATGCTTAAGTGATCTGCGTTTACAGAAGATACACCATTGGCATAGTCATCTTTAGTGATGTAGTCTAAATTAACGACTTTTTGAGCGTTGTTAACAACAAGAGTCTGGATAGGCTTAAGTCTGACATTTAGCGTTACACTTTGTGCTTGTAATGTTGAGAATCCAAGGATAGCAAAAGATGCTAAAATAAAATTTTTCATAAGGTTAAAGACGTTTTTTTGTATTAATTTTTTTTAAAATTGCGGATGCAAAGGTAAATACAAAGAACATCAGGACCTTTGTGAAAAGATACTTATTATTTGTGAATTTTTACGAAGAAATAGGCGCGCACCAAACAATACCTTTTATGAGTAATTACATAAAAAGTATCTTTTAAATGCTGATAAAATCACCATAAAGTAAAAAGAATGCTTTATTAATCTTAAACATTAATTTTACTTAATATATAGGGAATGAATAAATTGCAAGATTGTTATTCAGTGCATAGTTATTTTTTTAGACCTTGCTTAATTTTTTACTGAGAAATTAGAGTTATTATTAAAAAATTTTCGTCGTCACTTCTGTTGACGCTTAAATTTTCCATAGCATTTTCAATCTCATGTTGGATAGGATATTGCTCCTGAACCACTCCTTTAGAATGGTTAATAAGAGGATATTCTTCAAACTTTTCTCTGTTGCTTTCGGAATTACCGATTGTACCGTGATATTCATCATATTTTGCATTCAGCTGAAACCCTGTCGGACTTGAGATGGTTACAGACTGAACCTCCCGGAAGGAAGACACGTTTCCATCGTCCGAAAATCCTGAGCCTATAGCGAGCATCTGTACCGGATAAAGCCTTACGTTAAGCCTTAAACCGTCTGCTGCCTGGGCAAATGATTTTGTAATAGCAAAATAGAACAAAATGAATATAATGTACTTTGCAAGCATATAACCTGTATTTTTCCCCAAAAGGTTACTTATGTAAATATACAAATTATTTCATTTCTGAGGGATTTTTTCCGGTATGTTTTTTAATAAAATTGGTGAAATTTCCTTCATTGCTGAAACCCAGATCATAAGATATTTCAGAGATGGTGGAATTTGAAAAATTCAGTGCTTTTCTGCATTCAATAATGAGTTTTTCAATGATGATATGCTTGGCTGTTTTGCCCAGTACATACTCTGTCATCTCGGTAAGTTTCCTTGAAGAGATATTAAGCTCTTCCGCATAGTAAGCCACTTTCTTTGCCTTTTTGTAATCTCTTTGCAGCAGAATTTTGAACCGGTTGACATAGTACATATAGTCAAATTTGATGTCCTTTTTGATTTCTTCGGTGGGAATATGTAAAAGGGCATCCAGCATCAGTCTTTCTATGGCATTATGGGCAGCAGATATATACAGGCTTTCGTCCTTTTTCCGGAAACTTTCCATACGTTCCAGGAATATCATTCTCATCTGTTCTGCATTGAAGAAAGGAGCGATAAATATTTCAGAATTATAATTATAAAAAAGCTGCGAATTGATAAAAAGGCTGTCTTTGGTTGATCTTTCATAAAAACTGGATGAAAATGCAATGGAATACACATCCGATCTTTTGGTTTCTCCAAAAACGATTTTCTTTTGTGGTCCAACAAAGGCAATATTTCCCCCTTTTAGTGGGTAGGGAACATTGTCTATCGTTAACTGGATATCTTCCAGAATGATATAGATACAAAAATATTCTAAGGTGTTGAATTCTCTTTTGTTTTTATTTCTGTTGATAAGATAATCTAAACGATTGATACTGAATCCTATATTTTTTAGCTGATCCGTTATTTTGTACATACATTGTTAGTCATTCTGTCCAAGAAAAATTCTTGCAAATTTTTGATATAAATATAAAAAATTTACCAAATATCCAGTTTTAAAGAAAAAAATTAAGACAGTCTGTGCATGAAAATACCCGGTGATATCATGATCATCCGGGTATTGTTATCTTTTTTTGATTTTAATTAAATGATATACAGTGTTATAGCTGCTTTTGTTTAAAAATCATGGGTTTGCCTCTGCAGGTACTGATGTTGCTTTGCACATCCATCTTCTCAACCTCCAGACCGGCAGATATACAAAAATCACAGACAGAATTCCTGCCAATGTTCCTACCACCACAGCCATTGCTGTTGCGTCCAGCTTATAATCTTTTGAGAAATTATACTGCCCGATAAAGAGCAGGGATAATACCAATAGTCCTGTAATCAAACCGTGTACAATGCTGAGCCTGGTCATGAGTTTTTTAATATTCAACTGTTCATCTACTGTAAACTCTATCGCCTCCTGACTGGCGGCATCCGTTACTCTTTTGATGATATCAATGGTAAGGACCACCGGAAGGAAAATGGCCATTGGCAGGGTAAGACGGGCCAGGTTTTGGGTTCCTGAGAAAAAATGCGTGTAGCCTAATTCTTTGAAACTGGCATAAGCAATAATGAAATTAAAAAATACATTCGGAAGGACATAATAAATCGTACGCTTAATGAGAAAGCGTTTGAGGGTGGTTTTCTTTATAGGTTTAGGCTTCGGAGGTTTTATTTTAAATTTCATAGAGAGGTGGTCAATAGCTCAATGGCTTTATCTTTTATCTGATGGGCTTCCTCTTTGGGAAGAAAATTTTCATTGGACATGAAGGTGAAGTCCATCTGTTGGTTGTAAGTGCTGGCTACTAAAGTGTTTGAGTTCAGCCATGGAAAAGCGACAGTAGGACTAAAGACTGTTTCCAGGTTGAAATTTTTATAATCATTCGGTATATTGATCTTTCCCATATTGGATAAGGTCACATCATGTCCGCCTTCGCTGGACTTTAGCATACTGATCATACGTTCCACAATAGGGTGCATATGTTCTCCCATCCACAAGAGTTCCCGGGCTTCCAGTTTACTGATTTTCTCAATAAGATCTTTTTTAATCTCTTTAGCATTGCTCATCACATTCTTACTGTTCTTTTTCACAGAAAGTTCTACTGTTGGTGCAAACGCAAATAAATGATCTTCTTTAATTTCCGGAATAAAATGGCGCACATCTACAGGGCTGATCACTTTACCTTTGGCACGGTCTCCCTGAATATCACGGAAGGCCTGCATCACCGAAGAACACAGCAAAGCATGTACGGAGATACCGTTGGCTTTACATTTTTCAGTAATAAGTTTGGTGTCCTCCGGAGTCATTTTCCAGTGAATAGCGTAGTTTTTTCCCTGATTTCTCTTTTTACTTTTCCGTTGGATAGAAAAGAATATTTTAGCGAAGAGCAGATAAAGACTGGCCTTATATTTTTTTATTCCTGTGTTAAAATCCGAAGGCAGGAAATCGTCTACAGATTCAAAAGCAACATAAGGAATTAATGGACCATAAGGATTGTCCAGTAAACTTAGAAGTTCACGTAGTAAAGTAACTCCGGTTGTTCCGTCTGAAATGCAATGAGGCATAATCCAAAGAATTTCGGAAGTACCTTGTCCTTTTACCCATACTACTTCGGCCAGTGGTTTTTTTGGCGTTTCAAAAAGTTTAAACCATCCTTTTTCAGATTCTTTAAACCAATCTTCGTCTGTTTTACGCTCTACAATGCGAAGGGGAATAGGTTCAATATCTCTTTGTCCCATAAAAAAGGGGTAGCGCCCTTTGTTATGATCAATATTAGTTCTCAGAATAGGATGCTTCTGCTGGATTCTTATTAAAGCTGTTTTAAAATTTTCTTCAGGAATCTCTCCGTTAATTCTTGCGGTATAAATACAGTTTAAAGGCGTTTCAGGATCTACATACATGATCCTTTCCACCATCATTAGAGGTCTTTTGATCATGATACGGTTGCTGGTTTTATTTGTGAATGAATCGTTCTCATTACTTCATCACGGATGGCTACTACTTCAGTATAAGGCAAATAACCTTCGCTTCCCATGATTGAAAAATCCATTCTTCCACGGTAAGTAGAAACCACAAGGGTAGTGGTATTTCCCAGCGGACCAATGACTGATGGACTGAAGATAGTCTCTACTGTGAATTCTTTATATTCATGGGGAATCTGAAGAGGTCCCAGATTAGAAAACATGCAGTCATTAGAAGATTTTCCGTTCTTTAACAGCCTTGTAAAACTTTTCAGCGCATCATGTCCGGATTCCATCACCATCATGGTGATATAAGGATCCAGTTTTGAGGCTTTTTGTTCCACAGACTTCTGCATGGCACGAAGATTCTCTGTAAAGTTTAGTTTTTCATCCAAAGAAATCACAATCATCAGCCCGAAAGCGAAAATGTGATCTGCTTTAATCTGCTTGGCGAAACGCCTGATATCTACCGGACAGGAAACTTTGTTGAAAGATTTTTTACCTCTCACTTTTCTAAATGCGTGTAATAGCGTTACACTCAAAAATGTGTTAACGGTAACTTCCTGGGATTTGCAATAAGCGATGACTTGCTGGCTTGTCTCTTCATCCAGTTTTCCATGGATCAGATAGTCATTCTGTCTTTCAACAGGTTTTTTGTTTACCGGAAGCCATTTGATTGCTGTAGCAGCCAATCTTCCAATAAATCTGGCTTTCAATTTTTGTCTGCGACTGTTCAGAATATGAGATGGAACCACATCCTGGATTCCTAATATTGGATTTTCTGTACCGATATCGGTAGCCGGATTATCCAGTACGATTAGAAATTCTTTTAAAAAGGCCATTGCAGAACCACCATCGCAAAGACAATGGTGGAACGCAAATAGCATGTCAGAAACGTCTTCTCCTTTGATCCAGATAAAGCGGATCAGGGGAAATTTTTCGTAGTTAAAGGTGGTATTCCATTCTCTCCTGGATTCTTCCTGCCACTGATCTTCACTTTGTCTGGTGATGATTCTTACAGGGATAGAAACAGGTTTTTCAGGAACGTTAAACCAAGGAATATTTTTTTCATCATGGCTGATCAATGCTCTCAGCCATGGGTGTTTATTTTGGATTTGTGTCAGGGCCTGCTGGATATCTTTTAATGTAAAGGTACCTCTCAGTCTGAACGGAATAACTGCGTTAAAAGGTTCTGTTCCGTCCCCTAACAGCATACGTTCTCCAAATAGCAATCTTCTTTTTATAGGTTGATTCATAGGCTACACTGAAGCTAATATTGAATGTTCGTGTACAAAATTTTCTAATAGTTCTACGGCTTTGTCATTTCCTCCGGCAAGCGTGAATGTATTGCGGACTTCCTGAGCGGCGGTTCTGTATTTAGGGTTTTCCAATAATTCAAAAACGGTTTCACGAAGAGCATCCACACGCAGTCTTTTGTATCGGATGCTGATTCCGCAGCCTGCCTGCTCAATCAGTTTTGCGATGTGGAAATGATCATAAGCGATGGGTGTGATTAACATTGGTAAACCATTACGGAAAGTATCGTTTACGGTATTGAAACCACCGTGGCAAATTACCATATCCATTTGCTGCATTACTGCCGATTGAGGAACAAAGCTGTTCACAATGAAATTGTCCGGCCATTCTTCAAAAATTTCCGGTGGAGTAGCGGCAATCACTGTAACGGGTTGGTCTTTAAATGCAGCGATGATCTTTTCAAAGAAAGCTTTTCTGATGTCTACCAACAGCGTTCCTAATGATACAAAGATCTTTGGAGTAGTAGAAGCATTCAGTTTATCCCAGTCAAATGGAGCATCGTTCGGACGGCCTTTTACCGGACCTACAAATTTCATATGAGGCGGAACGGTTTCAAAACCAGCAAAAGCCTGAGATGTAAACACCATATTCAGTTTGTGAGAATGGATGTAAATACCTTCCTCATGAATGCCTACTTCTTTCTGAAGGTCTTTGATGAGGTTTTGCTGCCATTCCCAGATTTTTGGAGCACTTTTTTCCGTATCTCCCATCACATCCGGTGGAACCGGCGTTGTTGTTACACAAGGAATATGATGTTTATGAGCGAAAAGAGCGCCTCCGAAAGTGATACAGTCGTTCACGATAACATCCGGCATCCAGCTTTCTGTGAGTCTGGTTAATCCCGGCATCATCATTTTAGCGAAAGGAACATAGGTTTCTTCCAGTGCCAGTTTCATTACTTCAGGTCCGGAGCATGCGGGTCCGTCATCCTGTCTTTTTAAAATACGGGCAATTTCCTCCTGATACGGAATAAGATCTTCTTCAGGATAGAAATAAGAGCCTCCTTCAGGAATATGTTTGCTGTCTAAAGGGGTAATTCCGAACCATTTTACTTCATGTCCGCGGGCAATCAGACTTGCTCCCACGCTTAAAGTAGGGCTTACATGTCCGAAAAACGGAGGGACAACGAATAAAAATTTAGATGGTTTTTCAGGTTTTGAAGCCTTTGAGATAGCTTGTTCCAATAGATTAGCTGCTGTAGCTGCACCTCCTGCTTCCACAAAAGACTGTCCTACTTTCTGGGCTGCTTCGCGGTAGCTCGGAGTATTTAAAATCTGTTGTACAGCTTCTCTCAGGTGATTGGCTTTAAATCTGTTAAAATTAAGACGCTCACCTGCTTCTGTACGCACCACACGTCCTGCAACATGCGATTGATCATAGGCAATCGGAATCACAACCAAAGGAATACCGTTGGATAATGTTTCAGAAACGGTATTATGGCCACCATGGCAAACTACACCATCCAGATGAGGCAGCAGATCCAGCTGAGGAACCTGTTGATATATCATAAAGTTGTCAGGCCATTGCTCGAAAAGCTGTGGATCAGAAACGACTACAACGGTTAAATCTTCATCTTTAAAAGCATCGATTACCTTTTGGAAAAATGCTTTTTTATGATCGTGATCGAAGGTAGTACCGATACTTACCAGGATCTTTTTATTGTCTTTGCTTTTTAATTTCTCCCAGTCGAATTCACATGAAACACGTCTTTCTGTAAGAACCGGACCTGTGAATTGGTATTGAGACGGCAGATCATCCATTTCACCAAAGAAATAACTGGAAGTAAGAACAAGTGTCAGCAAATCTGAAGTCGCAAGAGAACGTTCTTCCTGGAAACCGAGTTCTTTCTGCAGGTCGATAATTTGATTCACTTCCCATTCGTGTACTTTTGGAAGCTCATTCATGATTTTGATGGCTGCCGGAGCGGTAACGGAAGTGGTGTAAGGAATGCCAAGAGTTTTGGCTGCAACCGGAGCTGCAAATAACTGATGATCCCCGATAATCAAATCGGGCTGCTCTATTTTTAATAAAGAAACAATACCATTATAGCAATGTCTGTTCAACGGGATAAGAACCTCTTCGTACAGGAACTTAACGCTGTCTATACCATACACTACTTTTTTGGAGATAATATCGAGATATTGTTCACTTTCTTTCTTTTCTTCGTCGGTCTGATCATATTGGATCAGTAATAATTTTCCTCCTTCGGGAAGTTTAGCCTCTAAAGTAGGGTCAAGGCTGATCCAGGCTACTTCATGTCCTCTTTCCAAAAGAGTAGCACCGATGCTTAAGGTAGGATTGACATGTCCTGTCAATGGTGGAACTATAAATGCAAATTTAGCCATGGTTTTGTGTTAAAATTTTAGATAAAAATTGAGCGATCGTTTCAGCAATGAGCTGTGGTTCCTGAATAGGAATATTGTGATCGCCCGGAATTAATTCAAGTTCAGACTGGCTGATTTGAGATTGCAGCCACTCACCGGTAGGTCTGCAGTTGGAATCAGCGCCATAAAGCAATAGAGTAGAAGCCGTCAGTTTATTGAAGTCGGTTTCACCCAGGAAATGTTTTTCCTTAATCATATCTGCTTTAATGCTGGTCTGATTAAACAGAAATTCATACATACGATGGTTCTTCTCCATTTGTCTTTTACCCATCTGTACTTTGGTGGTGTCTGTAAAGTTGGCTACATAGTGCTCAAGAAATTCTTTGCTGTATTCATCAATGATGTTACGGGCTTTTTCGTCCTGAGGATCCGGAGCTTCCGTCACTACAAGCTGATTCACGCGGTCAGGATATTCTAAAGCTGTCTTCAGCGCAATAAGTCCTCCGAAGCTATAGCCTACAAGGTGTACTTTTTCCAGTTGAAGGTGATCTATTAAACCTATTAAATCGGATGACATGTTGTCAAGATCGTAGCCATCCAAAAAGCGTTCACTCATACCGTGGCTTTTCAGATCGTACATCACCACATGGAAATGCTTGGCCAGCACCGGGGCAATATTAAAATAATAAATGGACAGGTTACTGAACATACCGTGGATGAGTACCACGGTTTGTTCGGCTCCTTTGTTGAGTTCCTGTATATGAACTTGTCTGTTATTGACAGTGATTATTGGCATTCGTAGATATAATTGATGATCATACTAAGGTCAAGATTAATCAGCTGGTCAAGATCCATAGATGATAACCAACCTGTAAAGTCGATCTGATCGCCAAAATGCGCTTTGATCTTTTCAGAGAAAGAGACAATCTCAATGCTGTCCATTTCAAGATCTCTGGTGAATGAACTTTCAGGAGTAATATCCATCTCTTCTACAAATTCAGCACCTATCACTTCAGTAATAAAACCTTTTAATAAAGTAAAAAGTTCTTCGTGGTTCATTTTTAATGTTGCGTTTACAGTGTCCATCCGATAATATAATTTTTATGTTTAATAGTTTTGATTTCAATGTTGTTGATCCACAAGTGATCATCTTTTATAAGCTCGACTTCGAAGGCTTTAGGATTTCCTTTGAGTCCTGTTCCCAGGAACTTTCCGTAAGCTTCCTTGGCTACCCAGAAACGGGTGGTCCATTCTGCCTGATCTCTGTCTTTTAATAGGGTTAATTCTTTGTCGGTAAATACCATGTCGTAGAATCCTGAACTGCGTTCTTCCATCAGTTCCATATCGATTCCTACAGATTTTCCATATCTCGCAATCCCAACGGCTTCTTTTCCTTTGTGAGCTAAAGAAATATGGATATCCTCTGTAAAATCACTGATGAGGTAAGGTTTCCCCACTTCATCGGAACGGATTTCAAACGTGATCGGGAAGCAGGCATGATTTTTTTCCTGACGAAGAAGATTTCTGACAGCATCTTTCACCGCTACACGGCTTACCATCCAGTTTTTCTTTTTGTTAGGTAACAATTGCTGATGATGCTGTTTTTCCGTTTGGTTGAAATATCTTTTCAGGATAAAATCCCAGGAAGCGACTCTTGTATAGGCCTGGTGGAAAAAGAAAACTTCAGGAGCAATCTCTTCAGAAAGGCGGTTGTGGAGCGGTGACATGGAAACATTCCATAAAGCGGCATCAATTTCCAGTCTTCTGTTTTGCCAGCCAGTAATGGCACACCATACTTTTCCGTCTTTTTTCAGGATGATATCGGCGATGGCGAATTCATCATTAAGCTCGGTCAGCATACAGGTGCATTCAAAAATACCTTCCTGATCATGCATATCTCCGAAGAATTCAATATCTCTGATTTTTACAGGGAATGCAATACGGTCTTTCACCAACGTAAGCTGAAGCCAAAGCCCGAATAGCTGTCCTGCATTATCAAGCAAAGAACCTTTACCACCGTTTCCTTTTATTTTTCCGATAATTCCTTTGTCACCTACAGCTGAAACTTCGGTAATTCCCTGATATTTATCTCCATGGAACATGTGCATGTCATAGATTTCTTCAGGTGTTCTTTCGATAGGTAAAAGATTACCGATGGAAAGATTGAAATCAGGAGTTGGAACAGGAGCAGATTTTAAGATTACTTCTGCGTTGGCAAAGTTTTCAATATCGAGATAAGCGTGATTAGTTGAACGCCATTCTCCTTTTACGGTTTTTTCGAAAGGTTTGGCGACGTTCATCCATTGGAATACGCTTACATTCATGATTTTATGAACCAGTGTTCCTGGGATTTCCGCTTCTGCAATTTCTGCAAGCTGTTCAAAGATCATCGTCATCGGAATGACCGGTTCCATATCTGCTACATGAGCCCATCCTTTTGGCTGTCTCAATAAACTGTGATCGATCAGGTAAGGATGACTTTCCAGTGTTACGTACAGATCTTTTGTGAAGGTTGTACTTCTTACGGGTTGTGGAGCTGCCGGAGCTACAGGTGCAGGTCTTTGGATGGTGATTTCCGGACGATTCTGGAATAAAGTCAATACTTCTTCCTGCATACGGATCATATCGGCAACGTTATCCTGGAATGCCTGTACCAGTGGATGACCACTTTTTGTGGCAATAGCTGAAGCTGTCGCTGTATATTGTTTTGGCGTGTCAAAAGATTGAGCTAACGCTTTTACTTCTTTAAAATTACGTACAATAGGTGAACCTAATTCCAATTTAATGCCTTTTCCAGAAGCTCTTTTCGAATGATTCTGAATTTCTAAAAAGTCAAGAGCAATTATTTTCCCTTCTACAAATAAAGAAGCGACTACACGCTGTAACTGAGCTAATGCTGAACGGGTAGGAACGCTGGAAGCGATGGTACTGAAAGCTTTTCCTTTCAAAGTATCATCAATAAATCCAATCAGACCGCCAGTTCCGACTTGAATGAAGACTCTGGCACCTTCTTCATATAATTTGTCTGTCAGTTCACGGAAACGAACAGGTTCTACCAAATGCTCGGCACTGAGTTTTCTGATCGCTGCCTGATCTGCAGGATAAGGTTCTAATGTGGTAGCAGACCACAATGGAATTTTCGTCTGCTGGAACTGTGCTTTTTCCATTCCCGCAAGGATCACATCCAGTTTATCCGCGATAAAAGGAGAGTGGAATCCGGACTGGAACGGCAATACCTGATGGAAGATCTGTTTTGCTTTTAATAAAGGAACCAATTCATCCAGCGCTGCATTGCTTCCGCAAAGAATCACCTGATTAGGGCAGTTGTCGTTGGAAACATAAAGGTTTGAAATCTCTGTAATAAAAGGTTTTATCACCTCAATTCCGGCTCCTATAGCGATGAATTTCGAATCTTTTAATTCAAAAGTTTCAGGATTCAGTACATCAATTAAAGCTTTTACAGAATTCGCTTCTGCCAGTTCGGATGAATAACCTGCCAGCCATTCTCCTAAGCTGTGTCCTGCGTTCATATCCGGAATAATTCCCAGTTTTTTCAGTGAATTATCAAGGATACTGCAGTTGTTGAAAATGTTTAAAGCATCGGTTAAAAGTCCTTCACCTTCTGTTTCTATAGGCGCTGATAATCCGAAATAACGGCTTACCGTTTCTACCTCACCTTTTGCCAGACCATCTAATCCAGGAAATACAAAGGCTACTTTACCACCATCTTTTAATAATGGGGTAGAAGTGTACCAGATATCCTGTTTGTTTTTCCATGTGATATTTTTGGAAACAATTTTAATAGCTTTTTCCAGTCTTGCAGGCGTTGGATCGAATATAGCAACCCTGAAATCTCCTTCACCAATTGCTGTTTCATTATTTTGTAATGCTGAAAGCAATGCTTCATGGGTAGGTCTTGCCAAGATCAATACCTGATCTTTTTTCGGCATATCATAGCCTTCAAGAACAACGTGAGCATTGATTCCTCCAAATCCGAAGGCATTCACTGCAGCTACTTTTGGCAGTCCTGTTTTTGACCAGTTTTTGGCTTCCTGTACAGGCTCAAACCTTGTATTCTGCATCTCCGAAGTTGGATTTTCGCAATATAAGGTTGGTGGTAAAGTATCATGATGTAAGGCAAGACAAGTTTTAATTAATCCTGCAATTCCTGCTGCTGGCATAGCATGCCCGATATTAGACTTTACAGATCCGATACCCGCAGCCTGAGCTGTTTCTTCTTTTCCGAAGAACTGAGCTAAGGTCTGAAGTTCTGTTTTATCTCCAAGGGGTGTTCCTGTGCCATGAGCCTCAAGATATCCCACTTTATTTTTATCTAAATCTGCGTTGATCCACGCCTGTTCTAAAGCCTTTAACTGACCTTTTACGGATGGGCTCATCACGCTGGTTCCGGTGCCATCGCTGCTTACGCCTACACCTTTGATCACGGCATAGATTTTATCCTGATCACGAACGGCATCTTCCAGTCTTTTTAAGACTACAAAACCACAACCTTCCCCAATTAACAGACCATCTGCATCCATACTGAACGGCTTGATCTGTTGTTGGCGGGACATAGCTCCCAGCTGGGCAAAAATACTCCAGAAAGCAGCGTTCTGCCCTGTGTGTACGCCTCCTGCGATCATGATATCGGAACGACCTCTCTGAAGTTCCTGTACAGCATGATCTACAGCAATCAAAGCAGAGGCACAAGCGGCATCTACTGTAAATGCAGCGCCTCCTAAATTGAAGCGGTTAGCAACAAGAGAAGCAACAAGATTGGGAATTAATCCCATGGCGGTATCGGCTGCAAAACGTCCTTTACGTTGTTGAAAAGCGTGTTTTACTTTTTCAATATCTGCAGAAGAAACCTGAGGCAACAACTCTTGTAATAATGAAGAAATCTGTTCTCCGGTTCTTACAATTTCAATCGCTCGGGTAGCTCCTGGTCCGGTGTAGTTTCCTTTGCCGATAATGATCCCTGTTTTTTCAAGGGAAATATTTTTCTGAAATACGCCTGCATCTTCCAGTGCTTTCTGTACCAGATCAAGGGTAAGCAAATGGTCAGGTTCCGTTCCTTCAACGGCTAATGGCAGAATACCAAACGCGGTAGGATCGAAAGTGTAATCAGGGATAAATCCTCCACGCTGACAGTAAAAACGGTCAACGGGACTTGTGGCATCACTGAAATGAACAGGATCTATCCGATCTGCCGGAGCGAGCTCGGTAGAATCAACTTTATTGACAATATTCTGCCAAAAAGTGTTGGCATCCTGTGCCCCGGGAAAGACACAGGATAGACCAATTACAGCAACATCTGTTTTTTTCATATTGAATTTATGCAGCGTTTTACCAATTATTTCCTGACATGATCAGCACCTGGCTTTCCGTTCCGTATTTAATCTCGTTAAGGAAGATTTCTTTTCCTTCATCCAATGGAATCATGGAAATACCTCTGCGTTCGTACTCAGATTCAAGGGTGGAAGAAACCATTCCGGCACCTTTCCATGGTCCCCAGTTGATAGAGATTACTTTTCCTTTTAATCTTTTATTTAAAGCATTCGCGTAATCATCCAGTACACTGTTGGCTGCAGCATAATCTGTCTGGCCTTTGTTACCGTATACGGAAGCAATACTTGAGAATAATACTACAAACTGACAGTCTGAACGAAGCTGTTCTGCCAATACACGAAGCGGTTTCACTTTGGTATCAAATACACGTCCGAAAGAGCTTGTCGTCTTTTGTTTGAATAATTTATCCTCTAAAAGACCTGCTCCGTGGATTACTCCATCCAGGCGGTTGTATTTTTCATAGATACTGCTGATCAGATTGCTTAAACCTTGTTCGTCGCAAAGATCCAGTGATTGGTAAATGATGGTATTTCCAAGGGCTTCCATATCACGGATCGTGCGCAGGATCTGATTGTTTTTGAAAATCTTCGTCGTTTCTTTTTCTATTTCTGCCGGAGAAGTGAATTGACCTGACTTGATTAAGAAACCTCTGATTTCTTCTTTGGTTTTCATGCCTTCGAAGTCTTTCGCAGAAATCTCTTTTCTTGGATCAGCAGATCTTCCTACCAGAATATAAGTACAAGGATAGGCCTGAGACATATGTTTTACCAACTCGGCAGTGATTCCCTGTGCGCCTCCCAATACCAATACCACAGATTTCTGATCTAACTGGATATGAGCTTCATTCAAGCTTGTTGACAATGGAGAAGGGATGATGTTTACTTTGTGTCTCTGATCATTTTTATAAATAACTTCAGCAGGTTTATCGTTGGTAAGGATCTCTTTTAAAGCAATTTCAGCAATCTGATCTACTTCCTGAGGAGTACTCAGGCTGATCAGTCTGCAGGTTGTATTATCAAATTCTCTTGCCAGACTTTTGAAAAGGCCCGGATATCCCTGATGATGGCGTAATATGCTGGCATCTGTAATTTCCTGAAGGTGCGCAGGAATATCAGAGATCAAATAGACCCATTTTGCTTTATCAAAATCAAGTTTTTTGATCAGATCTACGTGATCGATGATGCTTGGTTTGTCAGCTGCTGAGAATAAATCCAGCATAATTAATCCATCAATAGTCGAAAGATCTTTGTCTGTATCTACTAATTCTATGATGGCACCATGTTTTTCTAATGCATCTTTGATGGCTGAGGTTTGCTGGCTGTCATCTTGTGTAATGGCAAAGCGTTTTCCCTGTAATACTTCTGTATTTTGTACTAAAGAGGCATCAGTAGGAGTGATGTCAAAACGAAGACGTGAAAGTACATTTTGAGCTGGCTCTGCGGTGTTCGTTTCTTGTGCTTCCTGAGCAGTTTCGCTGGTCTCCCCATTCATTTCGCTGATCCAGCTTGCCAGACCGCGAAGGGTTTTAATAGCAGCCAGTTTTTCCATGACATCATCCGCCTGTTCAAGGTTTTGACCAAATCCGATCTTAGTTTTAAGATCACCGATGATTTCCATACGTTTGATGGAATCTATGCTTAAATCTGCTTCCAGATCAAGATCAAGACCCAACATTTCTTTTGGATATCCTGTTTTTTCACTAACGATATTCAGGATTGCATTTTGAAGGTCTTCAAGAGAGAATGCCGGCTGAGCTTGTGGTTTTGAACTTGTTGGTTCAGTGGCTGATCCGTTTTTCTCAGGAGCAGCAGTTGATTCAGTTCCTGAAAATTCAGTAAGCCATGAAACTAATCCGCTTAATGTTTTTATTCCTGCAAGCTGTTCCATAACAGTATCTTCACTGGTATTTCCGTTACCCAGAGTTCCCAGTTCGTTACGAAGTGTTCCGATGATTTCTACTCTTTTAATAGAATCAATACTTAAATCCGCTTCCAGGTCCATTTCCATACCCAGCATTTCCTGAGGATATCCTGTTTTGTCACTTACTACCTGTAGTAATAAGGATTTAATATCTCTTGAAGGAGCTTGTTTTACGGGAGCTACAGCTACAGGTCTTTCCTGCTGAACAGGCTGAACCGGAATGGTAGATATAGGTTGGTGTGCAGCAGCTGGTGCAGGTGAATGGTATACAGGAGCAGGGAACGCCTGAGGATTCTGTCCCATAAAGGAAAGCATCACATCACGCTGTGCCTGTATCATTAATTTCATGCTGTTCAAATATTCCTGCAACATGCGTTCAGCAGTAGACTGAGCTTCCGTTGCGGGTGCCTGTGGGTTATTCGTAAAATTGTTCATGGGAATAGGGTTTATAAGTGGTAATGCACCATTAGATGGCAGATTACCGGTGGTTGGGTGGGCAGTCTGCCCGTTAACACGCCAGATTGCAGGGCTTTTCTTGTAAAGCTCAGGTTGGTTAAGATCAATGATCGTAACGCTTCTGCCGTCAAAAAGTTTATCAATGTTAAAGCTTCTGCCAGTTCCTAAATATTGTGCCAGCATGCAAAGCAGGTGACTGAATTTATTACGGCTGTTGTCTTCAACATATAGTGTAAGCTGATCTTTTTCCAGACAAGACTTGGTTAATCCGGTAAGAACTTTTCCTGGCCCTACTTCGATGAAGATTCTTGCACCATCATTGTACATGGCTTGAAGCTGTTCTACAAATCTCACAGGATGTACAAGATGATCAGTAAGTCTTTCTTTTATTTCTGATGGATTTGAAGGATATACTTCTGCTGTAGTATTAGACCACACAGGAATCTGCATTTCCTGGAAAGGAACGTCTTTTAAGACTTCAGCATACAAACCTTTGGATTTCGCTAATAATGGGCTGTGGAATGCGCAGGCAACCTCCAGTTTTTTAGCAGAAATACCTTCCTGTTTAAGCACTTCCAGTAATTTATTGATAGCCTCTGTACTTCCTGCAATTACACATTGTGTAGGAGCATTGAAGTTTACAGGATAGCATCCTTCTACTTTATCAATAATAGGCTTTAAACGTTCCGCAGTGGCACTTGCTGCCAGCATTGAACCCGGATCTCCGCCTTCTACTGAATTTAAAATAGACTGCGCTCTCTGAACACTTAAGTCAACCAGTTTATCCTCTCCAAATACTCCTGCAAAACATAAAGCCGGTATTTCACCATAGCTGTGACCTGCAAGCATATCAGGGATAATACCTAATGATTCTAAGAATTTTGCTAAGGCAAGATCTACAATTCCTAGAAGCGGTTGTGCTAAACGGGTGTCTTTAATGGTTTCTTTCTGTTGTTTTAAATCAGCTTCATTAAACGTTTTCGATGGGAAAACTACTTTTTCAAGTTCAGGATACTCATCAATAATCTTACGCATAGCCGGGAAAACTACAAATAAGTCACGAGCCATATTGATTCTCTGGCTGCCTTGTCCCGGGAAGGTGAACGCTACTTTACCTTCTTTTTTATTAACCGTAAAAGTGTCTTTTGTCTCAATCCCTAGCAGTACTAGCTCGAGCTTCATCATCAGGTCTTCAGCGGTGTCTGCTACAATGCTGAACTGAATTGGCTTTTCTGAGCTGATGCTTAAACTGTAAGCAATATCTTTTAATGGAATTCCATCATTAATTTCTAATAAAGCTTTAATCTTGCTTGATTCTCCTTTGGCTTCGTCATACGTATCTCCACGGAAAACAAACAATTCTGAAGGCCACGACTGCATGGCGATTGAATTATCGTGTTTTGGATGATTCGCAATAACGGTATGGAAATTTGTTCCTCCAAATCCAAATGCACTGATTCCTGCATAACGGTTCTTCTCTCCCCATAATCCACTTTCTGCGTGGAATGCAAATGGACTGGTTTCTGCATTATAATACGCATTAGGCTGCTGAAGGTGAAGCGTAGGTGGCTTTACTCCGTGATATACAGCAAGCGAAGCTTTGATTAATCCAGCTAATCCAGCTGCACACTTGGTATGTCCGATCTGTGTTTTCACAGAACCTAAATGCGTCTGTCCAGGTAAAGCTCCTGAGCGGCTGAATAAATTAGTCAGTGCACTTAATTCAGTTTTGTCACCTACTACCGTTCCGGTACCGTGCGCTTCTACAAGGCCTACAGAAGCAGGACTTATCCCTGCTTGAGAATAAGCACGTTCTAATGCTCTTACCTGACCTATTTTTCTAGGAGCAGTTAAGCCTAACGCTTTACCGTCACTGGATCCTCCAACTCCTTTGATTACTGAATAAATTCTGTCACCATCGCGTACAGCATCTTCGTATCTTTTTAACACAAGGATGGCAATACCTTCTCCTAGGGCAATACCGTCTGCATCACCATCGAATGTGGCACATCTCCCTTTTCTGGATAAGGCATGCGTGCTGGAGAACATCAGATAATCATTAATTCCATTATGTAAATCTGCTCCTCCCGCAAGAACCATATCAGATTTTCCTAAGACAAGTTCCTGACAAGCCAGATCAATGGCTGCTAAAGAAGAAGCACATGCTGCATCAACGGTAAAGTTTCTACCGCCAAGGTCTAATCTGTTCGTAATTCTACCTGCAATTACATTCGCCAGAATACCTGGGAAAGAATCTTCAGTAGTATGTGGGAAGGCTTCTTTTACTTCTTCATGAAGTTCTCCGAAAACCTGCTTATAATATCCTCTGAAACTATAGCTGTTGGCAAGGTCATTACCTCCTTCAGCACCTATAATAACAGAAATGTTTTCTCTGTTGATGTGTTTTTCACCATATCCAGCATCTTCCATTGCACGTTTAGCAACCAATAAGGTTAAAAGTTGCGTAGGTTCAATGGCAGCAAGTGATTGTGGCGGAATCCCAAATGCCAATGGGTCGAAATCAATTTTAGGAATAAATCCTCCCCATTTTGAATGAGATACATCCGATTCGTTGGAATCCGGTTTGTAATAAAGTTCTTTATTCCATCTTTCATCCGGTACTTCGGTAACACTGTCTTTTCCTAAAATGATATTTCTCCAGTATTCATCAAGATTTTTAGCACCCGGGAAAATACATTCCATTCCTACAATAGCGATGTCCAGAGGTTTTTCTACAGAAACCGGTTCTTCCGGCAATGCTGCATCCTGAATATGTTCGTAATTATCTACCACACTCTGATGAAGGGCGGCTAATGAGATCACGCGGTTATGCATCGTAGCAACCTGTCCGATCATATACATTCCTAAGTCCAGTTGATCATCTTTAGGAATATTAACCAATTTATCACCCTGACGTTCTATACCTTTAGCCGCAATACGTAAACGGCCTACATTTAATTTTTCAAGTTGTTCCCATACCTGTTTTTTATCCATTCCGGCAGCCAAAAGTTTTGTTTTTTCTGTATTGAAATGGTGGGCAAAAGCTGTATTTAAGCAACGGGTTTCATGTCCGGGAGCTGTTTCCAGTAAAACGGTATCCTTCGCCTGCATTGCCTGAGACTGGAATTCTTCCTGAATAGCTCCGGTTTCTACTGCTTCGTGGGTATACAGATATGCTGTACCCATCAATACCCCGATTTTCACTCCTCTTGCAGCCAATGGTGCAGCCATGATGGAAACAAATGCAGTTGAAAAGGCGTTATGAATTCCTCCAGCAAAAAAGACACTGATGTTTTCAGGATGATCTTCTTTTAAAATACGTTCAATTTGTTTTTCCCAAAGAACGGTACTGGACAGAGGCCCTACGTGACCTCCACACTCACGTCCTTCAAAAATGAAGTTTTTAGCTCCTTCTTTCAGGAAAATATCCAGAAGGGCAGGGGAAGGAACGTGTAAAAATGATTTTATTCCTGCTTTTTCAAATACTTTAGCCTGTGCAGGTCTTCCTCCGGCTATCAAAACCACTGGAGGTTTTGCTTCTAATATATATGATGTCTGTTCATCTCTTAATTCCTGTGGTGCAAATCCTAAAATTCCGACACCCCATGTTTTTTCACCAGCCAGTTTTTTGGTATCCATTACCAGAGATTTTGCAGATTCTCCTTTCAATAAAGATAGGGCAACAAATGGTAATGCTCCGGCATCTGCTACTGCATTAGCAAAAGAAGGTACATCACTCACACGGGTCATTGGTCCCTGAGCGATAGGATATTGTAATCCCAATTCCTTGGCTAAAGCGTTGTTTTTATCAATTACTTTAAGTGCTTTGGCCTGTTTCAGGTGTCCATACATGGCTTCTTTGAGACCGAAAATAAGTTTTTTCAGCGTTTTGAAGTCTTCATACAGATCTGTGGCTAACGAAATGTCTTGTCCCATAGGGATATAGCATGTGCTAAGGTCGAAACCAGTAAAGTATTGTTTCAGATCTTCAGCGGTTGCATTTTCAGGTAAAGCAGGTGAGTTGGGTCTTACCAATACACGATGGTTAGCGATCACCTTGGTTTCTGTACCATTCAGTTTTGAGCATACTTCTTTCAGATCCTGAGGAACCGAACTTTCCGGGAACAGAGCAAGCTGGCTGTCCAGAACAATTCCTGTTGCTCCCAAAGCTTTTGAGGCAGCGGCGGTATGGAGACCTATTCCTCCCTGTACCCACACCGGAATGCTCTGGATTTCTTTGATCACACGCTGGAATAATACAAACGTGGATTCATAGCCTACTAATCCACCCGCTTCATTTCCTTTGATAATGATTCCTTGTGCTCCTGATTCTTCAGCCTGTCTGGCCTCTTCCAAACTGGTTACCTGATAAATAGCAGGTACATTGAATGGTTTAGACATTCCGAACGGAAGGATTGCAAATCTTACTTTTTCCGGAATCTGTAGAGTGGTGAAATTGTCATTAGAAAAATAAATACCATACGATGGTACGTCTATCTCGTCAAGTTGATGTAACGCTTCCTGGGCTTTCGTTAGCTCATTTCCTAAACTTAGTACGGGGAATGCACCCGCCTGGTGCAATCGGGATATAAGAGTAACGTCCGGCTTTTCAAAAGGCGTCAGTCCAATAATGGTTAATTTTTTCATGGCGTGTTAATTGAATTATTGAATGATAGCAAGAGTTTCATAACAGAATGCAAGGTCTTTCGATAAGACCATTACTTTTTGCTACGATATAGTAAAAATTGTTTTTGTTAAATCGTTAACAATATGTGTTGTTTTGTGATAATTGTTTAATAATCTATCGGTTTTGGATAGATTTTGGGTTGTAGTAATTATATCCGGCTTTTCAAAGGACATCAGCCTGATTTTGGTCAAGTTTTTCATAGCATTTACGGTATAGAAAGAGTTAATGATATCTCATAGCAAAACACTAATGTTATTCGTATAAATAACAATTTGATGTTATGAGGAAATAAAAATAATAAAACAATAGTATATCTTCAATTATAAATGTTATTTGATAATGATTTTTTAATATAAAAATATCAATTGTTCAAATGCTATTAAAGTATATTTATTGTTTCCTTATTCTTAGAAATATGGCCGGTACAATCTTATAAATTTTAACTATAAATAGTTATAGTTAAAAAAATGTTAAGCAAATATAGGAATAAAAAATAAAATATTTCAAAAACAAGAGATTTGTTTTTAGGTATGTTACAAAAAGATAATATACAATGAATAAGGTTCTAAAATGTAAGAATTACCTTTATCAATCTGATAAAATAGCAAAGCGAATTTAAACAAAATTAATCAATATATTGTGATTTAATTTGAATTATTTGTGAATTTTTTCTATCTTTTTGATAAATAAACAGATAGGTATTTTTAAGAATAAATTAATATTATTTCGAAATTCATAAAACAGTAATGTTAATAAAAAAAATGAAATGAGATTTATGACTTTTTCCTCTTCTTCAAAATAAAGAAAAAGATAGTCTTCGGTGAATCGTAAAAAAATATTTAAACTTCTATTTAAAGTTAGCTGTCATTTGCCTGAGTGGTAATAGAAGTAATTCTTAATAAAGGAAATAACCATGTAAGTGTTGGTTTAATTTTTATCATGTGTTTGTATTTTATCCTGGTGTGAGAATTATAAAGATGAATTTTCTTTTTGTAAAAGTATATTATTCAACCATGTTTTAAAAAAATATCCTGTAGATATAAGCCGTTGAGATAATATAATAATACTACTTAAGTGTAGGCGGTAAGATATAATTATGTAGATGTTAAATTGTTGAAAAGGTGAAGTTTGGAAAATAAAAAAATCCGTTGAAATGAAATATTTCAACGGATTTATGTTGTTTGATTTTTGTTGTTAGTCTGTTTTAAAAGAATTAATGGAGATTAATATTCTTTTATTGAATTCATTGTTCTTGAATCTTTAATAGTGTTAAAATATACTTAATCCATACTGCTTCGCCAGATCTAAAATCATATGATATCCGGCCAGAGAATTTCCGTGTTGATCTAGAGCAGGGCTGAATACCCCGATTCCTATTTTTCCCGGAACACTTACTGTAATTCCTCCTCCTACACCAGATTTACTAGGCAAACCAACAGTTCTGGAATATTCCCCACTGAATTCATACATTCCGGCAGTAAGCATCTGTGATTCTACTAATTTTGCTATATCTGCGTTTTTATAGGTGGTATCTCCGTCAAATCTCACGCACTGGTTGGCAAAGAAGTATCCTATTTTTGCGAGATCTTCAGCAGTAAGTTCAATAGAGCATTGTTTGAAATAGTTGTCCAGCTGGTCTTCATTTCCTGAAATCAGTCCACTGTTTTTCATGATGTAAAACATTCCACGGTTACGGTGTCCTGTTGACTTTTCCGATTCGTAAACAGACTTATTATATTCTATTGATGGGTTTTTGGTAATGTATCTCACCATATCCAGGATTTTAAGGAATGGTTTTTCCCCATCTCCTGAGATCAGTGAAGTGGTAAGGATAGCTCCGGCATTCATCATTGGATTAAGCGGTTTTCCTGTGGTTTCAAGGTTTGAGAAATGGTTGAAGGGTTTGTCTGATCCAAAGTATCCCATTTTATCAAAAATATGAGTTTCTCCTTTTTCATTTACAGCTACCATTAAGGATATGATTTTGGAAATGCTTTGCATGGTAAATTTCTTACTTACATCACCGGTATTGAATACTTTCCCATTTTTATCAACCACTGAAAAGGCAATTGCTTTAGCATCCATTTTCCCTAGTTCAGGAATGTAATCTGCTACTTTTCCCTGAGTATAATAAGCTCTGTTTTTTTCCAGAATGGTGTTTAATGTTTTTTCTGAAAGTGTTGAGATATCTGCCGCCTTCTGTGCATAAACAATTGTATTTAAGGAAAGAAACGCTGCAGTACAGATTCCTTTAGCGGAAAATAAAAAATTTTTGTTTCTCATATAGGAGTTATTGAATATAATATTTATGATAAGCCTTGAAAAACAAAGATAAATTATTTTAATCTTGTCGGCAATTCTAATGATTATTCTTACTGATATTGATATAGGTATGGATAGGAAAAGCTTACAGGTGAAGATTGAGTTGGTGAAATACACATAGGTTTTTTAAGAATTAAGAGATAGATAAAAAGCTAGTTATTATATCTGTTTTGAATATGATTAATTTTAATATAAATTGATATTGCTTAGTAAAAAATAAACTTAATTGAATTTTGTCTATTGATTTTGGGGTTTATTGATTAAAAATTTAGGATTTTATTTGATTTAAAATGGCTTTGTGATCCCGAAATTAAAAAAAAGAGGATTTTTTTATATAATTAATATGTTGGTGAAATAACATATAAGTATGAATTTATCTATATTGTTGAAATTCAACTGTGAAATAATGTTATTTTTTCACGATTAAATGATTTTTGTATTATTATTTTTATTAATTTGACAAAAAATTAATAACACTTTTTTAATAACTATGAAAAACAACACCTATTTTGGTAGGCAGCACATCTTCAGATGGCTCCTGCTATGTTGGCTTCTGGTACCCTGGGTACTACAAGCTCAAGCTCGAATTACATGGACCGCTCAGGTCGGATGCCAGGAATTCCGTGGCGAAAAAGAAGGTCAGATCCCTGACAACGGAATCGCTTATTCCTACATCAATTCATCCCAATGTCTCCGGGTATGTGAGAAATCAACTGTAAAATACGAGATTCAGGGACCGAATGTTTCCAATGTCCAATGGACGGTTTCAGGAGGTACTGCAGCCATTTCAGGACCTGCGAATACCATAGCGAATGTAAGCTGGGGAGCAGCGGGGAACGGATCTTTACAGGCGGTTATCACCTACAATGACGGAACTGTGGAAACCCAGACCATTTGTATCGAAAAGATTAACAGACCGATTGCTAAATTCGAAATGTTAAACCTGACAGATACAGTATGTAGAAATACGACGATCTATTTTGATAATCTTTCTGAACAGAACGGTGGATCGGATATCATTAACTACTTCTGGGAATTTGGCGATGGTACAACTTCTACCGCTTTTGAGCCGTCTCATTTGTATGCTAATCCCGGAAATTATACGATCAGTCTGACGGTAACCAACAAGTGCGGCTGTCAGGATAGAATTAAAAAACAGATCAAGGTATTAAAAGCTGACCCTGTACAGATCAACTGTGCTTCCGTAGTATGTGAAGGCAGTACTGAAAAATACAATGTACAGGATGGATGCAACAAAGGACAATGGAAAGTTATCGGAGGGTCAATTGTCAACATTAACGGTAACGAAATTGAAGTGGTTTGGGATCAGGTAGATCCGTCTGACGGCTTTGGATATGTAATGTATATGTCAGAATGTGCTTGTCCTGAGTGGACGACAATTAAAATTCCTGTCGTTTTAAAAAATGCAAAAATTAAAGGACAGGAAGTGATATGTACTGGCAGACAGTATACCTATTCAATTCCTCAGTGGCCAACAACCAAAGTTAACTGGAATGTTTCTGGTCCTGCGGGAGGCCTGCTGACGAATACTCAACAGAGAAACGAAATTGTTTTCTCCGCAAATCAGCCAGGGACTTATCACCTTACAGCCAATTATTTCAATACTTTACTGACATGTGAAGGACAGGCTTCTATAGATATCGTAGTAGAGGCTCCTGTATTGGTAAGCGGAGGTGTGGATGAAATCTGTGCTGGAACAAGCCAGGGATTTACAGCTTCTCCTAACGTGCCGGTTATCTGGAAAGTAACAACGGGGACATCTACCTATACTTCCCTGCCAATGACGGGAATATTCAACTACACCTTTGCAACAGCAGGAACATATACTGTGACGGCTACCAAGCAAGGTGGAGGTTGTGAAAGTAATGGAAGAATTATTAAGGTATTACCAATTCCACAGGCACCTAACGGAACCATTTCCGGAGACACAAAAGTGTGTCCAGGAAAACCTTATGTTTACACCATCAGTACAGTGGATCCTGGAATGGTGCCGGTTTGGAGTGTTACCAACGGAACTATTCAGGGAAGTAACGCAGGGCAATCTGTTACGGTGATATTTAATGCTGGTGCTTCATCATATACAGTGTCTGCACAGAATAAATCGATCAGCAGTGCAGCATGTCTTTCAGCTCCAAAATCATTCAATGTAACGAAGCTGGATCTTAGCACAATTGTTATTAATCCAAACTCAGGACCTTTCTGTCCGAGTAGTACTCAAACTTTCAGTGCAAACCTGAACGGTATTGTTCCTGATTTTATGGAATGGTCATTTGCCAGTTCAAACTTTGGAAGTGTAGTAGGAGGACAAGGTACAGCTAATATTACGGTAAACTTCAATGAAATTTCTTCAACAAATACTACCAATCTGATCTTGAAAGTAGTAAAATGTGGAGTGACGAAAATCATCACTATGCCGGTATCTTTAATAACGCTTCCGGTAGTAAGCTTTACCAATGTTGGTGGAATTTGTTTAGGATCAAATCTTACTTTTACAGTAAATCAGGGAACTATTACTTCAGCCACAAGTGTTACTTTCACTTTTGCTGGCGGAACGTTTACGACAGCCTTTAATCCGACTGGAATTTACAGCTTCCCGAATAACGGATATATCCAGAATAATTCAGGAAACAATGTTTCACACACAGTTACTGTAACTTATGCAGGTACTAACGGATGTAACTATAGGCCTACTGCAAGTGCTAACTTTATTGTATATCCTGAAACCATTATTACAGTTTCTCCGGTATATAATATTGCAGTTTGTGATCCTACCACAATGACACCGTATACTATTACGGCTAACAGCTCTACAGGACTTACCAATATCATGTCCTGGCAGTGGTATAAAGATAATGGTATTATACCAGGTGCAACTACAAACTCGTTTACGATTTCAGGGGCAGGTGCTTTTGGAACGTATAGAGTACAGGCTGTAGATATTAACGGTTGTGTGGTTTCTTCACAGAATATTAATGTGACTCAGTCTTGTCCGAGCAGTGGAAGTTGTACAGCAAATCCTCAGATTAACTTTGTTCCGGCATGGTCTGCTTGTAACAATATTACGGTTTCTGGTTTAACATACAATGGAACTCCGGATGAAATCCAATGGTTGTCAGATCCTATGCTTACTTTGGTTTCCGGTCAGGGAACTGCTTCACCGGTATATCAGACTAATCTTGCAGGAGCACATCTTGTTTTTGTACGTCTGAGATACGGATCATGCTGGTACAGCAAAGGGGTAGAAGTGAGAAAGAATTATGAGCCTAAATTCAATATCAGTACAGTATGTAGTGGAAATGGTTACAGTGTAACACTTTTCAATACTTCTACAATATTTGAAATCAATCCGGCGTCTATTACTTACACATTCACTTCACCGGGACAGCCTACCCAAACAGGGCAGTCAGCTACTTATAATCTGGCGCCAGGGACTTATACCTTTACAATGACGGTATCTGCACCAGGGAAGCCAATATGTACCACTACGCAGACTATTACATTAGCTCCGATCCCTGATACCTCTTTCTTGGTTCCTGCCTGGTTATGTGCACGTTCGCCTATAACGTTCAGTCCAATAAATTATGTTCCCGGAAATACCTACACATGGATTTTTGATGGTACATCTTATGTTACGACAGGATCAGGTGCTACAATAACGTATAATACAGCAGGAACAAAAACAATTCAGTTGAAAATTAAAACTCCTATGGGATGTGAATATCTTTCTCCTGTAATTGGTGTTGATGTAAAAGAGGCCACTCTCGATGGAGATTTGGCGCCTCCTACACTTGTTGCTTGTATAGGAAGTGCTCCTAATATTATATTCAGCAGTACACTAGGGTCTCCTACTCAGTATATCTGGATGAATGGTTCTCAACCTGTTTCAGGAGCACCAAATTCTCCTGTATTCACACCAACACAATCTGGTAACTACTGGCCTGTGCTGGTATCATCAGACGGATGTACAACAAGTATTATGAGTACTAAAGCAATACCGGTAACGCTTAAAAATCCTCCATATGTTAACATATCGGGAACAGCGAATATCTGCGAAGGATCTTCAACAGTACTTACAGGTATTGTAACGGATAACACATTGGAATATCAGTGGAAAAAAGGAAATTCTGTGATTGTACCATGGGCTTCTTCTCCTTATCCTATTGCTATAAGTACAGGGCCATTATCTGCCGGTACTTATGTGTATACGCTGGAAGTAAGAACTCCGGGTACCTCAGGATGTACAAGCAGCAAAAGCTTTACAGTTACTGTAAATAGTCCACCGGCACCGATTTCAGTAACCTATAATATGGTAAACTGCCAGCCTTATCAGGTGATGTTAACAGCATCTGGACCGTCTGCAGGAGTTTATAACTGGAGCAACGGAATGACTGGCCAGTCTATTACAGTGAATGAAGGCGGTGCTTATCAGGTTATTTACACGGCACCAAGTGGATGTAAAGTTGTAGGTAATACACAGGTTCCATTAAGCCTTGAAAGTCTGATGTGGGTATTCCCAACAGGATGCTATGATGAATGTCTTAGAAAGAATTATGTTTTAGGACCAAAAGGAGTCTTCGATCATCATGATTGGCTGTTGTTCGGAAACAGTATTCAGAGCGGAAACAATAATTATATCTATCCGCTGTATATTAATGTTGCAGGAACCTATCAGCTGCAAATCGATCATCTGGGATGTCAGTTTACTTCCGGAACCATGAATTACTATCCAGGTAAAGAATGTGGATTCGAAACAGAATGTAAACTGGAAGCAGATATCAAAAATATGAAATGGGTTGGTGACCATTATAATGTGTATGGAGTAATCTTCAATACCGGAAGCCAGCCGATAAGTCTTACCGTTTCAAGTCTTAATGGATTTGGAATTTATCTTCCATCTATTATTACGATTCCTGCTGGTGGAGTGTATGATATGAACGCTAATCCATTGGCATTCTATCCAAACTCAGGCTTCCAGGGTACAGATGAGATTTTATTCTCTAATGAAACATGTAAGTTTACTACCAAAGCGGTAGATCCAAACTGGATGGGTATGAAAAGTGCAGAAAGAAGTGTAATAGCGACTTCAGTTTCTTCTCTGAAAATGATCCCAAATCCTGCTAAGGAAAAAGTGAAAATCTCGTATAATACGGGCAATGAAAAATTACTGGCAAAACAGGTTACAGTTTTTGACGCCATGGGCAATGTCAAATTCCGTAAGGAACTGAAAACGGCTTCCGGAGAGGCAGACGTGGATGTTACCAGCTGGCTGCAGGGTGTTTATATTGTTATCGTACAAACGGGAGACACCTCATTACAAGGAAAACTAATTAAAAATTAGTAGCTTATAAAGCAGTGTTCTCTTCGGAGAGCACTGTTTTTTTATAGGATGTGATAATTAAATGAATTTTTATGATACGATTAAAAAACAAACTTTGGGGATTACTTCTGATAGTACCAGGATTATCTTTTAGCCAGGCCTACCAATGGCAATGGGGAAAACAGGCAGGAGGATTAACAGGTTCTGCTGATCCGGGGTTTCATTATGTATTTGATGAATCTATAAGGGATATTGTAGTGGATAATAACAATAATACCTATTATCTTGCCACGATGCGTGAACAGGATCAAAACCTGAATGGAGCTTCTGTAACCAATTACGGTCTGAGTGATCTTTTTCTGTTCTCTGCAGACTGTGCAGGAAATATAAGATGGACCA
This sequence comes from Chryseobacterium sp. S0630, assembly GCF_024158915.1. GTDB lineage: Bacteria > Bacteroidota > Bacteroidia > Flavobacteriales > Weeksellaceae > Chryseobacterium. The sequence continues at coordinate 50,226 of NZ_JAMZGF010000016.1, read as the reverse complement.
GGCCAATAGGTGGTTCAGGAGATGGAGAAAATGCATGGCATATTAAAGTAGATAATAACGGAGGATTATACGTGTTGGCAACCCTTTATAACAATTCATATGTAGGAGATCCTAATGCTGTTCCTATGCACTTTGATGATACTCATACACAGCCTTTGTATACCTATTATGACCAAACGATAGAACCAGCCCATAAAGCTGCTTTTCTCCTAAAATATAATACTTCAGACGGTACATTGGCATGGAGCAAATCTTTACAGGGAGATGTTAGTTATTCCACGCGAATGTGCGATGTTCAGATGATGTATATGGATGCATCTAAAAATATTCACGCTATAATGGGATTCAGAGCAGGAACACACTTAAATGGAATGATTACGGTGCCTTCAACCTTTACATCAACTTATCAGTATTATGCCGTTAAATTCAATTATGATAATGGGAATATGACACCAGCGACTCCTTTGCTTCTTCCTGTTACAGGAGGTGCAATAAATATTGTAGGAAGAGAGGGAAAAGTGAATGTAGTATATGATGAAAGTTTGAATCGTTATTATATTGCTGGTAAAAGGATGGATCCGGGATTCAGTAATCTGGTTGATCTTTCCTATAATAATGTTCCATTTACGAAAGCGGCTTATGTATTTGCTTTTGATGGTACTACCGGAGCTGAGGTATGGAGAAAAGAACTTAATAATGGTACAACAAGTACTGATGATGAAATTCATTCTATTATAAAAGATCCGGCAACTTCAGACATTTATATTTCTGGACGTTATTTTAACGGAATAACAGTGCCTGCAACTTTCGGAACTTATACATTTCCTCTGAGAAGTTATGTGGAAGCCGTTCCGTTTGTGATGAAGATGAATGCTTCAGGTACAGTACAATGGGCAAGAACTCCGGAAGCAATGTCTGGTCTTCAGTTTGGTTATCGTTTTACCAAAGGAACAATTGCTATAAATGGAAATGAAATAGCCTTTGCTAAAGGAAGCTGGTCTGATGTCTGGGGAAGCTATGCAATGGTACGTCCTGATGGAGATCGATCAGATCCTTTATTGGTGAGACTTAACAAAGATACCGGAGAAGTCTTGGGAACAGGAGAAATCCGCAGTAACTATTATGTTATAGATGAATTTACGGCGGTTGCTGCAGATAACGATGGCAACTATGTAGTGGGAGGTTTTTTTCATGATCAATTATTTACAGACACCAATGATAACGTCAATACAATGGCGGTTAATGTAGCGGGAGGAAAATCTCAGTCTTTTTTTACAAAATTTGCTAAATCAGCGTGCAGTCAGATGTCAGTAGAAGAAACGGCTGCTCAGGCAGGAATGCAATTATATCCTAATCCGGTTCAGGATGTATTAACGATCAAAAGTAAAGAGCCTTTGGTTTCTTATGAAATTTTTGGAGCAACAGGACAACTGGTCAAGCAGGGAAATTTGAATATGATGCAGGAACAGATCGTATTATCTTCGCTTCAGACAGGAGTATATTACATTAAACTTAAAACAAAATCTTCAACAGTAACAGAAAAAATATTGAAGAAGTAAAAAAACAAAACTGAAAATTAATAACCTTATATATAAAACAGTGTTCTCCAAAAGAGGATGCTGTTTTTTTATCGTTGTCTTCTGATGGAATTGAATAACCTATTCCGTATTTTTGCACAGAATTAAGCAGTAAAACTTTTCATTTCAACCTATGAGCAATACGTTTTCTGACCATCATCAAGTAGGTGTGGTTTCTTCTTTTTCTGAACTTGTGAATACCCGTTTTCAAGGCGCTATGAATGCCATTTGCTGGCATAGAAATCTGATGGGTGACTTTAAAGAAATCGTGACAAAGCTTCAGTTGAAAGATGATATTACAGAAGTTTCCGGTGAAGATCTTTTAGCATTGGAATTATCAGAAGAGGGAAGTATGGCGAGAGAAATTATTTTAAATGACTTGCAGTTATTGACAGATTTTGGAGCATCTCCGGTTCTTAATTTGCTTAAATGTTATGAACGTGATGAAGAGCTCGGTTTTATTTCAACAGATGTATATTCCTATCATGTGGACCGTTCACCTGTAGGGACAGACACTTTTCTATGCACTTATCATGGGACGGCAAGTGATATCATAGCTAATGATCAGGTGGAACAGAAAATTTTAATTCCTGAAATCCGTGAGCAACTTAAAAAATTGCATGACGGTAATGAGGACGAATTTGAAGACTTCCTGAAAGAGTATTTCTTTGATCTCCATTATCAGCCTAAGTCCAATGCAGAACCTGTCAATTTAGGAGTTGGTCATCTTTGGAGAATCGCTGTAGATCATCCTGATCAGGAAGCTTTACCTTGTGTTCACAGAGCGCCTGTAGAAAATGACGGGGAATATCGTTTACTTTTAATTTGCTGATGATTTTTTTGAATAAAAATCAACTTGAAGCATTCTTTTACTCTTGACTTAATGCGGTTATTTTGTTTAAGTAATCTTTACTTTCAATATTCCCGATCGCAAACTCGTGTTCCAGTAGTTTAATTTTTTCTGTCCTCGTATAAGGACGGTTATAGATTGTATTCAATGTATTTTCTTCATCAGCGATAGGGTTGAAAATATCCTTAAGATCACGATAAGCCTGATAATATCTGATTCCAAGTAATCTCTGTGAATGAGCATTGAAGTGAATGCCGTCAGGATTGGAGTCAAGATCTTTTGCTGTAACAAAATAACAGTTTTCATGAGATTGGGCAAAATGTTTCAATTCACGATTAACCAAGGAATAATGGATAAAATACTGCCCCAATATTCCTTTGGGTAAAAAATCTCCCAAACCTCCAATGATGAGAGGAACTTCAGGAATATTGAGTTTCTGACGCAAAGCATTAATAATTTCAGAGAACTTTTCCTGGTATTTTTCTGCCTTTTGAGGAGAACAGTCGCTTTCACCCTGATGCCATAAAATTCCTTTAATTTCACTTGTTCGCTGGGCAAGTCTGGCTTGTGATACAGCATTTTCAAAGAGTGCACCGCCTACAGCCCAGTCATCCAGGCTGGTTCCTCCGTCAGCACAGGGAATCAATCCGATTTCATCCTGCTTATTATCCAATCTCCAGGAAGCTGCAAATGATGATGCGAGCCCTACACCTGAACTGGGACGGTCATAATTAATCGGTTCAGCCATAATCTGCCATAATCCGTTTCTCTGCATTTTAATATGTTCATCAAAAATAGGAGGGACTTCTTTAGCGTAACCACGCCCGGCCATATTGGATTGACCTATCATTAAAAAAGAATGTGTCATTATTGTTTATTTAATTGTAGGCCAATGCTTCTGCTGAATGATTTCCAGGCCAGTTTCTTTATTTCATTAGGCGCAATATCTCCGGATCTGTACGCTGTGATGGTTGCTGTGATACTATTGGTGAAAAGAATTTTTATCCAGGGTAGAGGCAACTGACTATCTATTAACTGTTCTTTCTGCAGTTTTTGCAAGGCATCGAATAAGTCGGTTCTTGCTTTTAAATATTCCTTACTGGTTTCAGTTTTGTAGGTAGGTTCAATTTCGTTGAGCTTTATTAAAAAAGCATACTTTGTTCCGCTGTCAATTCCCGCATATAATAAATTTTCAAGCTGTACCAAAGGATCAGAGGAACTGTTACAGGCTTTAATGGCAGCTTCTTCCCACGCTTCCATCATATTTTGATTACAGGCTTCCAGTAATTCGTTCCGGTTTTTAAAATACCGGTGCAATGTTCTGCGGTTGAGGCTACAGTGTACTGCAATCTCTTCAAATGTTGCCGAAAAATTCTCATTGAAGACCGCTATAGCTGTATCGATAATTTTTTGTTGGGTATTCATTATTTTTAATTAGCTCAAATTTACGATAAATGTCTCAATTTTGAGACATTTATTTTAAGAATAGGAATAAATAGAAACAGGTTTTAAAAATAATACACAGTAAATCAATTGATTGAATTTATTTTTTAAAATCCCAAGCAAGGATATGGAAATTCTGTATTTATATAGATGAGTACTCAGTAAAATATTTTTTTAATCAAAATAATTAATTCAAAATCAAAATGAAAAAAATCAATCATGTAAAATTGATATCCATGCTTGTGATCTTACTGGCTATTCCTTTTGCTCTGGCAAGCTGCAGTAATGATGATGATGCTCCAAAACCTGATCCCATAACCATCAGTTTTGATGATCTTAACGGTGAATACACAGGAAAAGCAAGTATATCTCAGGGAACTGTGAACGGAGAAACTGCGGTTACCTTTTCAGCCAAGAAAAACCTGATTTCCTATTCAGAATTTCCTATGAAAGAGATTGTGTACTCTGTAATTTCTGATCCTGCAAAAGCCAATCAAGCCTTAACAGCCATCGGAAAAATAAAATATGACCTGGATTATACAGCAGTTTTATACCAGTATAAAAAGGAAATAGAGCTTAATCTTCTTCCTAAAGAATTAACTGTTCAGATTCCTGTGGATGGGGTAAGCAAGAAGGTTGTCATAACATTCACAGCTTCAAAAAAAGGGTTGTTTACCAAACAGAACACACAGAATATGAATTTTGAACTGCTTGCAAGTAAAATAACCGTTGAAGGAACAGCGGTTAATCCTTTCAATCCTATAAAATATAATTTTCAAATGCTGAAGAAGTAGTCGCAGTAAGGAATATTATACAGATGCACTTACCCAAGTGCATCTGTTTTTATGTAACGGATTCATTACCATTTGATTTTTATTTTGGGAACTACTTTTTTTATTTCTTTGGCTACATTAGTTCCTGCTTTCCCTAATTCGTTGCTTATGTTTCTGACCACTTTTACCGCTTCATGATTTTTCCCAGGGCCGTATTGTAAATCATGAACTGTTGTATTCCATGTTTTGACAATATCATTATTAGGTCCAAACTGTCCTTTTAGGGCGTCTCCAATTTGATTTAGCCCTTTAACGATCGTGTTATTTTTTCCGAAACATCCGTTGTTACCGCCAACACCGTTTGTTAAACATTTATTTAATTCCCGGTAGGTTAATTGGCCTCCCGCACATCCTGCAAATGCATACGGCTGACCTCCGGTGCTTACTGCGCACTCAACGGCTATCTGGGCTTCTGTATTCAGATTAAGTTTACTCGCTCCATAACATACTGCAGTTCCCATGAAAGATATTTCACCACTGTTGGCCTGATCTTTAAAGCAGGAAACTAATTGCTTGAGTTCAGGATCATTTACTTTATCAGCGAAACAAAGAGGATACATTTCGTAATTGCCGCCATATTCTTTATAGCATTTCAGCATATCCTGGGTAATCTGCTTTTCTTTTGAGCCTCCTAAAATACTGAGCATACAAAGACTCTGCTCCTCCATGGTTGCCGAGTTTTTGGCACATTTATAAATTTCAAGTTCTTTCTGACCAGCCATATTCGTTACCATACAGTCCCCGAATTTCATCTGATTTAATGATCCGTCAAAATTCAAAGAATTCTTATAACAGTCTACTGCCTTTTGCTCGCTTGTCATCATCACATCTCCAAAAGGGTTTTCCTCATCCACAATTTGTGTGGGTAGCGGTCTCAATCCGTCAGCGGTTTCAATTCCTATTTGATTATCATAGATAGGCTTTGGCAGATACATAACTGGCGGCGGCGGAACAGGAATATTGGAATAGCCAACGACACGGTATCCATATCTGTAATCCAACTCTATAATATTTTTATTAAAATCCAGAAAAAAAGCCTTTTGGTAAGGAACGGCAGACGGCAAGAGTAAATAATTAATTCCGGTCTGATCATATACGGCCTGGCCGGCATTTCCCGGATTACCATCCTGAACAATCACTCCTGTATTGTACATGGTAAAAGACTGACGATAAGTAGTCAAAAACATCTGTCCGATTGGATAAACCTGCGCAAACAGGAAGGTACAGAAACTCATCAGTGAAATCAGCACACTTAAAATTGATAGTTTTTTAATAATTGTGTCCATGGTACTTTTTTTTGATAAAGTTACCATGTAGACCATTATAAGGAAATTACCCTTTTTCGCTATTTTTGATGAGGTTTTAATAAATGAAAAAACAGCCTTGAAAAGAGCTGTTTTATATTTTGAATTCAAAATTCTTGCAAGATGATAAAAGAAATTGCAGTTACAATTACTTTCCGATACAGAAGTAGTGAATCTTAATTATCAATAAATTATAAATAATAGAAGCGCTATGGAAACAACTTTTGTAATTATGTTAAAAAACTATTCATATCAAAAAATAAAAAATAATCACTTGGTGTAGAATATTCATTAATGTTGTATTGATTTGCAGAAGCATAACAAATCTGAATATTCTCATTTTTCAATGCAACAAATGCCACAGCTATTGTTGAAATTTTATTATTCAGAGGAGATAAAATAATATTATATTCTTCACCATGTGTTTTAATAAGATTTTCAACAACTTTTATTGTTTTTTCAATCTCCATACAAGAAAATTCAAATTCTCCAATTATATTAGACTGATATTTTTGTTTAATCTCATCAAAATTTGCTTTTCCTCTATTACTTAATTGTTCATTAATAGATTCTTCATATGAAGGTCTACCAAGAAGAATAGCATTTGGTTCAAAAGAATTAATTATTTCTTCTGTTCTTTCATTCTCAAAACCATTCAAAATTACCAACATTAATTTTTTACTTGGTAATATCATACCTGAATAGCCAAAAATAGATCGTATATAACGAATACCTCTTGTTAACCATTCACATGGATAATTTTCTGCTGGTGTATATACTAACTGAATATTAGATCTGTTTAAATACCACTCATTATTCAGGGCTTTTAATAGTATTAGTAAAACTTCTCTTGTGAAAGTTGTTATGTCAATAATTATATTGAGTTTTTCATGAGGGTTCTGATCTTTATAAAAACCAGTCAGTTTTTCTAATATAATATCATATGTTTCAAGCGGATTATTTTTAGGATGCTGAATTGTTTTTAAATATGGCATCCTATTTTCTAACTCTTTAAGATTTTCATAAGATACAGTATAATTCTCATCAATATGAAAAATAAATCCATTTTTTACACGATCCACATCTAGTGCCAAAGGAAAGGATTTTGATCTAGTTTCAAACCCTGATGAACAAATAAATAAATCAATATTATTTATTACTGAATATAAATTAGAAAATTGTACTTTCATATTTTAATCATCTAAATTATCAAATAAAGTCGGTTGCAAATTATCACCTGCAGTGAAGCTCTTTGTAGTAGTTTCTATAAATGATTGAGGATTTGTCAAACATGTTTTTAGGACACTGCTGTTCATAAATTTATATCCTTTAAATCCAGTTGGATCAAGTTTAAAAAAAGGAGCTAAAGTTCTACTTAAAATGAATAATTTACTTCTTCCTGTACCTTTTTTATTACCAATTGTACTTTGATGTAAATATCCATAATGAATAGCCAGATCTAAAATTTCTCTTAATTCATCATCTGGTAAATCATTTAATCCGACAGAAAAGACAACTCGTTCAGTTCTCTCACTAACAAATATTTTACGAAACATACCTCCTAAGCCTGTTATCAAATTATACAACTTATCTGCCTTGCTTAATCTTTCAGTACTTGATACATCACCATGCTGTTCTATCACCTTTTTAAACTCATCTTCCAAAAATTTTTGAGAAAAATCATTAATGACTTCATTTTGGATTCTGACTGGGATAAAGTCAACATCATTTATATTTTTATTATCTCTTGATAAATGCTCCGAAAACATGGTTGATGCAGGTTCTAAAAAATACCGTATAATTCCTGAAGAAATATTTACTAAATTATCAAAACCAGCATAATTAAATGTCCCTCCTGATCTTCCCGTAATTAAACTTTTTACATATTCGGATGTTGCATATCTTCTAGCTGCATCTGTACCCGCATAACTCTTGTCTTCATTTTCAAACTTCTCTTTTATTTCGTTGTACTTTTTATTTATTGCATTTTCTTGATTTGTATCATTTGGAAAAAAAGCTTTCGGATCAATTTCTTTGCCTAAATATTTTTGAATCCTCTTCGTTACAATACTTTCAATTCTTTGATAATAATTTTTTCCAGATGATGTATAGATAGTTGCAATATTTATCTGAGAATAATCATGAGGATAATCAATTGTCTTATCGTTTACAGTATTATAGCTTTTGTAATCTAGTTGTGTTGAAATTTTTAGACTAACAAATTTTGAAGTTCTATATGAAACCCAAGTATTTAAAATTTTTGTTTGGGTTATATTTAGATACCCCGCATCATCTATTAATAAAAAAAGAGCTTTATCTTTAGGTAGAAAAGTTAGTTCTTTTAATTTTAACAATATTGGATATAAAAAATCTAAGTAATTACATAAAGACCCCTTATATTCTTCAAGAGAATTAGGGTTCATTGCAATTCTTTTACAATATCCTTTACATTCTAACTGCATTTTATCAATAATTTTCACCATACTTTCAACACATTCAACTGAAGAGGTAAATTCTGTTTCAAAATTATCAATTATTCCTCCAGACAAATCAACATACCATAGGAATACACTTTTGTAAAATTTTTCAATTTCGTCTTTATGATCATTAATTTCGTCTCTAAAAGTCAATAAATAATTAAAACATTTACTTGCAACATGGGTTGTCAATAAATGTTCATTAAAAAATGTATTAGAATTACTTTTTAATCTCTCAAGTTCAGGATAATTAATATCTGTTAATTTGATTGGTACATATAAGCTAAAGTAATCTAAACCACTAATAGAACAATTTTTATCTATCATTTGACAATCAGGCATCATATACCTAAACATCATACTTTTACCTGATCCTCTCGGTCCATTTAAAAATGTATGCCCAACTTCTCTTACTTGGTAAAAATCTGTAAAAACATCTACAAAAAGTTCGTGAACTTCACTTGCGGTTACATCTTCAGGGGTTTTAACTTCGAATGGATTCATAGTCAGATAGTTGTTCTATAAAATTTTTAATAAACTCACCATTAATTTTTAATTCATTTTCTTTAAGAGACTCACATAGATCGTAAATATCTTGATCTGAAATAAAAGGATAACCTGTTTCTTTTAATTCATAATAAATATTTTTAATCTCATCATCATTTTTACTTTTTAGGATATGAATATTTACTTTTACAATAGTAATCCGTGCTTTTTCAGGTAAAAATCTACTACAATATAAAGCTTCAGTAAAAGTTTTAAATGTTCTATCATAAATTTCATCAAGAAGGTATTTATCAATAATACCACTTTTAGTTTTTATGGGAAACATCTTTAACAAAAATTCATCTTGAATATAAAAATCTAATTTTAGCTCTCCTCCAGATATAGTTATACTTTCTAAAGCTGCGGAATATCTATGAAAAATTTCACTTGTTGGTGTAATTGCTCCAATATTTAATAAAAAGTTAGAAGCTCTACTTTTATCTTCTGCAAGTTCGTCAGCTAACCTTAAAATTGCAGCTAAAAACTGAGGCCTGATTTTCTGATGAGAAATATTTTCTTGTAAAGGTAATGCTCCTATAGGGTCTTTTTTCCCCCCATGTGCTTTGGCAATATTACCTATATGCATCCTTTCGGCAGTCGATAAAGATCTTCCTGAATCAAACTTTGCCAACAGCTCTTTTCCTTTCTCTGCATGCTCAGATCTGGTCGCAATTAAATGACCCGCATCATGCAACTGAATTGCCATCAGTAAAATAAATAACTCATAAGGCGATAAATAAAAACCTTCCTCATCTCTTATAAATGTAATATTAAGGTTATTCAATAATCTTGTAGCTCTTTCAATGACCATATTTATATGGTCTATACCATGATCATTGTAATAACCCTCCTTTTCAATTTCTAAAATTCTTGTTTTAATTTCAGGATGTATCTCGTCTTTAAACTTATCTTTGAATTCTTCATACTTATTAATATAATTTTTCCCCAAAGGAAAATCATCTAACCTGTCCTTTAAAGAAATGAATTCGTTTTCTATATTTTTAATATTACCTGCCACTTTATTTTAATAGTCGTTATTTGTTTTTATAATTTGATTTATAATTGCTTTTGCTAACAATGGAGGAACAGCATTTCCAATTTGTTGTTGTTTATTCATAAGACTTCCTTTAAAAATAAAATCGTCAGGAAAACTTTGTAATCTAGCTGCTTCTCTTACCGAAAGTCCTCTGTCTTGAAAAGGATGAATAAGCATGTTTTTTCTATAATTAGCTATTACAACGGAAGGTTTATCTGCTTTTAGTCTCCTATAGATACCACTATGGCAATTATTTAAATCTTTATAATTAGTCATTAAGTTTTTAGGAATAGCTTGCCAATTTTCTCCCTGCTTTATATATTTGTATCGTTCAATGACATAATCTTTGTTAGTCGAAACAATATTCTGAAATGATTTTGTAGAATTTTGTCTCATAAGCTTAGCATATTTACTTGGCTTATCCCGATAAGGTAACTCTTCAAAATTACTCCCATTTTTTAGCTCTGGTAAATCTGCAATTGCTTCAGCTACAGAAATTTTATTCTCGTTTGGTTTAGGAAAATCAAAATCAACCCCAATTCTATTACCTACCATAAAGAATCTATTTCTATTTTGTGGTACTCCATAATCAGATGCAGTTAAAACTTTTTCTTTAGTGACATATCCCAACTCTGACATTGTATCACGTAGAATCTTTAATACTTCACCTTTTTTGAACAAAGTAATCCCTTCAACATTCTCAAATACAAACCACTTTGGATTTAGTTCTTTTACAGCTCTAATAAATTGATGAAATAATGAATTATTAGTATTTTGATCATTTCTTGTCTTAGTATTGGAAACTGAAAAACCTTGACAAGGAGGTCCCCCCATCAAAATAAAATAATCATTTTTATAATTTTCAAAACTAATATCTTTAATATCTCCACATAGTGCTTCAGCTTTAGGATGGTTGAATTTAAAAGTTTCAATAGCATCTTTATTATGATCAATTGCTAAAGAAATTTCAATACCTGCCATTTGTGCCCCTAAGCTCATTCCACCTGCTCCACTAAATATATCAATTCCATTGTATTTTTTATTGGCCATTAGTAATAATATCTTTTATCTACAAAAAAACACAAAAGTACAAATTTAATATTTTCTTTAATGTAAATAAAATAAAATGCTGATATTAATAATTTTAAACACAAACGTTTACCAAGTGGTTTGAGCCTTTCTATCAAAATAAATTTTCTCAAGTTTTATCAGACAATTGATTTTTATTAATTCCTTAGGTATACATAAATAATCACTTAAGTAATCTATTAGAGCTTCTTCATTTTCCCCATATAGATTATAACGAGATATAGCTTCCGTAATATCTATATTATTCAATGAAATTTTAGAAATCATTTGTCTTGTTTCGGTTCTCCATTCTGTTTTTGTTATTTTATCTGTTGCAACAATATCAATATCATAAATTACATCCTTAGAGTCTGGTAAATAAATCTTATTATCTTGTTGTTCAATCAAAAGGTTTTTAATGAAATCAAAGGAGTTTTTTAGTTCTTCTTTTTTTCTAACTTTAAAAATTTCTTGTAACAATCTGTTTTTTTTATCTTTTCTATAATTTCCATTAGAATCAAAATAAACTTCAAAGAGAATACCGTTCAAAAGGTGATTATCTCCATTTCTTTCTTGATAAGCGACCAAATTGTTTTTTAACTCTTTAATGAAATTTATACATTCCCAAGCTCCGCCATTAGCGGCTTGTAAAATATTTCTTCCTAGTACAAATTTTTGATTTTTATCAAGGGTTTCAGGTGGAATTTTTAAAACTTCCTCTAATCCATGATTTTGTGTAGTAAAATTATAACTCTTAAACTTATCTATAATTTTACCAAAATCAGAATCTTCTGAAAATTTTTGATCCATTACTACAGATTCATTATATGGAATTTCTAATGAAAACACAAGTTGTCCTGTATTAAAATAATAATCACGTATTAAAGAAGTATGTTCCCATGTTGTTTGGCTACCATTAGTTAATGAGTAAACAGATTTTCTTACTTTTTTAAATAGTTCTTCAACTGATAGTCTTTCTCTACCTAAATAATCTAAAAGCACACCAGTATAATAACTATGTCCTTTATATCCCCCATCACTAGCTCCGTCATTAGGAGATGTAGAAAATGCAATCAATGTTCCACGAGGTGATTGAATCGATGAAGACCCTAAGCCTCCTCCTCTTTGAAAGGTTCTTCGGCATGCATCAATAATCATTAAATTAACCTTATTTGGGTAATTTGAATAAATAGACAAAATTTCTGAAACCTTTATTGAGTCCATTCCTGCAGAAAATTTATTAGCTGGAGGAATTTGACAAGTTATTGATGTTAAATAGTTCTCTCCATCTAGTTCAAATCCATGTCCTGCAAAATAAAATATTGTTGCATCATAGTTTTTAATATTGGTTTCAAGATAATGTAGTATGTGTGGAATATTAGCAGCTGCAATATCTGTTAAAAAATTTACATCAAACCCTAATCGTTTAAATGTTTCCGAAATTGCCGTAGCATCATTTACAGCATTATTTAAAACAGCGCTCTCATGATAGTTATTATTACCAATAACAATTGCCAAAGTTTTCATAGTTTTTAATTAATGCATAAAAGTATTATTTTTTACTAAAATTAATATAAAATTTTAGATATAGAATAATAAAGAAATTACTTTCTTTCAATTATAGAAATATCTCGATTTTATCCTGCTCTGTCTTGGTGTTCAGTGCAACATCCCGTAAAAATCTTGTGTAAAATGAATATAGTGTCGGTTTTTCATTATTTTTTTAAATACTTACCATAGATCTTATAGGCTTTAGTAATATATATTAAACCAATTGATTATTTATGAAGTTTATTCTAGTATGGTCTTGCCTAAATTTTAAAAAAATGTTTCATTCATACTAATTTTGTTTTTTTGTAATATTGTTTGTCTTAAAATATTAGATATTTAGAAAATTTACTAATGTTGCCATAAAAATATCACAAATTTAATATCTAATTTTACGGGTTTCCGTAATGATCTAGAAATTGGAGGTTGGTTATTAAAAATTAATTTTTTGGTATTTCCTGCTACCCAAAGTCTCCCGCTCCGCATTCTATGACACTAAGCAAATAAAAATTGTTAAAATTTAAGATGCAAATTTATAAGTATTAATATAAGGAGTTTGTCTTTCTATTACGGCGAATACCCCCGCTCCGCAAAGTCTCCTGACTTTGAGCCAGTAATAAGCTCCCAAGTTCGAAAATCTCAAACAAAAGACTTCACTAAACAAAAAAACAGCCTCAAAAAAGGCTGTTTTATATTTTGAATTAGAAATTCTTGAAAGATAATAATGCAAACTGAGGTTATTTCCCGATACAAAACTTAGAAAAAATATTCCCCAATACCTCATCATTGGTCACCTCTCCGGAGATTTCTCCAAGATGTTCCAGGGCATTTCTAAGCTCATACGCCAGTAATTCCGTAGAGATCTGAATAGAAATAGCTTCTTTCACTTTATCAACGGCATCCATGGATTTTCTTAAGGCTTCAAAGTGTCGTTGATTCGTGATGACAACGTTATTTTCTTCAGTTTTTAAATGTTCCACATACGAGGAGAGTTCATTTTTCAGATCCTGAATATTTTGATTTTCAACTGCTGATATTTTAATGAAATCAAAATCATGAGAAATAGCGTTTCTGAAAATATCTTCTACTGTTTCGTATTTGGTAGGAATGACTTCATCAATTTTTGTCGCACAGATAATCAGTTTCAGATCTTCTCTTAACAAGGATTGAATCATGTCAATATCCTCAGAAAAATCCTCGGTAGCCGCATCTGCCAGATACACCAAGATGTTGGCGTTTTCTACCTTTTCTTTAGCTTTTTTTACCCCGATTGCTTCAATTTCATCCACTGTTTCACGAAGTCCGGCAGTGTCAATCAATCGGAAAGCATGACCTTTAATATGAAGAACTTCTTCAATCGTATCTCTCGTTGTTCCTGCAATATTACTCACAATCGCTCTTTCTTCCTTCAAAAGGGAGTTCAGTAGTGTAGATTTTCCGGCATTCGGTTTTCCGATGATGGCAACAGCAGTTCCGTTTTTAATGGCATTTCCGTATTGGAAACTTTCAATCAGAGAGCTTAATTTGATTTCAATTTTATCCAATAATCCGCTTAAGGCACTTCTGTCAGCAAATTCCACATCTTCTTCTGCAAAATCAAGTTCCAGTTCAATTAAAGAAACAAAATTTAAAAGATCAGTTCTTAATACAGATATTTCGTTGGTAATTCCTCCTTTCAGCTGGTTGATGGCTACTTTTCTGGAAGCCTCATTTTCAGATGCAATCACATCAGCAATAGCTTCCGCCTGGGAAAGGTCAATTCTGCCGTTGATGAATGCGCGGAGAGTAAATTCTCCTGCTTTGGCCATTCTCGCCCCGTTTTTGATCAGGGTTTCAAGAATACGTTTTCCGATATGCGGAGAGCCGTGAAAAGCAATCTCCACAGAATTCTCAGTGGTGAAACTTTTCGGAGCCAGAAAGATAGAAAGCATTACCTCGTCAATAGCTTCCTCCTCATCCATAAAATAACCGTAATGAATGGTGTGGGATTTCTGTTTTTCCAGATTTTTGGCCGGAAAACTTTTCTGAACTACAGATAAAGCTTCATTTCCTGAAACACGGATGATGCCTAAAGCACCTATTCCATTGGCCGTAGCCAGTGCACATATCGTATCGTTATTCATGCTGCAAATTTACGTTTTTTAATGTGAATTTGCATTCAGGTCTGTTATTCAGATTATCTATTGTCTTATTCAGTTAAAAACAGCTAAGGTTTAAAACAGGCTATGTTTTGAGGATGTTGTATGAAAGATGTACTTACTCTATCAATAAATGCAGAATTATTTCTATTAAACATGTAAAGAAAACACCATTTGAAATATAAAATCTAGAAAATAATTCTGTCGAATATAAGTGCCATGCGAAGAGTATAATTTGTTGTGGTGTAACAATTATAAGTGTTTTTTGATAACCTTGGCAGTCATATATAGTGTTTAAATATCATATAAATGTAAAAAAATTAAACACCTGTTTGGTATGTTAATTGTTTAATAGTCCGTCGATGATGTTGAAAATTTAAATATTTTTCATTAAAACGATGATAATCTGTTAAAATATTATAAATATACATGAATAACTTATTTTTTTTAAGCATTAATAAAAAAATGTCTTTTTTATTGATGTTCGTCTTTAGTATTTTGGGCTATGCACAATGCATTCCTTATACCGGACAGGCGATGACAAGCGGAAATACCTATTGCCTCAACGGAACCCTTAGTGTAAGTACAAATATCAGCATCCCCAACGGAGCATCACTAATCATTCAATCCGGACAATTGCAATCCAATAGCATTCAGGTAGATGGAGTATTGGAAATTGGTGACGGAGCAAGTGTTAAATCTACAGGAACAGTGAAAGTAGGAACTTTCGGATCTCAGAAAAATTCAAAAATTAAATTAGGAGCTAAATCCTTCTTATCCCTTGTAGGATCAGTAGTTCAGGAAGATCCAACCTTTGGCGGTTTTTATCCCGGAACAACTTCTGTTATTGAAATGGGTACAAGCAGTGTAGTAGAAATTTGTGGAACATTTACCCAGCAGTCTACAACTTATCCTTCTGTTGAATATGTAGGTATTCCTACCGGAAGAGCGTATTGTATTGCAAAAGCAGACGTAAGTGGTGGAGGTGGAGCTTCCATTATCAGTGATGACAGCCAGATCGTAGCTATTGTCATGGGATCTGTAACAGGATTAGGAATGGGGAATTCCAGTTTCTGTGGACCGAATGCAACCAAAGCAATGTGTCCTTCTCTTTGGCCTGAAGGACTGTCTGAAGATAAATCTAGTTGTGGAAATGCTCCTCTTATTATTGATGAAATCGACGGATTCTGTACAAAACCCGGCATTTCAGGAACGCCTGATGGTTTTACCAAATTCGGAATTACTGTACAGCAGAAAAGCGATTCCTGGCCGGAAAATATACCCAATGGATTCCTGGCTATGGAATCAAAAAGTCAAGGTTTTGTTATTACCAGAGTTCAGCATGTAAGCCAGACTCCACAACCTGGAGATGCCATCGCAGAACCGAAAGAGGGAATGCTTCTATACGATATTCAGGATAAATGTATAAAGCTTTACAACGGAACCGAATGGAGATGTGTACAAAGAAGCTGCAATGATTAATCTAACCGATAAATAGTATGAAAAATATAAGAAATATAAGTATAACAGTTGCTTTGGTTGTTTTCAATTCAATTTTTGCTCAGGTAGCCATTGGTAAACAGACGGTAGATGGAAACAGTACAGTATTGGATTTTAATAATGTGTCCGGAAATACTAAAGGATTAATTCTTCCTGCCACAGCTGGATTTCCTACAGGATCTTTGGTGAACGGAACATTTATCTTTGATATGACAGACAACAAAGTAAAAGTCTACGAAAACGATGTCTGGAAATCCTTATCAGATGCCGGAAGTTCAGGTGCAATTGCTGCTAATAATTCTGCAGAAACAGGGAAAGGAGTCATTATGGGAGAAGCTACAAGTACGGCAGATGGCGTATTGGTTCTGGAATCTCAGAATAAAGCGATGATTCTTCCCCAAATAGCTGCACCACATCTTAATGTAAAAAATCCTTATCCGGGAATGCTTTGCTATGATACGACCAGTAAGACATTGGCAGTATTTGACGGCTCAGTCTGGAATTACTGGAAATAAGTTAAAATAGAATGTCACAAGAGCCAAATTATTTGGCTCTTGTCATTGGAGTTGTTTAAACTTATCAAAATGCTCAATATATATATTGAACCATTAAGAAGGATTTAAGAAATAAAGTCTAGTTAAGATAAATCATCCTGATTTTTAAGCTTAAAGCGAAGCTCATCTTAATATTCTAAACACCTTAATGCAATCTTAATGGTTCAAAAAAATTTAAACAAGTTTATTGACTACGTTGAATCTTTGATTTCTGACATAGGAAGAATCTCATAGAAATCTAATGTGTAACATTCCTTACTTATTTCTGAATCACATTGCAGCCTTTTCAGCTTAAACAATCTGAGCACTCTCCTTGATGCTGTTCATCACAAAAATACTTTTAGTCTGCCCAATTCCCTCAATTTCTGACAATTTGTTGACAAAAAACTCATGAAATTCATCCATATTGGGAGCCAGGATTTTCAGCATAAAATCGAAATCTCCACTGATATTGTAAAACTCTACCACTTCCTTCAGTTTTCCAACCTCCTCAATAAATTTTCCCGCAGTTTTTTTATTGTGGACATTCAAGGCGATCATACAAATTACCATCATCCCTTTATTGACCTTTTTACGATCTACCACAGCAGTATATTCTTTAATAATCCCCTGTTTTTCCATACGTTTGATACGCTCATGCGTAGGCGTAGGACTCAAATTGATCCTTGCCGAAATATCACGGACACTCATCTTCGCATCTTTCTGAAGCAGACGGAGGATGGATAAGTCTTTTTCATCAGGAATATAATTTTCAGTTGCCATTTTGTTCTGTTTTTATAGTTTTTTTCTGATAGATCAGGTGATTTGTTCTTTTAAATATTTTAAATATTTAACATTGTTCCAAATTTAAGGTTAAATTTTTAAATACGTTCTGTTAATTTTAATTTTGCAGGAAATTTGAAACATGGATACAAGGAAGAATTTAATATTAATTTTAGCATCGGTAGGAACATTTGTAGAGGCGTTGGATATTGCCATTATTAATTTAACCATTCCTTCCATTCAACAGCAGTTTCAGATCGGAGCAGAGACCGTTCAGTGGTTGCAGACGCTTTATGTGTTATTCTTTGGAGGATTTCTGATCATTGGAGGAAAGCTTTCAGATCAGATCGGAAGAAAGAAAATGTTTCTGATTGGAGCACTGATTTTTATGCTGACTTCATTAGGAGCAGGATTATCTCAAAACTTTGAAGTGCTGGCTATATTCCGTGCTTTGCAGGGATTGGGAGCTGCATTAGTGATGCCTTCTGCATTATCGATTGTGACCAATACCTTCAGAGGAGAACAGGAAAGAAACCGTGCTATCGGAATTTTCAGTTCATTTGCAGCTATTGGTTCCGGAAGCGGACTTTCCGTAGGAGGAATTATCAGTACTTATTTAAGCTGGCATTGGGTTTTCCTGATTAACGTTCCTATTCTTTTAATTACATTGATATTATCATACTATTATCTGCCAAAAGATGAAAAAAGCGAAACCGCTCAGAAAACAGATATGGTTTCAGGAATATTGATGGTATTAGGTCTTTTAAGTCTGACTTACGGAACTCATGAATTGATTCATATTAAAGAACAGCCTTTCCTGGTAGTAGGTTCTTTGGTTTTAGCATTAGTACTGCTTGTTATGGTGTACTACCGTTTAAAATCTGTTGCTGAGCCTTTGGTAGATTTAAAATTGTTTAAACATAGATCTTTAGTGGTTTCCAATGCGGTATTCTTTACCTTGGGAGCGTTTTTTATCGGGTTTTTATTCCTGATTTCACTGATGCTTCAGAAAGATATGGGATATAGTGCTGCTTCTGCAGGATTAATGCTTGTTCCGTTCAGTATTCTTTCTGCTTTGACGGCTAAATTTATTCTGCCACACGTATCAAAACGCCTGAGCTCTTCCCAGATGGGAGTTTTAGGATGGTCTTTCATGCTGACTGGAGGTTTGTTACTCTTGATTTCTGTTTATACCGGACATCCGTTAACAATGGTCTTATTGGGAGCTGCATGTATTTCCGGAGTAGGAATGACATTTTGTTTTACCGCACTTTCAGTGATGGGAATTCAGGACGTGGAACCTGCGCATTACGGGTTGGCATCAAGTTTGAGCTCTACTAGTTACTTTCTGGGAGCAGGTATTGGATTGTCATTCATGACGTTGATGAGTCAGATCTTTCCATCAGAACTTTCAGTCGGAAGCCTGAATCTGATTATTTTGATCAGCTATGCTTTATTGGCGCTCGGAATGTTATTTTATTTTATATTGAAAAGCGTAAAAGTGAAGCAGACAGAAGTAGCCGTTTTATAACAAGCGGCCTTAAAAATACACAAACTATATGAGGAAAGAATCGGTGCTTAGGTGTCGGTTCTTTTTTTTGATTTTTGTTATTCTGTTTCCCTTCATTACCTTTGCTGTTTACTATATATCATGAAAATACGGGTCATCAGCGATCTTCATCGGGAATTTGGAAGTACGGAATTATGTTTTGATCAAGCGGATGTGGTGGTGTTGGCAGGCGATGTCAATCTGGGAATCAAAGGAATAGAATGGATTAAAGAAACAATATCCAATAAACCTGTAATCTATGTTTTGGGCAATCATGAATACTATAAAGGTTCTTACCCTAAAACACTCAATAAAATTAAGGACGCAGCGTTGGATACCAATGTTCATGTGCTGGAAAATACATTTGTAGATATTGATGGAATTCGTTTTCATGGGGCAACCTTATGGACGGATTTTTCAATCTTTGGAAATCCTGTTCAGTACGGAATGCTTTGTCAGCCCAAAATGAACGATTATAAAATGATCAAAAGAGATCCTTCTTATTCGAAAATGAGAACTTTGGATACCTTTAAAATTCATCAGCTTTCAAAACAATGGTTAAAAGAAAGTCTTGAAGACTCAAAAGGACTTAAAAATATTGTCGTTACCCATCATGCACCAGGCATACAATCAGTTCCTGAACATTACAAAGAAGATCCGTTAACAGCGGCCTATGCTTCAGATTTGGAAGATGTAATTAAAGAATACCAACCCTTATACTGGATTCATGGGCATATTCATACGCCATGCAGATATAAGATCGACGAAACAGAAGTGATTTGTAATCCTCATGGCTATATTGATGAAAAATATAACGGATATGATAAGGAATTGCTTATTGTTGTTTAGCAAACAATAAAAAGTGAAATCGATTATTGGGCTTTTTGGCTCTTTTTCCACTACCTTCGTGTTTAATTTTCTTTCCAATGCCTAAAAAATCCCAACCAAAACCTGATTTTGTTTCACAGCTGGCTTTTGATGAAGTGCTTCAGCAAGTGGAGTTTGATCTTAGAATCAAGGAATTTGTGGTGATGGAAATTGATAAGGCAAACTATATCATACAACCTAATATGCCTTACCGGGCAGATTATTTCTGTATTTTTATGGTACAGGAAGGAAATGTGGGATTTACGCTGGATGATAAAAGCTATGAAGTTTCTAAGGGCGATATTATATTTTGTCCTATTTCAGAAACGTTTTGGGTGAATAGAATTGCTGATGATTACCAGGCAAAATATATTTTCTTTTCACTGGATTTCATTTCTGACGCAGGTTTTAATTATAAATCAAATAATGTTCTCAAAAGCCTGTCTTCAGATCCTACTCACATCATCAGAAAGGAACCGGATGTATACAGAAAATTGAATTTTCATCTCGATGAACTTAAGGCATTGAATAATAAAGAAAAAGATAATTATTATTTCAATGAAATGATTTGGCATCACTTTTCTTTGGTAATCTTTGAGATTGATAATCATTTTAAAAAGATAGAAAAACCCCATGTGGTAACTCATAGAGAAGATGAGCTTTCAACCAGTTTCTTCAAGCTTGTTCAGGAACATTTTAAAGACGAACATAATGTGCAGTTTTATGCAGATAAGCTCTTTATAAGCCGCAAATATCTTACAAAAGTGATTAATAAAGCGATTTTTAAATCACCAAGAGATATTATTCATCAGGTTTTAGCCGTTGAAGCCAGGCTTTTGCTGAAAAATCCCAACCTCAATATCAGTGAGGTCGCTTCACAACTTAGCTTTTCAGATCAGGCTTCTTTCAGTAAATTCTTCAAAAAACACACCGGGAAATCTCCATTGGAATACAGGAAAGATGATTTGTATTGATAATCAATGGTTTGTGGTTTTAAGGTGTCTTTTCACCAAAATTATATTGTAATATGATTGAAAATAGTAAATATTGTTATTTATATTGCCTATAAATGATATTTCTCATGTTTCTTTAAATAAGGAGTCTTTTTGACAAAACAAGGAGTTTTTCGAATAATCCTATTGAATTTTTTTCGTTCGATTTTTGTGCGGAAATTTAAAAGGACTATTGTTATGCAAAGATTTTTTATTCAAAAATCAACTCTACTTTTCCTCTCACTGATCGTATTGGCAGGGTGCAGGAAAAATAATCAAAACCAGGGCTATCAGCAGCAGGCGCCGGAATTACCTGTGGCAAAAGTAACACAGGGAGACGCTTCTGTTTCCAGAGAATATGCAGCATCTATTGAGGGTGTTTCCAATGTGGAAATAAGACCTCAGGTAACAGGATATTTAAGCAAAATTTTTGTAGATGAAGGTGATTTTGTAAGAGCAGGTCAACCGTTGTTCAAAATTGAAGATCAGGTTTTCCGTGAGCAGCTGAAAAGTGCTCAGGCATCTTTGATTACCGCTCAGGCGAATCTTTCCACTTCTAAAATTGATCTGGACAGAAAAAAAGAACTGTTCAGGAACAAAATGGTTTCAGAAATTCAGGTAAAAGAAGCTGAGGCAGCTTATAATGCGGCACGAGGAGCGGTAAGTCAATCTACCTCAACCATTGAATCTGCAAAAATTAATTTAAACTTCTCTACCATTAAAGCTCCGGTAAGCGGATTTATCGGAAGATTCAACTATCGTCTGGGAAGTTTGATGACGCCGGGTAATCAGGAGGCGATTACTTTATTGTCAGATATTCATCAGGTATATACGTATTTCAGTCTGAGTGAAAATGATTTTAATAATTTCCAGAAACAGTACACCGGAAGCAGTATTGATGAGGTGATCAAAAATACTCCGGCAGTTTCATTATTGCTTTCAGGAGGTGAAAAATATGCAGAGACAGGAAAGATTGATGCGGTGGAAGGTCAGTTTAATAAAACAACCGGATCTATCACGCTAAGAGCAAAATTCAACAATCCCAACAATCTTTTGAGAAGCGGAAACACCGGGAAAATTGTACTGGATCAGTTCTACAGCAATGTTGTTTTACTTCCGATTGCCTCTACCAGAACCATTCAGGATAAAGTTTTTGTATTTACCATTCAGGGTGGGAAAGCAGCCATGCTACCTGTAGAAGTGAATGGAAAAGCCGGGGACAATTTCATTGTAGCCAAAGGACTTAAGGCTGGAGATGAATATATCACCAGCGGTTTTGACCGTCTACATCCGGGAACTCCTGTCGTGGCACAAAAGAAAAATGCTCAACAGAAAAAATCCTAAGAAGAAATCATGTTAAAGAAAATTATAAAAAGACCCGTACTGGCAACGGTTATCTCCGTATTGCTTGTTATTCTGGGGATCGTCGGGATGGTAAGCCTTCCGATTACAAAATTTCCGGACATTGCGCCTCCTACCGTTATGGTGACAGCTGCTTATCCGGGAGCTAATGCTGAAACCATTGCCAGGTCTGTAGCGCCACCATTGGAAAATGCCATCAATGGAGTGGAGAATATGGATTATATTACTTCCACGGCGAGTAATGATGGTACGTTGAGTATTACGGTTATTTTCAAATTGGGAACAGATCCTGATCAGGCAGCCATTAACGTTCAGAACAGAGTGGCTCAGGTAACCAACCAGCTTCCTGCTGAGGTAATTCAGGCTGGAATCACTACGGTGAAAAGACAGAACAGTATGATTGCCATGGTCTCTTTGACCAGTAAAGATGGTACGATGAGTGATCTTTTCCTTGAAAACTATGCGAAAATCAATATCGTTCCGGAATTAAAAAGGGTAAAAGGGGTAGGAGATGCCATGGTATACGGAAATAAAGATTATTCTATGCGTATCTGGCTGGATCCGAATAAACTGACTTCGTATAATCTTACGCCATCTGATGTTTCCCGTGCTATTCAGACCCAAAACCTTGAAGCAGCACCCGGAAGATTAGGAGAAAGAAGTAAAGAAGTGATGGAATATGTGCTTCGTTACAAGGGAAAATTTACAGAGCCTGAACAATATGAAAATATCACGATCAAAGCGTTGAACGATGGTTCTGTTTTAAAATTAAAAGATATCGCCAAAGTAGAATTCGGAGCGTACAGTTATACAGTTTCTTCGAATTATAATAAAAAAGCATCCGTAACGATGGCGATCTTCCAGATGGCAGGATCCAATGCCAATGAAGTACAGATTGCGCTTCAGGAGAGAATGAAGGAGCTGGAAAAATCTTTTCCGGCAGGAATGGATTATGAAATTCCTTATGCTACAAAAGATGCCCTGGATCAATCCATAGAACAGGTAATTCATACCCTGATAGAAGCCTTTATTCTGGTATTTATTGTGGTGTATATCTTCCTTCAGGATTTCCGCTCTACGCTGATTCCGGCAATTGCAGTTCCGGTATCGATTGTGGGAACATTCTTCTTTATGAAGGTTTTCGGATTCTCTATCAATATTCTGACCTTGTTTGCATTAGTACTCGCCATTGGTATCGTGGTGGATGATGCGATTGTAGTCGTAGAAGCTGTTCATGCTAAAATGGAACATAAAAAACTTAATCCGAGAGCTGCTACCATGTCGGCAATGAGTGAAATCACAGGAGCGATTGTTTCCATCACGTTGATTATGTCTGCAGTATTCGTTCCGGTAGCCTTTATGAGTGGTTCTACAGGGTTGTTTTATCAGCAGTTTGCACTGACGCTGGCGATTGCCATTGTGATTTCAGCAGTCAATGCATTGACGTTGAGTCCGGCTTTGTGTGCTTTATTCTTAAAACAACACCATCCGGGAACGCATGAAAAAATGAATTTTAAAGACCGATTCTTTGCAGGTTTCAATGCAAGTTTCAATAAACTGACTTTCCGTTATGGAAAAGCTGTATTGTTCCTATTAAAAAGAAAATGGGTGGCTTTGGTTATTATTGTAGCTTTCGGAGGATTGTTTGCATGGATGTCTATGACAACGCCTAAAGGTTTTATTCCGGATGAAGACCAGAGTTTCATTATTGTAACGGCTAACCTTGCTCCCGGAGCTTCAAAGGACAGAACCTCTAAAGTGGTTTCTGATACGGAAGATTTATTGATGAAAAATCCGGCAGTGGATAAAGTAATTTCAGTAGACGGATTGAACTTATTCAGTGGTTCCATGTCATCTTCGGCTGCTTCTATTTTTGTTAAATTAAAAAAAGGAGGTGAGAGAGGCCCTGTCAATAATATCAACGACATCATAGGACAAACACAGGGAATGCTTTCTCAGGACAAAAGAGCCAATTTCCTTGTGATTAATACGCCAACGGTAGATGGTTTCGGAAATACCAGTGGAATGGAACTTGTGCTTCAGGACCGCACCAACGGAGAACTTCAGAATTTAGGAAATATTTCTTACGGAATGATGGGCGCTTTAATGCAGAGACCTGAGGTAGCGGTAGCATTTACTACGTTTGATGTTACTTATCCACAGTTTGAAGTGCTTGTAGATGAGGTGAAATCTGCTCAGCTTGGAGTAAACGTTTCCGATGTCTTGGGAGTAATGCAGGGCTATTATGGAAGTATTCAGGCTTCTGATTTCAACCGATTCGGGAAATATTACAGAGTATTGGTGCAGTCTACGCCGGAAACAAGACAGGATAAAGAATCCCTGAACGGAATTTTCGTTAAAAATAATCTGGGTCAGATGGTTCCTATCAATACATTGGTAAGTCTGAAACAGGTGACAGGCGCTGAAGTAGTAGACCGTTTCAATCTATTCAACTCATCAAACTTAACGGTTATGGCAGCACCGGGATACAGTACCGGACAGGCTATGGCAGCTATTGAAGAAGTGAGTAAGCAGGTGCTTCCTCCGGGATATACTTATGATTACAAAGGAATGAGCCGTGAAGAAGCAGGTTCAAGCTCACAATCTGTCATGATCTTCGGATTATGTATTGTGTTTGTTTTCTTCCTTTTATCTGCTCAATATGAAAGTTATATTCTTCCATTGGCAGTATTGATTGCGATTCCGGTAGGACTTTCCGGAGTGTTTGTAGGAATTACGTTTGCGGAGCTTTCCAATAATATTTATGTACAGATTGCTTTGGTGATGCTGATCGGATTGCTGGCAAAAAATGGTATTCTGATCGTAGAATTTGCCATTCAGAGACGTAGAGCAGGGAAAAGCCTTATCGCATCTGCAGTAGAAGGAGCAAAAGCTCGTTTACGACCTATTTTAATGACTTCTCTTGCATTTATAACAGGATTACTTCCATTGTTGTTCGTGGTAGGTCCTTCAGCGATGGGGAACCATTCCATCGGATATGCAGCCATTTCAGGGATGCTTTTCGGAACTATTCTGGGGATTTTTGTAGTTCCTGTTCTTTTTGTGGTATTCCAGGCATTGCATGAAAGAATCAACGGAAGAGTAGTAACCGATGCAGATTGGGAATATTAATTCAAATGATTTTAAAAATGAAAATTAAAAATATAGCATATATCGCATTCATTTCCGGAACAGCAATCTCCTGTAAGGTTCAGAAATATGAACAGCCTGAAATAAAAATGCCGGAAGCTTTCAGAGCAGACAGTATTGTGGTGGATTCTCAGGAGAATATTGCTAAAATAAGTTATAAAGATTTTTTCAAAGATCCTGTTCTGGTAGGATTGATTGATAAAGCAATGGTGCAGAATAATGATCTTCAGGTGGCTTTAAAACAGATAGAATTTGCCTCGCTGGCTTACAATCAGAGCAAATGGGCAAATATTCCCACGATCAGTGCTTCTGCCAATGCCAATATCAACCGTCCTTCAGACAACAGTATGAACGGGATGATGGCCGGACAGTTTATGGGAAAAAGGTATATGGAAGATTATACAACTTCTCTGAGTTTCTCATGGGAAGCTGATATCTGGGGTAAAATCAAAGGCAGAAAAGAACAGGCTTTGGTAGAATACCTTAAAACACAGGAAGCGGCAAAAGCGGTAAAAACACAAGTTGTATCTGCTGTTGTACAAGGATATTATAATTTACTAATGCTGGATACTCAGCTGGAAATTACAAAATCCAATCTGGCGTATGCGGATAATACTTTGAAGTTTTTGACCAAACAGCAGGAACTTGGTTTGACAACAGCTTTGGCGGTACAGCAGCAGGAAATTGTAAAAGATCAGATTCTGAAATCAATTCCGGCCATTGAAAGTTCTGTGACCACCCAGGAAAATGCTTTGAGCCTGTTAACGGGATCTATGCCCGGAAAAATTGAAAGAAGTGCAAGCCTGAACAATGTACAGTCTCCGGATCAGATGGCTGCAGGGATTCCTTCTGAATTATTAAGCTACAGACCGGATATTAAAACGGCAGAATTTGAAGTCAGAAAAAGTGCAGCAGCCATTCATGTGGCAAAAATGAGCATGTATCCTTCCTTAAATATTACGGCACAGGGCGGAGTGAATGCCTTCCAGATCAGCAAATGGTTCAGTGTTCCGGGATCACTTTTCGGAATGGTGGCAGGAGCTGTCGCACAGCCTATTTTGAATGGAAAACAGTTGAAAACACAGTATGAGCAGTCTAAAGTATTGGCTGATCAGGCGGAAATCAACTTTAAGCAGTCTGTTTTAAAAGCGGTAGGCGAAGTTTCTGATGCATTGGTACAGATTCAAAAGCTGGAAGAACAGCAGAAGATTGCAGAAGGTTTGGCCGTAAAATCTGGTGAAGCAGTGAAGAAAGCTGATTTATTATTTAAATATAATTCAGCAACGTATGTAGAAGTGATTATCGCACAAACGAATAAACTTCAGGCAGAACTGGAACTGGCTTCTCTGAAAACTCAGAGGTTGAATGCCATTACAGCGCTGTACCGTTCTGTAGGAGGCGGATGGCAATAAAGTAAAATTGAATCTGCTTCGTCTCTAATGACGAAGCAGGTTTTTAATCCATTATCATTATGAAGACAAATATACAAGAGGGGATCATTCTCATTCCGGATTTCAGCGGATTTACCGAATTTGTGTTCAATACAAAATTGTATACAGGCGAGTATATTGTGCGGCAATTATTGTCTACACTGATTGATGTGAACGATCAGTATTTTGAAATTTCCGAGATTGAGGGAGATGCCATTTTATTTTACCGTTATGATGAAAATCCATCCTACCAGAGTATTTCAACCATGTTGTGGAAGATGAGAAGTGCCTTCAACAGGAAGATAGAGGAGTTAAGTAAAAGTTTAAGCACAAAAATTGATCTGGCGCTTAAATTTATTGTTCATTACGGATCCTTCTCACAGTACAATATTGGAAACTTCAGAAAATTATATGGAAAAACGATTGTGGAAGCTCATCAGCTTTTAAAAAACGGAGTGGCAGAACAGCCTTCTTATGCACTTTTCAGTAATTCTTTCCTGGAAAGCAGTAAAAATAAGGAGTCTGATTTTAATAAAGATCCGCTTCGTTTACCAGAAGTAGGCGTTATCCATTATTTTGAAAATTTAAACTAGCATATATTTTTTAATATTATTCCTTGTAAATTTGCTATTGCTAGCGGCCCGGGTGAGATCCGGGCTTTTTTTATGGGAATACCTTTTGAATAAAATTGATTTATATAAACTGGAAGTAAAATATTCATATAATTATCATGGATTTTAAAACTTTTTTACGCTAAATTTAAATTATGTGTAAAAAGCTTTTTTAAGAATATTTATTATGAAAGTGATTTATATTGTGTCTTTTTATTGAATAATGTGTAGTTTTTTTTGAATTTATGTTTAAGTTGGGTACTTATATCTTGTTGGTAGTTAAGTATTTATTTTAATTTTTTTCTTTTTTGATGTAACGAAATTATCAAGATAGTGGTCTTATAGATAAAACTATAATTTCACATGAAAATACTATTATTTCCAATAGCACTATTAACAGGCTCATTAGCAATGGCTCAGCAAGCTCCAGCTCCTGCAGCCAGTGATACTGTAAAAGGAAATGCAAAAGAAATAGAAGCTGTTACACTGGTAGCCAGAAAACCAACAGTAGAATCGAAAATAGACAGAACTGTATTTAATGTAGCCAATAGTGCAATTCTGGCAGGAAATACAACATGGGATGTTCTTAGAATGACCCCTTTGGTAAGTATTGATAACAATGATGAGGTAAAAGCCGAAGGGCAAATGGTAACGGTATACATCAATGACAGGAAATCGGTTTTTACAGGAAAGGAATTAAAAGAATACCTTAAAACAATTCCAGCTGATAACCTGATGAAAATTGAAGTGATTACAAGCCCGTCTTCCCGTTATGAAACTTCAGGATCCGTTATCAATATTGTCCTTAAAAAAAGAGATGATGAAGGAATAAAAGGAAGCATCTCTCTCAACAACAGACAAAGTACAAAGAACTCACAATACACGAACTTCAACCTAAACTATCATAAGAAAAAGTTTACCCAAACCTTTATCGGAGGTTACAATAGCGGAAATTATGTACAAAAGACTCAAACATGGGATAACCGTTATGCAACAAATAAACTGACTCAGTTCAATTTGGAGAACGTGATGAGAAACGAAAGTCCCTCTATTTCTTCCACTTCAGAATTTGAACTGAATGATAAAAATAATATCGGATTTGTAGCAGAATATTCACAGAGCAGAAATTTGTCTTTGTCAGAATCTAATGGGATGATCTTCAATAACGGAGAGCCTGGAGACTCTTTCCTTCAGACTCAGAATACATGGGGATTTAACCGTAATCTGGGAACCAATGCTTTCTACAAATATTATGATAAAGAAAAGAACAGAATTTTAGATATTAATTTAGGAACCAATTACTCCAGCAATGACAATGACAATTTAATTGATAAACAAATTAATAATCAGACTGGCAGCTCAAATCAGCAGCTAGGAGTTATCAGTTCAAATCAGATGCGTAATTATTATCTTAAAGTAGATTATACACAGCCTTTAGGGAAATCCGGCGGTACGATGGAAGTAGGAGGGAAAACGGAAATTAACAATCATATTATTCCCAATAGCCTGTATGGATTCAGTATGAATGATAGTCATTCAGAATATTACAATCTTGCGAGAAATGATACCTTTCATTATGAGGACAATCTGAGCTCTTTATATGCCAACTATAGTAAGACATTCTTCAAAAAACTGGAAACAAGAATCGGAGTACGTTATGAATATATTGATTATAAAGTAAGACAGGATGTTGCGGGGACAGAGAGAAAAGATTCATACGGAACTTTTCTTCCCAATCTATTGCTGAAATACAATTTTTCAGAAAAATTTGACTTAAGTCTTACCTATAACCGAAGCATCTGGAGACCTTGGTATTCTGAGTTTAATCCTTTCCTCGTTCCAGAAATTAACGGAACCTATTCCAGAGGAAATCTTTATCTGAACCCCAATCCGAATGACCGACTTTATCTGAAATTAGGAATCCTGAAAAAGTATTTTATCTCTGCAAGATATATGCATACGAATCAGGATTACTGGACAACTTATGTTACGGAAAACGGAAGAACAGTTTCATTACCAGGGAACTTCGATGGAAAGGTTGAAAAATATTACCTGTTTGCCAATACCAACCAGAACTTCCTGAAAAATAAACTGAATGTGAATGCCGGATTCGGATGGTATTACATTAATAATAAG
Organism: Chryseobacterium sp. S0630; assembly: GCF_024158915.1. Lineage (GTDB taxonomy): Bacteria > Bacteroidota > Bacteroidia > Flavobacteriales > Weeksellaceae > Chryseobacterium. The sequence continues at coordinate 20,493 of NZ_JAMZGF010000016.1, read as the reverse complement.
GACTTCAACCAAAAGAATGATCTAAGGGGTAAAGATTATATCAGTTATTGGGGAGCTTCTGCCAACGTATCCTACACGAATCTTTTCAATAAAAATATTAATCTAAGTGCGTGGGTAGAATTGGCCAATCAGAATAACGGAAATTCATATGCCAACAATACCAATGTTTTCCATAATATTTCAGTGACGAAAATATTCCCGAAAACTCAGATGGAACTAAGCATGCAGCTGATGAATATCTTTAAAAGACCTTATGGTGATAACACGACTTATAGCCCGGACGGAACTTTCAGAGAATACTCAAAATGGGACTGGTACGGTGTTTCCCTTACTTTCGTAAAACGTTTCGGAAACCAGAAAGTAAAAGAAAATACAAAAACCGACGTTGAGAAAAACGGCGGCGGCGGAAAATAATTCAGGATTTGTTAGATAAAAATGAAAGCAGGTTTCAAATTGGAATCTGCTTTTTATTTTTGGCTGGAAGCTAGAAGCAAGAAGCAAGAAGCGGGAACTCGTGAAAGATGATCTTTATGTTTGTCTTAAAAAAATCTGCGAAATCTCCTAAATCTGCGAGAAACAATCTATATGTAATTTTTGAACCATTAAGAAAATAGTAAGCTGTTAAGAGTATTAAGGGAATGTCTAAAGATATTTTTTATAGAGGCTGCTTCATTCAAATTTACTTGAAACTTAATGTACCTTAAAAACTTAAACCTCTTTAATGGTTTAAGAGAAATCTGTGAGATCTCTTTAATCTGTGGGAAAATATCTACATTCAAATTTTAAAACCATTAAGAAAATAGTAAGCTGTTAAGAGTATTAAGGGAATGTCTAAAGACATTTTTTAGGTATACTGCTTCATTCAAATTTACTTGAACCTTCATGTTCCTTAAAACCTTAAGTCTCCTTAATGGTTGAAAAAATTTCAGCAGCTCTTAAGAAATCTGTTGGAGAATAAAAAAAAAACAGACCCCAATTCGGGATCTGTTTCATTCAACCAAATAAATTAATATAATGTGAGATATTCTTTTTGAGAGCATATTCTCAAATGAATTTCCCGTTTATTTCAGGGTAAACTTCACTTTAGTTTTAATAGCATCAGAAGAATTCCCGATCAGTGCTTCAAAGTCTCCCGGTTCAGCTACCCAATCGTGTTTTTGAGCATCAAAATAACTTAGAGCTGTTTTATCAATCGTGAAAGTCACTTCTTTTTGCTCTCCCGGGTTCAGATATACTTTTTCAAAACCTTTCAACTCTTTTGCAGGGCGTGGTACAGAAGATTTTAAATCACTGATATAAAGCTGGGCCACTTCTGCTCCTGCTTTTTTACCTGTATTTTTAACGGTTACTGTAAATGTGATTTTACCGTCCTGTGAAATAATAGTCTGGTCTGCTTTTACTTTTCCGAATTCAAAAGTGGTATAACTCAATCCATGTCCGAAACTGAAAAGAGGTTTTATATTCTTAGTGTCATGCCAACGGTAGCCTACAAAAATGCTTTCATTGTAAGTAATATTGATAGGATTTTTCTGATCTTTTCCTTTTCCTGCAGCGAACTCATCTTTCTGTCCCGGATATTCTCCAAGCTGATGGGCAGAGTTGTCTTCAAGTTTTAAAGGGAAGGTAAACGGAAGCTTTCCTGACGGGTTGGCGTCTCCGGCTAAAATGGCAGCAATAGAATTTCCGGCTTCAGAACCCAGATACCAGGCCTGTAAAACTGTTGGAACTTCTTTGATCCACGGCATTGCCACAGCATTTCCTGAAACTAAGACCACAGCAAGATTTTTATTTGCCTTTGCAAGAGCAGTAATCACTTGATCCTGACTGTATGGAAGCCCATAGCTCTTTCTGTCGTTTCCTTCACTGTCCTGGAAGTCTGCTTTGTTCAAACCTCCTACGAAAATTACGTAATCCGATTTTTTAGCTAATTCTACAGCTTCATTCAGTAATTCGGCTTCAGAGCGGGAATCTTTTAAATCCTGTCCGGATTTTACTCCATTGTATTCACCTCCGATATCTCCTACATAACCTCTTGCATACTGTACATCTGCCTGTTTTCCAAATCTGGTTTTGATTCCGTCCAGCGGAAGTGTTTCATATTTTACTTTTAATGAAGAAGAACCTCCACCAACAGTCATTATTTTAATAGCATTCTCTCCGATAACTGCTATTTTTTTAGCTTTATTAATATCAATTGGAAGAATATTCCCCTGATTTTTTAATAAAACAATTCCTTCTTCTCCGATTTCTTTAGCAACCGCTTTATGCTCTTCAGAAGCAATATTTCCGAAAGGTTTGTTACGGTTCATTGTTGTTTTATAAGCAAGACGAAGTAATCTTGTTACTTTGTCATCCAATTCTTTCGTACCTACTTTTCCTGCTTTAATCAAATCAAGATAAGGCTTTGCCAGATAATAATTGTCATAGGCATTTTTAGTTCCTGCAGAAAGTCCGTTCGTCCATGACCCGAATTCAAGGTCAAGACCATTGTGGATGGCTTGTTCTGTATTGTTTACAGCGCCCCAATCAGATACCACTACACCTTTATAATTCCATTCTTTCTTTAAAATATCGTTTAAAAGATACTGATTCTGGCTGGCATACTGACCTTTGTACATGTCATAAGCTCCCATGATGGTCCATGAATCACCTTCTGTTACAGCTGCTTTGAAAGGAGGAAGATAAATTTCATACAGCGCTCTGTCATCTACATTTACATTACTGGTATGGCGGAACATTTCCTGGTTATTCAGGGCAAAATGTTTTACAGAAGTGGCTACACCATTAGATTGCACTCCTTTAATATAAGGAACCACCATCTTTGAAGTCAGATAAGGATCTTCACCCATATATTCGAAATTTCTTCCGTTCAGTGGTGTTCTGTAAATATTAACTCCAGGTCCCAGAAGAATATCTTTTTTTCTGTAGCGGGCTTCTTCACCTAACGCTTTTCCATAGTTCCATGACATTTTTTTGTTCCATGTTGCGGATAAAGCAGTCAGGGCAGGGTAGGCGATAATAGAGTCATTGGTCCATCCGGCCTGATCCCATTCGTCCCACATTACTTCAGGACGAACCCCGTGAGGCCCATCTGTTGTCCAGAATTCAGGAATTCCCAATCTCGGAACACCCGGTGAACTGAATTTCGACTGTGCATGAAGCATGGCCACTTTTTCTTCCAGTGTCATTCTTGATAATGCATCCTGAATACGCTGTTCTACAGGTTTTGATTCATCTAAATAAGCGGGGAGAGTACTACTTGTCTGAGCCATATAAGAAGCAGAAATAAAGGTGAGTAAACTTATAATGACGGTTTTCTTTAACATAATGCCTTTCTATTTGATTTACAGCAAAAATAAAGAAAATTTTTTATTATCTCAAATTGAGAAAATAAAATTTTAACGAATAAAAAACCGTCTACCAATTTGCAGACAGCTTATTATTAAATATTGTATTTGTAAATGCGGAAAAAGTGTAGAGAATCTAGCGAGTGAAAAGCGAAAACCCAAATCCCGAAACCTCGCATCCCATAACTCGAAACTCGTATCCCGAATCTAGAATCCACTCTTATAACTCTAATACTCTCAAGCCCTCAAACTCTCCCACATTTAAACCCTCTCACTCATCAATCCCATCCTTTCACAGCGCCTCCTTTGAAAATTTCTTTGGCTTTCTTTTCCACTTCAGGAGACTGATAGGCTTTTACAAAGTTTTTTACTTTCTGGCTGTTTTTATTATCTGGTCTGGCAACGACTACATTCACATAAGGTGAGTCTTTATCTTCCACAAGAATACCTTGTTTTTCCTGATCCAACCCTGCCTGAGCAGCAAAATTATTATTAATCACTCCCACAACAACATCTCTGTCTTCCAGAACTCGTGGAATCTGAGCCCCTTCAATTTCCATGATTTTCAGTTGTTTCGGGTTTTCTGTAATATCCGTTACTTTGGGAAGAAGTCCGACGCCATCTTTCAATTTCAGCAGACCACTTTTTTGCAGAAGCAGTAAAGAACGTCCTCCGTTGGTAGGATCGTTGGGTATAACAATCGTATTGCCTTCCTGTAATTGGTTGATATTCGTAATCTTTTTGGAGTAGGCAACAATAGGATACACAAATGTATTTCCTACAGGCACAAGGTTATATCCTCTTTGTTTTGATTGCTCTGTTAAATAAGGAATATGCTGAAAAGCATTGGCATCAATATCTCCGTTGGTCAAAGCTTCATTGGGAACTACGTAGTCATTGAAAGGTATCAGTTCCACTTCCAGATTATATTTATCTTTAGCAACTTTTTTTGCCACTTCGGCAATTTCCTGTTCCGGTCCGTAAGTAATTCCTACGCGGATAAAGTTCGGGTCATCTTTTCTTCCCGAACAGGCACTGAATAACAAAATTCCTGCAGCCAATACACCAAAAATCTTTATTTTTTTCATTCTATTTTTTATTTAAATACTATTGAAGCAAAAGAGCAAAAAGTTTTTATCTTTTCCATATCCCGAAGCTCGCACCCCGAATCTCCCACTCTCAAACACTCCGACTCTCAAACCCTCTCACCCAAAAACTACCTGTGATCAAACTTTTTTGACAATCTGTCGCCCATAAACTGGATGATAAAAACTAAAAGAACAAGCAGAATCAAAACGGTATTCATAATAACAATATCATATCCGATATAACCATACTGGTAACCTACCTGTCCAAGTCCTCCAGCTCCTACAGCACCACCCATTGCAGAGTAACCTACTAAGGTAATCAAAGTGATGGTTGCATTATTGATTAATGAAGGAAGTGCTTCAGGAAGCAAAACTTTTCTGATGATCTGTAATGGAGAAGCGCCCAAAGCTCTGGCTGTTTCTATAAGGCCATGAGGAACTTCAATAAGACTGTTCTCTACAAGTCTTGCAATAAAAGGGGCAGCTCCCACACTTAGAGGAACCAAAGCGGCATTCACTCCAATAGAAGTTCCTGCAAGAATTCTGGTGAAAGGAATCATCCATACAATCAGAATAATGAAGGGAATGGCACGGAAAATATTAACCAAAATAGATAATCCTCTATGGTAGGCTGCATTTTCCAGCAGTTGTCCTTTTCTGGTTAAAAATAACATGATTCCTACCGGAAGTCCAAGTACAAATCCAAAAAATCCGGATAAAAATGTCATATAAACCGTTTCCCAGGTTCCTTTTGCCAAAAGGGCAATTACCGTATCACTAAGCATATCCTTTTACTGTATTTTGAATTTTATTTTGGTTGAAATAATAGATCGCCTGTTGGTTTTCTTCAGCTTCACCCTGAAGTTGCAAAAGTAGTTTACCAAAATTGGAATTTCCAAAATATTCTACATCTGCCTTTAACAATTTATAAGGGATTTTATATTGGTTGTATAGTGTTGAAAGAATCTGTTCAACACTGATGTTTTCGTTAAGTTCTATTTCGACCAGCGGAAATAAGCCTTCTTTAGGCTCTTTCTGTAGTCTGTTGCTGAGTTCCTGTGGCAGGGTCATGATGTCTGAATTTATGAACTGGCGGATGATCGGGTTTTCTTTATCCGAAATAATCTCGCTTAACGTTCCTTTTGTTAATAATTTTCCTTTATCGATCACAGCAACGTGGTTGCAGACCGCTTTGATGACTTCCATTTCGTGGGTAATTAAAAGGATGGTAATTCCCAGTCTCTGATTGATATCTCTTAAAAGCTGCAGAATAGACTGCGTGGTAGCCGGATCCAGTGCGCTGGTTGCTTCATCACAAAGCAAAAGGTGAGGATCATTGGCTAAAGCCCTGGCAATGGCAACTCTTTGTTTCTGTCCTCCAGAAAGGCTTTTAGGATAATCATTGGCTTTGTCCTCAAGTCCTACGATTTTCAGTAATTCGTTTACTTTTCTGGTGATTTCGTCCTTACTGGTATGATCCAGTTCCAGAGGAAGAGCTACGTTATCAAAAACAGTTCTTGAAGAAAGAAGATTGAAATGCTGGAAGATCATTCCGATTTTTTTACGTTCCTCAGCCAATTGTTTGGAGCTCAGCTTGGTGAAATCTTTTCCATTAATAATGATCTGCCCTTCATCCGGTCTTTCCAGGAGATTAACGGTACGGATCAGCGTACTTTTTCCTGCACCCGAAAATCCTATGATTCCTACGATATCTCCTTTCTCTATATTAAGACTCACCTTATCCAGTGCTTTGAAAGACTGTTTTTTCTGATGAAATGTTTTTGATATGTTTCTGATTTCTATCATTCTGATTTTATACTGTTTAAATAGGCTGATATCGTCTGCCTGCTCTGTTAAAAAATCTCCTTACTCTTCTGATTTTGACCTTGGCCCGTTTTGAAAGTCTGAAATACTTAGTGACATTTGTTAGAAGTACTCCCAGTAATATAATGAATAAACCATACAACTGACCTCCATTGATGCTTTGGTTGGCAACAATCCAGCCTGCAATCACTGTTACAATAGGATTGATGTAGGTATGGGTGCTTACCAAGGCAGCGGGTTTTACGGACAGAAGCCAAATGTACGACAAATAAGCGACTATCGATCCAAAGAAGATCAAAAATAGGACTCCAAACCATGCCGATAACGGAACAGCAGAAACTGAAAAATCAGACCATTCTTTTCTGAAAAAAGCGATGAGAAAAGAAGCTAATCCCGCTACGATAAGCTGTTGGGCAATATTCATAAAGGTAGATTGGGATGCCGGATTTTTCTTTGAATATAAAGAACCCAATACCCATGCAATGGAGCTTAATCCTAATACTATAAATGCCGTAATACGCAGGTTTCCGTCAGCGATCGCATGAGCATTAGAATTTACGCTGCCTTTTAAAAACATAACTAATCCTACAAAACCGATAATCAATCCTATCGGAATGAATTTATCTGAAAAATAATATTTCCAGTTCTTTTTATCGATAGCAATGAACCAGAATGGTCCCGTTGCAATTGAAATGGCTGCCTCAGAAGCCGTTACATATTGTTCTCCCCAGGCTACAAGCCCGGTTCCTCCGGTAAGAATAAGAATACCGGTAATGGCATTTTTCTTCCAGTTGATCAGAGAATTTGCTTTTTCTCCTTTAGACAGAAGATATCCCATCATCAGAATCCCGGCTACCAGAAATCTTAATCCCGAAAGAATGAATGGCGGAAAACCTTTTAAGCCAAATGAAATAGCTAAAAACGTAATTCCCCATATCACATAGATGTTTGTAAACGCCAATGGAATCAACCATTTGTTTTTAGAATTGCTCATTTTTATTTTTTTAATGTTGTTGTGTTCAATGAAAAAAGGCTCTACCACGTGGTAAAGCCTTTGAAAATATATCTAAATAAAAGTAAGGTCAACCACAGTATTCTTGATGTATAGGCATACACATATCCTTCATCATATTTTTGATGGTATGTTTCTTAATTGAATTATATTTTAATTCTGCCTTCATTTTGTCTTATTTCCTGAATACGTTTGCAAATATATAATATAATTTTTATTAGTCCACTAAAAAAGTAGGCTTTTTGAATATTAAATTATCGTTAATGATTTAATTTATTGTTTATCAGTATTTTATGTGTTTTTATTTTTTGCTTATTTGAATCTGTTTATCAATATTTTATGCTTTTTAATTCAAATACTATAGAAATTGACTGGTAATTGGGGTTGTGGAAAATATAAAATAAATTGAATTTTTTGAGAATTGTGTAAAGTTTGACTGAAGGTCTTATCCGAAATGAAGCTTTTGCATTTATTAAACTAGTTAAATGTACAGGATTTCTGTTCACTGTAATTTAGCATCAAAATTAAAAGACATGGACAATAGAATTTTAGGTCTGCATCATATTACTGCTATTGCAGACAACGCCAAAAGAAATTTAGATTTTTATACCAAAGTTTTAGGCGTAAGACTGGTAAAGAAAACTGTAAATTTTGACGATCCGGGAACGTATCACTTCTATTTCGGAAATGAAAATGGAACTCCGGGAACAATTCTTACATTCTTTCCATGGGAAGGAATAGGAAAAGGAACCAATGGTAGCGGAATGGCTACTCATATTGGATATTCAGTACCGAAAGGAAGTCTTGAATTCTGGAAAAACCATTTACAAAGCTTGAATGTGACAACAGAAGATGGTGAAATATTTGGAGAAAAGATGATTTCTTTTAAAGATCCGGACGGCCTTCAGCTACAGCTGATCGAACCATCAGTTGAAGACAATAGAAAAGTATGGACAACAGATGATATCAAAGATGAAAATGCATTAAAAGGTTTTCACAATGTCACTTTAACACTAAAAAAAGCGGATCCAACCATCAAAGTTCTGACTGATATTTTAGGATATGACTTACAGAAACAGGAGGGAGAAAGATACAGATTGGCTACTGATGCCATTGATACGGCTAATCTTGTTGATATTATTGAAAATGAGACAATTCCAGCTGGAAGAAATGCTGCGGGAACCAATCACCACATTGCATTCAGAGTAAAAGATGATAATGTTTTGATGGAATATCGTGAGAAAGCCTTATCTGCAGGACTAAGCATCACTCCAAAAATCAACAGAGATTATTTCTACTCACTGTACTTCCGTGAACCCGGCGGTGTTTTGTTTGAAATAGCAACCGATAATCCGGGATTCACTGTGGATGAACCTTTGAATGAGTTGGGAACAAATCTTAAACTACCCGTTCAATACGAAGGAATGAGAGAAAAAATAGCAGGAGTATTGCCGAACTTATCATAGATCATCGGTCATATTTTATAAAGATGCTAATTTTGAATAAAGATTTAAACATCCAGAATATAAACTTATTTTAGGTAATTGTAGCAGGACGCTTGATCGAATCAACTTGTTGATTCATTCTTAAGTCAACTTAAAATATGAAGGATCATTATTAAATCTTTGCGTTAAAAAAAACACGATTTAATACTAAAAAAATAAAAAATGGAAAGAACAGAAATAGTTTTAGAAGGAAGAAAAGGAGAGATTCAGCTTTTCTCAGACGATCATAAAGCAGGTAAAATGGATATTTCAGTTATTGGAAAAAAACTGACTGTTTACCATACCGAAGTGAACCCGGAATATGAAGGAAAAGGCTTTGCCAAAATTTTACTGGAAAGGCTGGTTTCCTACGCAAGAGAAAACGAATTAAAAATTCTACCGCTATGTCCTTATGTTCACGCTCAGTTCAAACGTCATCCGGAAGAATATAATGATGTATGGTTGAAGGAAGAACTGTAGTGAGTTTGAGAGTCGGGTTTCGGGATACGGGTTTTCGGGATTCGAGTTTGAGAGTCGGAGGGTAAGAGGGTTTGAGAGTCTTGAGCTAAAAAACAGAAGTGAAAGACAAAAGATGAATAAAGCTCTCTCGCGCTTATCAACTCAGATCCCGAACCCCGAATCTCGAAATCTCGCATGTTATCATAATAACCAATTAACAATTTCAACACAATGAAACTTATTACAGGATTGCATCACGTTACGGCAATTACCGGCAATGCACAGGAAAATATAGACTTTTATACCGGAGTTTTAGGACTTCGTTTAGTTAAAAAAACAGTCAATTTTGATTACTCAGATGTTTACCATTTTTATTTCGGTGACGAATACGGAACACCGGGAACAATCATGACTACTTTTCCTTATGGCAAAGACCTTATCAATGGCAGACATGGTAAAGGAATGCTCAATACCACTGCTTTTTCAGTTTCTTTAGATGCTTTGGATTATTGGATGAACCGTCTGGAACAATTCAATATTCCTTTCAAACAGCCGCAGCAAAGATTTTCTGATGAAGTTTTCATTTATCTGGAAGATTTTGACGGATTGGGACTGGAATTGGTTTTTAATGATAAAGACGAAAGAAAAGGATATTACAACGGCTATATTCCTAAAGATTATGCGATAAAAGGAATCCATCATGTGGAAATCTGGCAGGATGCTTATGAAAGAACGGCTGCGCTTCTTACTACTCAGATGGATCATAAAGTCATTAAAGAAAGTCCTGACCGATTGAGATTAGGAACAGAAAATATGCCGGGGAAATATGTAGATCTGCTTTCTACTCCCAACGCTTTGAAAGGACTAGCCGGAAGAGGAACGGTTCACCACGTAGCTTTTGCCACTCCCGATGCAGAATCCCAGCTTGAAATGGTAAAAAGATTAAATGCATACGGATTGGAGCATACCGAAGTGAAAGACAGAAAATATTTTACTTCTGTATATTTTAAAGAACCGGGAGGCGTTTTGTTTGAAATAGCAACTTCAGGTCCCGGATTCGATGTAGATGAAGAAGCTGCATTTTTAGGAGAAGATCTGCAATTGCCGCTACAGTTTGAAAAAAGAAGAGAACGTTTGAAAGAAGTTCTTCCCAAAATCGATTATCCAACAGAAAAATTCAGATAAAAATAATGAGTCATATTTTAAATATAAAAACAGCAGGAATACCCTTGAATAAGGCAGAAAAAGCTTTAATCATGGTTCACGGACGCGGAGGAAGTGCTCAGGATATTCTGAGTTTATCCCAGCATTTGAATGTGAAAGATTATGCATTGCTAGCCCCACAGGCTTTGAATCATACCTGGTATCCTTTTTCATTTATAGCTCCGGTAGAACAAAATGAACCATGGTTATCATCAGCCCTTGAAATGGTTGAAGAAACGGTAAAAGCAGCTGCCAATGCAGGAATTAAACCTGAAAATATCTACTTTTTCGGATTTTCCCAGGGAGCCTGTCTTACCCTTGAATTTTTAGCCCGAAACGCTCAGAAGTTTGGTGGAGCAGCAGCCATTATTGGTGGCGTGATTGGAGATAAAATCAACCGTGAAAATTATAAAGGCGATTTTGCAGGAACTCCAATTTTCCTGGGAACCAGTAATCCTGATTTTCATGTTCCCATAGAAAGAGTATATGCTACAGCCAATATTTTAAGAGAAATGAATGCGGAGGTAACAGAAAAAGTATATGCCAATTTCGGGCACTCTATTAACGAGGAAGAAATTGAAATCGCTAATTCAGTTATATTTAAATAAGTATTTTAACTTTGAATGTATTTATAATTTTTAATGATCCTTTAGGTGTTTAAGTGAAGTGGAGATTCCTACGGAATGACAAAGTGTACGGATAGATAAAGCGTAATATTTATCACTCCGTAGGAGTCTCAATACATCAATTAGCATTCAATAGCGGTGGGCTTTAGCCCGCCAAACAAAAAACAAAAAATCACTGGCTTTAGCCCAAACCTAAATAATCCGAACCTGAAAACTAACCTCTAATTTCTAACTTCTAAAAACATGCACGAACAACTCCTTTTAATCCTTGGACTTTTATTACTCGTTATGATGCTGGTCATGCTGGCACAGCGGATTAAAATTGCCTATCCTATCTTTCTGGTACTTGCCGGTTTGGGAATCAGCCTTATTCCCGGAGTTCCTGTTTTAAAGCTGGATCCGGAGATTATATTTCTGATTTTTTTACCTCCTCTTTTATACGAAGCGGCTTGGTATACGTCATGGAACGACTTCTGGAAATGGAAACGTCCCATCAGCTTATTGGCATTTGGATTGGTATTTCTGACTTCTCTGGTAGTAGCTTATACTTCACAAATGTTGATTCCGGGGTTTACCTTGGCATTAGGGTTTTTATTGGGTGGAATTGTTTCACCGCCGGATGCTGTGGCTGCCACAACGGTTTTAAAAGGATTAAAAGTTCCTAAACGTACGATTGCTATCTTGGAAGGAGAAAGTTTGATTAATGATGCTTCGTCACTGATTGTTTTCAGATTTGCTCTGGCTGCAGTAATGACAGGGGCTTTTTCAATGCATGAAGCGACCGGACAGTTTTTTCTGGTAGCAGGAATGGGTGTTGTTGTAGGAATTGCAGGGGCTCATGTTTTTTATGCCATTCACCGTTTTTTACCCACTACACCCGCTATTGATGCGGCACTTACTGTAATGACTCCCTATATTTTGTTTCTTTCAGCAGAGCATTTTCATTTTTCAGGAGTGATGGCTGTGGTGAGCGGAGGATTGTTTATGTCTTTCCGTGCTCATGAGATTTTTAAAACAGGAACCACAAGAATCAATATGACAGGAGTTTGGAACACGCTGATTTTTGTGATGAATGCTTTGGTTTTTGTATTAATAGGTCTTGAACTTCCGGATATCATCAATGGATTAGGTGATATTTCAGTAATGGAAGGCATCAAATATGGTTTGATTATAAGTTTGATTGTCATTGTGGTACGTCTTTTATGGATCTATCCTGTGGCTCATCTTCCAAGATGGTTCAGTGAAAAAGCCCGCCGTGATCCTAGTCCGGGATGGAAAAATCCGTTGATTATAGGCTGGGCAGGAATGAGGGGAGTGGTTTCCCTTGCAACAGCTTTGTCAATACCGGTTATGATGAATTCACAAGCTGAATTCCCGATGAGAAACCTGATCATTTTTATAACATTCGTTGTCATTTTTGTAACCTTGGTGTTTCAGGGACTTACCTTGCCTTTAGTGATTAAATTAACCAAAATAGGAGAGATTGATCATATCCTTCCTTCTCATGAGCAACAGGCCGGAATTCAGATGAGACTGGATAAACTTGCCGTTCATAAACTTGATAACGAATACAATGAAGCGGTGAACAGTAATAGTTTGCTGGAGAATCTTAAAAAGGCGCTGGAAAGCGACATCAAACTTCACCAGAATCATTTAAGCTCTATTGAAATGTGTACCAACAGGCAAAATGATATGGCAGAATATCATAAAGTAATGCTGGATATATTTGCCTTACAGCGAAAAGAACTGTTTACAATAAAACGTGAAAAACTCTTCAGTGATGACGAGATTAGAAAAGCAGAATCTCAACTGGATCTGAATGAGTTGAAAATTACAGGTAATAAGCATTTGTAAGTTGGTTACTGGATGCGGGTTTCGAGGTTCGGGTTAATACGTTAGAGAGTCGGAGGGTTTGAGAGTATTAGAGTTGTTAGTGTGGAGGTAGGTTTCGAGATTCGGGTTATGGAGTGGGAGCATTTGGGAGTAAAAGTTTTTACATTCCTATGAATGGACAAACTAAGCACTTTATTTATCCACACACTATGTCATTCCATAGGAATCTAGATCGTCATTTTACCCTTTACGCAAACAATATAAACATTGAACATTAAACTCTGAACCTTGAATTTTAAACAGTAAACCTTTTTAACAACATGAAAACATTACATTTTTTAGTCATTGGAAAAAACCAGGAAATTCTGGATACTTTAAAAAGAATTATAGAAAACAATGAAGGCTGGACAGCAGAAATCCAAAGCGATGAAAATTTCTGCTATGAATACATAAAAAATAATAAAGTAGATCTTGTCCTTTTAAGCTCTGGCTTAGAAGATGATTTTGAGAAACATATAAAAATATTCTGTGCCGGTTTAGATAAGGATGTTAAAGTAATTGATCATTATGGAGGAGGAAGTGGACTTTTAAAGAATGAAGTTTACAGTCTTTTTCCTAATTTGCAGGGATAAACCTGACATTATGTTCGAAAATATCATCAAAAATATTACAAGATTTATCTCAATCACTCCGGAAGAAGAAAAAACTTTTACAGATCTGCTTGTTTGCCAGTCGTTTCCAAAGAAAACGGTTTTGCTCAGAGAAGGAGAGATCTGCCAGTTTGAAGGGTATATTCATAAAGGATGTGTAAGAATGTATTGTTTGGATGATAATGGTTCTGAAGTAACACTGTTGTTTGCCATCGAAGACTGGTGGATCAGTGATATTGCCTCATTTCAGGAGCAGAAACCTTCTAAAGTGTATATTGAAACGCTGGAAGATTCGGAAATCTATATGCTGAACCCTTCAACGAAAGAAAAATTACTGCAGGAAGTTCCTAAATTTGAAAGAGTTTTCAGAATGCTGGTTCAGAGAAACCTGGCAACCCTGCAGAGCCGACTGGTTAATACCATTTCCAAAACCGCATCAGACAGATACCTTGAGTTCATCAAAGTATACCCTTCAATTCCACAAAGAGTAGCACAGTATTACATCGCTTCTTACCTTGGGGTTTCAAAAGAATTTGTCAGTACCATCAGAAAGCGTCTCGCTTCAAAAGAAAAATAAATCTTAGTTTTTATACTTGCAGATTGCAGAGATTTGCATGGGCTTTATAGGTGTGAATATTTCTGTGAAATTATATTCACCCATTTTATCGGAGATAAAATCCTTGCGTCATAAAAATATTTAGCTTAGAAAACAACTTGCGTCTTTGCGTTTTCCAACTATTTTTTGGCTTGTCATTCATACAGAGGTTCCTATGGAATGAAACAATTGCAATGATGGCCTTACCCACACAGTTTGTCATTCCGTAGAATTTAAATAGAGTTATTCTTTAAATCATTCTTTCAAATTAAATAGTTCCTAAGAGTAATAAAGACTCTTGTACTTTCCAAAAAAAACAGCAATCCATTATAGTTATACAGCCGAATACAAAAGTATCCGGCATTTTTTTTTTGCTGCAAAGCCATTTATTAAACTAGTTAAATGTACAGGGTTTCCGGTCTCTCTAAATTTGTCCTATCAAACAAGAACAAATAACAATCTGATATGGACAGAAAAGATTTTTTAAAGAAAGGATTATTGGGAACAGGAATGTTTGTAGCATCAGCTTCTTTGGCCAGCGCTATGAAAAATGACATCGACGAGATCGAACCATTAGAACCGATCGGATACAATCATCTTCCCAATACAGAATCAAAAATAAAAGAAAACTCTGTGATCCACAGAGCAGACTCAAGAGGGAAAGCAGATCACGGATGGCTGCTGAGCCAGCACACTTTCAGCTTTGCCAATTATTACAACCCTGAAAGAATGCACTTCGGAGTATTAAGAGTCCTGAATGATGATAAAGTGGAAGCAGGAAGAGGCTTCGGGACACACCCTCATGACAATATGGAAATCATCAGTATTCCTTTGGAAGGTGACCTTGAACACAAAGACAGCATGGGAAATACTGCAGTAATCAGAAGCGGAGATATTCAGGTAATGAGTGCAGGAACCGGAATTATGCACAGCGAATTCAACAAAAATAGTGATCAACTGGTGAAATTCCTTCAAATCTGGATTTATCCGAAAAAAAGGAATGTGACGCCGAGATATGATCAGATCACTTTAGACAAAACCAAAGGTCACAATCAATTTCAACAGATTCTTTCTCCTAATGCAGATGACGAAGGTGTATGGATTCATCAGGATGCATGGTTTCACCTGGGAACTTTTGATCAGAATAAAGGAACCTTATATCAGATCAGAAAAAAAGGAAACGGAGTCTATGCTTTCATCCTTAAAGGAAGCGCAGAAATAGGCGGAGAGATCATAGAAGAACGTGATGGATTCGGAGTCTGGGATATTCAGGAAATTAACATCAAAGCCCTTAAAGAAGGTACAGAAATCCTTTTGATGGAAGTACCTATGACATTATAAATAAAAAATTCAACAGAAATAACAACCCTTAAATTTTAAATTATTATGAAAAAATTAATCCTATCATTTGCAGCTGGCCTATTATCATTAACAGCAACAGCTCAAAACCCTGGAAAATCATTATTAAATCCTACCAATCATGCAGTAGTACTTATAGACCACGAAGGACAAATGGCTTTCGCCACAAAAAGCATCAGCATGGAAGAATTAAGAAATAATGTAGCACTGGTAGCAGGTGGATCAAAAATATTCAATGTTCCTACAGTAGTAACGACAGTGGCGGAAAAATCATTCAGCGGACCTGTTTTCCCGGAAATTTCAGAAGTATATCCGGAAGCAACAAGCGGATATGTAGACAGAACTACAATGAATACATGGGAAGACGTTAATGCCCACAAAGCCATTACAGGAAAAAATAAAAAGAAACTGGTTTTTGCCGGATTATGGACAAGTGTATGTATTGTAGGTCCTGTATTGTCAGCGATTGACGAAGGTTATGATGTTTACGTAGTAACAGATGCTTCAGGGGATATTTCTAAAGAAGCGCACGATCAGTCAATCACCCGTATGGTTCAGGCAGGAGCACATCCTATCACATCAGTTCAGTATGTATTGGAATTACAGAGAGACTGGGCAAGAAAAGAAACATACAAACCGGTTAATGACCTAATGAAAAAACATGGTGGAGCTTATGGTATTGGAATTCAGTATGCTCAGGAAATGTTAAAACACTAATGGGGCTGTTTCGGCAGGCTGAAAGCCTGCCGAAACCTTCAAACTTAAATATTGAAATAATGAAACTACTGAATATACTTACACTTTTCACAGTTTTGGCTACAGGAATTATGCATGCTCAGAAAGCAGACATGATCATCACCAACGGAAAGATTACCACAATGGATGATAAAAATCCTGAAGCACAGGCTGTTGCCATCAAAGACCACAAAATTTTAAAGGTAGGAACCAATGCCCAGATTTTAAAATTAAAAAACGGAAACACAAAAGTTATTGATGCCAAAGGAAACAGAGTGATTCCAGGATTGTTTGACAGTCATTTGCATGTGATTCGCGGAGGCAGATTTTATAACACAGAACTTCGCTGGGATGGCGTGAAATCTTTGAAAAGAGCCTTGGAAATGTTGAAAGAACAGGCCCAGAGAACACCGAAAGGGCAATGGGTAAGAGTCATCGGAGGCTGGAATGAATATCAGTTTGAAGAAAAAAGACTTCCTACACTGGCTGAAATTAATGAAGCTACAGGAAATGTACCCACTTTTGTCATGTATCTCTATGGAAAAGCATGGTTAAATAAAGCCGGATTAAAAGAGCTGAATATCAACGGAGATACCCCAAATCCTGCACAGGGTTTAATTGAAAAAGACAATAACGGTGATCCCACAGGATTATTGGTAGCAGAACCCAATGCATTTATCCTTTATTCAACATTGGCGAAACTACCAGAGCTGAAAGAAGAAGAAAAAGTAAATTCTACCCTTCAATACATGACTGAACTTAACAGATTAGGAGTGACTGCTGTAATGGATGCAGGTGGAGGTTTCCAGAATTTTCCTGACGATTACGGAACAACAGATCAACTGAACAAACAGGGGAAAATTACTGTTCGTCTTCCTTACTACTTATTTGCCCAGAAAAAAGGAGCTGAACTTGCAGATTACACCAAATGGATAGGAATGGTAGAAATTGACGACCATGGTCACAATGATTTTAATGAAATCGATTATCATGTCAACGGAGGAGGGGAGAACCTGGTATCCGACGGAGCCGATTTTGAAAATTTCCTTTTCCCAAGACCTGAGCTTCCAGCTACCATGGAGAAAAATATGAAAGAAGTAGTAAGTCTTCTGGTAAAAAACAAATGGCCTTTCAGAATTCACGCGACGTACAATGAAAGTATCACAAGATTTTTAAATGTTATTGAAGATGTCAATAAAGAAACTCCCTTGAACGGATTAGTATGGTTTATTGATCATGCAGAAACTGTTACCGAAGATAATATGAAAAGAATCAAAGCTTTGGGCGGAGGAATTGCAGTACAGCACAGAATGGCATATCAGGGCGAAAGTTTCATTCACAGATATGGTAAAAAGCCGGCTTTGGCATCTCCTCCGGTGAAAAAAATGCTGGAAATGGGAATTCCGGTGGGGTTGGGAACAGACGGAACAAGAGTGGCAAGTTATAACCCATGGGTTGCTTTATACTGGATCACCACAGGGAAAACAATAGGAGGAACTCAGGTGATGGGAAAAGAAAATACGCTGGACAGAAAAACAGCCTTATCACTTTCTACCTACGGAGGATATGAACTCATCAAAGACTATCAGAAAGGAAAAATCCAGAAAGGATATTTTGCAGACCTTACTATTTTGGATAAAGATTATTTCACAGTCAATGATGAAGAAATCAAAAATATCACTTCAAAACTGACTATCGTAGATGGAAAAGTAGTATACGGAGATGAAACCTACAAAACCGCAGCTCCAGCACCACTTCCAGTCATTCCAGACTGGTCACCTGTAAAATATTACGGAGGCTATCAGACAAAATAATTTTAAACCACAAAATCCACGAGCATTCCAACTGAAGGGGTGAAAATTCCCCTCCCTTGGAGGGGTGGCAAAAATTCAAAGAATTTTTGACGGGGTGGTCTTACACGCAAAGCCATCAACAGTATTAAATACCACCAATGATCCGTGTCAATCCGTGCAATCTGCGGGTAAAAAAACAAAATCATCTTAAAAATTCATTCCAATCATGAAAAAGTTAATCCATATCATCACTAATACCAATCCGGGAAGAAAATTAACCGATGCAGCACTTTTAGTGTTCAGAGTTTTACTTTCCGTAGAATTAATCGTAGCTCACGGATTAAAAAAAATAGGAGTGGGCGTTTCAGAAGCAGAGCAGGTACCCAACCCGTTGCATCTTCCTGAAGCATTCAACAGTCTTTTCGCTGATGCTGCCAATCTGGTATTTCCGGTATTTGTAATCTTTGGATTCTTTACAAGAATTGCTGTATTACCAATCCTGGCTGTGACTCTTACAGGATATTTTATTCTCCATTGGAATGATACATTACTGGTAAAAGACACTCCCTTTATGTACAGTTTGTGTTACCTGTTTTTACTGTTTATGGGAGCTGGAAAATATTCCGTGGACAATTATTTAACAAAGAAATCATCATGAAAAAACTGATTGCCATTGTACTGTTGCTACAGATTTTTATTCCGGCTCAGCTTTCTGCTCAGTTCAAGCTGATGAGGTTTGATGAAGATTATGCTTCCTATAAAGACTCTGCAAAAACTTTTTACAACTCTATCAAATACATACCGATTGCAGAAAAAAGCAACAATTATCTTTCATTTGGAGGAGAAGCAAGAATGGAATTTGTAGACTTTAACAATGAAGATTGGGGAAGAATGGACATTGGAAGCAATCCTTTTCTGATTCAAAGATACAATGTACATGCAGATCTGCATCTGGGCTCAAGAGTGAGAATTTTCGGACAGGTGAGGAGTGCATGGGAAAATGGAAGAAAAAATGGACCAAGACCTATTGATGAGGACCATTTGAATATCCAGAATCTCTTCATTGATGTTGATATTCTGAAAAATGAAAAAGAAAAACTGACGGTGCGTGCAGGAAGACAGGAACTTGATTATGGAAGTGGAAGACTGATCTCAGTAAGAGAAGGTCCGAATTTAAGACTCTATTTTGATGGATTAAAATTCATGTACAAAAGAGGAAACTTCAGATCTGATGCCTTTATGATGGCTGCCAGTGAAATAAGCCCGGGAGCTTTTGATAACAAATCTTCAAAATCAATCAACCTTTGGGGAAGCTACAACACATGGATTATTCCCAAAAGCGGAAATCTGGAGCTGTATTATCTGGGAATCCATAGAAAAGATGTACGTTTTGAAGACGGACTTTCCGATGAAAACAGACACACTTTTGGCGGGCGGTTCTGGAAATATGGAGGAGGGTTTATTTACAATTTTGAAGCAGCCTATCAGTTTGGTAACTTTAATAAAGGAAATATCAGCGCATGGACGGCTTCTGCAGACATCGGATACATGTTTGAAAATGTAAAAGGAAAACCGACCATCAACCTTAGAAACGATTATATCTCAGGAGACAGCAATAAAGGAGATGGTACATTGGGAACATTCAACCCTTTGTATCCGAAAGGAGGCTATTTTGGATTTAATCCTCAGATCGGTCCGGTGAATTTAATTGATATCCATCCTTATGCAACCATTGATTTAGGTAAAAAAATAACAGTGCAGGCAGACGTAGTTTTCAACTGGAGATATTCTACCCAGGACGGAATTTACAGACCCAGCGGAACATTGAACCTGCCGTCGTCCAACTCAAAAAAGAGATACATCGGAACTGCATTTTTAGGAAGTTTCAATTATAAGATCAATCCATTTTTAACCTTTAACACAGGAATACAATATTTCAATACCGGAGCTTTCATCAACGACGTAATCGACAACCATAAAGACGGACTCTTCATCAACTCCAGAATCGTATTTAAATTTTAAAAACATACAGGGAATTTGAAAATGAGATCATTTGAAAATAAATTAAACAATTACCCCACATCAATGCACCTCTCCATCACAGAAACTACCTTTGAAAAAATAAATCACCAGAGCGAAGCGACTTGCGCCTTAACAACATTAACCTTAAAAAAACTTTGCGCCCTTGCGTTATTCCAACAAACAAAAATTAAAACCCACAACAAAAATAACAAGCAACAAAAATAACCCGCAACCAGAACCCCGCATCTCGCAACAAACTTTGGAAAAGAAATAAAAAATAGCTGGAGCAAAGCGACTTGCGCCTTAAAAACATTAACCTTAAAAAAACTTTGCGCCCTTGCGTTATTCCAACAAACAAAAATTAAAACCCGCAACAAAAATAACCCGCAACAAAAATAACCCGCAACTCGAATCCCGCATCTCGCAACAAACTTTGGAAAAGAAATAAAAAATAGCTGGAGCA
>NZ_JAMZGF010000015.1 GCF_024158915.1 Chryseobacterium sp. S0630 | reverse complement strand
ACTCAGCATGTAGCTGAGTTTTATTTTTTGAACCATTAAGAGTATTGAAGTTGTTAAGGTAAGTTAAGGGAAACATCAAAGATGTTTTTAAGTTAAGCGCATAACTTTAATATTCTTAATTATTTTCCCGCAGATTTCACAGATTTCGCAGATCTTTTTCCTATTTATCTGCTTAATCTGCGAGAGAACATTGAGATTGCTTCACCTTCGGTTCGCAATGACAGTGGTAGTGCGAAATTTTATCGGAGATAAAATCTTTGCGCCTTAAAATAGAAAGTTTTTACTATCATTTTGCGCCTTAGCGTTTCCCAACAACAATAAAAAACTCAGCATGTAGCTGAGTTTTATTTTTTGAACCATTAAGAGTATTGAAGTTGTTAAGGTAAGTTAAGGGAAACATCGAAGATGTTTTTAAGCTGCGCATTTCATCTTAATATTCTTAACTATTTAATTTTTCTTAATGGTTTAATGTAATTTATTATTTCACAGCCGCAATAGCTGCTTCATAATTCGGTTCTTGAGCGATATCAGGTACCTGTTCCTCATAGATGATCTTTCCTGAAGGATCTATCACCACAACGGCTCTGCTCAGGAGACCTTTCATGGCAGAATCTACCAATTCTACACCATAGTTCCATCCGAAATCGGAACGGAAATCGGAAAGCATCACTACATTTTTAATTCCTTCCGCTCCACAGAATCTTTTCTGAGCAAAAGGCAGATCTTTGGAAATACAAAGTACTACCGTATTGGGAAGATTTCCTGCTTCTTCATTGAAATGATGTACAGAAGCAGAACAAACACCAGTGTCTACACTCGGGAAGATATTCAGAATAACGTATCTTCCTTTGAAAGAATCCAACGTCTGGTCATTCATATTGACATCTGTAAGGGTAAACTTAGGAGCTGGTTTATTCAGTGCTGGTAATTTGGCATAAGTATGAACTTCTTTCCCGCCCATTAAAACCGTATTTGTAGCTTTAGATTTTTGAGCAAAGCCCACCACAGAGAAGAATAGCAGTGCGCCGCAAACTAATTTTGAAAACATGAAATTTATTTTTAAGCTAAATTATTCTTTTTTTAGGAGCTAAGATTAATTTTAATTCAAATAGATCGAATCTATTATCAGATTATTTTTTTCAACACATTTTACCTCTACCTTTATGTTATAAAAATGTAATAGTTTCAAAGGTGTCATTCTGAATGAAATAAAATGTAATGAAGAATCTCATATAAAAATCAATAAAGATTTTTCCTTCGTCAGAATGACAAAAGTCAAATAATTTAAATTTTGAGACAATCTCAATCTTATCACATAAAAAAATAGAAAGATTTATGAGTTCAGAAAATATCGCATCATTCCATCACATTTTTAAAGGAGAAAACGAAATTCCGGAAGAATATAAAGTTCCGGTCATCCATCAGAGAACTTATCTTTTGAATGGAGAACTGGTAGAGTGGAATGGTGATGTCACCGAAATTTATTCCCCGGTATGCATCCCCACAGAAAACGGATTGGAAAGAAAACTTCTGGGAAGTATTCCGAATATTGGTCCGAACGAGGCTATGGAAGTTCTCGAAGCCTGTGTAAAAGCCTACGATAATGGGCTGGGTGAGTGGCCGACAATGTCTGTGGAAGGACGAATCAAATGCATGCAGAAATTCGTGTACCTGATGATCCAGCAAAGAGATCTGATCATTAAATTACTGATGTGGGAAATCGGAAAAACACTGGCAGATTCTACCAAAGAATTTGACCGTACTGTGGATTATATCAATCAGACCATTGATGCTTTGAAAGATCTTGACAGAGAATCTTCCCGCTTTCAACAGGCAGAAGGAACAATAGCACAGATCAGAAGAGCACCACTTGGAGTCGTTTTAAGTATGGGACCTTTCAATTATCCGCTGAATGAAATTTTTACCACATTGATCCCTGCTCTGATCATGGGAAATACCATCCTTTTTAAACTGCCGAAACATGGTGTCCTTGCCCATTATCCTTTATTAAACGCTTTCAAAGAAGCCTTCCCGAAAGGAACAGTGAATACATTATATGGAAAAGGATCAGAAATTATCACTCCCATTATGGAAAGCGGAAAAGTGAATGTGCTTGCCTTTATCGGTTCCAGTAAAGTGGCGAACGGACTGAAAAAACTACACCCGAAAGTAAACCGTTTAAGAGCCATCCTAAGTCTGGATGCTAAAAACGCAGCCATTGTTACCAAAAATGCAAATCTTGATGTGGCAGTGAGTGAGTGTATTTTGGGTGCGCTTTCTTTCAATGGACAACGATGTACGGCATTGAAGCTGATATTCGTTCAGAAAGAAGTGGCATTGGAGTTTACAGAGAAATTAAGTGCAGCAGTTTCTGCTTTGAAGGCTGGACTGCCATGGGAAAAAGATGTGAAAGTAACTCCACTTCCGGAGGTCAATAAACCCGCTTATCTGAAAGAATGTATTGATGACGCTTTACAGAAAGGAGCTGCAGTACTGAATAAAGATGGAGGCTATACAGATGAATCTTTTGTTTTCCCGGCAGTAGTATATCCTGTAAACAGTGATATGAAGCTTTATCATGAAGAACAGTTTGGTCCTGTGATTCCTGTTGTTCCGTTCGAAGATATAGAAGAACCTATAGAGTATCAGGTAAATGCTTCACATGGGATGCAGGTAAGTATTTTCAGTGAAGATCCTCATGAAGTAGCGAGACTGATTGATCCGTTTGTAAATCTTGTAAGCCGTGTCAATATCAACTGCCAGGCACAGCGAGGTCCCGATGTTTTTCCATTTACCGGAAGAAAAGACAGTGCAGAAGGAACTCTTTCTGTTTTTGATGCGCTCCGCTCATTCTCCATCCGGTCTCTGGTGGCTGCAAAACTGACAGATTCCAACAAAGAACTACTGAATACTATTGTCAGAGAACATGATTCTAACTTTTTAAGCACAGATTATATTTTCTGATTCTGACTGATATTGCATTTAACATAAAATAAAAATCCTCAATAAACACCTTAGTTTGTTGAGGATTTTTTTAACTTAATGCCGGAAATTATAGTTTTGTGTTATAATAAGATGGTGTTTTTTAGAAATATCATCTAAGGATCAGTGTGTAAATCATGTCTTCACCCGAAAAAGAATTTTTAGAGAAAATTGAAAAACATAAAGGTGTTGTTTTCAAGATCTCTAAAATGTATATGGATAATAAGGACGATCAGAATGACCTCTATCAGGAGATCATTTATCAGGCCTGGAAATCATATGGTGATTTTCAAAAGAGGAGTGATTTCTCAACATGGCTGTACAGAACTGCGCTCAACACAGCAATTGTTTTTTTGCGAAGTGAAAAAAAACGTAGTTTTATACAGAATCAGAATGTAGATGGGCTGAGTGCCCGCCAGGAACCTTATAATGATACGGATGATATGAATATGAAGCGGATGTATGAAGCTATCCATCAGCTAAGTCCCATTGATAAAGCCCTTATATTCTTCTTTTTAGAGGGTTTTTCCGGAAAAGAGATTGCCGTACAGCTGGGAATTACAGAAGTGAATACACGGGTAAAGCTGAAGAGGGCAAAAGAAAAGCTGAAAGAGATCATCATCAGGCAGGGTACAGGTTCCTATTAAAAATAACACTATGGACTTAGAAAATTTTAAAGAAATTTGGAATAAAGATACAGGACAGGAATCTCCTGAAATTTCTCTGGAAAAACAGAAGGAAATACATTCTCCACTACAGATGCTGAAAGTGAATATGGAAACTGAATTCTGGCTGATGATTGTTACATTGCCTTTGCTTTTAACAGGTTTTCCATTTGCTTCTACTGATTCTAATATTAAAACGATATCAGCATTTGTCACCATCCTGACCGTTGCGATTATTGTTTATTTTTATTCCCGCTTCCTGAAAGTGTATAAACTGCTCAGAAAAAACAGTATCAATACAAATTATGATTTGTTTAATCTCAAAACGCAGCTTCTCATATCGAAACAAATTTATATTTCCTACTATATTGCTTATATCCCGCTTGGGTTTCTTTTATCTCTGATTCAGATTAATTTTCATTTTGACAGGGAATATAACCTGGCTATTTTCGGGATCAGTCTTTTGATTACCCTTTTGTTGATTGCTTTTATTATCAAATACTGGATCTACTATATGTACGGAAGATACATTGATGATGTAGTACGTTTGGTAGACGAACTTAATGAAATTGAAGTAAGCTCAAGAAGTGAAAAGAGAACAACATGGTTTGAACGTTCACAGAGATTTTTAATGAATAAAATGGGTATTAAAGGCAATATCCTGAATACTGTTATTTGGTTTGTATCCATGTACTTTATTATTATTTTATTTTTAACAGTTGTCCTTCTGATCATTATTATTGTAGGAGCAAAACTTGATTTTCTGGATATCGGATCATTGCAGAGGGCTTTAAATAAACTGAATTAGAAATTACGCTATCTTCTGTAAAATTTCTATCTTTAGAAAATTGAGTTGTAAAAAAATATCACATGGATGATTTTAAAAATCAGGTGTATTCTATAGAAGAATTTCTGGAACTGGTAAAGACTAAACAGGATAGGAAAGTATCCTTTGACCCGGAATATAATTATGCAGTCTATTCTTCAACAGATGAGTTTAAACCCGAAATGAAAGTTTTTATCGGAGATCCTCTGGATATTGGTGAGCATGATAATGAAATCTTGCCAGATTTTGTTTTTCATAACAAGCTTCATTATATGTGTTCAGATGAAAATATTCAGGATGTGGTGGATCTTGCTTTCAGACAGCGTGCTGATATTAGCTCTTCTCAGCTTATTACTGCTCTGAACCATTATCTTGAAAAAGATGATTTCTTAGATTTTAAATAATAAAAGAATTAAATACTTAAATAAATAACCTGATGTGAAAAAATATCAGGTTATTGTTTTTTTGGATGTAACATTTTTACTTTTTTTCTACTAACTAGTCAGGTCAAAAAAAATTATTTCGACTCGTACTATTCTGAGGAAATAGTAAAAAGCTTAAAAAACACACAATGAGACCTGACAGTATTTTTCTGTCAGGTTTTTTATTTCTTTTGTAAAAATCTGTAACAATTTTTTTAAACGAAAACTAACTCTATAGAGTAAATGCCCATGACCTCATTAGAACAAGAGTTTATAAGTCAAATTGAACAGCATAAAGGAATTCTATTTAAGATTTCTAAAATGTACATGACTGAAAAAGATGACCGTGATGATCTTTTTCAGGAGATCACCTATCAGCTCTGGAAAGCATTTCCTGGTTTCAGAGGCGAAAGTGAATTTTCTACATGGCTATACAGAATTGCTTTGAATACGGCCATTATTTTCCTGAAATCAGAAAAGAGAAGAAGTTTTATTGGCCATGAAGATTTTTCTAATCAGATTATTATCCAGGAAGATTATGATGATCGTAAAGAAGAACGTCTGGCTGAAATGTATAAAGCTATCCATCAGCTTAATCCTATTGACAAGGCCTTTATATTCTATTATCTGGAAGATTTTTCTGGAAAGCAGATTGCCGAACAGATGGGAATCTCAGAAGGCAATGCAAGAGTGAAAATGAACCGGGCCAAAAATAAACTTAAAGATATCTTAAGCCAAATAAAAACCAACCAACATTAAAATCAGTAATCCAATGAATATCGATGAATTGAAAAATACCTGGAACGAAGATATTGTGGAGGAAACTCCCGAAATAAGCATAGAACAGAGCAATAAACTGAATCTTCCCCTTGAAAAAATACGCAAAAATATGCGTGTGGAATTCTGGTGGATGATAGGAATCTTTGTCTTCGCTTTTCTGGTGTGCGCTGTATGCAGACCATTCAAACTTCAATTGTACATCACGGTATTAATTGCTTCCATGCTTTTGGTTACCGTTTTCTTTTTCAGTAAGTTCTTTAAACTGTATAATGAAATCAGTAACCCTGTACCCAAGACTTATGATTCTCTGAAAGATCTTGTGATGCAGCTCAATCTTAATAAACAGTATTATCTCTCATATTATATCAGTTTTGCCCCGTTTCTTGTATGTGAGATCCTTATTGTCCTGGAGTTTATCCCGTGGCCAAAACCTCTTAGTGAATTAAAGATTGCGGTGATCTTAATTAGTACAGTAACCGTAGGATTATTTTTGCTTTATATTATGGGAAGATTTTGGTATCAACGCTACTATGGAAGATATATCCAATATATTGAAGATCTTTTGGAAGAATTAAAAAGATAAAAAAGAGTTCGGCGGGCTGAAAGCCCGCCGAACCTATATTCATTATTGTCCTTTATGTTCTTTTTCTTTGGCAATTTCGTTTTTTATCCAATCCAGCTGTGGATCTTTTTTGTCAATAATATCCTGCATATTTTCAGTAACAGTCACATCAGGAACAACCCCTTTCCGTGAGTCTGAAAAACTGATATTAGGCTGTACCAAAAGTAGTCCTATGGGAAATCTGATTTCAGAATTAGGAAGCTTTTGGTAGGAATAAAAACCGGCAACAGTTCCATCATTGGCACCACCTGTTTCTTCTCCCACAAGCGTTGCTCTTTTATCATTTTTAAGTTTGGCGGTAATAATAGAAGATGCCGAGAAACTTCCTCCGTTAATCAGTACAAAAACTTTTCCGTGGAAAGCATCCTTTTTAGGTTTTGTAGGTTTGTCAGCTTTCATCTTGTAGAAAACCTTTCCGTCCTTTTTATACGTGCTGAAGGTCTGTGCAAAAAAATAGCTCGGGTAGGCAATACTTTTAAGAGCATATTGTAATGGGGAGCTTTTTCTGAAATAATTGGTACGCAAAGGAGCATCCCTTGAAGTTAGCTGAGACGGTTTTATCAGGGTAAACGGAGTATCCGCTAAATACGAATACAGATTATTGATTTCATACAGTGAACCGCCGTAGTTATTTCTGACATCGATGATAAGATAGGGAGACTTTGCATCATTGATCTTGGCAAAAGTCTTCTTATAAAACTCATCCGAATAATCTCTGGAAAAGCTTTTCACCTTAATATAAGCTATAGTACTGTCTTTGTCCAGAAACTTGAAGCTTCTGTTATATGAATTACTGGAAGCCACATAATCGTTCAGTTTCTTTTCCGGAGTCTTTTTCTGCATTTCCTTATCCTTTTCAAGATCAGTATCAGATTTTGTTTCTCGGGTTAAGGTATATGTCTTTTTTTCTCCTTTATAGAGGGTTTCAAGAGTCGCTTTGCTGCCAAATCCATTTTCGGCAGTGTAAAAATTAAAGAACAGATCTTTTAAAAAATATGGGTGGAAAGTGGTATTATCCCCATCACTGCTGATCAGGCTTCTGTATTTCTTGATATAATCGGAAACAGGAACATGATTGATGGATAAAATTTCAGTTCCGGGTTGTATGTGTTCAATAGAATCCCTGTTCTGAATAATATACATCTGATCTCCCGAAATATAATATTCAAAACGACTGAACATTCCTTTCTGATGTTCCAGTCTTTTTATTTCACTTTTAGTAAATTTCTTTCTGGGAATTCTCAATGAAAGATGCCCTTCTCTAATTCCTGCAATAACAGGTTGAAGCTTGAAATAAAACTGAAGAGGAGTAAGAGGTTCGGTGATGGTCTGTTTAAGGCTGTCAAATTTACGTTCCAGCTCCTTCTTGGGAATGTACCAGTATAATTGTGGATGCATTTGCTGTAATTTTGAATACGCAAAATCCACATCTTCTTTCAGTTGCTCCGGTGGAATACATGAGGCCCGCTGTTCGTTGTGTTTTTTTATAGAGGCACAAGACGAAAAAATAGCGAGAAGAAATATTACCGAATAATTTTTCAATGTATCTGAGTTTTTTTAGGGTGCTAAAATAGAAAGTTTAAAATTAATCCTGATGTAAATGAATAATAAATTTTTAAAAATACATGATAAATTTAGTTAAAAAATGTAGTAAAATGGAATATATTTTCATTTAAAAACAAAAGTCAATACATTTGATATTTATTTTGTGCAGATGATTTACTGGATTATTACGAGCGTGGCTGTTTTGACGGTTACTTTTTTTATAGTGATCAATATGAAGGCGTTTGGTGGAGTGCCAAAAGGGAAGAGGCTGAAGCGTATCAGACAGTCGAAACTTTATAAAAAGAAACAGTTCCGGAATATCAGTCACACTCCTTCCATTACAGAAGGCTACAAGATGTGGAAAGTAACCTACGATTTCCTTTTAGGGAAAAAAGACCCGTTGCTGAAACCTTTAAACGAAATACCTTCTATTCGTACCAATTTGAAAAATATAGGTAAGAATGAGGATGTATTTATCTGGCTGGGGCATTCATCTTATTACTTGCAGACAGATGGAGTTTCCTTTTTAATAGATCCTGTTCTGAGCCTGTATGGATCACCTTTCAAATACTTTAATAAAGCTTTCAAAGGTTCAGATATTTTTAAACCTGAAGATATTCCATGTATAGATTATTTGGTCATCACCCATGATCATTTCGACCACCTGGATTATCCAACTGTAAAATCTATCGAAGAAAGAACAGGAATGGCCATTATTCCTTTGGGAGTAGGTGCGCATCTGGAAAGATGGGGCTATCCTGAGACTAAACTTATTGAAGAAGAATGGGGAACAGAAGTCGTTCTGAAAAATGATATAAAAGTTGCTTTCACTCCTGCCAGACATTTTTCCGGCAGAAGGGTAAGGCAGAATGATACTCTTTGGAGTTCCTATGTTCTGATAACACCTACAAAAAGAATTTTCTTAGGTGGAGATAGCGGCTATGATTCCCATTTTAAAATAATAGGAGAGCAATATGGTCCTTTCGATTATGCTGTTCTTGAAAACGGTCAGTATGGAGAAGCATGGAGATACATTCATACATTGCCGGAAGATGTTATTCAGGCTGGTATTGATCTGAAAGCAGAGTATATTCTTCCTGTTCATGCTGCAAAATTTGCATTAGCACTTCATCCATGGAATGAACCTTTGCAAAAGATAACGGCTCTGGGAAAAGAAAAAAATAGGAGCATCCTCACTCCGATGATCGGCGAGGTAGTACATCTGAATCAGCCAGAACAGCAATTTACAGCCTGGTGGGAAAGCTGATCAGGCATGCCAGATTTCTTTATATCTTGCGGGGTGATTTTCAAACTGTTGTCTTACAAAATCACATTCCGGGTCTACAAGCAAATCTTTTTCTTCTGCGTAGCGTACCAGTTCATCCAGCAATAGTTTGGCATATCCTTTTCCCTCACGCTCTTCGTCAAGTTTCGTATAATATACAATAAGCAGTCTTCCGTCAACCTCTATGGACATATAACCTGCCTTTTTCCCATCGATAAGTAGCTGCAATTCATCCTGATATTGAGATACCTGAAACTTTATATTTTCCATGACAATGTAAGATTTGGTTGATTAAAAATAATTTGAGAAGATTTCTTTAAAAACATTCTCTCCATTAAAATTACGAAATTAAATCATATGAAATAATAGTTTTCAGGAATCTTAACGAATTTTATAACATAAATGGTAAAAAGATAAAAGATAAAAGATAAAAGATAAAAGATAAAAGATAAAAGATAAAAGATAAAAGATAAAAGATAAAAGATGTTGTTGTAAAATTCAATAGAGGTGGGTTTTAACCCGCCTAACAATAAAATATCGATCCATTGGCTTTAGCCAAAACTTAAAAAATAAATTTTAAGCCTCCAGATCTAAACCTTCAATCCATTGATTATGAATGTTGTTTTCACTTTCATTTTCTAATAAAAACTCATCACTTTTTAACTCTATTTTAAACTCATCAACATTCAATAATTTGATGAAAGAAGAGAAAATATTTCAAAGATAATCAGTTGTTTGTAGTTTTTCTTAACAAATATTAGTATTTATAATTAAGAATTGGCACTTTAATTGACTATCACTTGATAATTATTTTTAAAGTGGAATGAAATGAAAAAGTTAATATTAACAGCATTATTGGTTGGGACATTCAGTTTGAGTTATGCCCAGTCAGATTATTATAATGACTACAGAAGGAGTATTTCAGATATCAACTGGCAAAGGGTAATTACTGATCTTGTGCTTTCAACAACGCAGGCCAATCAAATCTATGTACTGAATGACAGATACCATGATTATGATACATGGAACAGAGTGTATGTAGTAGAACCGGGAAGATGGAGAAACGACCGTTATTCAGAGCTGGAAAGAATTCTGGGGAGAGAAAAGTATATCATCTTTAAAAAGAAATACTACAGAGGACAAAACCCTGTAATGGTTTACGGAAGAAACAAAAACGATTATAAAAAATACCGTAAACAACAGGAAAAGTATTATAAAAATCAGGAGAAATACTACAAAAAACAAAATAAACATCATGGTCACGGACATGATGATGATTGGGACTAAAATATTATCAACTCAATATTCACTTTTAAATGGCTGGCAGCATTGTCAGCCATTTAATTTTTTAATCCCGTAATTATTATGATTTAATTTGTTTGATTTTTATAACTTTGATCTATGGAATCACACGAATCACTGAATGGCTTTTATGAAAGGAATGCTCCTAATCTGGCATCTCAATGTATTGGGGTGAATAAAATGGGGCACTTCAATGTCTTTTCACGGGAATATTGCTCTCCGCATACTCCTTACAGCAGGAGAGATTATTATAAGATTTCACTCATCATTGGAAAAGGGAAACTTCATTATGCTGATAAATGGATCAAAGTAGATCGTCCCGCTTTATTGTTTTCCAATCCCATTATTCCTTATTCCTGGGAAGCGGATGATGAGGATCAGAAAGGCTGGTTCTGCCTCTTTACAGATCAGTTTCTGCACAATGGAAGCCGTATAGGAAATCTTCAGGATTCTCCGCTGTTCAAAATTGGTGGAACTCCTGTTTTCTTTGTCGATGAAGAACAGCAGAAGATACTTTCTGAGATGTATACCAAAATGATGACGGAGATTCAGTCGGATTATATTCACAAGTATGATATGTTGAGAGCATACCTTCATCTGATGATTCATGAAACAATGAGAATGCAGCCGGCAGAAAGCTTTGAACCTTATCAGAATGCTTCCCAAAGAGTGGCTTCCTTGTTTATGGAACTTCTTGAAAGACAGTTTCCTATTGACAGTCCGGAAGCTTTTTTGAAATTAAAAACTCCCAACGATTATGCTCAGAGTCTTTCTATTCATGTGAATTCTTTAAACCGTTCGGTAAAAGAGATTACAGGGAAAACAACCAGCCAGCAGATTACCGGAAGAATTATTCAGGAAGCCAATGCCCTATTGAAACATACAGACTGGAATATCTCTGAGATTGCTTATGGATTGGGCTTTGAAGAACCTGCTTATTTTACCAATTACTTTAAAAAACAAACCGGAATTACTCCTAATGCCTTAAGAATGGATGTTGTTTGAATTTTATAATTTTTAGTTTGAATTCTATATCGTGGCGGGTTTCCGGATGCTCTAATTTTGTCATATAAAATTAAATCATACCTATCATGAAATTTAAAAAATTAGGAAACACAGAAGAACAGTTATCAGCAATCGGTTTAGGATGTATGGGAATGAGCTTTGCTTATGGTCCTACAGACGAGCAGGAAAGTATCAATACTCTGCACAGAGCATTGGACTTAGGGGTTAACTTTTGGGATACAGCAGATATGTATGCCAATGGAGAAAATGAAAAACTGATTTCCAAAGTTTTAGTCCCAAACAGAGATAAGATTTTTATTGCAACCAAATTTGGATTCAGGTTTAAAGATGGTAAAGCAAGTCACAGTGGAGCTCCCGGAACGTATTTCGACGGTTCTCCGGAATGGATCAGAAAGGCCGTAGATCTAAGTCTTCAAAGATTAAAAATAGATACCATTGATTTGTATTATGCCCACAGAGTAGATCCAAATGTGCCCGTAGAAGAAACCGTAGGAGCAATGGCTGAGCTGGTAAAAGCCGGGAAAGTGAAGTATATTGGATTATCTGAAGCTTCAGCAGAATCTATCAGAAAAGCCAACAAAATCCACCCTATTGCAGCATTACAGTCAGAATATTCTATCCTTACCAAAGATGTTGAAAAAGAGATTTTACCAACCATCAGAGAGCTTGGGATTTCCTTAGTGCCTTATTCACCATTGGCAAGAGGACTTTTTACCAATATTTATGAAGTGCAGAATCTTGGAGATGATGACTTTAGAAAATCATTACCACGCTACCAGCAGGAATATCTTGAAAATAATACTAAACTGGCTAATGAGATCAATGAGTTGGCAGCTTCCAAAGGAGTAAAGGGAACTCAGTTGGCACTAGCATGGGTATTGAATCAGGGAGACGATATTATCCCGATTCCTGGAACAAAAAGAATTAAATATCTTGAAGAAAATATTGCAGCTGTCAATATTGAGCTCTCCCAGTCGGATCTGGATACCATTGATGCGATCCCGAAAAAATACCCGAACGTAGGGGAAAGATATACAGAAGGATCAATGAAACTGGTGAACAACTAAAAACGATTCATATAAAAACTGAGTTCCTGATAATGAAGGAGCTCAGTTTTTTTGTTTTAAATTTTAAAATGAAAAGCACTCAGCTATGAACAGAAGAGAATTATTAAAGAACGGATTGTTAGCAGGAACATTGAGCATGATTCCTTTTTCCGGCTTAATGGCACAGTCTAAAACAACTGTTGAAAAAACTGGAAATGATCTTTCCGGTTTTAAAAAATTAAAGCTTGGAGAACTGGACCTCTTTGTACTTACAGACGGATATATTCATGAAGAAAATCTGAACTCATTCGCTCCCAGAGGAACTGTTTCAGAATTAAAGTCAATCCTTAAAAACAATTTCAGACCGGAGAATTATATCGATATGGCGATGAATATTCTATTGGTTAAAACGAAAAATAAACTCATTTTATTCGATACGGGAATGGGAATTTTTGCTGATGAAAGAACCGGATTTCTATTAAAAAGTCTCCAAAAAGCAGGATTTTCTGCGAAAGATATCACTGATGTTTTTATCTCTCATGCCCATCCCGACCATATCGGAGGAGTTGTAGATAAACAGAATCAGTTTGTTTTCCCCAATGCCGATATTTTTATTTCTAAGATAGAACATGATTTCTGGATGAAAGCTTCTATCAAAGATTTCAGTAACAGTGCTCTGAAAACACAACCTGAATTTCTTAATCAGGTTATCCCGGCAGTCCGGAATATTCTGAAAACCATTCAGCCAAAGCTGAAATTTTATGACCTTAATCATCCACTGTATGAGTATTTTAGTTTCCAGTTAGCACCTGGCCATACACCAGGTTTAACCGTTACAACCATTTCTTCAGGAAATGAAAAACTGATCTATATCGCAGATTTGATTCATTCTGATGTAGTCCTTTTTCCCCATCCTGAATGGGGCTATTTTGGTGACACTGATCTGGATATCGCAACGGCATCAAGAAAAAAACTCCTTCAGCAATTGGCAGATACCAAAATCAGAGCATTTGCTTATCATTTACCATGGCCAGGTCTTGGGTTTACCAAAAC
Source organism: Chryseobacterium sp. S0630 (assembly GCF_024158915.1). Classification (GTDB taxonomy): domain Bacteria; phylum Bacteroidota; class Bacteroidia; order Flavobacteriales; family Weeksellaceae; genus Chryseobacterium. The sequence goes on along the minus strand of NZ_JAMZGF010000015.1, from coordinate 81,443 downwards.
AAAATCTTCAGCATTTGAATGGTTCCCGGAAAGTTTTATGAATTAGGTAGCAGGTAGCAGGTAGCAGGTAGCAGGTAGCAGGTAGCAGGTCATAGATTGCAGGTGAGAGGTAAAGAGGATAAGGGATACATTGACCTTGATTAATAAATAGGTGCTCAGCATTCCCCTCCTCCGGAGGGGTGGCAAAAATTCAAAGAATTTTTGACGGGGTGGTTTATCAATAGCATCGGACTTTAGTCCGCTTTCACAAACAACGCTCATTCATCGGGCTTTAGCCCAAACTTATAAAATAACAGATCCTTCCGTTGGCTGGGAGGATCTGTTTCAAACATAAGAAAAAATTAGCGTTGTATGCATATCAAGCTTCTCCAAATACCATTTCAGGAGAATACAGCTTTCTGAACATTATATACGTTACTGTTAGCACTGAAAAAGCGACCATCGCATCTACTGTAGACGGAAAACCAAATACTGCTATTTTGGAGAAAAAAGCAAAGAGGATGTCAAAAAACATTCCTGCAAATACCCATTCTTTCAATCTTAATAATCTATTGGGAAGCAGAAGAACCAGAACTCCTGCAATTTTAAAAACGCCCAATATATAAATGAAATGCGGCGGATAGCCAAGCTGTTGAGTAATATCCCACACCACAGTATTTTTTGTCAGTTCAAAGAAACCGCTGGCCCCAAACCATAACGACATAAAAATAACTCCTGCCCAATAGATGATTTTTGTTGTTTTTGTTTTCATTGTTGTAATTTTTAGTATTGATTAAATTGTATCTTATTTTATTTAAAAGTTGTCTTTGCTGATCCTGAAATTTCTCCGGTTTTCATATTCTGAATAAAAGCGATGACTTCCCAGTTTTCAGGAGAGAAACCTTCCGGAAGTTTGAATGCTGTGTTCCCTTCCTGCTGTTTATTCAATGAGATGGTGTTTTGTTTGTGAACAATTTGCCAATGATGAAGATGGCACCCTTCATTTTCACCTTTTCCTACCTGAGTAGAAGAATGTTTTTCCACCAGATTAACGAGAAGCATATTCTGAGGATCTTTGGAGGGTGCTTTGTAATGGACATTAACTGCATTCTGAGAAACGGTTGCAGATAATTCTACATTTGTTTTTTTAGTATCAAACAAGGCTTGCTGAATAGCATTTTTGATATTGTTTTCATCAGAACCTACAAATTCTGTTTTTCCGTTCACTACCAGCTGTGGAGTATAAACCTGTGAATTCAATATACGGCTATACTGCTGTTGTCGTTGAGAGTTTTCAGAACTGCTGAATCGGTCTTTCCATCCAAGGCGGTTCCAGTAATCCACATGATAGGAGAGTAGATAAACAGGTTCGTCCTTATATTCTTTTTCAATTTTTCCCATCAGCTCATCTGCCGGAGGGCAACTGGAGCAGCCTTCTGAAGTGAACAATTCCAACACTGCGAAACCATTGTTTTCATCAGCTGAATACTGTACAGTTTTTTGATCTTTATTTTGATGAATAAATGCTGAGGTAGCAAATAATAATGCTGTGAAAGCGCTTACTGTGATTAAGTTTTTTAGTATCATGTCTTTTAATTTGATTCAAAAGTAGATACTCTGCAAAGGCAAAAGAATACAAAAAAGGCTCAACCGGACAAATTAAAGGGTGAACCCGGAAATTGTGAGGGGAAGTATTTTAAGGCTGGATGCTGGAAGAGGGAGGAAGGAAGTTTTTGGAGTGCAAAAAGGAATCGATGTCTATATTTTTTGATAGTAAAAATATGAGCAATGAAGCTTAAAAAATTAAAGCAAAAGAAAACCCTGATCATCTTAATCAGGGCTATAATGTATTTAAAAAAGACATTCATAAATCGCATTGGCTACAAAGTACTTCCAGCACCCAACCTCCAGCTTCCTTTCTCCTTTACCTATCCTCCAGCCATGTGAAAAAACTATGGGTCTTTTCTTTGTTAATCAAAAGTTTCTCAGGGGTTTCAATGGTAAGCTTTACCAGTATTTTGCGTTGAAAATAATGTTCCATTTCTTTAATCGCTTTAAAGTTAACAAGATACTGTCTGTTGACTCTGAAAAACTGTTTATCAGAAACCTGTTCTGCTACCTGGCCCAAAGGTTGGGTAAGGGAAAACTGCTCTTTGGCAAATGTAACCAGATGGGTGATCTCATTGTGGATATAAAAATACGCAATGTCTTCTGTAGGAATCGTAGTATATTTCTGATTTTTGAAAACCAGGAAATTGCTTTTACCCGCAGGCTGATTCATTTTCTGTATGATGGATTCCAGATCCGGAAGATCATTTTTCTGGAAGAATTTTTTCAGTTCGTCAACCTTTCTCAGGGCTTCGGCAATATCTTCTTTTGAAAATGGTTTTAAGACATAGTCAACACCCTTACTTTTAAAAGCATCCAGCATATACTGATCAAAAGCAGTACAGAAAACCACAGGGCAGGTAATATCAACCGATTTGAAAATTTCAAAGGAAAGTCCGTCTGAAAGATGGATATCCATAAAAATAAGATCGGGTTTGATTTCCTTTAAGCCTTCAATACTTGTTTCAATACTGTCATAAACACCCAGTATTTTTGAGTCCGGTTTTAAGTCTGATATTAAATTCTGCAGGGATTTAGCTGCCCTGAATTCATCTTCAATAATGATTATATTCATGGATTAATGGTAGTTTTATCTGAAACGTTTTTTCGTCTGAATTAATAATAATATTCTTTTCCAGCAAGTGTTTGTAGCGCATTTTAATGTTGTCCAGCCCAACTCCCAAAGAATCTTCGGGGGTTACTTTTCGCTGGATAGGATTTTCGATCACAATATGATTATCAGCAGTATAAATTTTAATATGTAAAGGTTTGCTCTGCGAAACAATATTATGTTTGATACAGTTCTCCACCAAAAGCTGAAGCGTAAAAGGAGGAATAAGAGTTTGAGCGGTTTCCTTTCCAAGCTCGTTGGTAAACTTAATTCCTTCTCCGAAACGGGCTTTCTGAAGAAACAGATAAGAATCTACTATTCTCATTTCTTCCTGAACGCTGATTAAATCCAGTTTTCTGCTTTCAAGAGTAAATCTGTAAAAATCAGACAGTTTTACAATAAAATCAACGGTTTCTTCATCACGCGTTTCGGCCATCAGTTTTAACGTATTCAGACTGTTGAAAAGAAAATGTGGATTGATCTGCTGCTTTAATAATTCATATTGAGCTCCTAAATTGTCACTTTTTACCTTTTCCAGTTCAAGCTGCACCTGTTGTCCTGTATAATTATTCTGAAGTAGATTCAGGAACATATAACACACCAGATTGATCAGAATTCCTCTTACCTCAATCATCAGCATTACGGGACCAAAATTAATATGGGAGAGAATCAGCTGCTGAATCCATGCCAGACCAAACATAATCACCATCCCAAAAGCAAGTACCACCATCAATCTTGAATAAGAGATCTGTTGTCTTCGTTTTTTTGTGCGGTTCAGCATATAAATATTGATGTACCACATGATTACTGAAAATGCTGCTGTAATAGCTGAGTTTACCACGGCTTCTTTCCAGTTGAATTGATGGGATGCCAGCTGAGGTACGGATGATAAAATACCCAGGAAAATGGAGCTTATCCAGATAATGGCTTGTGAGATTTTTATTTTTTGCTGTTGCATGAAATCTACTGATTTGAAAAGGTTAAATTAATGTTTTTTATTGAAAATATTATGATAAATAGTGAAACAGGAGTTTTTTATTAAGGTCTGCTTACAGGGCGGTAACTCATAAAATATTGTATTCTTTCTTCTTTATTGGGAGAACTGTTTTGTGAAAGATCATTTTTAAGATCATAAGAAACGTTTCCGGCATTGTCAGCCTGAACAGTTTCAATACTTACCAATTCTCCGGTGATGGTTCCGCCGATGTATTGAGGATTATCATGATATTTCCAGGTTACCAGTTTCATGACAGCACCTGCTTCAGGGGTCTGGCTTTCCTTTGATAAAGATTCCAAAGCTTTTTCATTTCCATATAAAGCTGACATAGTTTCGTTCTTAGGGTTTAAAGAGTTGGAGATGAATTTCAGCTGGCCAGGATCAAAAACAATCCTTGAAAGAACATTATTTGTATCATTGTTTTCTTTGCTGCAAGCGGTAAGAGCAATAAGACTTACCAATAAGATGAAGATCGTATTTTTCATTTTTTCTGCAAATTTTGGATTAATCTTTGGGTATTGACTTTCATCGGGACGTCAAACAGATAACCTGTTTTTTCTGCTAATTGTCTGTGACAGGCGATGCAGGATTCTTTGGCGAAGGAAGCTGTTTTTCCTGTTGGATGGAGATCTTCTCCGGAGAATTTCGCAAATCCCCAACCCTCAGTATCTTGATATTGCTTGGAATCTTTTACCATAAATTGCGCATTGATAAATTTCCCAGGTCTGATTTCCCCATTTGGAAATTCCTGTTGCTTCCATACCGATTTTACGACTATACTTCCATCTGGCCATGGATGAAAATTTTCGGTTTCCACGGCTTTCACAGCAATATCATTTCCATAAATTACACGGATAGAATTATCAAAAAGCGTACTCATGCTGATGACCTTCCAGTTTTTGAAATCGGAAGTGTATTGAACTCCGTTGGGAGAAACCGGAAATTGAGCTGGAGTTGGGTCAGTTTTAGCTGCAGAAGGTAAATTGGGTTCAGTTTTATTGTGTACAGAAGATTGTGCTGAAGATAATGAAAGAGTGTATTTTTTAATGATTTCAATATCTTTTGCTGTAATCTTAGCTGAAGGATGCAGCAGCGTGTATTCATGAAGAGGCATTTTGCCACTTTGCATCATGTTCAGAATAGCATACATTTTTCCCTGATGATCAGCCGGTGAGTATTTTTCCCATTCAGAAAAATTCAGAACTTCTCTGGCTCTTTGGATGTCTTTATTGACCGCCCAGGAAACAGGAGCGATTTTATCATACCAGCTTAGATTCTGCTGGTTAGAATGACAGCTGAAACATGAGTTTTCCAGAATACTGATCACTTCCCTTGGAGCTTCTATTTTTCCTGTAACCGGTTTCCCTTCCAAAGGTCTGCTGAATAGCTGCAACCCTCCGAAAACTCCTAATATGGCCAGAAATACTATGGCAATGGGATTTCTTTTTTTCTTTACGGTATCCATAATGAGTATTGTTTTATTTTTCTGGATCAAAAGTAGGCCGGTAGCAGATGCTGTGAAACGGAAAACAGGCTGATCCGGACAAATCAAAAGGTGAATCCGGAATTTTTAACCCCGAAAATACACATGAAAAACCCCGGTAGTACATCTACCGGGATTTAATAAAAACTATTGTTTATAGAGTAAGGCCTCCGTCTATAATAATTTCGGTTCCCGTGACATATCCTGAAGATTCATTATCTGATAAATAAGTAACCAGTTTCGCAACTTCTTCAGCGGTTCCCATTTTCTTCAATGGAATCTGGTCAATAAGATGGCTGGTAAGATTTTTTAAAGTTTCTTCATCCAATCCAGCTTTGTTCATAATTTCAGTTTGTATAGGACCAGGGCTTATCATATTGACTCTGATTTTTCTTGGAGCTAATTCTGCTGCTGCCGTTTTGGCGATAGAATTCACCGCGGCTTTGCTTGCCTGATAAGCCGAACTGTTGGGTTTATAGGTAGAAGCGACAATAGAAGATAAAAAGATAACAGAAGCTCCATCGTTCAATAAAGGAATGAATTTGCTTAACGTAAAATAAGCTCCTCTGAAATTAATATTCATCACCTGATCAAAATTTTCAACATCCATATTTTCAATAGGTGTCAGAGTTCCTGTAATGCCGGCATTGATAAACAGAATATCTACTTTACCGAACTGTTTCTCTACTTCTTTCTTCAATAGATCGATATCATCAAGATGAGCCTGGTCTGCAATGAATGGGATTGCTCCAAGCTCCTGAGCCGCTTTTTCTACAGCTTCTTTTCGTCTTCCGGTGATGATCACGGTTGCTCCTTCTGAAATAAGTTCTTTGGCTGCAGCGAATCCGATTCCGCTGTTTCCTCCTGTTACGATAGCCAGTTTATGGGTTAATTTTTTCATTGTAAAATTTTTTGACAAAGTTATTTCAAAATGGTATACTTTTGTAACCAGTATCACAGAGTATACCAGTATAACGAATGATATCATTTAACTTTGCAACTATGGAAAGAGATCAGACAGAAGAACTTAGAGCATTACAAGATACTCTTTATTTTATCGGAGGGAAATGGCGGATTCCTGTGATCAATTCACTGTGTAACGGAAACAGACGCTTCAGAGAGATTGAACGAAGTATTCCCGGAATCACCACCAGAATGCTTTCCAAAGAACTGAAAGATATGGAGCTGAATAAACTGCTAAAACGTACTGTTTACCCGGAAACTCCTGTTTTAATAGAATATGAGCCCACAGAATATTGCCAAACCTTTGGAAACATCATTATGGAAATGATCAACTGGGGGAGAGAACATAGGAGAGTGATTGTAGAGGATAGATAGGTGAGAGGTGGCGGGTGTTAGGTTTCAGGGATTAGGGATGCGCCGACATTAATGAGTAAATAGGTACTTAAAATTCCCCTCCTCTGGAGGGGTGGCAAAAATTCAAAGAATTTTTGACGGGGTGGCTTACTGCGCAGATTATATCCACAAAAAAAGCCCCTTAAAAAAGGAGCTTTCATTTATATCAAAACGAACAATTAAATTCCGTCAATAATTTCATTTAACACAGTGCTAGGTCTCATTGCTGCATATGTTTTATACGTATCAGTTTTGTAGTATCCTTCAATGTTCTGAGGTTTACCTTGAGCACCAATTAATTCAGCATTGATTACTTCTTCGTTTTCCTGCATTGCCTGAGCAACAGGAGCAAACTGAGCTGCCAATTCAGCATCAGCAGTCTGGTTCGCTAACGCTTCCGCCCAGTACATTGCTAAATAGAAGTGAGAACCTCTGTTATCAATCTGACCTACTTTTCTTGCAGGAGATTTGTCTGTAGCTAAGAATTTAGCATTAGCCTCATCCAATGCGTCAGCTAGAACCTGAGATTTCGTGTTCCCCTGAGTTTGTGCAAGGTGCTCTAAAGAAGCCTGAAGTGCTAAGAATTCACCAAGAGAATCCCATCTTAAATATCCTTCTTCTAAGAACTGCTCAACGTGTTTTGGAGCAGAACCTCCGGCACCTGTTTCAAATAAACCACCTCCGTTCATCAATGGAACAATAGAAAGCATTTTTGCAGAAGTACCAAGCTCAAGGATTGGGAAAAGGTCTGTTAAATAATCTCTCAATACGTTTCCGGAAACAGAGATCGTATCTTTACCTTCTCTGGCTCTCTTCAACGTTTCTGTCATAGCATCTTTTACATCAAGAATTCTGATGTCAAGACCTGTTGTATCATGATCAGCAAGATATTTTTCTACTTTTTTGATGATTTCTCTGTCGTGAGCTCTTCCTTTGTCTAACCAGAAGATAGCAGGAGTATCAGATAATCTTGATCTGTTTACCGCCAATTTTACCCAGTCCTGGATAGGAGCATCTTTAGTCTGACACATTCTGAAAATGTCATCTTTTTCTACTTTCTGAGAAAGAAGAACGTTTCCAGCTTCGTCCTGAACTTCTACAGTTCCATCAGCAGTTAATTGGAAAGTTTTATCGTGAGATCCGTATTCTTCAGCTTTTTGAGCCATTAAACCTACGTTTGGAACAGATCCCATAGTGGTAGGGTCTAATTTTCCGTGTGCTTTCATATCGTCAATTACCGACTGATAGAAACCTGCGTAAGAACGGTCTGGAATGATACAAACTGTATCTTCTTCGTTTCCTTCTTTGTTCCACATTTTACCTCCACCTCTTACAAGAGCAGCCATAGATGCATCAACAATAATGTCAGAAGGTACGTGGAAGTTAGTAATTCCTTTATCAGAATTTACCATTGCCACTCTAGGTCCTTCAGCAAGAGCTTTTTCAATATCAGCTTTGATATCAGCCTCCTGAGCATTTCCTTTGATTTTGTCGAAAAGATCTGCAAGACCATTATTTGGATTGATGTCTAAAGACTTGAAAGTCTCAGCATATTTAGTAAATACTTCTTTGAAGAAAGTCTCAACGATAGCCCCGAAAATGATTGGGTCAGAGATTTTCATCATGGTTGCTTTAAGGTGAGCAGAAAGAAGTACATTTCTTTTCTTAGCTTCCTCGATAGCTTCCTGAACGAATGCTCTTAACGCATTCAGGTTCATTACAGAAGAATCAATTACTTCACCAGCCTGAAGACCTGCGAAGTCTTTTAATACAGATTCAGAACCGTCGTTTCCTTTGAATACGATTCTGTATTTGGTAGCATTTTCTAATGTTGTAGAAGTTTCCGTACCGTAGAAATCACCATTGTTCATGTGAGCTACGTCAGTTTTGCTGTCAGATGCCCAGTTACCCATTCTGTGTGGGTTTGCTTTTGCATAATTTTTAACAGCTTTTGGAGCACGTCTGTCAGAGTTTCCTTCTCTTAATACAGGGTTTACAGCACTTCCTAATACTTTCGCATATTTAGCTTTGATTGCTTTTTCTTCATCATTTTTAGGCTCTGCAGGATAGTTTGGAACTGCGAAACCTTTACCTTGTAATTCAGCAATAGCTGCATCCAATTGAGGTACAGAAGCAGAAATGTTAGGTAACTTAATGATGTTCGCATCAGGTTGTGTTGCCAATGTGCCTAGTTCTGCCAAAGCATCACCGATTTTTTGATCGTCTTTTAAAAACTCAGGGAAGTTGGCTAAAATTCTTCCTGCCAGAGAAATATCCGGAACTGCAATTTCGATATCTGCTGATTTTGTAAAAGCTTTTACGATTGGTAAAAATGAATGAGTAGCCAGCATTGGAGCTTCATCAGTAAGTGTGTAATAGATTTTTGATTTTTCTGACATTATACTGTAATTTTTTATTTGAAATTTTAAGTCCCACAAATTTAGTAAATATCATTGTTTTATTTAAGATATTTCCATAAAAAAACACGCTTTTGACTCTTTAATTTTATATCTGTATAATTTATGCTTCACTTCCTTTCATAATTATTTTAAAAACAATTTTACAATTTTCATAAGCTGAACTTTTTGCCCATAAAATCTTCATTTTTTAGAGTATGGAAATTGTGAATTTTTTGTTTGGAGACTTGATTATCAAACGGATGAATTTTATTTTCACTTTAAGATTAATTTAACCATAATAAAACGGATAAAATTTTCTTTTTTGATTAAATTTGAAAAACTTTAAAAATAAATATTATGTCCACGACAATCACTTTAAAAGGAAACGAAGTACACACAATAGGAACATTGCCATCAGTAGGAACCACTGTAAAAGATTTTACATTGGTAGATTCAGGATTAGCGGTAAAAACTCTTGAAACTTTTGCAGGAAAGAAAAAAGTATTCAATATTTTCCCAAGTATTGATACGCCTACTTGTGCTGCTTCTTCCAGAAAATTCAATGAAGAGGCTTCAAAACTTGATAATACAGTTGTGATCAATGTTTCTAAAGATCTTCCATTCGCATTAGGAAGATTCTGTGCAGCTGAAGGATTGAATAATGTGGAAACGCTATCAGACTTCAGAAGTAGCTTCGGAGATGATTATGAAGTGACTATTGCAGACTCTCCTTTGAAAGGTTTATTGAGCCGTGCGGTAATTGTAACTGACGAAAACAATAAAGTAGTTTATACAGAACAGGTTCCGGAAATTGCTAATGAACCTAATTATGATGCCGCTCTTGCAGCATTGAAATAATAAAATAATTTTTGTAGAAAAGCCTTGTGAATATCATTTTTGCAAGGCTTTTTTTGAATATAACACCAAATCAAATCACACCAAATGACGTCAAATAATTATCAGAGATATGGAGAACTTTTTCAGGTAGACTCCGATCATTTTGAAGAATTCTATGCCTTACTTCAGGACACAAAGCTCTTAAAATCCGATTTTTTCCTCAAACAGGGGGAAAAATGCAAATATCTGGGATTTATTAAAAAAGGAACCATCAGATCTTTTTACATCAACGATCAGGGACGCGAAATTAATTTCGGATTCTATTTCGAAAATGAATTTTTTACTGATTACGAAAGTATTCTTTGTGATACCGTATCCAATATGAATATTCAGGCTCTCGAAAACTGTGAAATTCTACTGCTAAGCAAAGACCATTTACAGGATTTATATAAAAAGAAGCGTACTGGCAGCAGTTCGGAAGAGTAATGAGTGAAAAGATTTATCTGGATGCCAAAAAACGGATCGATGATCTTTTGTGCTTTTCCCCTGAAAACAGATACCTTAATCTTGTTAAAAAACAGCCTGCACTCTTTCAGAAAATTGCCCAGAAACACATTGCCAGTTACCTTGGCGTAACAGAACAATCACTCAGCCGTATCAGAAGCCGTATTGTTAATTAACTTAAGTTAACGTCCACCCATGTTTTAAACCGTAGCTTTATCATCATCAAACATCATCAAATTTTAACACAATCATTATGGAACAAAAAGATTTAACCATTATTTTGGTACACGGAGCATGGGGAGACGGATCACACTGGCAGTACATTATCCCTTCACTGACAAAAGCAGGGTATAAAGTAAGAAGTGTTCAGAATCCATTAACATCGTTACAGGACGATATTAACAAGACAAAAGATCTTATTGATGTCCAGGAAGGGAAAGTACTTCTGGTAGGACACTCTTATGGCGGTGCCGTTATTTCAGGAGCAGGGCATCATGATAAAGTTGCAGGACTGGTATATATTGCAGCTTTCGCACCAGATGCAGGAGACAGTCTGGGATCTCTGTTAGGAAGAAGAGAATCTCCAGGTGGAGCAAGTATTTATCCTGATAACAAAGGTTTCTTATGGATTAAATATGATGAATTCAAATCTGCTTTCTGTCAGGACTTAGACGATGAAAAAGCTCTGGTAATGTCACTATCGCAAAAACCTATTCACGGACAGTGTTTTGGTGATGTAGCAGGTGAACCGGCATGGAAAATGCGCCCAAGTTGGTATCAGATTTCGTTGCAGGACCGTATGATTCCCGCAGAAACAGAAAAAGAGATGGCAGAACGCCTTGAACCAAAGAAAATAATCTCTTTAGATGCAGGACATGCTTCATTGGCATCACATCCGGAAGAAGTTACCCAATTAATTTTAGAGGCAGCTGCTTCCGTTTAATACAAAATACAGTACAATAATTGATTAAGCCTTGTGAATTTTACGTAATTTCACAAGGCTTTTTTAATGAAAAAATACTTTAGAAATGGTAACAAGAATCGTAGCCAATATTAAAACCAATGATCTTTCCAGAGCCCATCAATTTTATCAGGATATTTTAGAACTCGATGTATTGATGGATCATGGCTGGATTAAAACGCTGGGTAACGAAGAAGAAGCTAAAATTCAGATCAGCTTTGCCGAACAGGGAGGAAATGATACGGAAGTTCCCGATCTTTCTGTTGAAGTGGACAATCTGGATGAAGTGTATGACAAAATGAAAAATGCCGGTTTTGAAATCACTTACGAACTCACTAATGAGGACTGGGGAGTTCGAAGATTTTTCGTTAAAGATCCTTTTCAGAAGTTGATCAATATACTGTCTCACCAATAAATACATTGTACAATGAAAGCAGATAGAATTATTCCTGTATTAAGAATTTTCGATTATCAGAAAACAAAAGAATTTTATGTAGACTGGCTGGGATTTGAGATCGTCTGGGAACATTATTTTGATGAAAATACACCCGTTTATATGGAAGTGAAAAGAGAAAATATCATTTTCCATTTAAGTGAACATCACGGGGATGGAACACCTGGAACAAGGGTTGCTGTCTGGGGTGAAGGCGTTCCCGAATATCACAAAGAACTGATTGATAAACAATACAAATACAACCGTCCCGGACTTGAAAAAACATTTTACGGAGCAGTATCTTTTACCGTAATTGATCCTTTTGGAAATAAAATTACCTTTGAAGAAGAATACAATGAAGTAAAGCACAAAGATCTGGAACTGTACTCACACGATTGATAAAGCTATGTTTTCCAGTGTACATCAGGAGTTTGAAGCTCCGGAAGAATTAAAGGATACCATCAAATGCTTTTGGTATAACAGAAGAGATTATGGAGAAAAACTGTCCGAATTCACAGTACTTCCGGATGGTTATGCAGAAATTATTTTTCATTTTGGAAGCGGATGCAGTATTTCTCATCAGGGAATTCTACAGGTTTTACCTTCTCCGTTTATCATGGGACTGCTCAATCAGCCAGCTCTTTTTCATGCTCAAAATCAACTGGAAATTATCGGAATCAGATGTTTCCCATGGGCTGTTTTTGATTTGCTGGAGCTTTCATCAGAAAAAACGGAAAACGGAGTTCATACATTCGGACATCCTGTTGCACAGCTTCAAACTATATTGACTGATCTCATTGCTCAAGGAAAAATAAAAGAAGCTATTGCCCAGGTAGAACAATATTTTCTGAAATTGCATGAAAATATTACAGCAGACAGTCTCCTCTCTAAAGCTGGGGCTGCCATGAGAAAAAATAAAGGAGCCATTTCTGTAAATCAAGTGGCTGACTCAGCCCATACAACGGTTCGGACGTTAGAAAGAAAATTTAAACAATCTTCCGGTCATACGGTAAAAGATGTGTCCGGGATTATGCGTTTTGAGCAGATAAGAAATCGTCTGTGGAATGCTCCTGAGACTCCCATTGTTGAACTTGCACAGGATTTTGGATATACAGACCAATCTCATTTAAGCAGAGAGTTTAAACGTTATAGTGGCACAACACCTGCTGTTTTCGCTAGAGAAGCCAAAAAGAGAAAGCAGACCTTGAGCAATGATTTTGTCGCATTTGTACAAGCATGATACAACTGCATTTCTGAATTTTGTACCTAATAAATACATTAAAAATTATGGTACTGAATCATAAAAAAGTGGCTATCATTGGTGCCGGGCCTGTTGGTTTAACAATGGCTGTTCTGTTACAGCAAAAAGGCGTTGAAGTAAATGTTTATGAAAGAGATCTGAATGCACAGACAAGAGTCTGGGGCGGAACCTTGGATCTTCATAAAGAATCAGGACAGAAAGCGATGAAAAAAGCGGGTCTGTTGGATCAATATTACGCTGCAGCCTTACCCATGGGAATCAAAATTGCCGATGAACAGGGAAATATTCTGTTTACAAAAGAAATTACTCCCGAAAATCAATATGACAATCCAGAAATTAATAGAAATCATCTGAGAGAAATGCTGCTTGGTAGTCTGGCAGATGATACCGTAATCTGGGATATGAATTTTACAGGAATGGAAGAGAATAATGGACAATGGCTGCTTCATTTTAAAGACAAACCTGATGTAACTGCTGATCTGGTGATTGGAGCTAATGGTGGAATGTCCAAAGTAAGAAAATACGTCACGGAAGCAGAAGTGGAAGAAACGGGAACGTTTATCATTCAGGGAGATGTTCCTCAGCCTGAAAAAGCTTGTCCCGAATTTTTCAACTGGTGTGATGGGAAAAGACCGATGGCAGCTTTTGAAGGCAATTTATTGGTAGCCAATCCTTATAATAATGGTGCTTTGACGTATGGAGTTATATTCAAAAAACCTGAAGAATGGAAAGATGGATGTACTTTAGATTTTCAAAATACTGAACAGGTCCGTCAGTTTCTTTCTGAAAGATTTTCTTCATGGAGTGAGCTTTATCAGCAATTATTCCAATCAACTTCATTTTTTGTAGGGTTGCCAACAAGAAGAATTCCATTAGAAAAATCCTGGAAAAATAACCGTTTGTTGCCTGTAACATTAATTGGTGATGCCGCTCATCTGATGCCACCTTTTGCAGGACAAGGGGTGAATACCGGTTTGTTGGATGCTTTAATCTTATCAGAAAATCTGACAGAAGGAAAATATCCAACCATCTCCGAAGCTATTAACACTTATGAAAAAGAAATGTTTCTTTATGCCAAAGAAGCACAGTTTGAATCCAATAAAAACGAACTGGAAATGCGTGATGTCAACTTCTCTTTTACAAGCTTTATCCAATAATTAATGATTCGGATCATTAAAAAATAAGAGGAATAAAACTTACCTTTACATTTTAAAAACAGAATGAAACGTTCAGGAACAGCAGATTTACCTCTTCACTATGGCAAAGTACCGCCATGGCTGTATGAGCGCATGTCTGTTCTGGGACTGTCCATTATTGAAGTCATTCTGATGGATTACGGTAAAGATGAAGTTTTGCGTCGACTGGCAGATCCGTTCTGGTTTCAGAGTTTTGGTGCAGTGATGGGAATGGACTGGCATTCTTCAGGAATTACCACTTCCGTTATGGGCGCTTTGAAACGTTCTATTAACCCTAATTCACAATCTTTGGGACTTTACATCTGTGGTGGAAAAGGGAAATTATCCAGAGAAACTCCTTCAGAACTCATCAGGATTGCAGATAAAACCGGATTGAACGGAACAGATCTGGTAAGAGCCAGCAAACTTTCTGCAAAAGTAGATAATACAGCCATTCAGGATGGTTATCAATTGTATTTGCACAATTTCATTCTTTCAGATAATGGAAACTGGAGCGTTATTCAACAGGGAATGCATGAATCCGACGGAACAGCAAGAAGATATCACTGGCATTCCGAAAATATCACTTCATTTGTAGAAAAACCTCACACAGGAATCAATGGAATTTCAAGAGGTCAAATTCTTAACCTTACCGATACTGAAGCTTCGGAAAACAGAAAAGGAATTCTGGATATTTCCCATACCGATTCGGCTGAGGTGATGAAGGATTTTGCAAGACTGATTCTTCCTGCCCATCATGATGTTCAGGCTTCTGATGTTGATTTGAAACGTCTCGGAGCACTTCTGTATGTGACCAGAGAACAGCAGCCTCAGAATTTTGAAGACTTGCTGATGCTGGAAGGAGTAGGGCCAAGAACCATGCAGTCATTGGCTTTGGTAAGTGAAGTGATTCACGGAGCGCCTTCAAGATTTGCTGATCCGGCAAGGTTTTCCTTTGCTCATGGTGGTAAAGACGGACATCCTTTCCCTGTCCCGATTAATACGTATGACGAAAGTATCAGCATTCTCAGAAAAGGAATTGAAAAATCCAAGCTGGGAAATTCTGATAAGCTGAATTCTTTAAACAAGCTTCACCAGATTGTCACTGAAGCAGAAAAAGACTTTACACCGGATTTTGATATCCAGCAGGTGATTGAAGAAGAAAGACAAAATTCATGGCGTTTCGGTGGAAAAACCGTGTTTGGAGATGCCCAGAAACCCAATCCTCCAAAAGCGATCCAGCTTTCTCTGTTTTAGGTTTTACTATTTCTTTTAAAAGTTTACGATTGTTATCATCGGCCAATAGTCATTCCCATCCTCCGGAGGGGTGGCGAAAATTCAAAGAATTTTTGACGGGGTGGTCAGAAATGATATGTCTTAAATAACTGTTTAAAAACTATCGGCTTTAGAAATGTCTTTTATTTCAGTGTGGTATCTTGTTTTTTATAAAAGTATTATATTCTTTGTTTAATGTTTTTTACTTTTAATTCAATTAAAAATTTTACTTTTAAAGACTTAAAAAAATGACACCAATGACCAATAAAGCTTTAGAAATTTGTTATGATTTCCCTTTCTTTTTCCCGGAAGAGCTTGCTGAAATATTTCAGGCTCATGAAAAAACATCTTTCCAGAAAGGTGATTTCATTCTTGAAGAAGGAAAAACGGCCAATGAATATTATATTCTTGAAAGTGGATTGGCGCGTTCCTATGTGAATGATTTCAACGGAAATGAAGTAACTACTCATTTTTTTGTAGAAAATGAAGTCATTATTGAGGTTTTGTCAATGTTTCAGAGAGTTCCCTCTCAGGAAAATATCGTTTGTATTACAGACTGTGAATGCTGGAGGCTGGATTATGATACCTTTCAGGAATTGTTCCATAAAATCCCAAACCTCAGAGAATGGGGAAGATCGTGGATGTCTCAGGAACTTTTTGCCTACAAACAAAGATCTGTAGAAATGTTTACCCTTTCTGCCACCAGAAGATATCTTAATTTGCTTGAGCAGAAATCTAAAGTCATCCAATTTGCACCCTTGAAACAAATTGCTTCCTATCTGGGAGTTACAGACACTTCTTTAAGCCGTATCCGTAAGGAAATCGTCTCCC
Source organism: Chryseobacterium sp. S0630 (assembly GCF_024158915.1). Taxonomy (GTDB): domain Bacteria; phylum Bacteroidota; class Bacteroidia; order Flavobacteriales; family Weeksellaceae; genus Chryseobacterium. Next base: position 65,233 of record NZ_JAMZGF010000015.1, on the reverse strand, counting down.
ATCCTAAGAAAATTTAAATCTTGCCCTATGACAAGTAGATTTTCATTGTACCTCGGTAATTTTGGATTACAGTTTAACACTAAAATTACGAAAAATGAAAGTCAACCAAATTTATGTGAACCTTCCGGTAAAAGATGTACAGAAAACAAAAGAATTCTGGACTAAGGTAGGTTTTTCTATCAATGAACAATTCTCTGATGATAAAGCAACCTGTGTTGTTTTGAATGATACCATCTATGCTATGTTTCTGCAGGAAGATTATTTTATGACCTTCACCAATAAACCTGTTGCCAAAGAAAATACCAGTCAGGTTCTTGTAGCAGTAGGCTTAGACAGTCGTGAAGAAGTGGATACAATCGTAAATACCGCTGTAGAGAACGGAGCGTGGCAACATGAAGAGCCTCAGGACTACGGATGGATGTACCAGAATTCTTTCTGGGATCTGGATGGGCATGGCTGGAATATCACTTTTGCCGATATGTCTCAAATGCCGACTGAATAATTTAAATCCAAATTAAAATCAAATCTTGTCCTATGGCAAGCACATTCTCACCATATCCTGGTAATTTTGGATAACAATCACCACTAAAATTTACAAAATGAACATTACCGATATTTACGTCAATTTACCCGTAAAAGACGTTCAAAAAACCAGAGAATTCTGGACGAAGCTTGGCTTTTCTATTAATGAACAGTTTTCAGATGATAAAGCAATATGTGTAGTGATGAAAGAAAATCATATCTACACAATGTTTCTTAAAGAAGAATTTTTCCAAACTTTTACCAACAGACCTTTTGCGAAAGGAGATACTACTCAGGTACTTCTTGCCATCGGGGTAAACAGTCGGGATGAAGTAGATGGTATGGTAAAAACAGCCATTGAAAACGGAGGCTCAAAATACAGTGAACCTGTAGATTACGGATGGATGTATCAAAGCAGTTTTGCAGATATCAATGGCCATCAGTGGGAAGTAATGCATGGAGATGTTTCTCAGATTCCTGCCGAATAGTCTGCTCATATCACAAAAATATACATCCAATGGAAACACAGTCAAACGATATAGAAATCATCAAAAATCAGGTAGCCAGTAACTACTATGTAATTACGATGAATATTGACGGTATTACCCACGAAGAATCAATGATTTTTCCTAATGGTGAAGCCAATTGTATGAACTGGATTCTTGGGCATTTGATCCAAATCAGAAATCCTTTACTGAATATTTTAGGAGAAGAATCTGTCTGGGACAGTGAAAAATTTTCTTGTTACAACAGAGGAGAAATGCCTTTGGATCGAAAAGATGAATTGGTCAACTTTGAAGATTTAAAATCCTATCTGAAACAATCTCAGGATAAGCTGGAAGCAAAACTCAGCACTCTTGAAAGCTTTCAGGCTGAAATGATTAAAGATATATCCACTCTCAGCCTTCATGAAATCTATCACAGCGGACAGCTAGGCTATCTCCGCAGAATTTTAGGAAAACCGGGTGCTATAAAATAGCATGCTATTTTTAGATTCCTTGCTTTGCTCGGAATGACAAGTACATCGCTGAAATATTAGTATTACATTTTTAAATGAATACAATTTTATCGAAGATAAAATCCTCGCGCCTTAAAAACGCATAGTTTGTAAAACTATTAGCGCCCTCGCGTTTCTCCAACCTACTAAACTCTAATTTCTAACTTCTAATTAAAAATGGACACACCAAAATCAAAAAAAATGGAAGTCATTATTCCGGCTTACAGAATGCATTCCCAAAGCTTTATGAATGTTTTGGACGGCATTTCGGAAGAAGACGCTTTGAAAAGAATTGAGAATAAAACCAATCATATCGTATGGATGGCAGGAAACTTTATCAACATGCGCTATGGCTTAGGCTGGGTACTTGGACTTCGTGACGAAGATCCCTACAGCGATTTATTTTTCCAGGGAAAAGCACTGGATACAAGTTTTAAGTATCCAACGCTTGCTGAATTAAAAGAAAACTTTCATGCTATTTCTGCCAAAGTATTTCAAAAACTTCATGAAGTAACCGATGAAGAGCTGGATGAAATATTTGAAATAGGAATGAATATCCCTTTCATTAAAGAAACAAAACTCAATTTTGTCGGAATGTCTATCGGTCGTGAAGACTATTTATGCGGACAGATAGGCTTAATGCGAAGAATTTTAGATTATCCGGGCATGAAGTATGACGTGGACGAAAATCTTAAGTATTAACAATGAATCCAGTAGAAAAAGGCTATAAAAAAGTCAACGGAATCCAATTGTATTATGAAATCTATGGATCAGGAAAGCCTTTGGTATTGATTCATGGCGGTGGTTCTTCCATGCTCTATGATTTTAAAGAAGTCATTACAAGACTGGAAGATCAATTTCAGTTGATAGGAATCGATTTACAAAATCATGGCAGAAGTGAACATCGGGATATTCCTGAAAGATTTGAACAGGATGCTGATGATGTAGCCGGACTTTTAGCAGAACTTACTATCGGGAAAGCTTCATTCTGGGGATTCAGTAATGGAGGAAGTACCGTAATGCAGATTGGCCATCGTCATCCGGGAATAGTTGAAAAATTGGTCGTTGCTTCAGCTTTTTATAAAAGAAACGGGATGATAGACGGCTTTTTTGAAGGCATGCAGGAAGCCACTTTCGAATCAATGCCGGAACCTTTTAAAATTAATTTTTTAAATCTCAATCCGGATTTTTCAAAACTGGAAAACCTTTTTGAGAAAGACTGCACAAGGATGCAAACGTTCGAAGATTGGGATGATGAGGTGCTGACGTCTATAAAGTCACCCACATTATTTATCAGTGGAGATCAGGATGTGATGAAGCCGGAACATACAGCAGCAATGTGGAGGCTGGTAAAAGATTCACGATTAATGATCCTTCCTGCCACTCATGGCACTTATATGATGCCGGACTTTGACGGAAGTATGGATACCCATCTAATAGACTTTACCGTCAGAGAAGTGGTGAAATTTTTAAACCATTAAGCATTTTTTATTCATAGTAAATTAATTAATTCTTAATGGACCAACAGTAGAAACTATATCTTATAATAATAACTTTAAAATTAAAAATCATGGCTAAATTAAATCCATACCTAAATTTTGATGGAACAGCAGAAGAAGCGTTCAATTTTTACAAAACTGTTTTCGGTGGTGAATTCGTTGGAGGAATTCATAAAATGGGAAATGCTCCCGGAACAGAAAATCTTTCTGAAGAAGAAAAAAACAGAGTAATGCACATTGCTCTGCCTATCGGAGGCGATTTATTAATGGCATCTGATATTGTACCGGGGTTTGGGCAGACTCTTACGGTAGGAAACAACAATTATGTTTCTATTTTCCCTGATTCCAAAAGTGAAGCAGACAGGATTTTTAAAGAACTTTCTGACGGCGGAAATGTAGAAATGCCAATTGAAGATCAGTTTTGGGGAGACTATTTTGGGTGTTTCCAGGATAAGTACGGTGTTCATTGGATGGTGAACTATAATGACGAATACGCAAAATAATCTTATATTTAACTAATTATATGAAGAGTTGCCCAAAAATGGGCATCTCTTTATTCAAACTTAAAAAATAGAACTATGGATCCAATTAAAATAGACATTACAATTTTAGCACCGGTGGAAAAGGTTTGGAGTTATTTCAATGAACCCAAACATATCACGAAATGGAATTTCGCTCATGAAAGCTGGCAGTGTCCTAGTTCTGAAAATAACCTTACGGTAGGGGGCAAATTCAAAAACAGAATGGAAGCGAAAGACAAAAGTTTCGGATTCGATTTTGAAGGAGTATATGATGAAATAGTTCCTCATGAGGTCATTAAATACCACATGGAGGACGGACGAAAAGTAGAAGTTGTTTTCAATAAAATAGATGAGAATACAACGAAAGTCATTGAAATTTTCGATCCGGAAAAACAAAATTCTGTGGAAATGCAGCGAGATGGCTGGTATGCTATTCTCAACAACTTCCACAAGTATGTTGAGAATCATTAACAATATTTTTTGTAGCCATGATCAATCTAGTTATCATGTCAAAGAGTTTAAACTCTATTTATGCTTTTAATTATGACTCTGCAGAGCAATTCCTTCACGGAGTTATTGCAATACCTGCAAGAAGAGCCTTAGAAAAAGAAAAAATAAATTCTTTGGAAAAACTTTCAGATTATTCCGAAAAAGAAATCATGCAGCTGCATGGTTTCGGTAAAAATGCGATGATGAAGCTGAAGAATTACATGAAAGAAAATCAGGTCTGCTTTAAAGAAGCATAATAAATATACAAGTAGAAAATTTGCAGTGTCTTACAGTAAAACGTAATAGTGTCGTTTCAATGTAAAGGCATAAGATCCGTTTTGCTTTTGTATAGAGAATTTAAAAGTATAAATACATTTTTCTTGTTAAAATTTAAAATTATGAATAACGATATTTTCCCATGTCTCTGGTATGATGGAGACGCCAAGCAGTCTGCAGAATTTTATTGTAAAGTTTTTGGAGGCGAAATCACAGCAGATACTCCTGTTGTGATGAACATTGATTTGTTTGGACAAAGAATCATGCTTCTGAATGGAGGCCCGCAATTCAAAAAAAATGCTTCTATATCTTTTATGGTAATCTGTGAAACAGAAGACGAAGTTCAAAAATACTGGGATCAGTTACTGGATGGCGGAATAGCTTTGATGGAACTGGGATCTTACTCATGGAGTCCGAAATACGGATGGGTTCAGGATAAATATGGAGTAACATGGCAGTTGTTTTTAGGAGAAAAAGCAAGTGACCAGAAAATAATTCCTACATTGATGTTTATCCATCAGAATAATGGAAAAGCTAAAGAAGCAATGGAGCTTTATACCAGAACTTTTCCCAATTCAAGTATCGGGAATATATTAACCTATGGAGCAGGCAGTGAAGGCCATGATATACCAGAACCAGCAGAAAATGTTCAGCATGCTCATTTTACGATCGATAATTACAGCTTATTCTGTATGGATAATTCCTATGACCATCAGTTTGACTTTAATGAAGGAATATCATTGGTGGTAATGACAGATGACCAGGATCAAACTGACAAATACTGGAATACTTTTACGGCAGACGGAGGAAGAGAAAGCATGTGTGGCTGGCTGAAAGATAAATATGGATTAAGCTGGCAGATTGTTCCTAAAAGACTTATCCAGTTAATGAATGATGCTGATCGTGAAAAAGCTTATAAAGTAGTTCAGGCAATGATGAAAATGCAGAAAATTATCATCCAGGATCTGGAAGATGCTTATAATTCTTAAACTTTCGGCGTATTGTTTGATGTAATTTAGAGAAAAGATTTGCTTATGAAAACACAGAACAAATCAAAATCTAAGTCAAAAGTCCCTAAAGAAGGGTTATTTCCGGAAATTATCAGGAACGATTATCAGGGAAGCCGGAAGCTGAAGGGTAAGAAAGCGGTTATTTCAGGAGGAGACAGCGGCATAGGACAGGCTGTAGCGGTTCATTTCGCCAGAGAAGGAGCAGATGTCGCCATTATCTATAAAGAAAGTGACGATGATGCCAGAGAAACCAAAAAACTGGTTGAAAAAGAAGGGCAGAAGTGTCTTCTGGTTAAAGGAGATCTCACCCGGAAAGCGTTCAGAGCCAAATGTGCAGACAAAATTAAAGAAGAGTGGAAGAACCTGGATATTCTTGTTAATAATGCAGGAATTCATACCTCAAAAAGCACTCTGGAAAAAATTTCTGATGAACAGATTCAGGAAACATTTGATACCAATATCATGTCGATGATTTCATTCACCAGAAATTTTCTCCCGTTGATACAAAAAGGAGGAAGAATAATCTGTACCACTTCTGTCACAGCTTATCGTGGAAGCGACCACTTAATAGATTATGCCGCAACAAAAGGTGCTGTTTTATCTTTTATCCGTTCTTTGGCAGATAACCTTGCAGAAAAGAAAATTCTGGTAAACGGGATTGCTCCCGGACCAATATGGACACCTTTGGTGAAAGAAGCTTTTGATGATCTTTCCTCATTTGGAAAAGATACTCCGCTGAAACGAGCGGGACAACCTTCTGAAGTAGCACCAGCCTATGTTTTTCTTGCTTCCAAAGATGCAAGTTATATCACAGGAGAAATAATTCACATTAACGGCGGTGATTTTGTCGGAGGATAAGAAGTTAGAGGTTAGAAATTAGAATTTAGAATTCTCTCACCCTAAAACCCTCTGACTCTCAAGCCCTCAAACCCAATCACCTGCAACCTATTATCTACAACCTAATACCTTAAAAAATATATGGAAAAATTATCATACGAAATAGAAATCAATGCAGAAGCTGAAAAAGTATGGAGTGTACTTTGGGGAGACATTACCTACAGACAATGGACAACAGCTTTTACTGATGGTTCTTTTTATGAGGGAACGCTGGAAGAAAATAATATTGTCAAATTTCTTGATCCTAAGAACAATGGGATGTACAGCAGAGTAGAAAAAGTGATTCCCAACGAAGAAATAAAATTTCTGCATCTGGGTGAAATTTATGACGGTATTGAAGTGCCTAAGGATTGGGGAGAAGCCACAGAAGCTTACTTTCTTGAAGAGAACGAAGAAGGAACTTTACTGAAAACAGAAATTCAGACGCCGGCAGAATTTAAAGAATTTTTTGAAGAGAAATTTCCAAAGGCAATGTCAATCGTGAAACATCTCTCAGAAAATCAGTTGTAAACAATTCGGTTTGAACTAAAAGAAAAATCATTTGAGCTTTGAGATTGCTTCACTTTGCTCACAATGACCACTTAAAAAAATGAAACAAATGGAAACCTTATCATACGAAACAGTAATTGATGCTCCTTTGCAAAAAGTATGGGACATCCTCTGGAATCCTGAAACGTACAGCGAATGGACCAAGTATTTCGGTGCAGGATCTATTATGAAATCCGACTGGAAGGTAGGCGGAAAAACCTATTTCCTTAATGCTCATGGGGAAGGAATGGTTTCAACCATAGACAGCCTGGATGAACCTAACCAGATTGTATTTAAACATCTGGGAATGGTGGATAAAGAGGGAAACGAAGATACCCAGAGTAAGGAAGTTATGGAATGGAACGGAAGTTTTGAAAAATACTTTCTGATAGACTTTGGCGGAAAAACAAAACTTCATGCTGAAGTTCAGGTAGAAAAACAATGGCAGGATCACATGAACACAGGCTTCACAAAAGGATTAATGGTTGTGAAAAGCCTTGCAGAAGGAGTGAGTTTGGGTTCAGTTTGATGAAGTTCAATGTTTAATGTTTAATGTTTAGAGTTGCTATTTTACCCTGAATACTAATATCTGCTACCTGTCACCTAATATCTACAACATCTCTACCACCTAAAAATGAAATTACTCGTCATACTTTTCGCAACTTTTATTCTGGCTTTGCTGGGGACTTTTTTGTTTCAGGGGAAGCTGGATTTTATATTTTCAGGAAACCTGGGAATGGCTGTTTTTATCATATTTACAGGTTTTTCTCATTTTAAATTTCAAAAAGGAATGGCGATGATGATTCCTGATTTTATTCCTGCCGGAATGTTTTGGGTGTACTTTACCGGAGTTCTGGAAATTGCAGCAGGAATCGGACTGATGATTCCGTCAATTCGTGAGATGACAGCTATTTTACTCATTATTTTCTATGTATTGGTTTTTATAGCCAATATCAATTCTTCCAGGAAAAAGATTAATATTTTTAAAGCTGATTACACTGGTCCGGGAATGAAATACCTTTACACTCAAAGAATTCCCATGCAGATTATTCTGATCGTCTGGACATGGTATTTCGGAATTTATTTACATTAGATAAAAAGATAGTCATTAAGGCTGTCTTTTCTTATAATTGAAATTTTTTTAATCAAATCGTGTAACATTTTGTGGTAGTAATGTGTCTTATTGTATAAATGAATTTGTTTTTATTACCTTAAAAATTAAATACTTAAGTAAATTTAACCTTTAAAAACATAAGTTATGAATTTAAATCACAACATTTTCGGTACAGCCCTTATTGTACTATCTACCATTATGACCAACGCACAGAGCTCTACTGCTAAACTGCCGGGAGATCCTACTTTGCCATCTTCCAAGGCTAATCTTGAGAAACTGATTTCTTACGACAAAGGAAACTTTAAATATAAAGTCGAAGACTATTTTGCAAGACCAAAAGCTTCAGCCTTTAAGATCTCTCCTGACGGGAAATACCTTTCCTATAAAGAAAAAGACGAGGAGAAAAAAAATCATGTTTATGTAAAAGACCTGAGTACAGGAAAAATTACCAAAGCTATTGTGGAAAAAGATGATCTGGTAAGAGGATATGGATGGTTGAACAAAAAACGTCTTTTCTATACTCAGGATAGAGGCGGAAATGAAAATATTCATTTGTATGCGACAGACACTGATGGGGGAAATCAGAAAGATTTGACACCATTTGACGGGGTGAAAGTACAGTCCATTATTCCTATAAAAGATACTGATTTTGTAGTGGTAACGATGAATAAGAATAATAAACAAATCTTTGAACCGTTTAAAATCAATTTCGTTACAGGGGAAATGACCCAACTGTATGAAAATAAAGATGTCAACAACCCTATTGACGATTACCTTTTTGATAAAGATGGAAATCTGAGAGGTTATAGTGTTCTTGAAAACGGATTAACTACAAAAACCTATTATAAAGATCTGCAGACAGGAAAATTCAATCTGATCAAATCTACAGACTGGTCTGATACCTTCAGTATTATAGCATTTAACGATAACTCTAAAAATAAAGATGAAGCTTACGTTGTAACGAATCTGGATAGTGATAAAGCGAGGATCGTCCTGTATGATCTGAAAAAGAATGCTGTGATTAAGGAGATCTATTCAAATCCTGTATACGATGTAAGCTCAATAAGTACTGCCGGTAAAAACAGAAATTATGAACTGGACTTTATCAGTTATGAAGGAGTAAAAGGAGAAACGGTTCCGGTAAGTAAATTTTACAAGGAAATAGATGATCAATTAAAATCTCAGTTCGGAGACAAAGAATTTGGAATTGTTTCTTCTGATGATAATGATGATAAACTTCTGGTTGTGGTAGGAAGCGATAAGCTCTACGGAACTTATTATGAATATGACACCAAAACCAAGCAGACCAAACTTCTTTACAACCTGATGCCTCAGCTGAAAGAAGAAGATATGGCGGAAATGAGACCTATCGAATTTAAAAGCAGAGATGGAATGACCATCCATGGATATATCACACTGCCTAAAGCAGCGCTGGAAGGTAAAAAAGTTCCAATGATTGTGAATCCTCACGGTGGCCCGCAGGGAATCAGAGACAGCTGGGGATTCAATCCGGAAGCGCAGCTGTTTGCAAGCAGAGGATATGCTACGCTTCAGGTGAACTTCAGAATTTCAGGAGGATATGGAAAATCATTTCAGAAAGCGGGTTACAAGCAGATTGGAAGAAAAGCGATGGATGATGTGGAAGATGGTGTAAAATACGCCATTGAACAAGGATGGGTAGATAAAGATAAAGTAGCCATTTACGGAGGAAGCCACGGTGGATATGCAACATTAATGGGATTGATCAAAACTCCTGATCTGTATGCTTGTGGAGTAGATTACGTAGGCGTATCCAACATCTTTACTTTCTTTGATTCTTTCCCGGAATACTGGAAGCCATATAAAGAAATGGTAAAACAGATCTGGTATGATCTTGATAATCCTGAAGAAGCGAAAATTGCGAAAGAAGTTTCTCCAGTGTTCCAGATTGATAAGATTAAGAAACCGCTATTCGTAGTACAGGGAGCCAATGATCCAAGAGTAAACATTAACGAATCTGATCAGATTGTAAAAGCCATGCGTGCCAAAGGTTTTGAAGTTCCTTATCTGGTAAAATATGATGAAGGGCACGGATTTGGAAAAGAACCGAACAGAATTGAACTTTACAAATCGATGTTAGGATTCTTTGCAGAAAATTTTAATAAATAAACTATTAATTAAATAGCATTTGAACGGAAGACTTAGGTCTTCCGTTTTTTTATGGATAATGTCATTGCGAGCAAAGCGAAGCAATCTCATTATGTTTATACTTTGATTACTTTGATGATTGGAAAAACGCTAAGTCTTTTTATAACAAGCTGTATATTTTTAAGGCGCAAAGATTTTATCTCCGATAAAATTGAACACTGCATATTTTTAAATCCTCTCGTTGATTTTGAAAATAAAGCAGATGATCATGGAAAAAATCTGTGTAATCTGCATGATCTGCGAGAAAAATAATAGATTGCTTGCTGAAAATCATATATTGAGCGAAGCTGAAATATTCTTGAATCTTACCATTCTGTACAATGATTATAAACCCTTTGCACCCTTGCGTTATCATTCATCATTGATATCCCTAGCCCCGATAGCAGCGGTTACCCCGGAACATGAGTGGGAGAGTCGGAGGGAAAGAATGTGGGATAGTTGGGCGTGAGGAGTATGAGCGGATAGCGGGAAAAAGCTTCTGAAAAATAATTTATGCGTAAGTTGTTGAAAATTTATGAGATAAAAAACATTGATGAATAAAAGAAAAATTGAATTTTAAGAAAAATATTTTAAATTTATTAAAGTAAAACCAAAAGTTCAGCCGTCATAACCATATGGAGGTTGTCGAAAAAATAACAATGCCACAAAAGGAGAAAGAAAGCATCATCTCACAGACCGTTTCCAACTACGGAGGGAAGCTGATGTCTTATATCCGTCCGAAAGTGAAAAACACAGAGGATGCGGAAGATATTCTGCAGGAAGTGTGGTATCAGTTCAGTAGCCTTACGAATCTCTCGGAGATCGTAAACGTTGGGGGCTGGCTGTACAGGGTGACGGCAAATAAAATTACAGACCGTTACCGAAAAAAGAAAACAGAAAATCTTGAAGATTTCGTATATGAAGATGAAGACGGCAGTTTTTCTATCAAGGATATCCTTTTGATGGATGAAAGTGCGGGTCCTGAAGTGAAGATGTTTCAGGATGAGATCTGGAAAAAACTGTTTGAAGCGCTTGATGAACTTCCCGAAAAACAAAGGCTGGTCTACGTAGAAAACGAACTGAACGACAAAACCCTCCAGGAGATCGCCGATGAACAGGGAGAAAACATCAAAACCATCATCAGTAGAAAAAACTATGCTGTGAAGCACTTGAGAAACAGATTGAGAAAGTTATACGAAGATTTAAAAAGTTAGAAAAAGAAATTATGAATCATAAACACAAAAAGGGTTGGTTTTTTTTATTGCTATGCCCGCCATTAATTTTAGTTGCCGTTACATGGATTGTAATGATGCTTTGGAACTGCCTTCTTCCGGAGATTTTAGGAGCTAAAACCATTACTTTCTGGCAGGCCATGGGAATACTGATCCTAAGCAAAATTCTTTTCGGTGGTTTCCATTTCGGGAAAGGAATGAGAGATTTGAAGGAAAGAAAAATGAGAGAGAAAATGGAAGGCTTATCCCCGGAGGAAAGAGAGAAATTCAAAGAGGTTTGGAGAAATAAATGCTCGGGAGGATTCTTCAACAGAAATAACGAATAATTTGAAATTTTTAAAGAAGTAGTAAAGTAAAATCAGAATTCATTCGTCTCTATAAAAAACAAGAAGTAGTAAAATTTAAAATTTTGAAAAAATGAAAAATTCAGCATTAAAAGGAGCTCTAGGAGCATTAGCCGTTGTAGGTGTAGCCTTAATTGCTAAAAAAGCAATACAAAGAAAAAGATTTATCAAAGGTATTTTTGATGAATATGGAATTAAAGAAAAATCTCCTTTCGGACTGGCAGATAAGATCAGAGAAATGAATGAGGAAGACTATCAGGAACTGAAAGGGAAATTCAAAAAAGAATTCCATTCAAGATGCTGCAAGAAGGATAATATGTGTGAAGCATAATCCATACAGGACTAAATTGAAATTGTTTAATTCCGGCGCGGGAAGCAAAGCTTCCCGCGCCGGAATTTTTATATAAAATAGTCCCAGTAAAGGCTTTTTAATACTATATTTGTTTCTTTCTAATTAAAAGCTATTTCAGGTTATGATGAGGTTTAGAAATGTTTTTATTGTCATACTCTCGTTTTTTTCGATCATATTGTTTGGCCAAAAGTCACAACAAAAACAATACATTTTCTTTTTACATAATAAATTTTTGGAAGATCATTCTTTTGAGGAAAAACATCCCCAATATGGTGTTGCAGAATATGAAACAATACTCAACAAACTAAGGGATCAAAATATAATTGTTATTTCTGAGAAAAGAAAAGCAGGTACAGATCCATCGGTGTATGCTGAGAAGGTAAAGAAGCAGATCGATAGTCTCCTGAAAAAAGGAATTCCAGCTGGAAGAATAACAGTGGTAGGAACTTCTCAGGGAGGTTATATTGCACAATATGTATCTTATTATGAAAAGAACCCGCAATTGAAGTTTGTCTTCATTGGAGCCAGCTTCAAAGATGATTCTTTGGAAAAGGATAAAAACTTCAGGTTGTATGGAAGAATACTTTCCATTACGGAGAAATCGGATGACGGACATGTGCTGTTATCGAAGGAACAAAGGATGATCAGATCTGATATTAAAGATTTTAAGGAAATTGAACTTAATACAGGTTTATACCACGGTTTTCTATTTAAAGCACTTAACGATTGGATTACTCCCACTAAGGATTGGATTTCCCGGAAATAAAGAATGTTTTTAAGGAATATGATTTATTGAAATTATTCCCCAGTTATCTGCGTAATCTGTGAAATTTGCGGGCAGAAATTAAAGTTGAGATTCCTTGCTATGCTCGGAATGCCAAAGGGACTGTTGACCTCATTCAATTCGCAGCATTTGTTGAGAAGTGCAATTTTATCGGAGATAAAATCCTTGCGCCTTAAAAATATACAGCTTGTTGTAAAAAGACTTAGCGTCTTTGCGTTTTCCAACCAACGGATTATAAGCTATATTGAGATTGCTTCACCTTCGGTTCGCAATGACTTTTAGATTCTTTTTTCTGTCAAAATTTTACCATAAACATCAAACACAAAGAAAAATAAATCCTTATTTTTGTATTGCTCAATGAAAGATTACTACTATTTTCTCGGTATATCGCAGGATGCTTCGGAAGAAGACGTCAAAAAAGCGTATCGAAAACTGTCTTTAAAATATCATCCTGATAAAAATGACAATGACGATTTTTTTGCTGACCGTTTCCGTGAGATCCAGGAAGCCTATGAGACCTTAAGTGATCGTGCGCTTAGACGTACTTATGATCAGAATCTGGAAAATCATCAGAAAAGTTTCAGATATAATATTCCGCCAGCTATCAAAACTTTTACAGCGAATAAAATTCATGCGAAAAAAGGAGAGGAGATTATCATCAACTGGCAGACGAGCAATGCTGATGTAGTAAAGGTATTGCCTTTCGGATTGGAAAAGCCGTATGGAGAGAGGATCTTTAAGATCACAGAATTTAAAGACGGGAAATTCCAGCTATTGCTTCATGCAACGAATTCTCTTTTGCACAAAACGGTTGTTCAGGGAATTACCATTACAGAAGTTTTTGAGAACGATTCTGAAAAGTTCAAAAACTCGGTGGAGGAAATGTTTAAGCCACAACCCAGAACAAGAATTAACAAATCTGGTCAACCTAAAATTATGATGTTGGTCTGGGGAATTATTATTCTAGCGATTGCTATTTATATGCTGATAAAAAATTTCAGCTAGTTTATGCCATTTTCTTTCTTCCCGGGCATTTTTTACATCTTTTACCTTTCTTAAATTTTTTACAACAAGATTTCTTTTCACAGAACATCTCTTCGTTATTGAATGAGTAAGGTGCCAATGGCGGTACTTTAAATGGGATAATCATATTCATGTTGCAAATATATTAATTTAGAATAAATATAATTAATAAAATTTCATAAAATTCTTAAAACCTGATGTATAACGGGAGAAGTCTTTTGTATAAAGAAATAAAAGGGTTTGATTTGCTATCTCATTACTTCTTACATTCACCATAAATCAAGCTAAAGTTTGTTTTTTGAATAAAATTAAGATTTACAGCCTTTTTAAAAGATAAGTGTAACCAATAGAGTAAATGTTGTTGAATATTTATTTTGCTTTAATAAAGTTAAGGTGTTTAATTATATAAGAATTGATGTTTTTTGTTGTGTATTATGCATGGAATAGTGAATATTATTATCAAAACCAATCTGAACTTGTGTGATGCTTATGAAAAACCAACTGTGAGAAAAGTCACAAATATTTTTGTGAATTATCACCCTGGATATGCTCTTGTACAATCGTCCAAAAAATTGTAATTTTACCCATCTTTTTACAAACAAAATCTAATAAATAAAAATGAATACAGAACAGTTTGTGAGCCGTCACATTTCCCTTAATGAAGCCGATAAACAGGCGATGTTGGAAAAACTTGGCGTTTCTAGTATTGAAGAGTTAATTTCTCAAACCATCCCTTCTTCTATCCGTTTAGAGAAAGATCTTGAGATCTCGGAACCACTTTCTGAATACGAAATGTTGAACCACTCAAAAGAATTGGCATCTAAAAATACTGATTATACAAGTTATATCGGATTTGGATACCACAATACACTTTTACCTTCAGCAATCCAGAGAAATATTTTTGAAAACCCTAGCTGGTATACGGCATATACTCCATATCAGGCAGAAATTGCACAGGGAAGACTTGAAGCTCTTCTTAATTTCCAGACTGTAGTATGTGATCTTACTGGTTTTGCATTAGCCAATGCATCTTTATTGGATGAATCTACTGCTGCTGCTGAAGCAATGCATATGTTCTTCAACAACAGATCTAAAGACCAGAAAAAAGCAGTAGCTAATAAGTTCTTTATTTCTGATCTTGTACTTCCTCAAACAGTTTCTGTATTAAAAACAAAAGCTGAAGGATTAGAAATCGAAATCGTAGTTGGAGATCATAAAACACACCAGTTTGATGCTTCTTATTACGGTATTTTATTACAGTATCCTGGTAAAAACGGAATCGTTTTAGACTATACAGAAGATATCGTAGAATATAAAAAACTTGATCTTCAGGTAGCAGTTGCTTGTGATCCGATGGCTTTGGTTAAGCTAAAGTCTCCTGCAGAAATGGGTGCTGACTGTGCGGTAGGAACTACACAGAGATTTGGTATTCCATTAGGATACGGAGGTCCTCACGCAGCTTTCTTTGCTTGTAGAGAAGATTATAAAAGAGATATTCCTGGAAGAATTATCGGGGTTTCTCAGGATATGTACGGAAGACGTGCATTAAGAATGGCATTACAGACAAGAGAGCAGCACATCAAAAGAGAGAAAGCTACTTCAAACATCTGTACAGCTCAGGTTCTTTTGGCAGTAATGGCTGGTATGTATGCTGTTTACCACGGTCCGAAAGGGTTAGGTTATATTGCTGATCAGATCCACTTTAAAGCAAATGCTTTGAAAAATGGTCTTAAGGCATTAGGATATCAGGTAGTAGAAGAGCCAATCTTCGATACTGTGAAAATCACAATGGCTGAAGATGAGAAAGCAAGATTGGTAAGACTGATGCTTGATCACAGATTAAACTTAAACTATTTCACAGAAGGAGTAGTAAGCATTGCGATCAACGAAAGCACAACATTAGAGAAATTAAACTATCTGATGGCTTCTTTCGCTCAGTTTAAAGACAAGCAGACTTTCAAATTAGAAATTAAAGAAGGATACAGCATTCCGGAAGAGAATTTAAGAAAAGACGAAATTCTTACAGAATCAGTATTCAACAAATACCATACGGAAACAGAATTGATGCGTTACATCAAGCGTCTTGAGAGAAAAGACTTATCATTGACTCATTCAATGATTTCTTTAGGATCTTGTACCATGAAACTGAACGCAGCGACTCAAATGTTACCACTTTCATGGGAAAACTGGGGTGCAGTTCATCCATTTGTGCCTGTAAATCAAGCTGAAGGATATCAGGAAATGATCCGTGAACTGGAGAAAGACTTAGCAGAAATTACAGGTTTTGCAGGAACTTCTCTTCAGCCAAACTCAGGAGCACAAGGAGAATATGCAGGATTAATGGTAATCAGAGAATACCATATTTCAAGAGGAGACCACCACAGAAACGTAGTATTGATCCCTCAGTCTGCACACGGAACAAACCCGGCTTCTGCTGCAATGGCGGGAATGAAAATCGTAGTGGTGAAAAACCTTGAAAATGGTGAAATCGACTTCGAAGATCTTAAAGCTAAAACAGAACTTCATTCAGAGAACTTGTCTGCTGTAATGATCACTTATCCTTCTACTTACGGATTCTTTGATGCTAACATTAAAGAAATTACCAACCTTATCCATGAGCATGGAGGACAAGTATATATGGATGGTGCGAACATGAACGCTCAGGTAGGATTTACAAGTCCTGGAAACATCGGGGCTGACGTTTGTCACCTTAATCTTCACAAAACTTTCGCAATTCCTCACGGAGGTGGAGGTCCTGGAGTAGGTCCAATCTGTGTTGCTAAACACTTAGTACCTTTCCTTCCTTCTAACGCGAACATCAGAATCGGGTCTAAAGAAGCTATCGAAGGTATTTCTGCTGCACCGTACGGTTCAGGATTGATCCTTAACATTTCTTATTCTTATATTAAAATGTTAGGAACAGAAGGTCTTAAAAAGGCTACAGGACATGCAATCATGAATGCGAACTACCTGAAAGAAATTTTAGCAGAGCATTTCCCTATTTTATATTCAAACGAAAACGGAAGAGTAGCTCACGAATGTATCGTAGATTTCCGTCAGTTCAAATCTTTAGGAATTGAAGTAGCAGATGTGGCGAAGAGATTAATGGATTATGGTTTCCATGCTCCTACCGTTTCTTTCCCGGTTGCAGGTACATTAATGATTGAGCCTACAGAATCTGAAAGCAAGTCTGAAATTGATCGTTTTGCAGAAGCGTTGATCTCTATCAAAAAAGAAATCGATGAAATTGCAAACGGTGAAGCAGATGCTACCAACAACGTATTGAAAAACGCTCCTCACACAGAACAATTGGTAATCTCTGATTCTTGGGATAAACCATACAGTAGAGAAAAGGCTGCTTATCCATTAGAGTGGGTAAGAGACCACAAATTCTTCGCTTCTGTATCAAGAGTAGACGAAGCATACGGAGACAGAAACTTGGTATGTACTTGTGAGCCAATTGAAGCTTATATGTAATCTCAGTTTTTTAACGATAAAAAATCCCTTTCAGTAATGAGAGGGATTTTTGTTTTTTTTGTATGTCATTGCGAATAAAGCGAAGTAATCTCAAATTATCTCCAGTAATTATTGGCTGCAGCAATAGTCGCAAATTCTGTAGCGACAGTTTGTCCGATGGCAATCAACATGGATGCATCCTCTGCATACACCGGACGTAATTTTTCACGAACCGCAGCATCAGGTTGTGTTACTTTAATAATTAATCTTGCCATTTTTACGGCTAATTGTCGTCCTTCTTCAGGTGTTTTGGTTAATAAAGAATTGTTTGGGACTAGTTGAATCTGTTCACTCATTGTATTGTTTTTAATGTTCTGCTTAAATGTTGTTTTTATTGTACACTACAAATATATAAGTCAGTATTTCCGAAATGAGTATCAAAAGTCACCGATCAGCAATTTTATTTTTCTATGATCCTGTGTTAATTTTTTATCCAGTTCAATCTTTTTCATCAGCCTGGATATTACTTCCCTTGTCGTTCCCAGATCATCTGCAATGCTTTGATGTGATATAGCAAGTTCGTGAGTGCCGGAAATCTTTGCTTTTGTTTGTAAATACTCCCAAAGCCTGTCTTCAAGTTTGTAGCAGATAATCTGCTTCGTAGTATGAAGCAGGTCATTATAATGTTTTTGAAATTCAGCAATAATCAAATTATTAAAGGATGGGTAGCGGATAAGCCATTCTTTCGCTTTATCAATAGGAATCAGCAGAATAGTTGATTGACCTTCCGGAATCGCTGAAAAATCAATAGGATGTTGATTGAACAGATGTACAAAACTAAAAATACAGGACGATCCTGGCTGAATAAAATACAACAGAAACTGTATTCCATCTTCTTCACTATAGGCTTTTACATTCCCTTCTAAAACAATAGGAAGATAACGAATCAGCTGTCCCTGTTTTACAATAAAATCCTGGGTGGAAAATGTCTTGATGATTCCGAATTTTTCAATTTCTGCGATCAGTTCTTTTCCAAAATCAGGAAGGCATTTTTCAAGAATGTTTGTATGGTCCATAAATTGGGAAGCATTTTATGACGTTGAATATAACAAATCCCTCTCAATATGGAGAAGTATTTATATTTTTTATTGTCATTGCGAGCAAAGTGAACAATCTCAAAACCCGATGAAATATTTATTTTCCTTTGATTATTTCGGGAAATTATAAGAAAGCCACGTCATAAAACCAATCACGCTTACCAGTGATATCAGTGAACCATAGAAAAGACCAAAACCAAGATTTTTAAGTGATGATATTTTTTCTGACTTTGAAAAGTAAATAAGGGCTCCCAACAGAAGACAGGCAATGAAGATTCCGATGATAAGTTCAAAGCTGTCCAGCAGCTGTAATGATACAATTATAATAAACTGTATCACAATGGTGAGGATAAGGAGAATGTATTTCATGAAATTTTATGGATTAATTATGCAAGTGATATCAGATCGGATTTCTGTTTTATTATTCAAAAAGTTTATATTTCTCTGCATAATCTTCTTTTGCCTTAAAATGCCCTGACTCAGCTACGCAAAGTCTCCTGACTTTGAGTACATTATTCATCATCATAATTGCTATATTTCGAAAATTCAGAACTTCTATTTACATTAATCACCGGATTTTCTGCAATTTCAATTGAATTGATTATTCCTGTACCATTAGAATAATTAGTTGCCGAAGAATAAATGTATTGATTTGCTTTTGATACAATTCCGGCACGAACTGGGTTCAGGTGTATATAGTTTAATTTATCCCACAAGAACTTTAAGCTGAAAATTTCCTCAGCATGATTTCCATATTGCCAAACCTGAAAATTTTTATTTCTTGAATGAGTTTCAGTAGCTTTAGCCAATCGTTCTAAAATCCATTCTTTTCTGCTTTCCGGTTCTGTTTGTATTTTTTCTAATATTTGTTTCGCTGTAAATTTTTTAAAATCTCTGATTAGATCTGAAAGTTTTCCATCTCTTGACTGTACAATAAAATGTAAATGGTTACTCATGATGACATAACCATAAAGAATCATTCCTTTATTTTTTATACAGAATTCAAAGCATTCTATAATGGTATCTCGATATATTTTTCGGGTAAAAATATCTATCCATTCAATAATAGTACAGGTTAAAAAGTGAGGTCTATCCTGATCTCTGATAACATATCCTTCTTTCATCTTTGGTTTTTATCAAAGATAATAATTAATGGATCTGTAAATTAGATATTTTATGGAGATTTTTGTAGGCCTCAAAGTCAGGAGACTTTGCGGAGCGTGTGTCAGGAGACTTTGCGGAGCGTGTGACTTTGCGGAGCGTGTTTTTTTCATTGGGGTTATTAGTTACGAAAGAGAAATTTTTTGAAATTTATTATATTTTGATGAAATGCCAATCATTTAATTAAAATTTTTAAACAAAATCACCTCCCAAAAATTGAGAGGTGTCTTAGTATTTAAATTCCGGCTGTTATCTTCTTTTAAAGCTATAGGCAAGCAAAATAGCTACGCCCATAGTAACGCAGGTTATAATTGAAATGGTTTCAATGGAAATTCCACTTTTCATCTGTGTGTTTTCTTTTTCACATGAAAAAAAGAATAATAATGTCATGAACAGACATACCGATAGTAATTTTTTATCCATAAATGTATTTGTTTGGTTATGAAATATTTATAGCAAAAAGTGTACCGGATTTGTAGACTTAAAAATGTAGTGTTTCAGGGATTTTGATTACTTTTAGTTACCAACAAATAAATAGGAGAGTGGGATTATGAAAGGTAATTCAGCTTATGGACAATTTCTTCAATTAAACCTTGACTTCCAAAATAAGAGAATAAATGATTGATCAAAAGTCCGAAAACAGGAAGTAATTTTCCAAAGAAACCTTCAAAATAAATCATTGTAATGATAAGAAATACAAGGGCAACCAGATGCAATTTCCATAATTTTACTTTATAAGTCAGCACCTTGGTGTTTTGATCATAAGTAAATTTTCCATCATCTATTAAAGATAAATAATCATTATTGCTTCTTGCTCTTGGAAAGCCTTCGTTGAAATAAACAAATTCTGGTCCGTAAAGAATATTTTGAACCTTTTTCTCTCTTAACAGATCACGTACTGTATAGATGACCTCATCAGAGGTTTTATCTTTTATGATTTCTCTCTCAAAAGTATAAGTAAATGGGAACATATAGTTTTAAGCTTCGTTATTTTTTTTTCCTTCATCCCAATAATAGCTGTCCGGATAGATTCTCGTTCCAAAAACAGCAGTACCCACCCGTACAATGGTTGCGCCTTCTTCAATGGCAGTCTCCAGATCTCCGCTCATTCCCATAGAAAGTTCTTTCATTTCTACGTTGGGAATATTTTCGGTAATGATATCTTGTTGAAGTTTTTTCAGGATTTTAAAGCATACTCTTACTTTCCCGGTTTCAGCACTGAATAAACCGATCGTCATCAGTCCTTTTATTTTCAAAGTAGAGTAGTGTGAAATCTTTCGGGTAAGTTCAATGGCTTCGTCGGGATCCACACCAAATTTACTCTCTTCATTGGACGTATTCACCTGAATCAAAACATCCATCGTTCTGTTTTCAGCTAAAAGCTTTTGATGAAGTTTCTCGGCAAGTTCCAGACGATCCAGAGACTGAATACAGGTAACACCGTACTTTAGAATATCTTTGATTTTATTGGTCTGAAGATGGCCTATAAAATGATTTTCATGGGGAATATCCTTTAGCTCCTCATATTTCTCTTTCAGTTCCTGGACTTTATTTTCCGCGATTAACGTCTGCCCATTTTCCAAAGCAATTTTGATGCGCTCTGCAGAAACCGTTTTTGTTGCCAGTAATAACCTGACTTCATTTCTGTTTCTTTCGGATTGCTCACAGGCCTTTTTTATCCGATCATTGATCAAAGTGAGATTATGGAGGATATCTTCTTTCATGATGAGATGGTTTCTTTGGCTTCCAGCTTTTTAATTAATGCAGCTTTAACGGCTGTTAAGGCATAATCTTTAGCTTCAGCAAAGGAAATGGAATACTTTCTTTCAATAGTTCTCATATCTTCCGGAAACTGAGCTAATAACTGATCGTAGAATGTATCCAGGATCTCAGTAGAAGGCATTTCGTAATTAATTTTTAATTGGAAACGTCTTAAAAGGGCAGTATCAATAATCTCAGGATGATTGGTAGCACAGATTAAAAGAGCATTCTCAGGGTAATAGTCAATCAGCTGAATCAAAGTATTAACCAGTCTTCTCATTTCGCCTACATCTTTGTCATCGCTGCCTCTTGCTTTCCCGATCTGATCCAGTTCATCAAGGAATAATACTGATCTTTCTCTGGCAGCTTTATCAAAAATCATTTTAATGTTCTGTGACGTTTCTCCGATACGGGATGAAACAATATTACTAAGATTTAAAATAATAATATTTTTTCCAAGGGCATTGGCAATTGCTTTTGCTGTCATTGTCTTTCCACATCCGGAGCTTCCTTCAAGTAAGATTTTATGGTTAACCGGCAGGCCATACTCCTGGAGTTCTTTAACGTAAGTGTGCTCTTTAATAAGCTGTACAAGCTGTTCTCTGTTGTTGGTACTGAGAAATACTTCGTTAAGGTTTACCTGTTCTTTATCTTGAATAATGAGGTTGTACAGATTCATGATGACAATTAAAAAAGAATTATTGAATAAACAAAGATAAAGCTTTATTGAATGTCCAAAAGAATCCTGAATCATAATAAACGTCTGGTCCAGTGAAAATGAAGGATGAATTATAAGTTATGAATGATAAATGAGAATGGCCGTTAACGAACAAAGCGTCATATTCTGTAAAATATTCCTAAACATCTGCGAAAATCAGCGAAATCTGTGGGAAATAAATAATGACGTGTTTACAAAAAGCTTCCAATAAAAAAAGAAAAGCCAGACTTGCGACTGGCTTTTCTCATTTGGATATTAAAATTTGTTATGAAACTAAGATCTTTCTGCTTATGTTTTTGGGCCCTTTTACCCGATGGTAAAAGAGCAATCCGATCTCTCAGACTAAAAACATAAAACAATATAATTAGTATAGATATTCTATAGGCTTATTTATTTTGAGATTAGTTTCTTTCTCTTCTTACTGTTGCGAAATATGAAGTGATTACGACTAAACCTGTTACGATACCGATATAAGTTACCATTTTGTATTATTTTTAATTATTTGACTTTTTTTTATCAATCTTTCAATTGCAATATTACTACTTTCAAATCATGTGCCAAAGTAAAATACTATGATGTATATCAGTGTATTACAGTGGTTGGTGTTCATGTATTAGTGAATTTTTGTTTACAATAAATTAATGTGTTATTTGAAAATTATTAATACTTTTATTATTCTATCTGTAAAATTATGTGAATGTGTTAATCGTTTATTGACTTCTATATTGGAGTTGATAAAACAAATAATAAATAATGCGTAGCATAATATTGTTTCAAAGTATATTTTTCAGCCACTTATTTTTCACTTCAAATAGACTTTTATGTTAATAAAATTTATTCTTGGCGCTAATTTTTAATGCTGGAATTTTTGTCAGCTGTCACATTTCATGTCATAGAGAAACATTGATTTTGTGTCAGAACTGCAAATAAGATCATCTGGTGACCGATTTCTTTCGGAGTCAGGAATGTTACTCAAAGAAAATAAATGAGCTTGATAAGATGATTCTTATTGGTGAATGAGTTCCTGTAAAAACTATTATAAATTCAAAAGAGCTGACCTTTCATGGATAATATATACATTTCTTGTCCCGAGAATAGGGAGGGTGAGAGAATTCTCTTTTTGAATTCCCCGGAGGCTTTTACTACTTTTGTAGAAAGAATGAATTTATGGGACGCAGTTATATTTTTCTTGCTCTGGCAATTGTATTTGAGATTATTGCCACAACTTTCCTGAAAAAGTCTGAAGAATTTTCTAAACTATGGCCATCGGTAGTGACGGTTATCGGATATGCCTGTGCGTTTTATTTTCTGAGTCTTACCCTTCGTCATATTCCTGTGGGAATTACCTACGCCATCTGGTCCGGAGTAGGTATTATTTTTATAACGATGATCGGGGTGATAGCATTCAAACAGGTTCCTGACCTGCCTGCCATTATTGGGATTGCTCTGATTGTGATTGGTGTGATTATTATTAATGTATTCTCAAAAATGGGTACTCATTAAAAAATAATCTCCTGCTGCTTTTCCATCTTTTTCCAGTGCTGAGATCTTGTTTTGTATAAAAAGAACTTTCCCAGTTTATATTTGAACTTTAAATATCCTCGGAACTCAATGCCGTTGAATAATGTAAAAGGAATTGCTGGATTTTCCTTTAATGATTCTCTTATTCCTTTGCTGAATACAGTAGGACCGGTTGTGGCATGTATATTATGCGGATAGCGGTGAGTATCTATATTATCAATCATCAGTTCTAATGTTTTCTTGAGAAAAGGATGGTTTTTATTGAAAATAAGGGCCCATTGAACATATAGGTTTTCGTGTCTTTCTACACTGATCACAGCTTCATCATCTTCCTGAATAAGTTTTTCAAACGGTTTTATAGTACTGCTGTCTATATCCAGGTATATTCCACCTTTTTTATATAAAATAGCATACCTGAAGAAATCTGCTTTTGCTGCTCCAATGGTAAGTTTACGATAACTTTTAATATATTCAGGAGGAAATTCTTCGGTGATAAACTTCTCTATATCCTGATCATCATAGAAAAAATAGCGGTATCCCGGATTTTTCCTTTTCATATTCCAGATGTGATATTTTGTAATCAAAGGAAGTTTTTTAGTTATGAAAGTTTGAAATATTTGTTTAGGTACTGCCATTTTCTATTTTTTAGAGCTTCTTCTTATATAAAACCAAATCATTTTTCATCAGGAATGTGTAGCAGTAATAAGGTTTTTCATGAAATAGAGAAATATCTACCTTTGAAATAGCTTATGCTTAGCTGAAGTTTTGATTCTATTTTAGACGAATGGTTAAATAGTGTGGAGAAAAATTTTAATTTTTTTTTAATCTTCCGATAGAAGAACTTTAGGAATAAGGTCCGATATTGTAAAAATTGATTGTCTCTAGAATTTATTTTGTTCGCTGTCTTTCAAAAGGGTTATAAGAAATTCCAATATTGAAATAGAGTGAAGGTTTGTAAGTTGCTTTCCATATATAATCATTAAAAGAATCCTGCTTATTAAATGCTCTCGAATTGATATTGGCTCTGATTCCTGTTTTGAAAGTGCCTATGAAATTTCCGCCAAGATTGTGTTCATAGATAGCTCCTGAATTAAGTGCAACCTGCCTGAATTCATAAGTGTTGTCATTATGATAGGTATAAAATGAGGTGTTATCCATTTCCGTTCCCAGAGAAATTCTGCCGCTGGAAAAAATATCTTTTCTTAACAATACTTTTTTTGGAAGAAGGACGTCCATTACCCATCCATTATTGAATTTGTTTTCATAAGTGAAAATAGGGAGCACGGGAATTTGGGAACTCGGGTCAATAATACCAGCCAATCCGAGACTCATTTTTGTTTTTGGAGTTGTCTTTAAAATCAATGAAGCAGTTACCAATCCTCTGATCCGTTCAAAATGCTGGTCACTTCCATCTGTAGAAATACTGGCGGAATATATTGCTGTCTTTTTAAATAACCTTGAAAAGTAGCTCAGATTAATAGCTTCCGAATGATAATGAAAGTTTTCCTCACTCTGAGTTCCGGGGATGACAGGATTTTCGTTCCTGATAGAGGTGTAGCGGTAGCCAAGGGCGGTGCTCAAAAGCCAGCTTCTGTTTTTGATAAAATAAATATTGGCATCCGCCTTCATTTGCTGAAAGCTCTTTACCTTATTATCCGGCAGATCCTGGCCTTGAAGCTGTGAAGAAAAAGAAGATGGGGTTACCAAAGTATATTCAATATTGAAGTTTCGTGACTGAGGTATTTTATCTGCAAAGAAAGCACGGACCTTCAAAGGAATACTGTCCTTTTTCTGAGCATAAATAATGTTTTTAAAAGGAAGTATTGCCAAAGGGACAAGTACTCTTCTCAATGTTTTCATGGGTAGTTTATTTTAATGGCTGAATAATAGATTGGAAAAAACTGAAGGTAAAAATCCTTTCATAGAAGATATCCAGACTGTTTTCAATAATGGCATCCGTATAACATGCAGTATCCTGAACAAAGGTTTCCTCTACAAAAACAAACCAGAGTTCTGAGAGTCCGTATCTTCTTCTAAACTCTTCAGAGGCATTGCTGTCAGGAACGGCAGAATGTTTAAGGTCACAAAACAGAATTCCTTTTTTCTCTCCTTCATGTTCTACAATATTAATAGAATGGTGCAGATAACTAAGAATCTTCATTTCCGGATCGAAACATTCTACAAAATGATGCAGATCAATAAGCTGTATTACTTTTTCTTCCTGTTGAGATTCTGTCATAAAAAAGCATTCTAGTGATATTTCCTGAGTGAGTTCGTGAAAAACTGTTAATTCCATATGTGTCATTTTACGGTACAAAGGAATAGAGAAAAGAAGTGTGTCAATTTGTTTTTATACAAAATGGCTGGTATTTTATACAAAATCCCCGAGCATGATAGTTGGTATAATAAAATACAGGTTTTGTATAATAAAATAGTTGTAATTTACGTTATTGACTATTTTTGTTAATCATAAAATGAGCCTATCGTATGAAATACAGTCCGTGGAAATTTGAAGAAACCTTTGTAATGGATTTTCTGGTGGAAGCGAAATATGGGTTCCTAAGACATCTGCTGTTTCTGATTTTCTTTTTCATTTTGATCTACAGTGCAAGGTTCTGGCATTGGTATTCAGGGATGTATCAGTACTATGTTTTATTCTTTGTATATACGATTCTGATCACGATGGTATACATTAATATATATGTATTGGTTCCCAGATTTTTCTTTAAAACAAAATATGTCACTTATCTGGCATTGCTTGTTCTGATGGGAGTTGTAGGGCTCAATTTTATCGGATATGGCTTTAAAATGTTCTTTGAAGAATTCAGGGTAAAAAATATTCTCAGAGAAAATGAGAAAGGGGGAATTTATGAAGGTGTTCTGATGTGCATACCGATTATTATGACAACAACTACGATTAAGCTTCTGCAGAAATGGATCAGTGATAATAAAAGGATCAATGAATTGAGCAACCTTACCCTGAATATGGAACTGAATGAACTGAGAAATCAGATCAATCCGCATTTTCTGTTCAATATGCTGAATAATGTGAAAGCGCTCATCAGGACTGATCCGGCAAAAGCTTCCGTTGTGATTGTAAAGCTGTCCGAATTTCTCAGATACCAGCTCTATGAAAACAGTGAAGAAAAAACACTACTGACTTCAGAGATTGATTTTCTGTCCAATTTTTTAAATCTTGAAAAAATTAGACGTGACAATTTCACTTTTGATATTCAGGTGAATCTTGACAGAAGAGTTGTTAACAGTACTTTTATCCCTCCCAATCTGTTTACCACTTTTGTGGAAAATGCGGTGAAGCACAGTGTAGATCTTAGTGGAGGAGAATCTTATGTAGAAATAGAAATCAATATTGAGAATAAACAGCTTTATTTCAGGTGTATTAATTCAAGAAGTACAGGCTATACCGTTTCAGACAAAAAAAATAGTGGACTTGGACTTGCCAATATCACCAGAAGACTGGAGCTTCTTTACGGTGATACCTTTGATCTGAAGATAGAATCCGGTGATAAAGAATATGTTGTAAATTTAAAAATTCCCGTGTGATGAATTGTATTATTGTTGATGATGAACCGCTGGCAAGATCCGAAATGAGATCGCTGATCGCTGAAATTTCCAGTATGGATGTTCTGGGCGAATTTTCCAATGCTCCGTCTGCTCTGGAATTTCTTAAGGATAATGATGTAGATCTTATTTTCCTCGATATAGAAATGCCCATGGTAACAGGCCTCGAATTTGCAGAAATGCTTCCAAAAAAATCCCTTATAATCTTTACCACTGCCTATTCCCAGTATGCACTGAAAAGTTACGAACTGGAAGCCGTTGATTATCTTTTGAAACCCATTGATCCCCAAAGGTTAGAAAAAGCAATTGATAAAGCGGTACTTTACACTGAGCTTTTGTCTAAGGATACCGTGAAAAATACGGTAGAATCCAATACTGCAGATTTTTTATTCATCAAAGCAGAGCGAAGGTTCTATAAAATCAGTTTTTCAGACATTAAGTTTATTGAAGGACTCAAAGATTATGTGGTTATTCATACTAAGCAGCAAAAGCTCATCACGGCAATGAATTTAAAAACTATTCATCAGAAGATTTCCGGGGAAACCTTTATCAGAGTCAGCAAATCCTACGTGGTGAATATGAATTTTATAGATTCATTTGATAATCATAATATATACATCGAAGATTCCGAAATTCCTCTTGGAGAAGTATACAGAGCTGAGTTCTTTACAAAATTTGCCGGAGGACTTCTTAACTCAGACTGATGGATGAGTAATGGGTAATGAGCAATGAGTAATAATAAATATGACTCAAATGATCAAAAAATCTGTGAAAATCTGTGTAATCAGTGGGAGGAGATATACTCAATAGAAAAGGGCTTCAGCCTGTTTAAATAAATCAAATCTTTCAACGGCTTTAGCCCAAACTTAAAAATTACATCAATTTTTGCCCCACAAAACGAATTACAGAACCCGTCCCGTTGTGGAATAATCCCTCGCTGAGCTCAATTTCCGTTTCTTCTAATTCAATAATGTTATAATCCGGAAAATCGGCTTTGATTTCTTCAATAGAGAATAAAGATTCAATATCCTTTGGACCACCTACTTTTTCGTTCTTTGCAATATATTCAAGATGATTTTTACTGAAAGCTTCGAAAATGATAAAACCACCTTTACGCAGATATTGATTTAACATCTGATGAATAGAAGATTTGATAGCGCCTGGAAAATGTGCGTAGATAAGCACAATAGCATCAAACTGCTCTTTCTGATAATTTAAAGTGGAAAGTTCTCCCACCTGATAATCAATTGTCGTTTGTTGGTGCTCGGCCAACTGTAACGCTTTACTTTTTCCATTGGCACTGATATCGAAAGCAGAAACCTGCCATCCTTTTGTAGCCGCAAAAACGGCATTTCTCCCTTCGCCTTCTGCAGGGAAAAGTATTTTACCGGGAGTTAATTGTGATAATTGTTCTCTTAGATAATTGTTGGGTTCCGTTCCATACGCAAACTCTTCGCTGCTATACCTTTCGTCCCATCTGCTGAGCCATGTGTTGTCTGTCATAGTTTTAATTTAAAATTTGAAAGAAGAATTATAGGGATTCTTCAACTGTAATGGTTGTATCAAATGTAAAATATTTCTTCAAGCTTTCCGGTCCTTAAAAAACGTTTACTATAATAGATTTTTTGAATGAAAGATCTGTTTAATAAAAATCTAAATACTATTCCGTACAATTAAAATTTGGAGTAATTTTGAAAAATGATGAATTTAAACCAGATTTTCACCAATCAACGTACAGGAAACAATCCACAGACCAAAGCTTCACGAACTGATTTTCAAAGAGATTTCGATAGAATTATCTTCTCTTCAGCCTTCAGAAGACTGCAGAATAAAACGCAGGTTTTTCCTCTTCCCGGAAGTGTTTTTGTACACAACAGACTTACGCATTCTTTAGAAGTATCATCTGTAGGAAGAAGCTTAGGAAGTATTATCGGTGAATTTATTGCTGAAGATTTTAAAAATGAACTGACTGAAGATTCAAAGAATTTCTATCTCTATAATTTAGGAAATGTCATTGCGGCAGCATGTTTGTGCCATGATGTGGGAAATCCTGCCTTCGGACATTCCGGTGAAGATGCTATTGCAAGCTATTTTGAAAGAAATGAAAAAGATCTGAAATCAAAGTTCAATGAAAAGGAGTGGGCGGATCTGGTTAATTTTGAAGGAAATGCAAACGCTATCAGAGTACTGGCACAGCAGCAGCAAGGAAAAGATGCAGGAGGTATTCAGCTGACGTTCTCTACACTGGCAAGTATTGCAAAATATCCTTGTGAAGCGGTTGCAAAGAAAAAAGGAATTATTCACAGAAAGAAATTCGGATTTTTCCAGAATGAGAAAGATATATTCCTGGAAATTGCCAAAGGAACCCAGCTTATTTCTGAAAGTGAGGAACCTCATATTTTCAAAAGACACCCTTTTGTATGGCTGGTAGAAGCGGCTGACGATATCTGCTACAATATCATTGATATGGAAGATGCCCACAGATTGGGAATTGTTTCCACAGCAGACTGTAAAAACTTATTTTTTGAACTCGTAAAATCGGAAACAGATGATGTTCAGAGAATTGAAACAAAGCTTAGTTCTATCTCTAATGAAAATGAACAGATTTCTTATTTAAGAGCAAAAGTAATCAATGCATTAATCAACAAATCGATTGAGATGTATAAGCATAACTTTGAAACGATTCTTGAAGGAAATCTTAGCAATGGTTTACTTGATATCTATAAAAAAGAAAATAAAGCATTGCAGGATATTGAAAGTTTCTCAGTAGAAAAAATCTACAATCACAAAGCTGTTGTTGAGATTGAAAATGCCGGGTATAATGTAATGTATGAATTGCTGGATCATTTTATTCCTTCCATTCTAAAGCCTGATGACCAAAGAAAATCCTATGATGTAAAAGCTTTGAAATTAATTCCAAAGCAATTTATTTACAATGACGGAACGGATTATCAGAAGGTTCTTGGAGTCATTGATTTTGTTTCCGGGATGACGGATAATTACGCTACCGATTTATATAGAAAAATTAAAGGAATAGACATCGGAATGACCGTGTAAATTCTATTTATTGTAATAATTCAGAAGCCTCTTCTATTAATGACTGCATTAAAGTGGAGGCTTTTTTATGCTTTAAAAGTGGTGCAATCTGACCAGACCAGAAGAACACCAGATCATTCTTTTGCTGTTCCAAAGCTGCTTTTCTTAACGCACCCATAAAATGCGTCTGCAAAGGAAAAGGAAGTGTCTTGTCCGTTGCGGCCAATAGATCTCTTGTTATTTTTGTAGTAATTCCACGTCCTAATCTTCCGGTATAGGCTCTGGAAAGCGTAGTGGATTTAGCCGCGTCAGAAAATAAAAACTCTTTGTGTATCGGTAATGCTCCGGATTCTTCAGTTGCCAGAAAAGCAGTTCCGATTTGTACAGCATCAGCTCCCAGTTTGAAAGCACCAGCAATTCCACGGCCGTTGGCAATTCCTCCGGCAGCCACTACAGGGATTTTTACACGGTCTTTAATTAATTGAATCAAAGCAAAAGTTCCCGTTGTAGAAAGTTCTGCCTGATCCAGAAACGAAGGTCTGTGTCCTCCGCTTTCAAAACCGGAAGCAACTATAACATCCACGCCTGTTTTTTCCAGAGCAATTGCCTCATCAAGCGTCGTTGCATTTCCCAACACAACAGTTCCCTGACGATGAAGATCTTCGATGAGGTTTTCACCAAGCAGTCCAAACATAAAGCTGAAAACTTTAGGTTTAATATCCAAAACAACATCCAGCTGATTTTGAAATCTTGATTCAAAAGAGAGTGGCGGTGCAGGAATATCCGTTTGCAAAAGATCAAAATAAGGTTGGAAAGTCTCAACCGCCTTTTGATATTGCTCTTTTGTATGTTCTTCGTCAATGATATCGTGATCACTTACCCAGAGATTAAGATTGTAAGGTTTGCCCGTTTTGGATTGTATAGCTTTGTGAACATCATAGATTTCCTGCGGTGATAACGTATACGCTCCAAAACCTCCCAATCCGCCAAAATTGCTCACCGTAGTTGTCAGTTCAACAGTAGAAAGACCTCCGCCAAAAGGTCCTTGCAGGATAGGATATTCAATTCCTAATAATTCCGTAATTCTATTTTTATTCCACATGATGGTATTGGTTTTTATTAAAAATCTGAATTAAGGTTGTACATGGGTCAATGTCTTGTTGATAATCAGCCATTTTCCATCTATATGATTGAAAGTTATGAAATTATAATAATTAAAATCATACATTCTGACGTTTAATTTTGCGACAGCAATTGAATTAATGATGTCAATGGAAATAATTTCACTTTTAAAACCCTTTCCTGATTTCTCTGGGCTTACACGGTTTCCAACACCTTCAATATACTGTTCTGCTGTTTTGAAATACGGAACTCCGTTAACGTCTCCGAAAAGCAAAGCGCCTTTATAAAAAGCTTTGGTAAGAAGTTCCGTATTTCCTTCATAAATTCCTTTGAAATAATAATTCTCTATGACATTTCTTATTTCAGTCTCTGAGGTCTGATTGGTTTTCATATCCTTTAGATTTTGTGCAAGGCCGCTCAACGGAAAGCTGAGCAGCCATGCTATAATTAATGATAGTTTCATGATAAATGATGCCCTGCACCCATTCCTCCGTCTACATTGATGATGGCTCCGGAAATTAATTTGTTTTTGGCAATCGCATGAATCATCTGAGCAACTTCTTCCGGCTCTCCGATACGATTGATCAGATGAATTCCTGAATTGTTGTCAAGATCTGCACCATGCATCGGAGTTCTGATCAATCCCGGCGCAACGGTATTGACTCTGATATTATCTTTTCCAAACTCTGCAGCCAGTTGTAAAGTTAGTGCATGAATTGCTCCTTTGCTGGAAATCGGTGCAGTAGAAGGAGATTCTGCAATTGCGTGATACACCAATGGCGTTCCTACATTGATTACCACACCGTCTTTTTGTTTGATCATCTGAGGAATAACAGCCTGTGTAGTAAAGAATGTTCCTTTTAAATTGGTGGTTAAAAAACGGTCCAGATAGTCTTCTGTAACGTCCAGAAATGGTTTGTTTTCATAGATTCCTGCATTATTGATAAGAACATCAACAGATCCGAATCTTTCTAAAGCTGTTTGAACCAGCGTTTCTCCGGTTGCTTTATCTGAAACATTTCCGGCAACCATCGCCAGATTTTCTCCGGCTCCCAATTCATGGTACACTTCTTCTAATTTGGTGGCAGTTTGTGAATTAATGATGACATTATCGCCTCTGTCTAAGAAATAACGGGCGGTTTCCAATCCTATTCCTGAAGAAGCTCCTGTTATAATTATGATTTGTTTTTTCATTATTGATTTATTTTTTTTTCTGTTGAAAATCCCTGTTCTTTTAACACTGAAACCTGTTCTCCGGCATATCCCCAGTTATCATCTTCAATTTCATTGATGACAATATGCGTTAAATGAGGATCTTTATTCAAAACTGAAGTTACAGCTTCACTTATTTTTCTGATTAATTGTTGTTTCGTTTCGCGGGTAAGATCTTCGCGAAGCACCTCTACTTTGATGAATGGCATGATGGTAAATTTTTAAAATTATTTGAATTAATAAGCTTCCGCAACAAGATGGATGTTGAGGTCAAAATTGTTGTAGATCAATGTGTCACCAAGATTGGTAAAGAAATTAGACGATCTGAATTTGATATTGAACTTTGTCCTGTCAATTACAATCTTGCTTTTAAGAACAGCTGTATTATCTGTTTTTGTAATCTCCAGGCTGGTATCGATAGGATGTGTAATTCCTTTTATGGTAAGGTCTCCTTTTACATAATAAAGATTTTCAGCACCCGGTTCTGCATGTGTAATTTCGAAATAAGCTTCAGGAAACTGTTCAGAATTAAAGAAATCATCAGAAGCCAGATGATTGGCAAACTGTGTGTTGGTTTCAGCATCCTCAATGTCAAGGATTTTGATGGCTCGGGTATCAATGATAAACTTTCCGGAAACCGGTTTTCCTTCTCCGAATGTAAAGTTGCCTTCTTTTACATCAATTGTTCCGTTGTGAGCGCCGGTTACTTTTCTCCCGATCCATTCTATAGTACTATTTTCTTTATTGACTTTAAAATTTTTTGTGTCCATTTTTATTGGGTTTAAATATTGACACAAAGTTCAGCCGATCGAAAGAAAAAGTTACGTGATGTACCTCACAAAATAGAGGAGGAGCTCAATCGTTTTTAAAGAGGTTGATTATTGATGCAGTCTGCTCAATGTTTCTCTGGTTACTCCCAGATAAGAAGCAATCAGATGCTTTGGAACCAGGTTGTACAACTGAGGGTACATGGATAGAAGTTCTTCATACCGGAATTTGGCGTCATTATTCATGAAAGAAAGCAAACGTTTTTGTGTAGCTACGTATCCTTTATTGGTTCTCCATCGGAAGAAATGTTCAACCTCATGAATTTCATTACAAATTTTTTCCCTGTCTTCGTTGGAAATAGAAAGGATTGTGGCATTGGTGATGCAGTCTACATTGATGGTGGCTCTTGTTTTACTGTAAAGCGCATCAAAATCGGTCACCCACCACGTAGGCATCGCAAACTGGAGGATAAACATTTTCATGCTGTCATTAAGATAAAAGGCTTTCAAACAGCCTTCCAGAACAAAATATTCATGATTCACAAAATCACCTTCCGAGATGAGATTTTGCCCTTTCTTTAAACTAATCAGATTAAAATGCCCAAAAACATAATCCAGCTGCTCTTCCGTGAGAGAAGTAAATTTTGAAATGTGATCCTTTAATATTTCTTTAGAATTAACCATGATGTGTAATGAATATTCAAAAATAAGTCTTTTTCAGAATAATTTTAATCTTTAAAAAAATATACTGGCTTATGCTTGACTCCCTGTGAATTATATTCTAAATCTTACATTTATTTTTCCTATATTTAAACAGACACCCACAAATTGTTTTTAACAAAACAGGATTTGTAACGACATATTAATAAAAATTAAAACTATGGGTATATATTTAGCGCCCGTTATTTTCTTCGGGCTTATCATTTTATTCGCTTCGTTTTTTGTGGTTAAGCAGGAAACAGCGGCGATTATTGAACGTTTCGGGAAATTCAGGGCTGTAAAACATTCCGGTCTTCATCTTAAATTGCCAATCATAGATCAGATTGCAAAAAGACTGAATTTGAGAATTCAGCAACTGGATGTAATGATTGACACAAAAACATTGGACAACGTTTTCATCAAAATGAAAATCTCTGTTCAGTATCAGGTTATCAGAAGTCAGGTGGGAGATGCTTATTATCGTTTGGAAAATCCTGAGAATCAAATTACTTCATTTGTTTTTGATGTCGTAAGAGCAGAAGTTCCAAAGCTGAAACTGGATGATGTTTTTGTAAGAAAAGACGATGTGGCAATTGCTGTGAAAGGTGAACTTCAGGAAGCGATGAACAGTTATGGATATGATATTATCAAAGCTTTGGTAACGGATATTGATCCGGATGAACAGGTGAAACATGCGATGAACAGAATCAATGCTGCAGAAAGAGAAAAAACAGCTGCAGAATATGAGTCTGAAGCACAAAGAATCCGTATTGTAGCCGTTGCAAAAGCAGAAGCTGAATCTAAAAAGTTACAAGGTCAGGGGATTGCCGATCAAAGAAGAGAAATTGCAAAAGGACTTGAAGAGTCTGTAAGAATGCTGAATAATGTGGATATCAACTCTCATGAAGCCTCTGCACTTATCGTGGTGACACAGCATTATGATACTTTACATTCGGTGGGAGCAAGTAACAGAAGTAATCTTGTCCTTCTTCCGAATTCACCTACCGCAGCAAGCGGAATGCTGAACGATCTTGTTGTTGCTATGACAACAGCAAACACGGTAGGAGAAGCTACTAAAGGAAAATATCCCGATCCTCCACAAAAAGAAACCGGATTTTAAGATAGAAAGGAAAATGAAGATATAATGGTTAACTTTTCCGGATTGACCAAAAGTAACTTCTGACTTCATTCTTCCAGCTTCCAACATAAAAAAAGTTCCTGAAATTTTCAGGAACTTTTTTTATTAATTATTTCTTCGTTTTAGAAACCTGTTCTACCAATGTATATTTGATTGAAGAAGCATCTGCCGGAGGATTTTCAATTTTTTCTGTTTTTACTTTTAAAACATATTCGTAACCCGGCTCATAAGTAAAGCCTTCAATGTGGCTGTAGAAATTTGTCCAGTCTGCAGAAGCACTTTCTTTTACCTGCATGCATTGCATACGGCCAGCTCCAGCAGAACACTCTACGGTTTGTGGTCCTACGATAATTGTTTTTTCATTGGCTGCCAGTTCTTTCTTTTTTGTCTTAGAAACCTGCTTTACCAAGGTGTATTTTATGGAAGATGCATCAGCTGGCGGATTGGCAATTTTTTCCGTTTTTACCTTTAAAACATATTCATACCCCGGTTCATAAGTAAATCCTTCGATATTGCTGTAGAAATTCGTCCAGTTTCCGGAACCATTTTCTTTTACCTGCAGACATTTCATAGGTGCTACTCCTGTACAATCTGCTGTTTGTGGTCCTACGATGAAAGTTTTTTCATCTCCTGCGGATGCATTGGCTGTGGTTGTACATTGCGTCATTGCGAATAATGCTAATGCGGGAGCTGCCCCTTTTAGAATTGTTGCTATACTTTTCATAAACTTGATTTTCCCCTTACCTCGCAATTACCATGCCGAAGTTCGCTTTCCTGAATTGTAGTACTTCTGCTATTGCTTTTTACTTTTTTAATCATTTAATTTGAATTTCTTAAACACTAACCACAAAACATAATTCTTATAATAAATATGGAAAATCAAATGCAAGTTGAAAATTACAGGATTCAAAAACCTGAAATGTGGGCAGGAAATATCGGGGATGAGGAAATAAAAAGCCGAATCAAAGACTCCGAATTTGCCAAAAGACAAATTGATGAAGGTCGTGATTACTGCTACTTTTTGGATAAAAAATACTACACAAGCAACACTGAAAACAGTGAGTATGTTTGCATGGCCTATACTCTGAACGAACCGGGAAACCTGGAAAGGGCTTCTGCTTCTG
This sequence comes from Chryseobacterium sp. S0630, assembly GCF_024158915.1. Taxonomy (GTDB): domain Bacteria; phylum Bacteroidota; class Bacteroidia; order Flavobacteriales; family Weeksellaceae; genus Chryseobacterium. Next base: position 29,085 of record NZ_JAMZGF010000015.1, on the reverse strand, counting down.
ATGTGATTGTAGAGGAGAATGAAGTTTACCAGATTCACAGAATCAGTGTGTTGAGAGACGGAGTACTGATTGATAAAATTCCGGATACGAAAATTAAGGTTCTTGACAGTGAGAACCAAAGCAGTGGTGGAGTCTTGAGCAGTAATAAAAAAATCAATATTACTATTAAAGATCTCAGACTGTATGATGTGTTGATTTTAGAAGATTCAAGAATCAAAGAATTTACAGACCGCGATTTTCTGAGAAAGGAATTCTCAAAATATGTCTGGGTAAGTCCTGATAATTATTGGGCTTATGGTAGCTTTAAATTCACGTTTATCAATGAGCGTGAACAAACTATTGCTTACAAAAAAACATTTTTCAGAGATGAACAGAGCAATGTTCTTGAACCGGAAATCAATCATCTGAAAAAAGGAGAACGGTTCGTCATTGAAGAAGAAAATTACATCAATCCTGTAGATTCAGGACGTGAAATTTTCCCTTATATAGATTTTGCTACCGAAAGTAACTGGAAAGACCTTTCTAACTATATTGTACCGATCTATGAGGAGATTTTCAATAAATCTTCTTTACAGGATTTTGCTCCGAACCTGATTGAAAAACTGGATGCCATTCCTGATCAGGACGAAAAACTGCAGTTTGCCATAGAATATGTTCAGAACCATATCTATTACATCTTCAATGCAGATGAAATGAATGGACATAAACCACAGGAACCGTCAGTAACTTATGAAAATAAACAGGGAGATTGTAAGGCAAAATCCGTTTTGTTAAAAGTAATCCTTGATTATATTGGAGTGGATGCATCTGTAGTGCTGGTGAATTTTAATACAGATTATTATATTAAATACTACCTTCCTTCATTATTAAACTTTAATCACGTGGTGGTAAAAGTAAATTATAAAGGCGGAGAATATTTCATTGATGCTACTATCCGTGATGAATTCGGATTGATTGAAAACAGAGGATTCATCTATTTTATGCATTATCTGGAAGTGAAAAGAGATCAGGAACTTCAGGTGAGAAAATCGTATAAATTCCCTTATTTCTGCATTAATGAAAGAGTTGATTTAACTGCTCAGGGCAATACCGGAAAACTTACTTTGTCAACCACTTACAAAGGAAACAGAGCTAATGCTATGAGAAGGTATTTTAAAAGTACCAATAAAAGAGAAATCATAGACAGCTGGAACAGTTTCCTTTTCTATGCACTCAATTATTCAGGTGACCGTAATGGTACAGATGTCCGAAATGTATTCAAAGATGCTGCTATTGACGTAGTAAGTGATGATAAGAAACTGAATGAAGTAAAGATTCAGTATACCGCTGCCATTGATAATCCTTATTTTGTAGATCCACAGAAAAACCGTTTTCTGATGTATTTTGACCGAAATGTGGTCAAGGCAAGTGCAAGAGATTTCATCCATAAAGATTTACCGTTCTGGCATAATTTCGACAGTGAGAAATATGAAATTAACCTGCATACAGATCAGAAAATTGATACTGAAGAAAAATATACGGTTCAGGAAAGTACAATAGCGAATCCGTATTTTGATTATAAAAGCCGTAAAAAAGTGAACAAGAACGGGGCAAGTGTGAATATTGAATATAATCCTCTGATCAATCTTGAAATTCCGCAAAGTGAGTTTGAACAATTCAGAACAGATCATCATACTGTTGCCGACAGTAATTTCGGACTGGGAATAGACATCATTGAACCAGGACTGATGAATATGCTTAAGTTCAGCTTTAAAAAGAAATTTAAATAGAGCATTAAATTCAAAGTTCAAAGTTTAATGTTTAAAGTTTAATGTTTCGGGGGGGGGGGGGGGCGCCCCCCCCCCCATTTTTTTTTTTTTTTTTTTATTTTTTTTTGGGGGGGGGGCCCCCCCCCCCCCCCCCCCGAAACATTTTATTCTAATAATATTCATTGATAATCAATTTAAAAGTACAATTTTATATATGAACAGGATAATGGTTGTGGGATTTTGTGTTGCAGTTTCCTCATTTGTTAAAGCGCAGAGTTTAACCAAAGAAAATGTTACAGGATTCTGGAAACTGAAGGAAGCCGGGTTTTATGAAGGGAAAAAGAAAGTGGTAAAAGAATTTGATAACTGCCGTTTGATGAGAAATTATGCGATCAGGGAAGATGGTTTTGCCATTTACAACTATGTAGAAGGAAAAACAGGAGATTGCAGTCCTTCCGAACCAAGACTTTCTTTTTGGAGGATTATAGAAAACAGAATCCAGTTTTATGTGGATGACCAAAACATTCTGGAAGAAGTAGAAGTGACTTTGAATAATGATAAAACGATAACATTTTCAAGTTATATCCCTAAAAAGACAAAAGTGAATGGTGATGCTCTTGCTGAAAAAATAGTAAACACCGTTCACTATGATATCCTTGAGAAACAATATTGATTATAAATAGTAAATTTTTTGATGTATGAATTATGTAACGCTAATCTATCTTCTGAATATTGTACTCTATGCCATGTATTTCTTTGGAAGAACCGGAAGTGAGGTTGAGACGTCCGGCATTGATTATATGGTTTCCGGAATTTTATCCCTCTTTCTGATCTTTGCAGGATACCTGAATGCCAAAAAAGGAATGATTTACAGAACTGTGCTGTGGGTGTTTTTTGTGAATGTACTGTTATTTGCTTGTTCCGGTTTGTTTGACCAGTTTGGAAGTCATTTCAATATCCTTTCTACCAGCAACAGTGATAGTTTTCTTTTTTCACTGGCTCTTCTTGCTTATAATGGATATCTTTTTCCTTTAACGGTTATTCTTGACGGCTCAGGCCTGGCTTTGATAGTTCCGGTTGTATTATCATTTATTCTGCCTTCATTGGGATATCTGATAGGGAAGAAACTTCATCAGAATAAACAGAATTCTACCGACGTGTAGTCATTGCGAACCGAAGGTGAAGCAATCTCAATCGAAAAGTAAAGATTGGAAAACGTAAAGGCGCAAGTATTATTAGAGGGAATGCTTTTAAGGCGCAAAGATTTTATCTCCGATAAAATTTCAAAAGTCTGTTTTGTCATTCCGGGCAGAGCAAGGAATCTAAAGTTTAAAATTCTTTCGCAGATTGAGCAAATTAAGCAGATGATAGTGAAAAATCTGCGAAATCTCCACAATCTGCGAGAAAAATAATATCGTCATTTGCAGAAATCTCATATTGTGCGAAGTCGAAATGCTCTTACTCCTTCAAAACTAAAAAAAGAAAAGAAACACAAGGCTATTCCTGTTTCTGAGGCTGATTATTAGAGGTGAAGAATTTCTGTTTACCGATTAAAAGTTCAAAAAACAGTCTGAAATCTGAAATGAGAGACCACAAAGGATATTTAAAAGTAGCCGGTTTATTCTTCTCAATCACCGCATGACTGAACCAGGCAAATCCATAGCCTACGATCGGAATGTACCATAGAAATCTTTCTTTTCCGGAACTGATGACATACCATATAACGAAAAACACGAGAAATGTTCCGATAAAATGGAATATGCGTGTGCCTGTTTTACTATGTTCAGTAAGATAGAACTGGTAAAACTCTCTGTATGTTTTGATTCTTTCGGCCATGGTAATCTAGTTTGTTGATTCTATTGAAGTTAAAGCAATAATGCTGCCGATTTTTAAGAGAGGTTGAAAAAGAAAAAGGCAAAACAGCGAATCAGTCTCTCCATCGGGATTAACCTCTTTGCTATTTTGCCTTTCCGCAATGGTATTGATTGCTTATTTAGCTGTCTTTTAATTCTTTTCCAAGCTTACTGTTTTTGTATCCGTAGCAGAAATAAATAACCATACCGATCAGGAACCACATTCCGAACCAGAACCAGTTCTCATGGCTCATTCCTGTAAGAAGGTATAGACATGAACTTAATCCAATCAGTGGAATTAATGATAAATTCTTGATAAAAGCTACAACGCATAGGATCAGGTTGATGATAATAAAGAAGAAAATAGAAGCTCTGAATTCTCCTTCATTAGGATCTGACCAGTTCATCAGATTGTCAAAAAACTCCGGCTGCCATTTGTAGAAAGCCAGCAAACCACCAATGAAAATAACAGGGAAAATGATTTTTCCGTTCACGTAAGGAAGGTGGAATCTTCCTTTTATTTTCTCTTTAGCCGGAAGCATAAGCACTCCTGCACACACCAGTACAAAGGCGAAAATAGTTCCGATACTTGTAAAATCAAGGATGAAAGTTTTATCTGTAAACAGGATAGGAATACCTACTACAATTCCTGTAACAATAGTGGCGTATGATGGTGTTTTATACTTAGGATGTACTTTTTGGAATCTCTGAGGCATCAGTCCGTCACGGCTCATAGCATACCAGATTCTCGGCTGTCCCATCTGGAAAACCAATAATACAGTAGTAATGGCAACAATCGCTACGAAGGAAACCACAAGCTCCATCCAGGCTACATTAGCATTTGTTTTTTCAAAGATGAAGGAAAGCGGATCTCCAACACCGTCAAATTTCTTGTAATCTACCATTCCTGTCAATACAAGCGTTAATGCAATATAGATCACAGTACACAATACAAGAGAGATAATCATTCCTTTTGGTAAGGTCTTCTGCGGATCTTTAGTCTCTTCAGAAAGAACACTTAAAGCATCAAATCCGATATAAGCAAAGAATACTCCTGATACGGCACTCATTACTCCTGCAAAACCATTCGGCATGAAGGATGGTGTTCCCGTTGTAGGGCTTACTGGAGTCCAGTTTTCAGTATTGATATAAGAGAAACCCACCAGAATAACTAATAGAATTACTCCCAGTTTTAAGATAACCAAAGAGTTGTTGAAGTTTTTACTTTCTTTTACTCCTACATAACAAAGCCATGTAATCAAACCGTTAATAACCAATGCCGGAATATCTACAATGAATTTCAAACTTCCGATTAATGGAGCTGTTTTCCAGGCATTTAATAATTCCTTGTTTTCAGAACCATATTGAACAGCTTTTCTCGCTTCAGTATAACTGCAGGTCAGATAATCAGGGATATGCATTCCGAGACGGCCTAGGAAACTGGTGAAATAATCCGACCAGGAGAAGGCTACGTAAATATTCCCGAAAGAATACTCCATGATCAGAGCCCAGCCAATTACCCAGGCAATAAGTTCTCCGAAACTGGCGTAGGCATATGTGTAAGCAGAACCTGCGGTAGGAATTCTGCTGGCAAATTCAGCGTAGCATAAAGCGGTAAACCCGCAGGCAAACCCGCAAATCAAATATAGTAGAATAACACCGGGACCACCTCTGAAAACGGCTTCTCCTAAACTGCTGAAACTTCCAGCTCCTATAATGGCCGCAATACCAAAAAATACAATGTCCCATACACCTAAGACTCTTAAAAGTCCTGTTGAAGTATCTGTATCTGAATAGATTTTTCTTCTAAAAAGTTGACTCATTCAATAACTATATTTGATTTGAAAAAAAGCAAATGTAATGATTTTTTATTTTGATGTTAACAGTTGTTAAGAACATTTGGGTAAAAATGCTCAAACAAAAGGCTTTAGTCTTTATAAACAGGGATTTCCACGTAGCTGTCGTTGTACCATTTTATCTCTAAAGGTTCCCCGGAATCCTTAATCGTTTCATCACTTACATCTTTACCGGAACCATAATTGATCTGCCAGTTGGGACTTTTATTCACTCCGACCAATAACAGGAGTTTACTTCCTTTTTCTATCTTTTTACTCATGAAATAGGAATTGTTAATCGGAATCTGTTCCGTTTTATTGGGTTCAAGAAGCTGTCTTTGTTCATTGTTTTTCGCATAGCTGGCTCTCACAATATGAGTGGATAGAAGAGAGGATTTTCCATCCGGTTGAATCTGATACAGGTAAGTATCCGTGTCAAAATCTTTTTTATTGATGGAAACATTGAAGACTCCGGAAAGATTTCCACTCATGATGATATCCTTGTCAAGAACTTCACTTTCAAAAGCGACAGAATTTGTCATTTTTATGCTGTCTTTTTTACTGACTTTGTAATAAGTGTCTTTCTGATCTCTGTTTTTAAGATCAACAATTTGTGTTGTGAAGGTCTTGTTTTCAGGTTTATTAAATACAGAAGATGTATTTTTTTTGTCCTGAAGGTAAAATTTCAAAGAAGAATTATGCATTTTATCAAGATCAGCCACATGTTTCCATGTATTCGTATTCATTACCTGAAAATTGATTCTGTCTTTTAAAATTTCCGGTTTTTGACCTCCTTTAAGAATATAGTCAAACCATGAGAAAGCAAGATCATCAATACTGATTCTTGCCGCAGGATCAATAGGATTTCCATTCACGTAAGTAAAACCGAAACTTTGGGCTCCTCCATGATTATACGGGCCTATAACCAGATAATGATCTGCATTTTTATTGTACAGATGATGTTGTTTAAAATAATACAGCGCGCCAATCTGATCATCATCATAATATCCCGTTGTCGTCAGGATAGGAATATTGATTTTAGAAAAATCCTCTTTGTAAGGAACCATTTTCTGCCAATACTGATCATATCCCGGATGATCCAGCCATCGCTGGAATATTTTGCTTGGTTTACCGCTTATTGTATCTAAAGACCTGAACGCTTTTCCGCTTTTGTACCATTTTGTATAGATAGAATCCCATTTTACAGCATTGGCGAAATCAGCCTCGTCCGTAAGTTTGTTATTGGTCACATACTGTATCCACTGAAGCATGTAGCTCATGAAGATATTATTCTGAGCCGGATAATCGACCCCGATACCAACGGCAACCTGAGGAACGATCGTCTTTAATGCGGGATGCAGTTTTTTTACCGCTCCCCATTGGCTGAAACCTAAGTAACTTCCGCCAATCATTCCTACTTTTCCATTGCACCAGGGTTGTTTGCTTACCCAGTCTATGACATCATAAAGATCTTCAGATTCATGTTCAAAAGGATTATTCACATTATTGCTGTTTCTCTTACCTCTCGTATTGACAACAGCTCCTACATAATTATAAATAGCGGCTCTCTTTCCGAAGAATTCATCAAAAGGACCTGCGTAGATATTATTGGTAAGAATAACGGGAAGCGGAGTAGTGTCTCCTTTTTTTCTGACAATGGTAATTGTTAAAGTATTTCCGTTTTTTAATTTAAGATCTCTGGTTTCAATAATGAATTTTTCTCTGTCTTTTGAAGCCAGGAGCTGCATCACCTGAGGTTTTATACCGGAATAGGTTTTATAACTTAAATAGCTTTTGCATAGAGCAAGGGCTGTCCTGTAATCAATACTGTCTTTGTCTTTTTGTTTGTCCAGTACTTTCTTCAATTGCTTTTTAGATTCTCGTACATCCCCGTCAAGAGCAATTCCTAGTCTGGGAATCGTTTTTTCCAAAAGGCTTTCATATTTTTTATTAAATACTTTTTGAAGGGCATTGGAAAATGAGGTGTTGTTTTCTTTTTGCTCCATTTTCGCAAATGTATACAGTTCAAATCCGATATATCTGTAGTCTCCCATATTGTTATCGGCAAAGAGCTTCCGGTTTTCGGAAAGGGAAATCAGCGAATTTTTATAATCCTGAGCCACGATCTGCAGACGGAAAAGATTGTCCATAAGATCAACGGTGTTTTCCGGTTTGTATTTCGCTGATTGAAGATGAGGAATCACTTGTTGTGCAAGTCCTGGAATCTGTTTTTCCAATATAACAGAGTCATTTACAGCTGTCTTTGGAAAATAAAACTTTTGTGCCTGCAGGAGGTTGACAAAAATTAATGCTAAAAGAATCTTAAATTTCATGAGATGGTGTGTTTATGGTATGTTTTTAGCTGCTGTTGAAAAAGTATCAAATTAAAATGTGTTTTTGATAACTGTTTATTAAAATTGTTTACATTTTATCAAACGAAAGTAGTAAATTTTATCATTGTATGGTGAGAAAATTTAGATTGTTATGAAATAAGAATTAACAGCCATTAACACTGTTAAAACTTGCTTAAACAATAAGTTTTTAATATTTTCGTTAACTTATTTAGACTAATTTTCTTATATCAAGAAGAATGAAATCAAAAAAAATACTTTTAGCGGCTGCTGTAATTTATTTCGGAATCTCCGATGCTCAACAGTCTCAATATTTTACCCAGAAAGAAAATTACAGGTTCAATCTAGCCGAAAATCTTTATCAGACTAAAATATACAATGCTTCTCAATACGAATACGCAAGACAATACTTCTACAATCAGAATTTGTCCCGTTCGAAAAAAGAAGCTGCGCAGTTTTTTGATAATGTAATTGGTGTGATTCTTCAGAAAAATCATGCTGAAGATGGGTTAACGGCTTTTATGAAAGAATATCCTAATTCTGCTTATTTTGCGCAGGCTAATCTTCCGTTGGCAGATTACTATTTAGCAAAAAAAGATTTCGACAAAGCACTGGAAACTTTGAAAAAAGTGAATCAGTATCAGCTTTCGAAGGAGGAAAATACCCAGTATATTCTTAAGCTTGGATATGCCAAATTCATGACGGGCGATTCTAAAGGAGCAACTGATGCCCTTGAAGAGGCTTATAAAACAGCAGATCAGTCTCAAAAAGGAGATATTGCTTATATGCTTGGGCATTTGTATTATAGCAACAGACAAAGTGATAAAGCTTTCCAGTATTTTGATTCGATAAAGGATCAGGATAAGTTCTCCAAGTTGGTACGTCCTTATTATGTGCAGATGTATTATAATGATAAGAACTACGATCAGGCGATCACGGAAGGAAATGCTCTGTTAAACGAAAATATTTCAGATTCTTATAAAGCAGAAGTTCATAAGATCATTGGGGAGAGTTATTTCATGAAGAATGATTATACTTCTGCCTACCCACATTTAAAAGATTATCTGAGTGTACAGCAAAATCCATCAGAAAACGATTTGTATGAGATGGGATTTGTGGCTGCACAGCTTAAAAAATATGATGAAGCGGTTTCTTATTACAACCAGCTTTTGAACAGCAATTCTGCTTTGGCTCAAAATGCTTACTATCAGTTAGGAAATGCTTATCTGGCTGTAGATAAAAAACAGGAAGCTCTTTCTGCATTCCGTTCTTCTTATCAGATGGATTATGATGCGAAAGTGAAAAAGCTGGCCCATGAGCAGTACGCTAAATTAAGTTATGATATCGGTAACCCGTTTGAAAGTCCTTCTGCGGTCATCCAAAGTTATATCAACGAAAATCAGAATGGAGCCAATGCCACAGAAATGAGGTCATTATTGGTGAAATCTTATCTGTATTCCGGAAACTATAAAGAAACGCTGAATGCGATTGACAGATTGCAGAGCTCGACTCCTGAGATCAACAAAGTAGATCAGGAGGTTTCTTATTTATTGGGGACTGAAGAATTCAATAAAGGAAATTATGATGAAGCGGAGAAATATTTCTTAAGAAGTCTTGGTTTCAATATCAATAAAGAATTCAACAGCAGAGCTTTATACTGGCTGGCACAGGTGTATTACCAGAAAGGAAATTATCCTTCTGCCATTGTACGTTATGAAAAGCTTCTTACTGAAAACTTCCCTGAAAAACAGCAGCTGCCTTATGATTTAGGATATGCTTATTTTAAATCCAAGAAATTTGATCAGGCTGCTACGTATTTCAAACAATATCTTGCCAATCCGAAACCGGAATTTAAAAATGATGCAGAACTTCGTCTTGCAGATATTCATTATGCAAACAATGACCTGAACGAAGCGATTGCCATTTATGATAAAAATGAAGATGCTACGGATTATACTTTGTACCAAAAAGCAATGGCTTTAGGATTCAAAGGAGATACACAGGCAAAGATTACCAACCTTAAAAACCTATTATCAAAATATCCGGATTCCGAATATTACGATGATGCTCAATACGAAATAGGAACGGCTTATGCTGCTCAGGATGATTTTGCAAACTCTAATGATTATTTCGGAAAAGTAATCAAAGGTTCTTCTGACAAGGATCTGATTGCAAACGCATCTATCTACAGAGCACAGAATTATATCGACCAGAATCAGAATGATAAAGCGCTTTCTGAACTGAAATCTCTGGGTGAGCAGTATAAAAATACAGCGTATGCTCAGAAAGTTGTTCAGGCTGCTAAACCTATCTTCACGAAAAACGGTGATGTTTCAGGATATGAAACTTTCGCGAGAAATATTGGGGTGAATGTAGATGCTGCTGAAATTGATGAAATCAACTTATCTACAGGAAAGCAGTTGTTCGCGAAGAAAGATTATAAGAATGCAATTTCTTACTACGAAAAGTATCTGACACAGAATCCGACAGGTGAAGGATTGTACCAGGCTAAGTACGAATTAGGAGAAAGTTATTATCAGACTAATAATTCAACTAAAGCTTTACTTGTGCTTCAGGAAGTTGCTGGAATTCAGAACGATTACCAGGATGATGCACAAACTCGTTTAGTTCAAATCTTTATTGCACAGGGGAATACTGCAGAAGCTAAAAAGTACCTTGAAGGCATTAAAAACTCTTCCAATATCAGCATTAAAAACTATGCGAATGTAGAGTTGATGAAACTATATGCGGAAGAAAATAATTTCTCTGAAGCGGAAAAATTAGCCAATGCTGTCATTGCTAATTCTAAAAACTCAGCAGCCGTTATTGAAACTGCGAAAGTAATCAAGGCAAGAAGTCTGATGAACTCCGGAAAAGATAAAGAGGCACAAGCTGCTTATGTTTCCCTTGAAAAATCATCCAATACTTCGGTAGCTGCAGAAGCTTTATATGCTAAAGCGTATTATCAGAACAAAGGGAAAGCTTTCAAGTCATCTAATGAAACAATCTTTAAGCTTGCCAACAACTATGCTTCGGAAGAGTTCTGGGGAGCAAAAGCGTTGGTATTGATGGCGAAAAACTATATCGGTCTGAAAGACAACTATCAGGCAAGTTATACCTGTGATCAGATCATTGCGAACTACAAGGATTTCCCTGAGATCGTAGCAGAAGCTAAAGAAGTTAAAAAGCAGATTAAGAAATAAGAAATGAAGGTGTTTAAAGTTGCCATATATTCTTTTTTAATTTCAGGTTCTCTCTGGAGCTGCATTCCTTCATACAGTGCATATCCAAAGGAATATAACCATGCAAAAGCTGATTTCAAAAAGCAAAAAGCTTTTGTGGTGAATAAGGATCTTGGGGAAGAATTTAAAATTTTAAAACATTCTGATATTTATGAAATTGTAGAAGACAGTACTAATGCAGCTAAGATCACGCTGCATCCCATGACGACGCGTACTCCTCCCTGCGGAAAACCAATGATTGGAAGTATGCTCACCGTTGGATTATTGCCTTCAGGATTTCCGTATGATATTTCTTATAGCTATGATGTAGCTGAGAACAGTACAACGAAAAATTATCAATACAAATTACAAGTTTATCAAAGCCTTTGGCTGTTTAATATATTCAGACTGGGGAGAACTTTTACAAAACAGTCAGGGAAAGCTTTATTAGGCAACTACATTGCTTCCAATAAATAAAAGCCCGTTATATATTTTTTTCAAATAAAGAAAATATGAACAAGAAAATTCAATTATTATCCATATTATTTTTAGGGTTCTCGTCGGTGGCGTTTTCCCAGATCAAGGAGGAAAAACTGGTTCTTAACAAAAAGAGAGAGCCGGAAGTGAAGAAGATTGAGAAGAAGAAAACTTCTGTGGAAACCATCAAGAATTATCCGCCGGAAGAGAAATCGCAGACTCCTGTGAAGTATAACATCACGGATGTTCCTGCTGTTTCAGACTTCAAAACTTCAACCATTCAGGGGGAAGATGTGGCTCCAAAATTTGACGGAACGGCTCAGAATAACTATTTCCAGTTTGGAATGGGTAATTACGGGAAAGTTCTGGTAGACGGAAACGTTTCAAAAACTCTTGAAAATAAGCTTGAAGTAGGTGCAGATGTTCATGTTCTTTCCACGAATGGTCTTAAAAAAGATTACGACTGGAAATCCGGGCAGACTTCGGCTAATATCGGAGCTTTCTTAAACTCTTATGGTGAAAAGGGGAAATTTAACCTTAATGCTGAATATGGTTTAGACAGCTATAATTATTATGGAATCTACGCTATGCAGCCTACCGGTGAACTTGATCTGAAACAAAAAGTAAATCAGTTTAAAGTAAACGGATACTATGATTTTTATTCCAATGAAATCTTAAATGATGTAAGGGTAAAATCATCATTCCTGAAAGATCATTTTGATGCTTCAGAAAACCAGGTTTCCATCCTTGCCAATTTCTCTAAACATGCGGTTGAATTAGGAAAATCAGGAATCAACCTGAATGCAGATCTTGGAGTAGGTTTAGATGCGGTGAAGACAGATTTTGCGATCAGAGATAAAAATTCTTCCAATTTCTTCAATACCAGCCTGACTCCGAAAGTGACGTTCAGAAAAGGAGATTCTTACTTGACATTAGGATCTTCATTCTCTTTCCTGAATGCTAAAAACTCCAATGATCAATTAGAACAGCAAAAAAACAATAAAACATATTGGTTCCCGCAGGCGGAGTTCCAGTTTGCTGCGGCAAAAGAATTTAAATTCTACGGAGGGGTAGACGGAGGTCTGAAGCTGAATACTTATGGAGATATGCTGCAGACGAATCCATTCATCCTTTCTGACCAGTTTTTAAAGCCAACAGAGACGAAATATCATTTTTATGTAGGATTGAGAGGAGATATCGATGAAACGTTGAAATACGACTTCTCTGCAGGTTATGGAAAGATGAGAGATATTATGTTCTTTAAAGCCAATGGCCTTTTTGATAATACATCTGTTAACCGTTCCGCATATAATTTTGCTAATACATTCTCTGCTGTTTATGATGACGGAAATGTAAGCGATATTAAAGGTAGTGTACAGTATTTCCCATTGGCTAATCTGATTATTGATGGGGAGCTAAGGTTTACGAAGTATGATCTTAAGAACTACGACAACATTTATAACGTTCCTTTATTCAATGCGAGCATCGGGGCAAAATATACAATGCTTGACAAGAAGTTATTGCTAGGATTCAAAGGGATCTTTGCAAGTGACAGAACGACAAACTCTTATGCGATTGAAGGAGTAGGTGCTCCGAATGTAATCTTCCAATCTACGGAGAATACGAATGATAAAGTGGGTGGTTATGCTGATTTAAATCTTTCTGCAGAGTATAAAATTCACAAAAATTTCAGTATTTTCGCACTCGGAAATAATCTTCTGAGCTCAAAATACCAGACGTACAAAGGATATAAAGTCCTGGGTGCACAGATTCTGGGAGGTGTGAAAATTACTTTCTAAAAGGTAGAATATAGGATAGAATTAAAAGGCTCAACACCTATTATCTAATTCCTATCATCTGCTACCTGGAATAGGCTGCATAGTTTAATGGATAGAACTTCGGATTTCGGCTCCGACAGTGAGGGTTCGAATCCTTCTGCGGTCACAAATCGCCTTATTAATAGGGCGATTTTTTTATTTCACCCCCAAAAATAGCCCCAATTCATAATAATGGCTCATGCCTTATTGATAATTATAATCTTTATTTTTTATTGTCATTCTTCTGTCGTTATCTGTAATTCCTTTCTCTTTCATAGATTTACTATCTCAACAACACCTAGGAACATCAAACAATATTGAGAAATATTACAAACAAAATTTACACAACTATAATTTATATCTACAGAAATGTTTTGTTATTGTTAATGTATCATTATAAATTGCACCATACAACAGACTCATTTTTTATTTGAGTTTTCATGGTTATTAGTTTTTTTTATCCTCGGAGAGATCTGGGGATTTTTTTATGGATTATTTTTCAATATAGAATTAGACGTTTCTATAATATATTGCCAGGTCAATGTAGAAATCAACAAGAGAACTTCTGTTGTTGATATCATCTTTAAGAGTGTATCATAGGTTCAGAATGAAAATATATTTTATCACTATAATTATATCAAAATCAATATTTTAAAATAATTATGTCCATTTTGATGGTATCTATGTCGTATGCTGCAGCGTATTGATAAGGTATCTGTAGCGTATATTATTTCTTTATTTCAGCTTAAAATAAGATCAATTTTACCACTCAATTCCGATGAGGTGAAAATGTATTTTAAGAACAGTAGTTATAAGTTGAAAAAGGCATCAGGTATGCTTCTTTTGCTATGTTCTTTTTGTAATATGTATGCTCAATTATACATTGGAAAAGACTGCGATCTCAATATCAAAGACAGTATTCTTTTTCTGAAAGAAAGAAAAGACAGTCTGGTTTCATTATATATTAAAGACTTCACTACAGTATATCATCCGGAACAAATTTCCAATATCAAAGTGGTTGAGCTTTCTTCTTTATCAAAATCACAACAGACCTTTTTTGCTAAAACAGTAAAGAAAGCTGACAGCAAAAAAGCAGCAAAAAAAGCACTGAAATCGACTTCTGAACAGAAAATTTATATAACAGAAAATAACAGCTCCAATATCATTTCTTATGATAAATCAGAAGATATTGCTATTATCATAACTAACACTTTTAAAGAAAAAAAAGGGGTATTACAGACTAAATATAAGATGTTTGCCCTATACAAAAATCAGGTTTTTCCAGAACAGGCTCTCAAAAGAGTGGTATACAAAAGGGCTTTTCTAACGGGAATACAGATTCGGCCTCCTCCTTTTTTTAAATCTATTTTATACTAAAATAACAGAAACACAAATTCAAAATATAGTAACTCAGGAAAAGAGTTACAAGACTCTTTTCCTTTTTCCAAAAATATCAAACAAAATGAAAAATAAATTTTATACAATCCTTGCCTTGGCAATTGGCTCATCAACTTTCGCTCAAGTAGGCGTCAATACGCAAAATCCACAAGGGGTTTTCAATATTGATGGTGGTAAAAACAATGCAGTCACAGGAACTCCTACAGCAGCACAACTAGCAAATGATTTTATCGTAACCTCATCAGGGGCTACAGGTATTGGTGCAGTTCCCGACGCATCTGCTATTTTGGAGCTTAATGTAAGCCAGCTTGCATCAGGGAGTCAAAAAGGATTTTTAGGTCCAAGAGTAGCTTTAACAGCGTATGACGATGCGGCTACAATTAATAGTCCTGCAGTTGGTTTATTGGTATACAACTTAGGAACAGCTGCCCTTACCTTTAAAGGATATGTCTATTGGGACGGAGCTCAATGGAAACCCTTGGATGGACGCTCATTACAGCAGGGTACAATAGGTACTTTGAATTGCACAAATGCTACTCTTGAGCCGCTTACCTATACCAGTGGTGTTCCTTTTGCAGGTACAATGTCAGTTCCCTATAAAGGAGGAAATGGAGGAATATACGCTGCACAAACTATAGGACCTGTAAATGGACTTACTGCAACTCTTCAACAGGGTAATTTTGCACAAGGCTCTGGTACTTTAAACTATACTATTTCCGGGACACCAACGGTTTCCAGTCCAAATACAACAACATTTCCTCTTTCAATCGGAGGACAAAGCTGTAGTGCAACAGTTGGTCTTGGAAAAGTACTTGCTCCCGGAGAATACCAGTTCTTTACCTATACATTACCAGCGACGTATGTAGGATTATTGAGTACATATATTGGCGGTACTTACGATGCTATTTTAGGACAAAAGATAAGATTGGATCTTAGTTTTACCAGTAGTTCCAATGTAGGTTCCGGAGGAGTTACCTACGTTCCTCGTTTGGTAAATGTTTTTGCTTCTAATATTAAAGTTTGGTATTCTGCCTTATCGAGTGTAAATAATTATCGCCGTGCTAATGTTTTACTCGCTCCGGGCGGTTACCTGCAAACAGATGACGGACTTTATCTTAACTGGGGAGACAATATGAATAGTACTTCAACAGCGATTACTGCAACCTCTGGTGATAGGACTGGATCTGATAATTCTCAGGAGATAGAAACAGTAGATTTACTTGTAGACGGAATTTGGTACAGAATAATAGTGTTTGTTTCTGTAGATAATTTAAATGATACTGATCCCAGTAATAACATCCGACGTGTCTTCATGACTGCGCAAAGAATGTCTGCCTATTGATTTGATATGAAAGTATAAAAATAGAACAGATTAAAGCACCTTAAGTTCATTGTATCCGGCAGATGAATTTCCGTCTGCCGGTTTATAAAATACCCTCAATTAAACGATTGTAAAAACACAGACTAATGAATTTTAAAGAGATTCCAATAGGACCATTGATTGAAAAAGAAGTTGCAGACTGCGGTATAGAACTATCCCGTATCTGTAGTTTTATGAAATGTACAGAGCAGGAAATAAGAATAATGTACAAGGCTACAAGCATAGAAATAGAAAATCTGTTGAAATGGAGTAAACTATTAGAATATGATTTTTTCAGGCTGTATTCACAACATCTGATATTATATGCTCCTGCAATAGCAGGTAAAAACACGGAACATAAACAGAATAAAAAAACGGGTTTACCCCAGTTCCGTAAAAATATTTACACAAAGGAAATCATCGATTTTATTCTGAGACAAATAGAGTCGGGAGAAATGTCAAAAACAGAAGTAATAGAACATTATAAAATTCCGAAAACAACGCTGTATAAATGGATATGGAAGTATAAAGGCGAAGAAAATTAAATATAAACATCTTATGGAAAAATTAATCCCCGATTATAAAAGAATTTATAATGACATCATAGTAAAAGAGTTTCCGGAAAAAAGAGATTCCTGCCAACGGTTATTACAGAAAGAAAACTTATCTGTTGTGGATATTATGGAACTTAACGAAAAAATTTTTGGAACTCCGGACAAAGAAACTTTTGCTGCCAGTCAGAGACATCGTTCATTCAGAAAAAAAGATATACTTAGTATACTTGATTATCAGAAAAAAAATAAACTCAACAATATCCAACTTGCCTTCCATTTTAAACTAAGTCGTAATACAGTAACCAAATGGAGAAAAAAATTTTTAATCTAGAAATGTGTCATAACAATAGATGAGCCTAAAATATGTTAGCTTTTTAGCTATGAGAGATACCAAAGATAATAGTAGGAGGCCTGAAAAGAAGCTCGTTTTCTGTATGCCTAAAAACTTATTGTTTTTTGTTTGTGTTGTTTTTAGAAATAATTAGAAAGTATTAGTTTTTATATGAATAATTATTATCTTTTAAGCAATTGTTTATTAGTAATGTCACGTAAAATATTTAATTATATAAAAAACCTGCATATTGATCCTGACACGGATATGCTTAAGCGTATCGATGCTCAGCGATTAAATTTGTTTGCATTTTCTATCGGGGTTGTTTTGCTTTTGAACGGATTGAGAGACTTACTTTTTGGATTTAGTAACTTTTTTTGGGGATTGTTTGTGCTGGGAGGAATTTTCCTTTTTCTTTTCTTTTTTACAAGGGCCCGTCAAAATATTTTGGTATGCCTTATCGTTATGGAGATTTCTATGCTGCTGGTTTTCTATTTTTCATCCACATCAGGTTTTGGAAACGGCTTGTCATTGTACTATTTTTTGATTCTTAATACATCATTATTTATTTTTAATACAAAGGAAACTTCGAGGTATATTATCATTGTTTTTGCTACTGCATTTATTCTTTTTCTAATAAGCCATTATTATGATTTTAGGATATTCAGGGTTGCGGGAGTGGAAAATTTAGAATTTTCAAAAAATCAGAGATTCTTTGCTTTTATCAATGTGTTTATATGGTTTGGGATTCTTGGCTATTTTATCCTGTCAAAGCATTTTATGATTTTAAAACTATACAAAGAGGTTCTTCGTGGTGAAAAAATAATGGCGAGTATGCGTGAAAAGCTCAACAGAAAAGATGATATGGATCTGGAAAATCTAGTGAAATTTGCCATGAATGATGATATTGCTTTTATACCCAAAATGAAATCTTCATTTCCCAATTTATATGACAATCTTACTGAGATAAATCCGGAGATTACAGCAGAGGAGTTTAAACTTTGTGCTCTTCTCAAGCTTGGTTTCACCACAAAAGATATAGCAGAATACAACTGTATTTCGGTGCGTACCGTTCAGACGAGAAAAAGCAGACTTAGAAAATCATTCAGAATATCTTCTGATACAGATCTATATAAATGGATAGATACTTTATAATGGGGACTAAAGATTTGCTCTTCCTCCTGTGTGTTTCCTTGTTTTTATAATTAAACACTAATGTAAATGTAGTGTGCCTGTTTAAAAGGCTTTATGATATTACGATCATAAATAGAAAATTTTGGTGGTAATTTTTTTCTAATTTATTTAAAAGTATTTTTCCTAAAAAATAAAAGAATACTATTATCATATTAAAAAAGTAGGTGCTGAAAATTTTCAGCGCTTTTTTTATATCTAAGATTTTAAAGCTTTCTTATAGTATTTATTTATTTCTGCAATTAATATTTACAGTATTATAGTGTAATGTCTACGAGCTAAATTATTCAATGCATCAGTTTTTAAATAGTTTTGACACCTAATTCAAAGAAAGTAATACTATTTAAATAAGAATGATGACAAAAGAAATTATTGGAATTCTCTTAGGTGGTTTTAGCCTATTTCCAGCACAAACAACTACAGCAATTACTAAAGCATTTAACGATCCAATCATAGGAGATGTAGTGAATAACTATACAGCCAATGGAGTGCCAGATCATTCTGCAATTGGAAATAATGCAACTTTCAATAATGCAAATTTAACACAAGGGCCCTTAAGTATTACCTCATATGCAGCAGTAACACCTGCAGAACTTATAACTTATCCTGGATCAACTATAAAAATGAATAGTTTGGGAAATACTGTATTTTATAAGTCAACGGCTTCAAAACTTGAAATAACTGGAATAGTAACTTCACAGGCGACATTAAATTTTAATTCTGATAGCGGAACCTTTATAACATATCCTGTTGCTTATCAATCTACAATCACAGATGCTGCAACAGATACCGCTGCCGGAACATTCTCTTCATCCTTAGCATCCGGACTTTTTAAAGGAACAATTACAACTTCTGGTGATGCTTACGGAACATTAATGATAGGATCACAAGTGTATAATAATGTTTTGAGAGTCAGATCAGTGCAAAGTTTCATTTTATATTCTTCTTTTGATACTTCTTATTTAGCACCCCTTGGAGTCATTACAAATATTACCTATTCTTATTATGATGGTAGCCATAAGTTTCCTTTATTAAACTCTACCAGTGGAGTTGTTCAGATTCCCCTGTTTAATATTAACCAGTCAGTTGACTATACGCAGGTGCTAGGTGAAGTTTATTTATCTACTGCCAATTTTACGCCAAAGGAAGATTTTAAAATCTATCCTAATCCAGCACATGATGTTATTCATTTGGCTGGAAAAACAAGAACACAATCTTCTGTGAACATTTATACAGCTGAGGGAAAATTAGTGAAAAGGTTTAATAATACTCCTGATAAAATTGATATATCAGCGCTTCCAAGAGCCTGCTATTTTATTGAAGTTTCCAATAAAGATGGGAAATCAGAAAAGTTAAAGTTGATCAAAGAATAAGACTTTACAATAGTATAAAATAATAACAGTTTTAAAAATAAAGCAATTATGACAATTAAATTAGGTGATATTGCCCCAAATTTTCAGGCTGATTCGTCTGTTGGTAAAATAGATTTCTATAATTACCTTGGGGATTCATGGGGGATTTTGTTTTCTCACCCTGCAGATTATACTCCTGTATGTACTACAGAGCTGGGAATGACAGCTAAGTTGCAATCGGAATTTACTAAACGAAATACCAAAATGATTGCACTAAGTGTTGATAGAGTAGAGGAACATCAGAATTGGATAAAAGACATTAATGAAACGCAAATGACTTGTGTTCAGTTTCCCATCATTGCTGACAATAATCTTACTGTTTCAAAGCTTTATGATTTTATTCATCCCAAAGCATCCACAACAGCAACAGTTCGTTCTTTGTTGATACTTGATCCCAATAAGATTATTCGTTTAATTATTACTTACCCAGCATCTACAGGACGGAATTTTGATGAAATAATGCGTGTTTTAGATTCTTTACAGTTAGTGGATAGATATACGATTGCAACTCCTGTTAATTGGAAAGATGGTGATGATGTAATTATTCCTCCCACCATTTCTACAGAGGATGCCCGAAAATTATATCCAAAAGGAGTTAGAGAAATTAAGCCTTATTTAAGATATACGCCACATCCTGATAAATAATAGACTATTGCTGAGGTAGCTGGATGTAAAGATCAATTAAAAAACACATCTGATTATGAATAGAAAAAAAATACTTTTATTAAGTCTGCTATGTGGATTGGCAGTTTCATGTAAGAAATCAGAAAATAAAGAGGTTCAATCAAAGATTTCTTCTCATGTAATGACAAAAGAGCAACAGAATAAGTTAACCGGTGAAGAGGTTCTGAAAGATTTCATTGAAGGAAATAAAAGATTCCAAGATGGAACTGTAACGATGAGAGATCATACGAGGCAAACAAGGATGCTTGTGACAGGTCAGTATCCGAAAGCAGTAGTTATAAGTTGCTTAGATAGCCGTGTGCCCGTGGAAGATATTTTTGATCAGGGGTTAGGAGATGTTTTTGTGGGAAGAGTAGCTGGAAATTTTGTGGATGAAGATTTATTGGGAAGTATCGAGTTTGCCTGTAAAGTAGCAGGAGCCAAACTTGTCCTTGTAATGGGGCATCAACATTGTGGAGCTATAAAAGGCGCAATTGACGATGTTAAGTTGGGTAATATGACAGCGATGCTTTCAAAAATAAAACCAGCAGTGAATATAAGTCAAAACTATACGGGAAAGAAAAGCTCAAAAAATGATGATTTTGTAAAATTCGTTTCTGAAAATAATGTCAGAATAGCACTCAGAGATATAAGAACAAGAAGTCCAATCCTTAAGGAAATGGAAGATAAAGGACAGATAAAAATTGTGGGAGCGTTTTATAGGATTACTGATGGAACATTGGAGTTTATAAAATAATTCAGTCTGCTAATTTGTTAAATTAGATTGTAAGTGGTTTTTTCTTTCTTATCTATTTGAAGAGATTATGAATGAGGTATTTTGTCCTAAAATAGTTTGACATAAAATTAGGCAATATTTAATCCGGAGAATCATTTAGTTTCTTCGGATTTTTTATTTTTTTAATTAAACTTTTATGACAATTTAATATTTACAAAGTGAACCTTTATTAGCTACAATTAAGTAGTATTATTTTGTTGACCCAACGATTTATATCTACAGAATATTTTTTTTGAAGATAATTGAATATCATACTTTTACAAAATAAGAATTCATCTTTATAATTTTTATACCAAGATAAAAACAAGATAATTGTTGGTATATTGAAAATACAGATTAATTCTCACTTTGTATCTAAAAAAGCACTAGTAGTACTCACAGCATGTATGCAATAGAGCTTTAGATATAAAACCCAATAAATACAAATACATGATGAAAAATAAGTCAATTATTTCTATTAATGTGCAGGCAAATGGAGATGAAAAAATATAAAGCATCAATGGATGCCAACACCCACTTTTCTTTATTTTGAAGAAGAAAAATCATAAATCTTATTTCCCCTTTCTTTATCGGCCTCAGATACCTCCCTCTATTCGTGTTTTAAGAACATATCTGAGGCAAGGGGATAAGAGAGTGGGATGAGATGAAAAAAATAAAATAGTATTTGGTTTTAGGGAGAACTGGCTATGTAAACTCAGTATTGAATCAACATAGCCAGCTTCATCAATATACTGAGATATCATCCCAATTTTTGTTCGTAATAATAGGATAATCAAATAAACGATACAGAAGAAATCAATCTTGATACTGAAAATCAAAAGTTCTAAAGATGGTTATGTCTTTTCAAGTGCTGTTCAGTGTTTGGGGTTATTTTTTATGTTTTCGGGTATTAATATATAAGAAGCAATAATGCTACATAATTTTTAAAATTTAAATAATGAAAAAACCAGCAATTTTATTAGGAGCTCTGACTTTGGGAGCATTTACATTAGGAACCAACACTACTTTTGCTAGTGTGAAATCAATGGAAACACATTCTACAGAGGCGGCCTGTGGAGGTAAAACAGAAAAAAGTGCTGAAGCGAAATGTGGAGGTAAAAAAACTTCTGAAGGAAAATGTGGAGGTAAAAAAACAGAAGCCAAAACTAAAGAAGGGAAATGTGGAGAAGGAAAGTGTGGTGAAGGGAAATGTGGAGGTAAAAAAACTAAGAATGAAACCAAAAAAACTAAAAAAACAACATCATCTAAATAATTTTTTGGAATCGGCAGACTTGTACAATAGGTCTGTCGATTTTTTTAAGTAGATAGACTTAAGTAAAATATAAAATTATGGTAGGAATTGGATATAGAAAAGAATTCTCGAAAGCATTTTTGAATACGGATGTTTTGCGACCTGATTTTGTAGAAGTAGCACCTGAAAACTGGTTAGGAGTCGGAGGATATTGGAAACAGGAATTAAAGCAGGTCCTGGAAAAATACCCGCTTTATTGTCATGGACTATCTCTTTCTATAGGCAGTCCGGAAGGAGTAGATAAGGATTTTGTGAAAAAGGTAAAGCAGTTTTTGGAAGACACTCAGGCTGTACTTTATTCCGAACATCTTACCTTCTCTAAAGTGGATAATGCCCATTTGTACGATTTATTGCCCATCCCTTTTACCCAAGAAGCAATAGAGCGGGTTTCTGAAAACATTCTTCAGGTTCAGGATATTTTGAAAAGGCCATTGATTTTGGAAAATGGAAGCTATTATACTGTTTTAGAAGCTGAAATGTCAGAAGAAGATTTCATCAATGAAATTGTAAACAGAACTGGCTGCGAATTGTTACTGGATGTAAATAATGTATATGTTAATGCATTCAATCATACGTATGATGCGAAGAAATTTATCCAGAAAATGCCCTTAGATAAGGTGAAATATATCCATATGGCGGGCCACTATCAAGTGAATGAATATTTAATTATAGATACTCACGGAGGAGATATCATTGATCCTGTGTATGACTTATTTGGATGGGCTATAGGGCAAATAAATAAAGATGTGCCTGTTCTTTTGGAAAGAGATTTTAATATTCCGGAACTGGAAAATTTACAACATGAAATTGATACGCTGAGAGTGATCAAAAATGACATCCTAAAACCTCAATATACTGCTGTAAATGCACAATAAAACATTTTCCCTTCAAACGGATCTTGCCTTGTATTGCAGGACCGGCTTAGATGAACCACAAACCAGTATTCAGGCGCATACATTTCATTACAGAAGGCTGGTATATAATGTGGTAAAAGATACATTGAAAAGAGCATTTCCTATGACAAGGAAATTAATCGGTAAAAGAAGATGGAAAAAAATGGTATCATATTTTTTTGAACACCACAAATGTCAAACTCCTCAGGTGTGGAAACTTCCACAGGAGTTTTCAGATTATTATCAGCAGCACAATTTCCCTTTTAAGAAAAAATTTCCTTTCCTTGTTACGCTTCTACAGTATGAATGGCTGGAGATTGAAGTTTTTATGATGGAGGATTTGCCCATTGATGAATTCAGCATAGAAAAAAAATTGCAGGAAGATGAAATTATTCCCAATCCGGAAATTAAGATTTTATCTACAGAATATCCTATTCATTTAAAAAATGTGAAAGAAATTACAGAAGAAGACAGAGGCCAGTATTTTGTATCTGTCCATCGGGACTTTTATACCAAACAAATACATTTCAACAATCTCTCTTATCCTTTTGTGGAAATTATTTTAAAAGCTAACGAAGGCTGTTTTAGCAGAAAAGATTTCATAGAATTGCTTGCCAAGTACGATAACGACGGAGAAAAAGTGATGAAATTATATCATGATTTTGAACAGTTTGCATTACAGAATACACTTTTTTTAGGATATCGGAATAAGTAGCATTTAATTTAATAAAGAAGTGTTGCCATCTTCTTTTCTAAACATTATTATATCAAATCTATGAAAAAAATACAAGAAATAATTAACAGGTCTTATAAAATACAAGATTTTGTTTTATTGGCTTTACGTTTAGTACTGGCATACGGTTTTTTTAATCCGGCAATGATGAAGGTTAAGGATATTGATAGTATTGCAGCCTGGTTTGAGAGTATCAATATCCCCTTACCTTTATTTAATGCTTATTTAGCAACTGGCACAGAAATTTTGGGCGTCATTCTATTGACCTTAGGTCTGCTTACCAGATGGATTTCAATTCCCTTGATTATTACGATGATTGTTGCCATTGTTACTGTACATTGGGAGAATGGTTTTGAAGCTGGTGATAATGGTTTTGAAATTCCTTTATATTATATTCTGATGCTCCTTACGCTTTTATCTTTTGGTGCTGGAAAATACAGCTTAGATCAATTTTTAAAATTAAACAGGATTAAAAATTAAATTTATTTTCTTCAGATTTCTTAAAAGTTCAATTGAAAAATTTGTAGAGCTAAAAAATAAAGTTAGCTGATAAGTCTATATCCTCTGCCTCTTACATTGATGATCTGAATAGATGGATCATGCGATAGTTTTTTTCTGATTCTGGAAATGAAAACATCTAAACTGCGACCATTAAAAAAGTCATCTTTACCCCATATTTGTTGTAAAGTAAATGATTTATCAACAATCTCATTCTTATGTTCCAAAAGTAGTCTTAAAACCTCAGCTTCTCTGTAGGTAAGATTAAAAATAAGATCATCGTATTGTAAGGTTTGTTTGGTATAGTTGAAGCAGTAAATTCCAATATTGAATTTACTTTCATCCATTTTTTGAGGAATGCGGTTTAAAAGCCCATGAATACGCACAATAAGTTCTTCCATACTGAATGGTTTCTTCAAATAATCGTTTCCTCCACACTGAAAGCCATTCAAGACATCCTGTACCTGAGATTTGGAGGTTAAAAAAATAATAGGTGTAGTTTTATCTGTTTTTCGAATTTCAGCTGCCAGTGAAAACCCATCTTTCTTAGGCATCATAACATCCAGAACAATAGCGTCTGGCTTTTTACTGATATAATGATCATAGGCTTGTTGGCCATCCTGACAGTGTGTGACAGAGAAATTCCTGGTTTCCAGGCTTTCTTTTATAATCATGCCTAAAGTAGCTTCATCTTCAGCCAATAATAGATCTATTTTGTTATCCATTTGGGATAGAAATTTTGAAAGTTGTTAATTCTTTTGCTATAAGTTCAAGGGTTCCGTTATGCTTTGAAATAATGTTTTTAGCATAATATAATCCAATACCGAATCCCTTCTCATTATGAATATTGTTTTGTGGGATACGATAAAATTTATCGAAAATTTTCTGCTGATGGAGTTTCTCTATCGGATTGCCATTATCTGAAATTTCAATATTTAAACTTTTATCATCCTGTTCAATATTAATTATTATTTCATTGCCACCATATTTAATAGCGTTGTCGATAAGATTGGAAATTACATTCTCAAAATGAAAACGGTCAATAAGAATATAGATATAGGACTGTAAAGAGTTCATTGTGATCTTTTTCTTAGTGTGGATACTAAATTTTTCAATAATATGGGTAACTAAATCTATAACTTCAGTATTTGACTTTTGTAAGTGAAGTTCATTACTTTCCAGTGCAGATGTTTCCAGAATTCTTTCAATCAATTGATGCAGTTTGGATAAATGCAGCTTGGAAATAGTCACATATTTTTTTGTTTTTTCCGGTTCATTGTCAGTATTAAATTTTTCTATTCCCTCCAAGGCACTACTTACTACCGAAATGGGTGTTTTTAACTCGTGTGATATATTGCTGATAAAGTCATTTTTTATGATGGCTAACTGCTTTTGTTTTTGGATAATTGAAAGCAAATAAAAAAGACACAAAATAATGCTTAAAGAAAATATAGAAGAAATTAAAATTCCGGTTAGCCCCACTTTTAGTGTTTTAAAGAATATATCAGGGAAAAGAATTTTGAGTTCACTTTGAGGAGGCAAATAAGACGATTTGGACAATACTGAAAAAACAAAGTCTCTATTTCCCGGGTTATTGTATTTAGAAGCTATTTGTCCTTTCCTTTGATAAAGAAGTGCATAGTCAAAGTCAAGATTTTTATTTTTGAATTCACTGTTAAGATATCTGGATAGCTTTTTGAGATCTATGTTGATCTCTCTAATGGACATAAGTGTTTTTTCTGCCAAAAACTTTATTTTTTTACTGTCTAAAAGAGAATCTCTGCTGGGATTGATGGAATCATTAAATATAAGATATTTTTCTTTTTCCGGTTTTTCATACAGTAAAATGGTGTCTGAATTGCTGTTAGGCTGGATTTCGTTGGAAATACGCTGTGCTTTAATTACAATATGAGGGTTCATATTTGATCTTGCCTTATCATTATAATAGTTGTTGATACTATTTTCTAATGCATTCTGTACCGTATTCAAAATTTGCTGCTTATTCGTCTTATAGTTTTGAATGTTCCAGTAAACCTGAATACTTATGGTAACTAAAACCATAAGACTTATATACAGGGCAATATTGTTTCGGAAAAGTAATTTCATATATCAAAAATAACATCTATAGGGATACTATTTACTGCGTTAACACACGTTAACACTAGTTATCACTAGGTTAAAACTTGCGTATTTACCTTTGAACTATCAAATAATAGATTTACAAATTAAGCAACATGACATTTTTTAAAATTAATAAAAAAACAAATATTATGACAAAAAGAAATTGGATCATTACAATTGTACTCATTCTAATTGTAAGCACTAATACTATTACCGCACAAATGGGTGAGGTAAAAAAAGAAAATGCTGCCGTAAAAAATACAGACCCATTAAAAGGCTTGAAAAAGGCTTCCTTTAAAGATATTAAGTCTAATGGACCAATCATGATCAATCCTAAAACCACACCTACTTATTCTGAAGACCATGTGTTGCTTAATGAACAAGATTTTGGGGAGAAAATGAGCTCTGGTGATTATGAGCTTGATCCTTATGCTGATGATCGTATGGAATTAAAAGCTTTTGTATTAAGAAAAGCAACTGAAGAAGAAAAAGAAATGTTTAAACAAAGAAAAAAGAAAAGAGAAGAGGCCAGGATAGCTAGCGAGGCATTAATAGGTAAAGAAGCAATGCCGTTTTCAGTTACTGATATATTCGGAAAAAAATATTCTCTGGCTGATCTTAAAGGGAAAGTGATAGTGATGAACTTTTGGTTTGTTGAATGCAAGCCATGTCTGATGGAAATCCCTGAACTCAATGAATTGGTTGAAAAATATAAAAATAAAGAGGTTGTTTTTCTTGGTTTTTCAACAAATCCAAAATCAAAAATTGATGAGTTCTTAAAAACAAAGACATTTAAATACAATATCATTGCGGAAAGTAAAAATAAAGCAGATTTATATCATGTTAATTCTTTTCCAACGCATTTCATTATTGATAAAGAGTCAAAAATTGCCCATTACGCAAGTGGATTCGGGCCAACAACCATAGAGGATTTGGATAAAGTGATTGAAAAATTATTAAACAAATAATATTTGTTAGATTACCATAGGAATGCTAGTTCTCTGTTGAGCTGGCATTCCCTTGTTGATGAGATAGAGATGGATGTTGGGGTTGAATTGTAGGGAGATTCATCTATATTAAAATACATGGTAAAAGGAGCTCCATTTTCTGAAACCTGTATGGCATCAAAAATAAAAATGTTATTAAACCCAGGTAATCTTTAGTAGATCATCCTAAAAGCCTCAATCAAAAACTCATTAAATATTTTCGAAATAAAAACCAAAGCATTGCTTTGGGACTTTTATTGATGAAGTATACAGATCAGTTTTAATAGGCCTTTGGGTTCTTTTTTATCTGAGACATATAACCATACTTAATAAGATGAGTTTCATGTATAGATTTTTTGAAGATTGTGTTAGACTATTTTTGAACCCAAAGTGACTATCTGATGTGAAAAAAAATATCTATAAAATTATTCTTTTATTAATACAAAAGTGATTTTTTACAGCTGTAAATTTAGTTGAATAGTTATGATTGTAAAGTGAAAAATCAGTAGTTATAAAACTACACATGTGGCGTTTTTTATTGTGGCTCTGCGAGATGCTTATTGGCTTTGCAGTCTGTTCTTCATCGCCAGTGAAAATGATGGTAATTTCTTATATTATAAGTAAAAGTATTATAAAATTACAGATCAGTTTTTTTTACTTATTAATATAAAAGGATAAGCTTGTGCTTATCCTTTTTCCATGTGTATGTATGAATTTGTATAATAAAAAATGATTTATACTTAATGTTGATCCTAATTTTTAACAAATCTCTTAGAAGATTCTCCAATCTGAATCATATAAGCACCCTTGATAAGGTTGCTTACGTTCACGGACCCTCTTTGTAGTTTTCCTGAATCGATTAGTTTTCCACCCATATCGAAGATTTTGTAATCTTCAGAAGTTGTATTGGAAATATAAAGTATATCTCTTGCAGGGTTTGGATAAAGCTTTACATCGGTGATCAGATCTTTCGTACTATGAAGATCTCCTTTTCCGGAAGAAACAATATTGAGGGTATAATCTTCTACCTGTCCGAAATTGACTGCCTCACATGAAGAAGTAGGAATTGAATTGTACTTCATCATTATTCTCATTCTTGTGGATCCCACTGTAGCAGTAGCCGGGATTGTAATAGATCCTGTAACCGGACTTGTTTTAGACCCTGCTTTTGTCCATGCCAGTTCTCCGCTGTCTGTAAAGTCTCCGTCTCCGTTGTAATCAATATAAACCGCGTAAGCTTCGCTGTATTTTGTAGAAGTCCAAACCGGAGTAATGGAAATGGTATAAGCACTTCCTCTTGTAACATTGGTAGAAACTGAAGTGAAGTTTTCATATCCTGCAGTTCCTGTAGACGTATTATTGATAGATCCAAATGTTACATTTCCGATTCTTTCATCTGCTGTATTTGAGGCCGAAGAAGAACAATAAGTAACAGTTCCTCCAGAAAGAGTTGTCACACTCACTGTATTACTTGACACCGAAGCATTTCCAGCTGCATCTTTTGCTTTCACAGAGAAAGAATACGTAGTTGCTGGTGAAAGTCCTGTTACAGTATA